>NZ_JAVTTP010000001.1:1362500-2096666 GCF_032248455.1 Pricia mediterranea
ACATTTTCGTTCGAGACCGCTCCACCGCCCCTCGCAGGTGCGGCTTCCGCGCCGTCTCGATGCTCCCCTACCCCTTGTAGACCGAGTCTACAAGGCCATGGCTTCGGTAATATGCTTATGCCCGATCATTATCCATGCGGGACCGCTCGACCAGTGAGCTGTTACGCACTCTTTAAATGAATGGCTGCTTCCAAGCCAACATCCTGGCTGTCAATGCAGTCCTACCGCGTTTGTTCAACTTAGCATATATTTGGGGACCTTAGCCGATGGTCCGGGTTCTTTCCCTCTCGGACATGGACCTTAGCACCCATGCCCTCACTGCGTTACATCGTTTTATAGCATTCGGAGTTTGTCGGGAATTGGTAGGCGGTGAAGCCCCCGCATCCAATCAGTAGCTCTACCTCTATAAAACTAATAACACGCTGCACCTAAATGCATTTCGGGGAGTACGAGCTATTTCCGAGCTTGATTGGCCTTTCACCCCTACCCACAGGTCATCCCAAGACTTTTCAACGTCAACGGGTTCGGGCCTCCACAGTGTGTTACCACTGCTTCACCCTGCCCATGGGTAGATCGCACGGTTTCGCGTCTACTGCCACCGACTCAGGCGCCCTGTTAGGACTCGCTTTCGCTGCGGCTCCGCCCCTGAAGGGCTTAACCTTGCCGGTGAAAGTAACTCGTAGGCTCATTATGCAAAAGGCACGCCGTCACCCCGAAGGGCTCCGACCGCTTGTAGGCGTACGGTTTCAGGATCTGTTTCACTCCCCTGTTCGGGGTTCTTTTCACCTTTCCCTCACGGTACTGGTACACTATCGGTCTCCCAGGAGTATTTAGTCTTGGCGGATGGTCCCGCCGGGTTCATGCAGGGTTTCACGTGCCCCGCACTACTCAGGATACCGCTACCTTACAGCTGACTTGCCTATACCGGGCTGTCACCGTCTTCGGCCCCGCTTTCCAACGGGCTCTAGTTCGTCTCTGATCGGATATCGCGGTCCTACAACCCCGGACATGCCGAGACATGTCCGGTTTGGACTCCTCCGGTTTCGCTCGCCGCTACTACCGGAATCACTCTTGTTTTCTCTTCCTCCGGCTACTTAGATGTTTCAGTTCGCCGGGTTAGCCCCGTTTGCACGGTGCCGTGCCTTCAGCACGGCGGGTTGCCCCATTCGGACACCCGCGGATCATATCGTATGTGCCGATCCCCGCGGATTTTCGCAGCTTATCGCGTCCTTCGTCGCCTCTGGGAGCCTAGGCATCCCCCATACGCCCTTATCTGGCTTGTCGCCACCTTTTGGGCCTCCCGCGGGCCAGGCCCGCGGAAGACGTATGCGTGTTCTTGCTCTAGTACTCTTTACTTAAAATTCGTGTTTCTTGCTTTCAGTATGCGCACCTGCCGCAAGGCAGGTGCGCCCTGTCCCAATATGTCAATGAACCTTTTGCCCGTTGGGGCCTGTGGAGAATATCGGAGTCGAACCGATGACCTCCTGCGTGCAAGGCAGGCGCTCTAGCCAGCTGAGCTAATCCCCCATATACTAGTAGTTAGTACATAGTAGTTAGTAGTTAGTACAACTACCGCCCGACCCCTAGAATTTCCAATACCTTATTGTAAAGAACCTCGTACCGCGCGCCGTGAACGGCACCCCGTACATTCCTTGCGTAGTCTCAGGCAGACTCGAACTGCCGACCTCTACATTATCAGTGTAGCGCTCTAACCAGCTGAGCTATGAGACTCCGTGGCCTTTGCGGCGCATGGTGGCCGTGCTCGCGCAGGCCGCGCCCGGGACGCCAGGCCCCGCTATATAACGTAATACCATGGAGACGCGTTCCTCTCGTTACGGGGGAACCGGCAATGAAACAGAAAAAAAAAGAAAAATGAGGGCGCGACGGGCCGCGGACGGGCCCCTCGGGGCGGACTGCGCCCCTCCCCCCGCGCTCGGGGGGAAAGCTCTAGAAAGGAGGTGTTCCAGCCGCACCTTCCGGTACGGCTACCTTGTTACGACTTAGCCCTAGTTACCGATCTTGCCCTAGGCCGCTCCTTGCGGTGACGGACTTCAGGCACTCCCGGCTTCCATGGCTTGACGGGCGGTGTGTACAAGGCCCGGGAACGTATTCACCGGATCATGGCTGATATCCGATTACTAGCGATTCCAGCTTCACGGGGTCGGGTTGCAGACCCCGATCCGAACTGTGACCGGTTTTGTGGATCCGCTCCGCATCGCTGCGTGGCTTCCCGCTGTACCGGCCATTGTAGCACGTGTGTGGCCCAGGACGTAAGGGCCGTGATGATTTGACGTCGTCCCCACCTTCCTCGCGGTTTGCACCGGCAGTCCCGCTAGAGTCCCCATCATGACATGCTGGCAACTAGCGGTAGGGGTTGCGCTCGTTATAGGACTTAACCTGACACCTCACGGCACGAGCTGACGACAACCATGCAGCACCTTGCAAAATGCCCGAAGGAAAACGTGTCTCCACGCCTGTCATAATGCATTTAAGCCCTGGTAAGGTTCCTCGCGTATCATCGAATTAAACCACATGCTCCACCGCTTGTGCGGGCCCCCGTCAATTCCTTTGAGTTTCATTCTTGCGAACGTACTCCCCAGGTGGGATACTTATCACTTTCGCTGGGCCGCCCAGACCTCAAGGGCCCGGACAGCTAGTATCCATCGTTTACGGCGTGGACTACCGGGGTATCTAATCCCGTTCGCTCCCCACGCTTTCGTCCATCAGCGTCAATATACGGCTAGTGAGCTGCCTTCGCGATCGGTGTTCTATGTAATATCTATGCATTTCACCGCTACACTACATATTCCGCCCACTCCGCCATAATTCAAGACCGCCAGTATCAAGGGCATTTCTACGGTTGAGCCGCAGACTTTCACCCCTGACTTAACGGCCCGCCTACGGACCCTTTAAACCCAATAATTCCGGATAACGCTCGGACCCTCCGTATTACCGCGGCTGCTGGCACGGAGTTAGCCGGTCCTTATTCCCATGGTACCGTCAAGGCGCCACACGTGGCGCCGGTTCTTCCCATGTAAAAGCGGTTTACGACCCATAGGGCCTTCTTCCCGCACGCGGCATGGCTGGATCAGGCTTGCGCCCATTGTCCAATATTCCTCACTGCTGCCTCCCGTAGGAGTCTGGTCCGTGTCTCAGTACCAGTGTGGGGGACCCCCCTCTCAGGGCCCCTAACCATCGTAGCCCAGGTAGGCCGTTACCCTACCTGCAAGCTAATGGTACGCATGGCCATCCGCTACCGCCCGAAGGCTTTGGGCGCGATGCGATGCCGCAAGGCGCCCGTATGGGGCATTAATCCGGGTTTCCCCGGGCTATTCCCCGGTAGCGGGCAGGTTCCATACGCGGTGCTCACCCGTGCGCCGGTCGCCGACTCTGTGCAAGCACAGATCGCTGCCCCTCGACTTGCATGTGTTAGGCCTGCCGCTAGCGTTCATCCTGAGCCAGGATCAAACTCTTCATCGTTGTGCGTTAAATGTATTCGCGCACCGCCGACCGAAGAGCCCGAACCGGGCCCGTCGCTCCTCATCGTTCCTAAAATTCTCTGTCCCGGACCGCAAATGAAAAAACGGCCCGGATATTATATGGTTCCTTCCCCGGGCCTTTCGGCCAGGGGTCGTTCTGTATTGTCTCCACAGTATGTCAATGAACTTCCTATCTCAAATCCGCCCCGAAAGAACCGAATGTTCCTCCTGTGTCTCTCAAAGCGGGTGCAAATATAAGAGGGTTTTTTAGTTTGCACAACCCCTAACAGAAAAAATTTTCTAAAAATTCGCCCAAAATTTCATCCAAACTTGAGGGCCATTCCATAACCCTATATCCTTCAATAGCTTACCAAGAACATAGGGCAGAAAATATTATGAAAAAAAGTTCCAGACCAGACCGAACCGGATTACAAAATCCCGGTACGGGTAATTCGGCGCGGCGTAATAATTCTTGGTTTCCCCAAAAAAGGTATTAAAATGTTCGGCCTTAAGATATATCCTAGTTTGCTGCACTTTGGCGTTGATGAAGAAATCGAGCATAGGAAATGCCCCGAGCTTTTCTTCGTTCTGGATATAGAACTCTCCCAAAAGCGGATTATAGGCATCCATAGTATACGCGGTAAAATATTTGAACGTGATACCCGTCTGCAGGAACATGGCCTTTTTAAAAACATCCGAAGAAAAGTATAAGGTATTCCGGGTCACCAGTTCGGGCAGGTTCAGCACCTCTTCGTTCTGCGATACATTCTGGTACATTAAGGTATTGTGGAGTGCGAATTTCCCCAACCGGAATTCTTTTGTATAGGTAAGCTTCGTATGGTTAATTACGTTGTCTTCTTGATAGGGCTTCACAATCGAAGTCTGGACGCCTTCCCCTGGCACGAAATTCGGATCGGTACCAAAATAAGAGTAATTGTCGACGGTCGTATAATCGAGTGTCAGGTCTCCCCAAATATCGGAGCCCATAGCAAACCCTAGACCACACACCTGCTCCTTATCGAAGCTGTCAAGGTTCGACCAGTTGTATTCCGTATAATCACTTTGATACAACAAATAATTAAAGTTCGGCATACGGGTAGAAGCATGGGCCGATGCGCTTATCTCGAACCCATCGTTCAATCGATATCCGACGGATGCCTTCAACAGGTCGCCCCCAAGTTTACCGGATACATTATACTTGACCTCCCCTTCAAGCTCAAGGCCCCGAATCTTTTTTTCGTACTGGGCTCCGATGGCTATTTCGGTTCCCTTTAGCCGGTTCGGAATGCGTCTACCGTCTTCGGTAATCAGAATGCTGTTAAAAAAGTAATTGTAGTCATAGGCGGAAAGATTTCCTTGCAACCTGCCCAAGGTAGCGTTATAAAACTCGACATTGACCTGGTTGTACATGGTCTTCAATCTGGCCTTATCTTCAATGGCCGGCACCAATCGATCGCCAAAATAGAAACTCTGTTGGGATTGGCCAAAGGTGTAATATTTGGTCTCATAATTGAAAACATGCCCGATTCCCAATGATGTTTTTTCGACGAGGCTCGAATCTTGATTTCGCTTCAGCAGCTTATACGAATGGTCGAAATAATAACGCTTCCCCAAAATCTTGTTATCGGCATCATTGAATCGAACATCGACCTTGTTGCGCTCATTGAACTCGGGATCGCCCGCTTCGAACTGCTCTTCTTTATTGATCAGACCCCCGTTTGCTTGGGTTTCGATATCCTGGGCGGCGATATGGGCCCGTATTCGATATCTTCCATTTCTAGTGCCATAATTTGTGGTGGTACGGAAATTTCCTGATTCGGCCTGATCGGAAAGGTATTTGCCCAAAGATCGAAAACCTTTGTAGGCCAGTGAAAAGTTCAACCGCGGAGAGGTATTAAAAGTCAAGGTCGCATCCAACAGCTGCCCCTCCTCAAAGGTAGTCTTGAAGAAAAGATCGCTCATCGGGGTGGCTACATTGTAGTAGTCAATATCCCGGACTTCCATATAATTGTAATTCAATGCGGTCGCACCCAACTTCGGATAAAAGACATCTGCCTGTAGATCGACGCCCAATTTGTTATAGGGTTGCCCCACGTTGGCAAATGGCATAAGCTCAAAATTATCGCGCCTCAGATAATTATACTTAAATTCCTTTTGGATGGTCAGGGTAGTGTCGAGATAGGTGGTATCGCGGGCATACGAAATAATCTTGTAGTCCCTAATAGTAATCGCTTCGGGAGATATTATTTTTTCCCTAGGAAATTTCCGTCTTCTTTTTTTAGAGGCGGACCCGGCCTGCGCTTGAAGTTGGCGAAGGGAGTCTCCGCGAACCGATGGCAAATCACTGATGCCCAACAAGGGGACATCCATTTTTTTATAGGATGGAACGGAATCTTTTGGGATGGTCAATGGAACCTTTTGGTTTACGAGGGATGAATCCGCCTTTTGAGCGGATGGGATAGTATCTTCGCGGATCAAGATCGGAAGCTTGTTCTTGACCGCGGACGTATCCTTGACACGAATCGATGGAACGGAATCCGTTGTTCGCGACGGGGGAATGGAATCTTCCTGGGCCAAAATCGGAAAGCTTAGGAAAAGGGCAAGGATGGGCAAATAGTCCTTCCAAGAGCCAATTTCAGGAACACATGCCCCGAGGATGCCTCGCGACCGCCCTTCGATGGCTCGGGTCCCGGTTTCAAATTTCAAACTCCAAATTCCAAATTCCAAATTCCAACAAAAATTATAACGGGCCCGCAACATGCCGAAACGGTTGCGACAACACGAGAAATCCCGAAAAGGTTTACAGGGCCATTTTCCTTAAAGCCGGAAAACCACCTCGCGGGCAAAGTTAATTTTTTTGTTGCTAACTAAATGCAAAAGTTTTGCCATCAAAAAACCCCCGCCGAATTGGTAGGGGTTTGGTAAAGTTATTTCCGATGGTTTAGTATCCGGGATTCTGAACTAGATTTTCATTCAAGTCCAATTCATTAACAGGAATCGGAAAAATGACCTTGTCCTGACCGGGAGCCGACTCGGATACTTTTGGCATTCCCTCACGCCTTAGGTTCATTTCGTTTCGAAGCAGGTCCATTCTTCTATGGCCTTCAAATGCCAATTCTTTTCTTCTTTCGGTAAGAATCTGATCCAAATCAACACTAGCCAGATCTGTCAAACCGGCACGCTGCCTCAATGCATTGATATCGTTAACGGGAGTATCACCGATAGCGGTGCCCCCCCTTAAATTTGCCTCGGCCCTGGTTAAATACATTTCGGTAACCCTCAACACGGGAGCGTTGTCGGTGTTGGTAACCCCATCGGGAAATTTACTTGTAAATTCACGTTCTGTTCCCAAGGCATCGGCTCCTATTTGTGTGAGAGCAGAAAATCGAAGATCTCCCGCCTCTTCCGCGAATGCGGCCAACAAATTATCGGAGTATGGTGCATCGCCCCTACCGTCTGGAGTTGGATTGGTAAGCCCAGAAAAGCCTTCATTGCTATCCTGGCCATCTGCGGCGGTATTAACAAGGGTGAAATAGAATTCGTTGTCCAAGGAATTGAAGAACTGGTAATCGGGCGCAAGCTCGTACGCAGCATTCTGGATAGCTCGGTTGGCGTAATCAGCGGCCGGACCAAATTTATCCTGATACAGATAAAGTCTTGCCAAAAGAGCATGGGCCGCACCTTTTGTGGCTTTACTTTTATCCGTATCGTCCAAACTGGGTATAGCGTCCAACAAATCTTGTTCTATTTGTGCCTGCACTTCGTTCAAGGTAGCCCGAGAAGGAAAGTCAGGCTCACCCAGTTCGAAAGGCTCCAAGACCAAAGGAACAGCCGGTGTAGTTCCCCCTGAAACCTGAATTGGTTGCGAATACCAGTTGGATAGGTTGAAGTAAATTAACGCCCTCATAAACTTCGCTTGTGCAATGGCGTTATTTCTTTCAGACTCGGTAAACTCGGGATCATCCACTAAGGGAACGTTTTTAATGACCAAGTTGGCTGTGCCAATAGTTTCGTAGCTATCGTCCCACAGGGCACTGATTGAAGTATTATCGGCTAGAGTGGAATAGTTCTTTACTTCGTTGAACGTTGGAAAAGATCCCACAAAGTCGATATTATCCGATTGCCAGTCTCCAGCTAATTGCCATGTTCCATTTAGAACATCGTCTTGTTGTGCCGCACTATAAACCCCGGTCAATACTCCAAGTGCAGTAGTCTTGTTCGAGAAAGCTACCTCTTGCGTAAGCCTATCTTCGGGGGCAAGGTCCAATTGGCTATCACAGGATAGGACCACAAGGCCCAGCACTGATGCTATGGTTAAAATTGTATGTTTCATCTCTTTTTTTTTTAAAATGTTAGTCTAAGACCTAAAAGGTAGGTCCTTGATTGAGGTGCGGTAAAAAAGGTCTCTCCCTGTCTTCCGTTGTCGATAGAATCCGTTACTTCCGGGTCAATTCCTTCCAAATCATCGGCTTTTATAGTAAAGACGTTGTTGGCGGTAGCGTAGAGTCTGACACCTTTTATTATTCCGAACTGATCGGCATATCTAGCCGGTATGGTATATCCTAGCGTAATATTTTTCAACCTCGCAAACGATCCATCCCTTAGCTGCAGGGTTGATCTTTGGGCGAAGGTATCAAAGGTTGGACTGTCAAAGGAGGGAACATATGCGTTATCTCCCGGATTTCTCCATACATCCAACAAGGCCGTTCTGTTATTAAAGGTACTGGCCGGATTATCGGTAAATCGGAGACCGGATACGTAGATATCATTCCCGTAACTGAAATTGAAGAAAAAATTAAGGTCAAAATCCTTATATCTCAAGCTATTTCTAAATCCGCCGACAAAATCCGGATTGGCATCACCGGCGAGCACCCTATCGGCCGAAGTCGGGGTAGTTGTTGGATTCCCGTCAATATCAAGCCATTCCGCATCGCCGGTCTGGGGATCAACCCCTTTATAGCGAACAAGATAAAAGCTGTTTACCGAAGAGCCTTCGACTGCCCGTTGTACCGTCGTGGCTGAAATAAACCTTCTCCCCTGATCGTCTAAATTGGCTCCCGGAAGTGAAAGCACTTCATTTTTGTTGATACCTACATTCAATGAAGACGTCCAACTAAAGTCTTCCCCTCTGATTATATCCGCAGATAGGTCCACATCGAAGCCACGGTTTTCCATTTCGCCCACGTTGTCAATGATAAAGTTCAGTCCTCCGTTAGTTTGGGGTATGGGCACTTCCAAAATCAAATCAGTTGTTTTCTTGTTATAGTAATCCACATTTAGTCGGACTCGATTTTCCATAAATGCCGCTTCGAAACCTATATCGTATGATTCAGACCTTTCCCATTGCAAGTCGGGGTTACCCGCCCCAAGTTGTCTTAGCCCTGAAGCACCGTTATAGTTTGATACTACATCGCCCTCAAAGCGCTCCAAAGCAGCAAAATCCCCAATTCTATCGTTACCTGAAGTACCATAATTTCCTCGTATTTTAAGCGTATTGATCCAATCTGCATTCTCCATAAACGCTTCACTGGACAACAGCCATGCGCCACCAACTGCCCAAAATGTTCCGTACTTGTTATTAGCACCAAAACGTGAAGAACCATCTCTTCTGACCGAGCCTTCAAGAATATATCTATTATCAAAAGAATAGTTGGCCCTGCCAAAATAACCTACCAATCTGCTTCCGGTCACCTCATTATTGGTAGTACCCGGTGTTGAGGCAGAGATAGTATTTATTTGCTGATCCGATAAAAACCCGGTCGCGTCCACCTCGATATTCCGCACCTCGGTCTGTTCGTAAGACATTCCCGCTACAGCACTCAAATCATGAACACCGGCAAACGTCTTGTTATAATTCAAGGTGTTGGTAAAGATGTATTTATTCTGTTGGTTGACGATATCTTCAGCAAAACCATCCGGAGAATTTATTTCAAATGATCTACTAAATTCTTCTAATGTGACGCGATCAATACCGAAATCCGTTCTAAAAGTAAGATTATCGACGATGTCGAATTCCCCGTATATGTTACCGGTGGTTCTAAAACTATTGGCATCGGTTATATCCAGATCTTCTATTGCAATTACGTTGGCAATAAACCCTGTATTTACGTAATCTCCATTTTCATCGAAAGGTTCCACCCATGGTTGTTGGAGGAACGCCGAAGTCATGGGTGCAAAGGTAGAATTTTCCGCTCCAACCCTATCGTTTCTGGTTTCCGAAACACCAAGATTGACGCCGACCCTCATTTTATCACTTACGTCGTGGGCCAAGTTGAACCTTCCGCTTAATCTGTTCAAATTATTTCCAATAATAAAACCCTGTTGATCTTTATGGGTAAGGCCTAAGAAGAAAGTGGTTTTTTCGCTACCCCCGGTCACGCCTACATTGAGGTCGCTTGAGAGTCCCGTTCTTACAACATTAGAAGGCCAATCGAAAGAACCTTGTGGAAAATCGGTCACAGCCGCACCAGTACCATTTTCGACAAGATAGTTTCTAAACTGATCGGCGTTCATCATCTCAAAAACATCCGTACTTTTAGACCAGGAAGTATTGAGTTCCAATGTAACCTTGGTGTCCTGATTTTTTCTACCGGATTTAGTGGTAATCAATACCACACCGTTAGAACCTCTAGAACCATATACGGCAGTCGCCGCCGCATCTTTTAGAACCGAAAAAGATTCGATATCATTAGGGTTGATATCGGCCAATGGATTTAGTCCCTGACCTCCTTGGGCTTCGGTTACCACCTGATCGTTCAATGGAACCCCATCGACAACAAAAAGAGGTCGGCCCCCTGATGAAATCGAGGCAACCCCCCTAATTTTGATAACTGGCGCCGCGCCTAGAATACCCGAGGAATTAACCACCTGAACACCAGAGGCCTGACCCTGAAGTAATTCCTGTGGTGAAACGGCTGGAATATCACGAATGTTCTCATTGCTGACCGTAGAAACACTTTGTACCAGTTTTTCTCTACTTTGTTGACCGTATGCAATGACCACCACCTCTTCCAGAGCCTGCGTATCTTCTTGCATCTGGACATTTATCGTATCGTCTTCGCCTACCGTTCGTTCTACGGTGGCCTGACCAATATAACTGAATCGAAGGGTTTGGCCTTCTTCGACATCGATGGAATAGTTGCCATCAAAATCGGTCTGGGTTCCGGTCGTCGTGCCTGTCACAACCACGGAAACCCCTGGTAACGGCAACTCGTTCTGGTCGGTCACTTTACCAGTAACCGTTTTCTCCTGGGCATAGGTAAAGCCCACACACAACATCAATACAGATGCTATGATCCATTTGGATTTCTGTCTCATTTAAGTAGATTTTTGAATTAGCCCCGCAAAAATCTTAAATTTCCGTTAACAAAACAAAAAAATATAACAAAGCCAGGGTCGATTTGTTAAAAAAACAGGCGTTTTTACGATTAATTTACTATGCAGGCATAATAAATAAGGATTATTCAAAAGGTTTCCATGATGTTATTCAGATTAAACGATAATTTTGTCGCGAACGCTACCTTCTATGCTTAAGAAATATCACACCACCATGCTTGGGGAAGCCGGCACCGATGAGGCCGGGCGGGGTTGTTTGGCAGGACCGGTAACCGCCGCAGCGGTCATTTTGCCGGAAGGTTTTGCCAACGACATGCTCAATGATTCAAAATTGCTTTCCCATAACAATCGTACTATTCTTAGACCGTTAATCGAAACGGGATGCGCCGGGTTCGGGGTCGCCCATATCCATCCTGAAAAAATCGATGAAATCAATATTCTCAATGCGGCTATCCTCGCCATGCACCAAGCCATCGACCGATTGACTATTTTCCCAAAATTCGTTATCGTAGATGGAAATAAATTCCGTCCTTATAGAGAAATTCCGTATGAATGCATCGTTAAAGGGGACAGCAAATACATGAGCATTGCAGCAGCCTCCGTGCTCGCTAAGACCCATCGGGATGCCTACATGGCCGAACTCCACGAGAAATATCCGGTGTACAACTGGAAGAAGAACAAGGGGTATCCGACCAAAGAACACCGTGAGGCCATCCGGGAGTACGGACTTTCCCCCTACCATAGAAGAAGTTTTCGGCAGTTGCCGGAGCAGATGGCTTTGACATTATAGTTCGAACTGGAAGTAAAAATCGTCAAATCTCAAATTTTTCTTCACGGGACCGGTCGAAGGTCGAAAGCCCAACTTTGATGAGCAGCATGGCGTTGACGGAGTTTATCAATGTGGCGAAACCTCAAAACACTAAGTTCGTTTTGAAGTATTGGAGAACCGAGGAGGCGCTAGACTTTGGTTTTTTTAATTGCGGTCCGCTCTTGCTGAAGAAGAATTTCAGCTTCGAATAGCATCCCGAAATGTCGCAGCAGTTTGTGTTTCACTTCTCCCATATCTACACTCGGTTTCCCCAATTCAACATTTAACGAGGTAACCGCCTTGCCCTTAATCCCACAGGGCACCATTAAATCAAAAAATCCGAGATCGGTATTGACATTCAATGCAAACCCGTGCATGGTGACCCAGCGGCTGGCGCGGATTCCCATAGCACAGATTTTCCGCGCAAAAGGGGTGCCGACATCGAGCCAGACCCCGGTCTCGCCCGCGGAGCGCTCGGCTTTCAAACCATAATCCGCCAAGGTCAGGATAACGGTTTCCTCCAGAAGTCGCAGGTACTTATGGATGTCGGTAAAAAAGTTGTCGAGATCGAGGATCGGATACCCCACGACCTGTCCCGGACCGTGGTAGGTGATGTCCCCTCCCCTATTGATTTTATAGAATTTAGCGTTCTTGGCGGCCAGCTCGGCCTCATTTACCAGTAGGTTGTCGAGGTTTCCGCTTTTCCCCAAGGTAAAGACGTGGGGGTGCTCGACGAAAAGCAAGTGGTTGGGGGTTTCCAGATTTGCACCTTCACGCCGGTTCTTGATTTTAATGTCCAAGGTACTTTGGAAAAGCTGTTCTTGGTAGATCCAAGTCTGTCGGTAATCCCTGTATCCCAAATCTTGAATGAAGACCTGTTTGTTCATCCTACAAAAATACAAAGTCTAACTCGGATTGTTCAGTATAACCAAAGCGGCTATGACTCCCGGCACCCATCCGCAGAGCGTTAGAATAAAAACGATAATAAAAGACCCACAGCCCTTACCAAGGACGGCAAGAGGTGGAAAAAGAATGGCGAGCAATACGCGTATCAAACTCATTTTATGCTGATTTTTTTGATTGATGATGTATCCATCCGGTCTGGGCGGGTACAATAATAAGACGAATTAAGAGGCTGATCGTTACAAATTCAGTCAAAAAATTGACGGGTGAAGGATTAAGGAGAAAAGACGAAAAGAACAAGGGGCAAGAACGGGTCACGGCTTCTGATCAAACTATTACCAACTAGACAAATTGCTACATTATTCCATTATATTTGCTCCCATTAAAATCCACCACATGCAACTCTCGGAACAAGAAACCATCAGAAGGGATAAATTGAACAAATTGCGCAACATGGATATCGACCCGTATCCAGCCGAACTATACCCCATAAATGCCACTTCCAAAAGTATTAAAGAGAACTATGAGGAAGGGAAGAAAGTCACCGTTGCCGGACGTTTGATGTCCCGTCGCATCCAAGGGAAAGCCTCGTTCGCCGAACTGCAGGACAGTGAAGGCCGTATTCAGGTCTATTTCAATCGTGATGAAATCTGTCCAGGTGAGGATAAGTCATTATATAACGATGTCTATAAAAAGCTGTTGGATATTGGGGATATCATCGGTATCGAGGGCGAACTTTTTACGACCCGGGTCGGCGAAAAGACCGTGATGGTCAAAAAGTTCAGCATGCTGAGCAAATCGTTGCGTCCGCTACCCCTTCCGAAAAAGGATGCGGAAGGCAAGGTATTCGACGAGTTCAACGACCCCGAGCAACGCTACCGACAGCGCTACGTCGACCTTGTGGTAAATCCTAAAGTAAAGGAAACTTTTATTAAGCGGACGAAAATCATCAACAGCATCCGTCAATTTTACAATAATTTAGGCTACGTAGAGGTCGAAACGCCCATTTTACAGCCTATACCCGGTGGCGCGGCGGCACGCCCGTTTTTGACCCATCACAATGCGCTGAACGTACCCCTTTATCTGCGGATAGCGAACGAGCTCTATTTAAAACGTTTGATCGTTGGCGGCTTTGACGGAGTCTATGAATTTGCGAAGGCTTTCCGCAACGAGGGCATGGACCGCACCCACAATCCCGAGTTCACAATGATAGAGCTCTATGTGGCCTACAAGGATTACAAATGGATGATGGACACCACCGAAAAACTCTTGGAAAAAGTGGCCCTGGAGGCTACCGGAAGTACTCGGGTGCCTGTGGGCGATAAAGAAATCGAGTTTAAGGCGCCCTACCCCCGCGTTCCCATCTTGGAAGCCATCAAAATACATACAGGAATCGATCTCGCCGGCATGGACGAAAACGAACTTCGGCAAACGGCCAAAGAGCTCGGCATCGAAGTGGACGAAACCATGGGCGTCGGTAAGCTGATCGATGAAATCTTCGGAGAGAAATGCGAGGCACATTACGTGCAGCCCACATTTATAACCGATTATCCTAAAGAGATGAGTCCGCTGACCAAAGAACATCGTACGAACCCGTCCCTGACGGAGCGATTCGAGCTTTTCGCCAACGGCAAGGAAATCGCCAACGCCTATTCCGAGCTCAACGACCCCATCGATCAGCGCGAGCGCTTTGAGGAGCAGCTGAAGCTTTCCGAAAAAGGAGACGACGAGGCCATGTTCATCGATCAGGATTTTATCCGGGCCCTCGAATACGGTATGCCCCCCACGGCGGGCATCGGTATCGGTATCGATCGCTTGGTGATGTTAATGACCGATAATGCCTCGATACAGGAGGTGCTGTTCTTTCCCCAGATGCGGCCGGAGAAAAAACCCTTGGATCTAACCGAGGAAGAGAAAATCGTTCTAGGCCTTCTAAAACCTGCCGGTAGCATGGACCTCAACGACCTTAAAGCCCAAGCAGGCCTCAGTAACAAAAAATGGAACAAGGCGATGAAAGGCTTGGCGAGGCATGGTCTGACCAAAGTTGTGGTCGATGGCTCTGATAAAAGGGTAGAAATGATAGGATAGGATTTTTTTAGGAAGGTTCTTTTTGAGTCTGGTTCTCAAAGAAATTTGCCTATCAAATGAGATTTCAATGGCACCCGGTTCGTTTTGGCAAGACCGATTAAATCGACCATTTTACACCTGCTCAAAACTCGTTATTTTTACATAGGTAATTCTTATTGCAATCGAGAATCAGAAAATTGTGTATCTTGACCGCTATGTACACTTTCATCCGCAAGGGTCTAGAAATTCTCACGGCAAGCCTATTGATTGTTGTGACATTGTTTTTGCAGTCCTGCGGGAATTCCGACCCGGTCGATTTCAGTACCCAGATCAAGCCAATTCTAAACAGCAAATGCATCACCTGCCACGGCGGCGTAAAAAAGAGCGGGGATTTTAGCCTTTTGTTCGAGGAAGACGCCTTTGCGATCAACGAATCCGGCAAACCGGCAATTATACCGGGGGATGCGTCGGGGAGCGAGCTCATAAGACGGGTACACGAAACCGACCCCGAGCTCCGGATGCCCTATGAAAAACCTCCGCTGTCCGAGGAGGAGATCGACCTGCTGACCCGTTGGATCGACCAAGGGGCCGAATGGGGACAGCATTGGGCCTATTCGCTTCCCGACAAGGTTGAGGTGCCCCCGATTTCATCCAATATGGAATCTTCGCAGCAAGCTGGATTATCTCCAGAGGGCGGATCGGGCCCAGCCATCCCATCCCACTTTGTCCGAAACGACATCGACAATTTTATCCTTACACGGCTTCTTAACGAAAAGCTGCGGCCCAATCCTCCCGCTGAAAAGAACATCATCGCCCGGAGATTGGCCCTGGATATAACCGGATTGCCGCCCGATCAAAAACTATTCGATACGTTCACCGAGGGCGATCTGTCCTACGAATCCATGGTCGATACCCTATTGGCCCGAAAGGACTACGGCGAGAAATGGGCCAGTTGGTGGCTCGACCTGGCCCGGTATGCGGACACCAAAGGCTATGAAAAAGATAGCGGTCGGAGCATGTGGCGCTATCGCGATTGGTTAATCCAGGCCTTCAACCAGAACATGTCCTACGACCGGTTTACCACGGAGCAATTGGCGGGCGACCTACTTCCCGATCCGACCACGGACCAGTTGATCGCCACCGCCTTCCATAGAAATACGATGAACAACGACGAGGGCGGGACCGAGGACGAGGAGTTCCGGGTGGCCAGTGTCATAGACCGGGTCAATACGACCTTCTCCGTATGGCAGAGTACCACGATGGAATGTGTGCAATGCCACAGCCATACCTATGACC
This sequence comes from Pricia mediterranea, assembly GCF_032248455.1. Taxonomy (NCBI): domain Bacteria; kingdom Pseudomonadati; phylum Bacteroidota; class Flavobacteriia; order Flavobacteriales; family Flavobacteriaceae; genus Pricia; species Pricia mediterranea. The sequence goes on from NZ_JAVTTP010000001.1 coordinate 1,378,389, forward strand.
CCTTCAAGCACGAGGAATATTACAAGGCCATGGCCTTTTTCAACAATTCAAGGGACGAGGATACCCCGGACGAAAGTCCCAATATCCGCTTTTACGACAGCGTACAGCAGAAAAAAGTGGCGCGGGTGAACTCTTGGGTCCAAAAATACGGTTCGGAGAAAGTCGCCGGGGTCTATGAGGATTTTCTAAGGTTCAACGAGCCCAAGTATCTGGCCCATAATGCCGAGGATTTCACCAATGGGGAACTGGCCGACACCAAATACCTGGCCCTGTGGGACGATGGCTCGTGCACCTTGAGGAACGTCTACACCAGAGGGGCCGGTTTTATGTATATGAAGTACCGGGCAGGTATCGACGGTACCCGAATGACCATCCGAAAAAACAACGAGGAGGGCGAAATCCTGGCACAATTTACGATAGACAAGACCAACGGCAATACGATCCGGAAAATACCCTTTAAAAGGACCGATGAAATCATCGACCTCTACCTCGAGACGAACAACGACCGGATCGGAAAACAGGTATCCACCAGTTTTATCACATGGTTCGCATTTTTGGAGGATATCCCGGGAAAATCAAAACCAGGTTATCGCGACATCAACGGCACCTTCCTGGAGCTGCTGAACGCGGACACTCCCGAACTGCCTATAATGGCGGAGAACCACAGCTATATGGCTCGCGCCACCCAAGTCTTTGAAAGGGGCAACTGGTTGATTAAAAAGGATACGGTCGAACCCGGCGTTCCGGAAAGCCTCAACCCCTGGGAACCCGACTGGCAGCGGAACCGCTTGGGACTCTCGAACTGGATCGTCAGCAAAAAGAATCCCCTGACCGCACGTACCCTTGTCAACAGGGTCTGGCACCAGCTCTTCGGTCGCGGCATCGTGGCATCGGTAGAGGATATGGGCACGCAATCGGACCCGCCCTCACATCCGGAACTCTTGGACTGGCTGTCGCTGCGGCTTATGAACGATCACGATTGGGACATGAAGGCCCTGATAAAGGATATCGTGATGTCCGGCACCTATAGGCAAAGCTCCCGGAACAATCCCGAGCTCTATCAGAAAGACCCGAACAACGAACTGCTTGCCCGCGGCCCGCGGCTGCGCCTTTCGGCGGAACAGATCCGCGATCAGGCCTTGGCCGTATCGGGCCTGCTAAGCGATAAGATGTACGGTCCCGGAGTCATGCCGCCCCAACCGGACGGGGTCTGGCAATCGGTCTATAGCAATGAATCATGGGTCGAGAGCGAGGGCGAGGACAAGTACCGAAGGGCGGTCTATACCTATTTAAAACGCACGAGCCCCTACCCCTCCTTTATCACCTTCGATGCGGGTAGCCGCGAGGTCTGCACCATCCGACGTACCGTCACCAACACCCCGCTACAGGCCTTGGTGACCCTGAACGATCCGGTCTATCTCGAAGCGGCCTATACGCTCGCCAAGTTTATGGGGGGCAACCCTTTGAACGCCAAATTTCCGAACGGAAATGGAGGGGACGAGGGCCAGACCGACGATGGTGACATCGATGGCATCATCGCCAAGGGCTATGAAAAAGCGACCTATTCCAAAATCACCCCCGAGAAACTGGGGGCCCTGAAGGCACTCTACGAAGAGTCCCTATCAGAGTTCGAGAATACGGAGGCCATCAAAGGCCAGTTCTTTGTGTTGGAAGAAAGCCCCAATCCCCGACTGGCCGCGCTGACCGTAGTGGCCAACGCGATTATGAACTTGGACGAGTTTTTGAGCAAGGCCTGAGGTTAGCCGTTAGTCAACGTAGAGAAAGAACTGTGAAATAGAAAGAAAAAGTGAAAAGAGATATAGAGAGACTGCTACAGGAAAGAATACACCGCGAAGCGGAGGCCAAGACACGCCGTCATTTTATCAAGCAGTGTGCGATGGGTGCGGGGGGGCTGGCACTGGGCTCTATCTTTGCCGGATGCGGTGATTTTGGTAAAGATGCGGGCACCTCCGTAAAAAAGTCAGGGTTTTCGGAGCGCGACCTGAACCCCTTGGCGACTCTGGCGCCCCCGTTCGGTCCGAAGGTCAAGAACGTCATCTACCTACACATGGCGGGGGCCCCCTCCCAATTGGAAATGTTCGATTACAAGCCCGAGCTGCAAAAACTGAACGACCAGCCGTGTCCGCAATCCTTTTTGAACGGAAAAAAGTTCGCCTTTATCCGTGGTACGCCCAAGTTGATGGGGCCACAGGCAGCATTCAGGCAAGAGGGCGAATCCGGCAACTGGGTCTCGGACAACCTGCCCCATTTTAAAAAGGTGGTCGATGAGGTCGCCTTTTTGAAAGCGGTACATACCGACCAGTTCAACCACGGTCCGGCGCAATTATTCATGCATACCGGCAGCCCCCGGCTCGGGCGGCCCAGTATCGGTTCGTGGGTGACCTACGGCCTGGGTTCCGAAAACCGGAACCTGCCCGGCTTTGTGGTATTGACCTCGGGCGGCAAGGCCCCAAGTGCCGGAAAAAGCGTCTGGGGCAGTGGCTTTTTACCTTCGGTGTACCAGGGTGTACAATGCCGAAGTAAGGGAGATCCCGTACTGTACATCGAAGATCCCGACGGTATTTCCAGAAATCTGAAAAAAAGCACGATCGAGGCCATCAACAAGATCAACAAAGAGGAATACGCCAAATACGCCGATCCCGAGATCTTGGCCCGGATCAACCAGTACGAAATGGCGTATCGGATGCAAATTGCCGTACCGGATGTGATGAACATCAACGACGAACCCGAAAACATCAAGCAGATGTACGGGGTCGAACCAGGCAAGGAATCCTTTGCCAACAACTGTCTTTTGGCCAGAAAGCTGGTCGAGGACGGCGTGCGCTTCGTACAGCTGTTCGATTGGGGATGGGACAGCCACGGCACGGGCCGCGATACCGCGGTGGACATCGGCCTCCGTAACAAATGTCGGGAAATCGATCGGCCCATGACCGCACTGCTGCTGGACCTGAAGCAGCGGGGATTGTTGGACGACACCCTGGTGGTGTGGGGCGGCGAATTCGGTCGTACGCCCATGCAGGAAAACCGGGAAGGCAAGGAAATGGGGTTCAAGGGCCGGGACCATCACGGGGATGCCTTTACCATGTGGATGGCCGGCGGCGGCATCAAGAAGGGCGCGGTACACGGCCAGACCGACGACATCGGTTTCTCGGGCGTCGAGGGACGCGTGTCCGTTCACGATGTACATGCCACCATCTTGCACTTGCTAGGCTTCGACCACGAAGAGTTCACCTTCGATTTCCAGGGAAGACCGTTCCGGTTGACCGATGTCGAGGGCTTGGTAATCAACGAGATACTGGCTTAACTAAAAGATAAGATGATGTCCGCTTGGAAGCCCAAAAAGAGTTTTATCCCCTTGAGCGCCGTCGAAGAGTCAAACCAAAACGGCTCGACTGCCTGCCTGTACTGAGCGCAGTCGAAGTACTCGACGTGACATCATTAATTCAAATTGATTGATTGGGTTCTCCCGGACAAGCATTAAAGATAATTAAAAGCCGGTGGGCAAGTTCACGAAGACCAAGAATGCCCCAAGAATTAAACTATAAGCTATCAATACCTTATAATACCACACCATGAAAATACCGATCCTGTCGATTATCCTCCTTACCACCCTAACATCCTACTCCCAACAAAATAAACAGCTCCTGTTCTTCCAGACCGACTGGGGCCGGAAGGTTTCGTGGGACGCTTTTTGCGAGAAGACCAAAGCAGCGGGTTACGACGGGGTCGAGACCTGGTATCCCAAAGAATTGGAAGACCAATTGGCACTGAAAGACGCCTTGCAAGAACATGGTCTTCAGGTCATCTATATGGCGGGAACGGACAAGAGTGTGGATTTCGATACCAGTCTAAGGCGGTACATCGAACATCTGATGCGATTGGTCGATTTGAACCCGGTAGCCATCAACTGCCACACCGGAAACGATTTTTTTACCTTCGAACAGAACAGGGCCTTTATCGATGCTGCGAACAAGATCGCCAAGGAAAGCGACATCCCTATCTACCACGAGACCCATCGGGGCCGTTTCAGTTATAACCTTCCTGAAACGAATGAATACTTAAGGACGGTTCCGAATCTTCGATTGACCCTCGATATCAGTCATTGGATGGTCGTACACGAATCGCTTTTGGAAGAACAGGAGAAAGATCTGGAGCAGGTGATAAATCGCACGCACCACATCCATGCACGTGTCGGCCATCCGGAAGGCCCACAGGTCAACGATCCCGAAGCCCCCGAGTGGCATAATGCCCTGAAACGCCATTTGGATATTTGGGAAAAAATTATCGATAAAAGATGGCAAGAATCTGACAGGGCGGTCAGCATAACGACAGAATTCGGTCCGCCCACCTATTTGCCCGCACTGCCCTACACCCAAGTTCCGGTAGCGGACCAATGGAAGGCGAACGTTTTTATTATGAGGGCCTTGAAAAAAAGAATGGCCGGTAATCGTTAGAAGGTCATTCCTTGCCGGATATCAGTAGTGTTCCAAAATGCAGTAGCAATCAAATATTCCAACCTCCCAACAAATTATCAACTTCCCCCATGGATGTCCTTCTACAACTTCTAGGCCGCCTGCACCCTGTGATCGTGCATCTTCCTATCGGGTTTATCATACTGGGGCTGTTGTTGCAGTGGTACGACAGAAAAATAGGGCAGCATACCAAGGTAGTCGCCCTCATTTATCTTTGGGCGGGAGTCAGTGCGGCACTGGCCTGTATTACCGGATATTTACAATATCTGGGGGAAGGCTACGGCTTCGACACCGTAAAATGGCACCTGTGGTCGGGTATCGCCACGGCGTTATTTTGCTTTGTGATGTATCTCAAAATAAGATCCACCGGCTCAACGGACAGAGATGTAAAAATTGCAAATTTCGAGCACCAAATTCCTAAAGACCAAATAATTGAACAGGAGCAAATCGATAAGTCCGGCAGCAAGAGAATGACAAGAACAGACCTATCCGATTTTCTCGATAGCATTCCGACCTTGGTACTTTCCGTCCTATTTTTTATGCTGATCTCCTTTACCGGCCACCAGGGGGGCAATATCACCCATGGCGAAGATTATCTCGTGGAACCACTGCCCAATTCCGTTAAATCTGCCTTGGGATTCGAAACGTTCGAGGAAAAAGAAATTGTGCTGAACGAAGAAAATTGGGAAGAGACGCTTATATATAAGGATGTAATCGACCCCATATTGAACAACAAGTGCGTAAGCTGCCACAATCCTAAAAAAACGAAAGGCGAATTGCTATTGAACTCCGAAGAGGGGATCTTGACCGGCGGGGAGAACGGCGATGTCGTAGTGGCCAACCATGCTGCCGATAGCGAATTGTTCGTGCGAATGAACCTGCCCCTGGACGATGACGACCACATGCCGCCCGACGGCAAAACGCAGCCCTCCAAGGAAGAGATCGCCCTGATCGGGGCCTGGCTGGACGCGGGACACCCGTTCGCGGAAACGATCGGCGAAAGTGGACTTGAAAAAGAGCTGTTCCAATCCTTTTTCCCAAAAAAAGTGGATAACGATTATCCCGATGTGGAAGTCGCCGAGGCCTCCCAAGACAGTATCGACCGGATTAAAGATCAGGGTATCCATGTCGACCAAATCAGTAAGGCTACCAATTTCCTAAAGATATCATGTCTAAATAAACCCTCATTCTCCGAGTCGGATTTCGCTCTCTTTGAACCTCTTAAAATACAGATTGCCGTCCTTGATCTCGGCGGCACCCAGGTATCCGATGCCGTGTTCGAAAAATTGGCGGACCTTCCGCATTTGACCGTTCTAAAATTAGACCACACCGAAATTACCGGAAAGGGAATCGAAAAATTGGCCGCTACCTCCAAATACCTCAAATCGATCAACCTGACGGGGACAAACTTGCAAGCCCCATATTTCCGTAAACTGGCGGAGTTCAAAAAGTTACAGAAGGTCTTCGTGTTCGACACCCCTATCGACGCCGCGGATGCCAAAGCCTTAAAAGGAGGACAGATTACCGTAGATTACGGCCATTACAATCTCCCGGCAATCGCTTCAGACTCTATCGTTTACTGAGAAAACGGAATATTCCGGACGGGAAACCGGTACGGTTGTGTTTCGGATACTTCCCCAGGGCAGGCCAGCACCTTTTTCTAGTTACACCGAAACGCCACTTTCAAATTCCAAAAAAATCCCATAGTTTAGAAGGCACCAATAACCGCCCATGACCATCACCAAAAAAATAGGCATTTTTCTCGCCCCCATCTTCTTTTTCATCCTGATCAACCTGCCTTTTGATATAGTCTCGCAAAAGGGCGACGCGGTTATTGCCGTGGCCGTTTGGATGGTCATCTGGTGGATTACCGAAGCCGTGTCCATTTCGGTGACGGCCCTGTTGCCGCTGTTGCTGTTTCCGGTGCTGAACATTTTGGAGATCGGCGAGGTGGGCGCCAACTACGGAAGTCCGATTATCTTCCTTTTCTTTGGGGGATTTGTTCTCGCCCTAGCCCTTGAAAAGGTCAATTTACATAAGCGGATCGCCCTCAATATCATTAAGATAACCGGGACAACTCCCAATAAGGTGGTGCTCGGTTTTATGATTGCCACTGCCGCCTTGAGCATGTGGATCAGCAATACCGCCACCGCGGTGGTCATGCTGCCCATCGCCATGTCGGTCATCGGCCTGCTCATTAACGATGCCGACGGATTTACCAAGGGCGATAGAAATTTTGCCCTCAGTGTTATGTTGGGAATCGCCTTTGCCGCCAACGCGGGCGGGATAGCCACTGTCATTGGAACACCGCCCAACTCGGTGATGATCGGGCTGCTGGAGAACGAATACAACATGGAAATTTCATTCGTGAAGTGGATGGCCCTTGGAGTGCCCTTTTCCACGGTATTGATCGGCATCATCTATTTTGTACTTGTGAAATGGATGTATCCCAGCGGAACCCTAAATTTCTCGGCCTCAAAAAATGTTATCCACGACGAACTGGAAAAATTGGGTCCCATGTCCGGAAAGGAAAAACAAGTGTTGATTATTTTCGGCATCACCGTTTTCCTCTGGATTTTTAGAACCGTTATCAATGGCATCTTTCCCGAAGTCCAACTAAACGATACCATCATCAGTATGACGGGTGCCATCGCCATGTTTTCCATACCGTATAACCTTAAGAAAGGAGATTTCATTATCCATTGGAAGGACACCCAAAAACTCGCTTGGGGTATTCTGATTCTCTTCGGAGGCGGACTCGCTTTGGCTCAGGGCATGTCGGTCAGCGGAATCGTAGATGTAGTTTCGGGGGCGATCGCCGATAGTGACATCAGTATTATGTTTACCGCAATTCTTCTGATAGCCATGATGCTGTTCATGACCGAACTGATGAGCAACGTGGCGCTGACGGCGGTACTTATTCCCGTGGTCGCCGGTATCGCCATTGGATTGGACTTACCCATTCTTCATCTATTGATTCCCGTGACCATCGCCAGCAGCTGTGCGTTTATGCTGCCCATGGCCACCCCGCCGAATGCGATAGTCTTTGCTAGCGGACATATCAAGGTCCATCAGATGGCACGGGCCGGAATTGTGCTCAACCTGATTTCCGTTGGCCTGCTGGTACTTGTGTTCCAGTTTGTGGTGCCGTTACTGTTTTAACCGACAAAACCCCCATTTTGCATGGAGGTCTTGACGCTTGGTTTATCTGAATCGGGACCTTTCGGTCTGACGAGGATTTATTTCGCTGTTTTCTCGCGTCTCACTCCTTCTCTGTCTTTCGTAGTTTTAGCGTAGGCATCGAAACCTGACGGAAGATACGCCTCTGTATCAAAATCCATCGTAACCACATCGTCTTCATCGATGTAGTTGAAGGCGGCAACATCGTTCGGGTAAGCATAAGCGTCAAAGTTCGCAGGAAGATATTTTTTAAGGTTAGCCTCCTCCCCGATCTCATCTTCCAAAAATATAATGGCATCTAGATTGACATAGATTTTATAAGGATTGAAACCTTCCGGTAAATAATCGGCCGTGTCGAATCCCAATTCGATTTGGGATTCATCTTCTATATAGGTGACGGATTTGACAATTTGTTCGTCCTTTTCGGTGGGCAGGTCCCCCGCGAAAACTCCGTTGGTAAATAATAGACCTGTTGCGATTGAAAATATAAAGTTCTTTTTATTCATTATATGATTGCATTAATTATCTCTTTGTTAGAGATAGTATAACGCTCATTCCCGCAAATATTGTTTATTATGCATTGTGGGACGTTTCTTAATAACCCTCGAATCATCAAATTGGCAATTCAAAGTATGAGATATTGACGTATCGCTATTTTCTCAGACACAAGTCTATCCAAGCGGCATTTAAACCCTGAGATTTTTATTTGGATAAATTCATACTTTTTATTCCACCTTTGTCCAATGGATCCGCAACAGTGCCGTTCGTCGATGATTTAAGGACTTCACCCTAGCCTTGGGGTAAACTCCATTCGATAACCGGGAAAGACTAACTCAAAAAAGAATAGACAACAGGAAAACGGCAATTGACCACGATAAGGCCTTATTTGACAACAAGAAGTTTTCAGGAAACCTACTTTATTCTACTTTAGTACCAGAATTAAAAAACACGTCCCCCATGACTCAACGAATAAAAAGTTCCCTTTACTTAGCCGCCTTTGCCATCGCATCAGTTATCTATTATAACCAGACTAGTATCGATCAAAATCCCCAAACGAACGATATGGTCGAGGCCGATATCGAGCAAGTATCGAGTATCGACCTTGAAGAATAGAAACACCGGTCTTCATATTCCGGACCAACTACACCTACTTATTGAACAAGAGCACGGACCTACTCCGTGCTTTTTTATTGGCCAATAGGCGCAGAGTGGTCAGGAACAACAAAATGAGTACAGGCAATGCCACGTGCTTTTGAAGTAGTTGGTCCAATAAAGGAAATCCCTTAAAAAGTTGTGTCGGAGACGTAAACGAGCGATGTAGGAAGAGAGAATTTAAATCTGCCAGATGCTACTCTACAAAGACATAGTCGCTATTGTCACTCAGAGCAGAAGCCGTTGATGGGGCCACAGGAGAATTTTTGGTGTATATGCCCTTGACGATGGCGTACAGATCCGGTATCACAGTACTCGCCAGTCTGGAGTTGCTGTTCAAAAGTACACAGATTCCCAGATCGGATTCGGGATAAATCGCGATTTCATTTCGAAAATGATTTACACTTCCACCATGGTGCCAGATCGTGCGTGGGGCCTTAGCATCATCTTCCTGAAATTTATGGATACGCCATCCGTAGGCGTAGTACGAGGTTAAATGGCCCGGCCAACGGTAGTAGTACTTTCTACCGGACTTGATTTCGATTTGGGGATCGAATGCATCCGCCAAAGCGGCTTCATTCATGATTTCGGGGTTGTGCCCCAATAGGAACCGCATCCATTTGGCCATATCGCCCGCACTGGCGTTGATACCGCCGGCGGCGATGGCGTTGTGGTAACTGTCGGTCAGCTTCGTACTCCTCCACCCCCTTGTGGCCCTCACATGTGGAATAGCGACATTGGCATTTTGCGACAGAATATCGAAATCCGTGGTCGTACTGCACATTTCAAGTGGATTAAAAAACCGATTCTGAAGCGCTTCGGCGAAATCCTCACCGGATGCCTCCCGCATGATTTCGCTGCTTAGGGAGAACATGGCATTTTGATAGCTGTACATTGCGCCAGGTTCGCTGATCGGATTCACTTTCTTGAACATGCTGGCAATTTTACCAATTGGAATGCCGGCATCGACCAAATTGGTATAACTGTGATACGGGGTGCCGGAAGTATGGGATAAAATATGGGCCAAGGTAATCTTTGCGGTATTTTTGATATCTCCCAACTGGAAATCCGGAACGAAATCACGGACCTTATCGCTCCAATGTAGTTTGCCTTCATCTTCAAGTTCTGCGGCCAGTACGCCCGCAAAGCCTTTGGACAGTGAGCCCAGTCTGAAAACGGTCTCTCCGTCGACCTTATCCCTTTCACCGCTTTTTCTTTTTCCAAAGCCCTCGGAAACTACGATGGAATCGCCTTTTACGATACTTACGCCCGCCCCGACAATATCACCCAACGCGACCGCTTTTTTGAAATAGGCGGCCAATGCCACTTGCAGTTCACGCTTGTTCTCCGAGTATAAGGCTACCTCCTTGGGGTCCACCGAAGCTTTTACCAGTTCGGGTACTTTGGCCAATGCCTTCGTTTCAGCTTCTTCCGCGGAGGAGTTGCCACATAATGTGGCCACTACAAAAAATAAGGGAATGGCGATAAGAGCGCCTACAATAATTTTAAAGCTCCGCATGGATGAAATTTTACACGATAATAAAATTGGGGGTATGAAAATAAAACTTAATAATCGTATAACAAACTCAACGTTTAATTTCTTTTAATATTTTATGATTTGCCTTCTTTTACGGAGCTTCAGCCTGTGAAAACATCGTCTTATAGTTCAAGACGCTCCAAAGCCGCGATAGTTTCATCTAGATCATCGTAGGTCAAGGCGTCGTTCAAGAAGTAGCTTTCAAAGGCACTGGGTGGCAGATAGACTCCCTTGTCCAACATCCCGTGGAAATAGTTTTTAAACGTTTCGTTGTTTCCTTTGGCGGACGTCTCAAAGTCGATCACCGGGGCATCCGTAAAATGTACCGAGATCATACTTCCAAAGCGATTGATCTGATAGGGAACGCTTTTATGCTTCAAAACGGATTCGAAACCTTTGTGAAGGTGTTCCGTTTTTTTTGCCAGGCTGTCGAACACTTCATGCCGTTCGTTCAGCTCGGTCAACATGGCGAGTCCCGCTGCCATCGCCAAAGGGTTTCCACTTAAGGTTCCTGCCTGGTACACTGGGCCTTCCGGGGCAAGATGGGCCATAATCTCGGAGTTTGCCGCAAAGGCACCGACCGGCAATCCGCCGCCGATGACCTTTCCGAAGCAGAGAATATCGGCATCGACGCCCAAGGCCTCCTGAGCGCCACCCTTGCCCAAGCGGAACCCCGTCATGACCTCATCGAACACCAACAATATTTCTTCTTCGGAACAGATATCCCGTAATCCATGTATAAAAGCATGGTTGGGCACGATACATCCCATATTACCGGCGACCGGTTCGATAATGATGCAGGCGATTTCGCCTCGATTGGCCTCGATTAGGTCACGGACACTCTGTAAATCGTTGTATTTCGCCAACAACGTGTCCTTGGCCGTGCCTTGGGTCACTCCCGGGCTATTGGGACTCCCAAACGTCACCGCACCACTGCCGGCCTGTATCAAAAAGGAATCGGAGTGGCCGTGATAGCAGCCCGCGAATTTGATGATCTTATCCTTTCCGGTATAGCCACGCGCCAAACGTACGGCACTCATACAGGCCTCGGTGCCACTGTTCACAAAACGGATCTTATCGATGTTCGGAACCATCGAAACCGCCAACTTGGCCAATTCGGTCTCGATCTCAGTGGGCATACCGAACGAAGTGCCCTTTTTGGCCTTTTCGATGACGGCATCGATGACCGGTTCGTAGGCATGGCCCAGGATTAGGGGCCCCCACGAAGCGATATAATCGATCAAGCGATTGCCGTCTTCATCGTGGAGATAGGCGCCCTTGGCACTTTTGACGAAAATCGGGTCGCCACCGACCGCCTTAAAGGCACGTACGGGGGAATTTACCCCACCGGGAATATAATTTTGGGCCTCGGCAAATAGGGCGCTGCTTCTTTTGTATAACATAGAATTTGAGTATAAGAATTGAGGTTTAAGCGGAAAAGTGCAAACTACTATTCAGAAATCGATTTAGAAAATATTCATCGAGAATTTAGGGGTTTTAGATCCTGGAATTCAACCTTAAAAACACCACTTCAGAGCAAGGTCTATTGAGGGAATTGAACCAATAACCTATCTCGGGGCAGGCCCGCAAGAGCTTCAGCGAAGTCGATCCTTTCGGCTTCGCTCGAGACTAACTCTGTTGGAATATAGTTTTGAGGGGACCGAGAAGTTCTTGACTGCGCTCGATCGGACATCAAGCATGTTTTGAATTTCAGATACTTAAACAAAATTCATTGTATGTATTTGACTACTGACCTCTAAAATTCAAAAATCGTAATGTCTAACGTTCAACGGTGTTTTTTGGACATTGTCGATTTGGGCATGCATTTTCCTCAGGGTGGAATTTAAAGCCCCTTCGTCGGGGTTCTTGCCAAACAAAAAAGATATCCTCCCGGTCAAAATCGGTCAAGTTTTTAATTAAAGCGATTGAGGATTCGGATTTTTCGAGGTATTCGGACTCGTCCTTACAGCACGAAGCCAGAACTCCAAAGCGGATGGTCAGGACATGGGTCAGCATTCGGCCTCGATCATTACCGCCCTGTAGGTTTCTGTCTAAAGATTGTCGGTGTCCATTACTTGTTAAAGTTTTCCGTTTTTACGGTTAGCTCCTGCCCGATGGCCAAGTCGTTGTCGTAAAGATAGTTCCAGCGTTTTAAATCGTTTACGGAAACGGCGTAGCGCTTTGAGATGGAGTACAGCGTATCGCCCGCCTGCACGGTATGACTGGCGTATCGGGCTCCAGCAGCGGCAACCTCTGATTTTCCGTCATTTCCATATCCGGCACCGGATGCTTCCGTTCGCGGGTCCCGCTCGGTCATCGGTGGGGATTCCGGGTCGGAAGCCGATCGGCCGCTCCGTTTTTGCCCATAGCCCGATTCGACCACGGCGGTGTCGAACCTGTCAAGATCATAGCGTTCGATAAGGGCAATTAATTTCTCGGGATACCTTTTGTCAGTGGCATACCCGGCCTTTCGAAGTCCCTTGGCCCATTTTTTATAATCGTCGTTCGGGAGATCGAAGAGAAAATTATACCGCGAGCGCCCGGTCAAAAAGATGCTGTGATCTCGATACGAATACATGGGGTGATTGTATTTCCTGAAACACTCCCCTTTGACGTCGTCGTCGTGGTGGTCGAAATCGCCTTGCCAGCCCCGATGGCATTTGATACCGAAGTGGTTGTTGGTCTTACGCGCCAGCTCTCCCCTTCCAATGCCACTTTCGAGCAATCCCTGGGCGAGCGTGATACTAGCGGGAATCCCATAGGCCTTCATTTCGAACTGGGCGATTTCGGCAAAGGTCTCGATATATTCCTCGGGGGAATCGATTTCGTAACGAACAAACTCCCCCGTGTCCTCGGGCATCACGTAAACGCCGTCGTCAACCTTTTCAACTTGGTGGGCGACCGTGGTTTCCTTGGATTCTGTTGGACGATGGTTCTCCGTTGCGACTGCCCGTTTTTTGGATTTACATCCGATAAAAACAGTTCCTAGAACAAATAGCAGAATAAGATTTCGTATCATAGGTCCAATGCTGGTAAATTTTTCTTTTTTAAATGGATATTCATCCCCGAGATACCTTGTAATCCCCCCGTATGTACGACTAAAATTCTGGTTTTAGGAGGAAAGTAATCCTTTTTGATCAGCTCGAAAATCCCTAAAACCATTTTTCCGGTGTATATCGGGTCTAGGGGAATACAGGTACGTTTCTTGAAATCGTTAATAAAGTGTACAAGCTCGCCCGTTACCTTTGCATACCCTCCAAAATGGTAATCATCCACCAATTCCCAATTCTCCTTTCGGGCAAAATTACGAATATCTTCGCTTAAAAATCCGCCGTTCAGAGCGGGAAACCCCAAAATTTGCTGATTTTCAAGGGATGCATTGATGATTCCGGCGAGGGTTCCGCCGGTTCCTACAGGGCAGCAGATTACATCGAAATCGGCATCTGACGGGGTCAAGATCTCCTCGCATCCCTTTACCGCCAAAGGATTGGTACCGCCCTCGGGCAACAGGTAGCAGGGTCCGAACCGGTGTTGTAAGTATTTTAAGTAGGATGGATTCTCCTTGTCGCGATAAGCTTCCCTAGAGACAAATTCCAACTGCATCCCTTGGTCGGACGCCGATCGCAAGGTAGGATTGGATTCCCATTTTTCGGCCAGTTCATGCCCCCGGATGATGCCCACCGTTTTCAGACCCTGCAATTTTCCGGCATAGGCCGTGGCCGCGATATGGTTGGAAAAGGCACCCCCAAAAGTGAGGACGGTATCGAATCCCTTACGATGTGACTCAATAAGATTGTATTTGAGCTTTCGGAATTTGTTCCCCGAAATCAGGGGATGTATCAAATCTTCCCTCTTTATCGTAAGGGAAACTTGCTTCTCGGAAAGTATTGGGAGCGTAACCGCTTGATTACGGACCTTCCCTTTTTCCTCCAAGGTTGGAGCATGAATGCTATCGGTATTTCTGAACTTTCCCATTCCCTGAATTCCGGACTCCTACACCTCTAAACTTTCTGCACCCATTAAATCGACGAGATAGAAAACCCTAACCCGGCACGGGCTCCCAGACGTTATCTTATCCCTCAAAAATACTTTAAAAATCCGAAAAGCTTCCTATTTTGGGGGTAGTCGAGGTTCTTTTCGTTGGCGTACGCCTCCCGTTCGAAGCTTATATTCTGGTAGGCCTTATAGCTATCCAAATAAAACAACGTCCGCATCAGCCATTCCGAAAAATAAAAAAGATAAAAGAAAACAAGCAACAGCTCTTGTTGTTGCTTTAGGTGGATCCGCTCATGATTGATCAGCACCATATCGTCTTTTAGAGCACCGTCTTTCAAGATAATAAAGGGCCAAAGAGACAGGCCGACGTAATTCTTATAGAATAAATGTTTGAATATTACAATCATGATCCAGCTATAAAACGAGCGTCTGCGCAGATAATTGTCAACAGCACACTATAATCGTTAACACGAACTTATCGACAGCGATGGCACCACCTCGGCCAACCGTCTGAATTACCCGTGAAAGTTACGGTTTATGATCGGTTTATGGTCTTTTACAAACATTTGTAGTATCTTTAATTAGCATATAGCGGAGATGCATAGGGTAGAACCAATTGCCGTACGATTGCTTGGAACGATGAGAAGGAGGAATTCTATGGAGACAGACGACTTTTACCTATCTGAAAAAGGCTACAGGGTATTTACCGAAGCATATCATTTAAAACGCGGCTATTGCTGTGAAAGCGGATGTAGGCATTGCCCCTACGGCTATGACCCTAAAACAAATCACCAATAGCGATTTCGGATGATTCGGCATGATTTTTGATTTTTATTAATCCGTATAAAAACAAATGTATGAAAACTATAAAAACGCTAGTGATGCCGATGCTGGCCGTACTTTTTTTAAGTGCGTGTTCTTCGGTCAAGGTGCTTTCCGATTACGACAGACAGGCCAACTTCAACGAGTACAAGTCGTATGCTTTCTATAAAACGGGCATAGACAAAGTACAGATATCCGATCTGGATAAAAAACGGATTTTAAGGGCCATCGAGGCGGAGATGTCCCAACGCGGTTTTGTGAAGTCCGAAAATCCTGATCTGTTGGTCAGTATTTTCACAAAAGA
Source organism: Pricia mediterranea (assembly GCF_032248455.1). Classification (NCBI taxonomy): domain Bacteria; kingdom Pseudomonadati; phylum Bacteroidota; class Flavobacteriia; order Flavobacteriales; family Flavobacteriaceae; genus Pricia; species Pricia mediterranea. The sequence goes on from NZ_JAVTTP010000001.1 coordinate 1,393,873, forward strand.
GAAAGAGCAAGTCGATATTTACAACAACTATTGGGGCGGCTATGGCTATTATGGATGGGGCTGGAGTCCTTATTACTGGGGTCCCGGTTACGGTCGTGGCGCCTATGCCAGCACCCGTACCGAAGGGTCACTCTATATTGACCTGATCGACGCAGACAGTAAGGAACTGGTCTGGCAAGGCAAAGGGGTCGGCAATTTGGGCAATATTGAGAATATCGAAAAGAAAGAGGAACGTATCCGCGAATTCGTGTCCGAAATTTTGATGCAGTATCCGCCGAATCAGGTAGCGGCTAGATAGTATCCCATATCATGTCCTACAAAAGCAATCCCGTACTCGATAAACTGCCCGAACACCTTAGGCAGTATATCAAGCCCCAGAATTACGGGGACTACTCGGCCATTGACCAGGCCGTGTGGCGGTATGTCATGCGGAAGAACGTGGATTATCTCAGTAAGGTCGCCCACGGGTCATATCTGGACGGATTGAAAAAAACGGGGATATCGGTAGACCATATCCCCAATATGTACGGCATGAACCGTATTCTCAAGGAAATCGGATGGGCCGCCGTGGCCGTGGACGGGTTTATCCCTCCTTCGGCCTTTATGGAGTTCCAGGCCTATAACGTGTTGGTCATCGCCTCGGACATCCGTCAGCTCGACCATATTGAATATACCCCCGCACCCGATATCATTCACGAAGGGGCCGGACATGCGCCGATCATCGCCAATCCCGAATACGCCGAATACCTGCGTCGCTTTGGGGAAATCGGCTGTAAGGCCATCTCCAATGCCAAGGATTTTGAGCTGTACGAGGCGGTGCGGCACCTCTCCATCATCAAGGAGGCCGCCGGAACCCCGAAGGAAGAAATCGATGCCGCCCAGAAACGTATCGAAAAGCTACAGGATAACATGGGCGAACCCAGCGAAATCGCCCTGATCCGTAACCTCCACTGGTGGACGGTCGAGTACGGACTTATCGGTACGCCCGAGCACCCGAAAATCTATGGCGCGGGACTGCTTTCCTCCATCGGGGAAAGTGCCTGGTGCATGAAGGAGAAGGTCAAGAAAGTGCCCTATTCCATTGAGGCGGCCTACACTTCCTTTGATATTACCCAGCCGCAGCCCCAACTTTTCGTGACTCCCGATTTTGCTTTTCTGAATCAGGTACTTGAAGATTTTGCCGATACTATGGCCTTGCGTACCGGAGGGTTATCAGGACTTCAAAAACTGATCGCCTCCAAGGAATTGGGCAGCATCGAACTGAGTACGGGCTTGCAGATCTCGGGCAATTTCGAGAGCGTCATCGGACACAAGGGCAATCCCGTTTATTTTCAGACCAAAGGAAAGACCGCTCTCGCCTATCGTGAAAAAGAGCTCGTCGGCCATGGCATCGAACAGCACGCATCCGGTTTTGGATCGCCCGTAGGAAAGTTAAAAGGCATCAATCTGGCCATCGAAAATATGGCCCCCCGTGACCTGAAAGCCTACAATATATTTGAGGGACGTAAGATTGAATTGGATTTCGAAGGTGGAATCAAGGTAGCCGGCGAAATTGTTACCGGAACCCGCAACCTCAGTGGGGCCATTCTCTTGGTCACCTTTAAAGATTGCAAGGTTACCCACAATGACGAACTTTTATTCGAGTCAAAAGAGGAAACCTATAGCATGGCCGTAGGCGAAAGCGTGGTTTCGGCCTTTAACGGCCCCGCCGACGTCAACAGCTTTGACCTTATTACCCACGAGATTTCGTCGACGACCATCAAACCTGAGATTTCGGAGCAACAGACCCGTTTGGAACAATATTATGACCAAATACGCCATTTTAGGGAGGGGAAGAATACTACAATCTCAAGACATAAAGTGCTTGACGCCCTACAAAACGAATATCCAAACGATTGGCTCTTGTCCGTCGAGCTTTACGAGCTCGCCAAAGCGAACGGTGACATTGAATTTGCAGAAGAAATCCTTAGTCACTTGGAGGATGTCAAACGGGGAAATCCGAAAGTCGGGCATCTGATCGATGACGGGGTGGAGTTGGTGGAGGATAATTTCGTAATTCAAAGGTGAATACTTAAGCCCATCCCGATCGGGTTTTTTACCAGTAGGAATCTCGTGAGTCACGCACCTTCTTCGGTAACCTAGTTTTTTACTCCACCTTAGGTTATCGGCCAGCTGTCATCCGTAGCTGACTTTCCGTTCTCCCGATACAATCTTCCTCCTCTCTCCTTTCGTCATCGATGTTTCGCCCTTCCTTCTTCAACCTTTTGCCAGCTGTCTTCGGTCATCGGTCTTCCGTCTAGAGAATCCCATACTTTTCCCTATCTTGCTTTCATGAAGCGCATCCTATTTTACATCCTTATAACTTATCCCATTTGTATGGCCACTGCACAGTTCGAACCCAATTATGACGAAACCAAAGTCCCAAAATTCGAGGCCTCCGATCTTTTGACCACGTTTGATGGGAAAAAGGTCAACGATACTTCAGGATGGGAGAACACACGCCGACCGGAGCTTTATCACTTCTTTGAGGAGCAGGTATACGGCAAAGTTCCGGGGAAACTGGATAGCTTATCCTTCGAGGTGGTCGAGGGATCGACCGAGGCATTAGGCGGAAAGGCCATCCGCAAACAAATCGAGGTCGATATGTTTAAAAACGGGAAGTCCCTCAGCTTCCACATCCTCCTCTACCTACCGAACAATGGGAAGGCCTCCCCAATTTTCCTCGGCTATAATTTCTACGGAAACCATACAATCACCGATGATTCCAATGTCATCATATCGAATGCGTGGGCGATGGACAACGAGGACTTCGGTATCTCCGATAACACCCTCACCAAAGCATCGCGCGGAGTCCGTACCCATCGCTGGGCCATCGAAAAGATAATTGATGGCGGATTCGGACTGGCTACCATCTACTACGGCGAGGTCGATCCTGATAAAAACGATTTCTCGGACGGGCTGCACCGCTTGTTCTATGAAGAGGGCCAGACCAATCCCAAAGCGGACGAGTGGGGCAGCATCGCGGCTTGGGCTTTTGGCATGAGCCGCGCCTTGGATTATTTGGAAACCGATTCGGACGTCGACGCGCACCGCGTCATTTCGTTCGGGCACTCCCGTCTGGGAAAGGCGGCCCTATGGGCGGGAGCCAGCGACCAGCGTTTTGCCGCAGTGATCAGCAACAATTCCGGATGCGGCGGGGCGGCGCTTTCAAAACGGAAATTCGGGGAGACCGTTGGCCGCATCAATGCCCGTTTTCCTCACTGGTTCAGCGACACCTTTACCGCGTACAACGATAATGAAGAAGCCCTAGCCATTGATCAGCACGGACTGCTGGCCCAGATAGCGCCAAGACCACTTTATGTGGCCAGTGCCGAAGATGATCAATGGGCAGATCCCAGGGGGGAGTATTTATCGGCACATTATGTCACGCCCGTGTACCAACTGTACGGTAAAAAAGGACTCGCTCGGACCAAAATGCCCCAAACCGGTTCCCCCGTTCACCATACGGTAGCCTATCACATCCGGACCGGAAAGCATGATGTGACCGAGTACGATTGGGAGCAGTATATTTCGTGGGCGAAAAAGTTTGTTGCGAAAGAAGAATGAACTACCTCGGAGCAAGTTCGCCGCGAGGTATCAGAAGCAAGACCGCTGCGCTACCAGAGCCAAGAAACAAGACTTTCTGTCTTGACTCATGATTCTAGGCCCCTGGCTCTTTGTGCACAACTTAAGTATCTGGATGCTACGCCCAGGGCAGAGCCTCGGGGAATTTTAATGATTAAAAGATGTGGCCCCGGACTCTAGATTCGGTAAATTCGATTCGGTCGCGTCCATTAATCTTTCAAGAAAACTTCTTGCAGCCCCTCTACCCCCACATTGTCCTTAACGGTTTGCCCGCCATACTCCAACGTCCATCCCATTGAACTCGTCAGAATATAGAATTTCTGCAGTTCGCTGATCAATCGGTTGTCGGCATTGTTGAGGAGCGAAGAGCGCTCGACTTTTTTCATCAACGACGCCCTAACACTTTTCTTGATTTTGTTATAGTCCGAAGCGTCGAACATATTCAGGTAATCGGAGGTCACATCGTAATATTCAAAATCGGGACTTATTTTAATATCGGGATCGGGAATGCTCTCGATCCGCAGTGTCTTGGTCTCCCGATCGACTTCAAATTCGATTTTGGACAGGTCGTAAGCCACGGTCACGTCGGCGTTTACGACCACCAAGGCCTTTTTATGGGCAGAGACCAAGGGGCCGAAAACGGCCTTGGAATCCTTATAATTATAAACCTCCGCAAAATGGCCTTCGGTAACTACCAATTTGGACACGTTCTCGATCTGTTGCTGGATCAGCATGGAGTTTTCCTCGAGGATGGAATTTTCCGCTTTATCATCCGCACAAGATCGAACGACGAAGACCACCGCTAGAGCAACTACAACACCGATCAGAATTTTCTTCATGGGGTGAAATTAAAAAAATAAAGTTTGGGGGCGTTTCGCGGTAATGCCGGGATGGGACACGGTCTTATCGGTAGAATCAGGCTTCCCGTTAGCCTCTTTTCACCTTTTGCAGTTCCTGAACATCCAGCAAATCCTTTGGGCGACCCGATTTTATCTTACTTGTTATCAAGTCGTCAAACGAAAGAACCCTCCATTTTAAGCCCGAGTTTTCTTCCTTGGAGACGATTTCCGAGTTTCGATAGGCCTCTTCAAAGGTTTTGTTGACCGAGAAATTGGTAATCAACTCTAGGTCTAAATCCAGTGGTGAAAATTTAATCGATATGTTTTGTCTTTGTTCTTTGACATCGTTCGGAAAATCGTCAATTTCATAATCCATTGCACGAAAAACGCGGACCAGGTTTTTTAAGTTTTCAGGATTCATGTCGATCCAAAAATCTACATCGGCGGAATGCCGCTGATAACCATGAAAATTTACTGCCCCGCCGCCTACCATCAACATTCTGACATCGCAGTCATTACAGAGCCTGATAAACCCATCTATTTGATCCTTCCAATTATTCAAAATTTCTTCGAGGTTATCTCAATCAAAAAATTATCTTTATTTTTAGGAGCGGCCTTTGTAGGATAGTCCTTTAGACGGTCCATCAAATCTAAAAAAGCGTAGATACGCTCTACGGGAGGAAGTTTCAGAAATTCATCTCGCTGCTCCCGGTTGCTTTCTTCCTTGGTTCTAAAGGACACCTTCATCGAATTTGCTTTTACGGCTTAACGGATACATATTCCTATAAAAATACAATTTAATCGCGGATTCGGGGGTCATCTCATTCCGGAAGGGACAGGGGACTTAACCGATGGAACATCTAATTTGTTAGGTAAAGACCCCAAAGGTTTTTTCCAAATTTTCGATAAAGCCAAGTTCTAGTCGAGAGTTTCAGTAGTACTGATTTACCTTAGCGCCGAAACCTTTGGGGTCTTCTATTTCGCTAATCCAAATAGCCCCGCGCCTGCTCCAAAGCGGCGTCGATCCCGGCGGGGTTCTTGCCACCGGCAGTGGCGAAAAACGGTTGGCCACCGCCGCCGCCCTGAATGTATTTTCCGAGTTCACGGACGATATTTCCGGCGTTCAGATTCTTTTCCGCGACAAGGTTCTTGGAAATGTAGCACGAGAGCAGGGCCTTGCCGTTCTGCTCGGTGCCGAACAATAAAAACAGGTCGTCTTGGGCATTGCCCATTTCAAAACAAAGGTCCTTTATGCCGGCCGCGTCCAAATCCACTTTTCTGGCTAGAAACTGCACCCCGTTAAGGTCTTCCAGCTCGGCTTGTAGTTCACCTTTCAGGTTTTTGGCCTTGTCCCTTAACAGGCTTTCTACCTCTTTTTTGAGCATGGCATTTTCCTCCTGTAAGGTCGCTACCGCTTTTATCGGATCTTGGGGGTTATTGAGTTTCCACCTGATATCGGCAAGTTTGCGGTCGTTTTCCTCATAATAGTCCCTGACCGCATCGGAAGTGATCGCCTCTATACGGCGGATACCTGCCGCCACAGCACCTTCCGACCGTATTTTGAAATACCAGATGTCGCCCGTATTCCTGACATGGGTTCCGCCGCAGAGCTCGAAGGACTTCCCAAATCGGACGGTCCGTACCGCATCGCCGTACTTTTCGCCGAACAGGGCCACAGCACCCTCTGCAATGGCCTTTTCCATCGGCACGTTTCTTTGTTCCTCCAGGTCCAAATGCCCTGTGATACGAGCATTGACGAAATTCTCGACCGATCGAAGCTCTTCATCCGTGAGCTTAGCGAAGTGCGAAAAATCGAAACGCAGGTATTTGGAGTGTACCGCGGAGCCTTTCTGCTCCACATGGGTACCCAAAACTTCCCGTAGGGCCTGGTGCAACAAATGCGTTGCCGTATGGTTGGCCTGTGTACGCCGTCGCTGTTGCTTGTCCACGCTTGCCTTAAAGGTCGCGCCCGTATTCTCGGGCAAGGTCTTGGAGAAATGTACGATCTCGTTGTTTTCTCTTTTCGTATCCACAATATAGGTCACGTTGCCGTTGGGGGCTTCTAAATAGCCCTTATCCCCCACCTGTCCGCCGCCCTCGGGATAGAACGGAGTCAGGTTAAAGACCAATTGATACTGCTCGCCCTCCTTTTTCGAGGTTACTTTCCGGTATTTGACCAGATTGACCTGGGCTTCCAGATAGTCATAGCCGATGAACTCCTGCTCAGGGTCGTCGGAAAGTACCGTCCAATCTTCCTTGGTGGATTTTGAGGCCGATTTCGAACGTTTTTTCTGTTCTTGCATCGCCGCCTCGAAGCTTTGTTCATCCAACGAATATCCTTTTTCCTGAAGGATCAAGGCGGTAAGATCAACGGGAAAGCCGTAGGTATCATAGAGCTCAAAGGCCTTTCGGCCATCGACCTGTTTTCCCTTGGTTCCTGCGACCACCTGATCTAGCAAAACCAGCCCCTGTTCCAAGGTCTTTAAAAAGGACTGCTCTTCTTCCTTGATAACGTTCTCGATCAATTGCCGCTGTTCGATCAGTTCGGGGAAGGCATCGCCCATAGTATCGGTCAAGATGTTGACCAACCGGAACATGAACGGTTCTTTGGTATTTAAAAATGTGAAGCCGTAGCGCACCGCCCGACGTAAAATCCGACGGATGACATAGCCGGCACCCGTATTACTGGGCAACTGTCCGTCAGCAATTGAAAAGGCGACCGCCCGGATGTGGTCAGCAATGACCCGAACGGCGATGTCGGTTTCTTCTCCCACGGCTCCGGACTTACCGTATTCGCACTGGGTAATCTGTTCGATCTCCCTAATAATCGGCGTAAAGATATCGGTATCGTAGTTGGATTGCTTCCCTTGCAGCACCATACACAAACGTTCGAACCCCATTCCCGTATCCACGTGTTTGGCGGGCAGGTCTTCAAGTTTGCCGTCGGCCTTGCGGTTGTACTGCATAAAGACCAGGTTCCAAATTTCGACCACTTGGGGATGATCTTGATTGACCAAAGTTGCCCCGGGAACCTTGGCCTTTTCGGCATCCGAACGGATATCGACATGGATTTCGGAACAGGGGCCACAGGGACCTTGATCGCCCATCTCCCAAAAATTATCTTTTTTATTGCCCAAAAGGATGCGGTCTTCGGGTACGATGGCCTTCCATAGTTCATAAGCCTGTTTATCCACTTCCAAACCATCCTCGGTACTGCCCTCGAAAACGGAGACATACAGGCTTTCTTTATCGATCTTGAGCTCTTCTGTCAGCAATTCCCAGGCCCAGCGGATCGCATCCTCCTTAAAATAGTCCCCGAAACTCCAATTGCCCAGCATCTCGAACATGGTGTGATGGTACGTATCCTTCCCCACCTCTTCTAAATCATTGTGTTTTCCGCTGACCCGTAGGCATTTTTGGGTATCGGCTACCCGCGGATGTTTCGCGATACTGTTCCCCAGGAAAAATTCCTTGAATTGGTTCATGCCCGCGTTTGTAAACAACAACGTAGGATCATCTTTGGTCACCATGGGCGCCGAGGGCACAATCTTATGGTCTTTTTCTTTAAAGAAATTCAGGAATTTCTGTCTGATTTGTTTGGAAATCATTGCGATATATAAGGTAATGCAAATAGTAACGTTATAAAAGAAACTATCTTTATATTTGTGTGATTCGGCGAAATGCCACAAAAATAGGATAAAATTCAATGATGATACGGAAAATGGCAGGACCATCGGGGTGGACTTGGGACAATTGGAGGTAGCAAGTCCGGCCCATCATTTTCTAGGATTGATCTTTAAAGCAAGCGATAGAATTGGCTTACGCCTCAGAATTGTACCTCAAGGTGACGCTCCGAAATGGATAAGCAGAAACAAAAACCATGTCTAAAGTAAAGTACTATTACGATCCCGACACGCTATCGTACCGAAAGATAGAGCCGAAAAAATCACGGCGCTATCGAAACATAGCCTTTTTCATTCTCGGTTCTTTTTTCTTCGGATTACTTGCGCTCATTCTTTTAATGAACACGAACCTCATCAATACGCCCCAAGAACTGTCCCTTCAGCGCGAAGTCAACAACTACGAACTGCAGTTCGAGCTGTTAAACCGCAAAATGGGACAAATGGAAGAGGTGCTGGCCAATATTGCCAATCGGGACAACAACATCTACCGATTATATTTTGAGGCCAACCCTATTCCCGAAGAACAGCGGCTTGCCGGTTTCGGGGGGGTGAACCGCTACAAATCGCTTGAGGGCTTCAACAATTCAGAGATGATCATCGAAACTACGAAGCGCCTCGATATCATCAAAAAACAGATGGCCATACAATCCAAATCCCTCGACCAAATCACCAAATTGGCCGAGGAAAAGGAAAAACTGTTGATGGCCATCCCTGCGATACAGCCCGTACGCAATGAAGACCTAAAACATATGGCATCAGGCTTTGGATGGCGCACCGACCCCTTCACCAAGGCGCGGAAGTTGCATCGAGGCATGGATTTTTCGGCCCCCAAAGGAAAACCGATTTACGCCACGGGGGATGGAAAGGTGATACGGGCCGACAACAATTCATCCGGTTACGGCAAGCACGTACGCATCGACCACGGATATGGCTACAAGACCCTCTACGCCCACATGAGCGCCTACAATGTTAAGCGCAATCAAAAGGTGAAACGCGGTGACCTCATCGGATTCGTGGGCAGTACCGGTCGCTCGGAGGCCCCACACGTACACTACGAAGTCTGGAAAGACGGGGAACGTATCAATCCCATTAACTTTTACTATGGCAGTTTGAGCGCGAAAGAATTCGAGAATATGTTAAAACATGCCCAGCAAGAAAATCAATCCCTAGATTAAACCATGCAAATAGAGCTTCCCGAAAAACGCTATTACGGTATCGGCGAGGTCGCCCGGGCCTTCGATGTGAATACCTCGCTCATCCGCTTTTGGGAGAAAGAGTTCGACGCCCTGAAGCCTAAGAAGAACGCCAAGGGAAACCGCAAGTTCACCCCCCAGGATATCGAAAACCTGAAACTTATCTATCATCTGGTCAAGGAGCGCGGCTTTACCCTCGAAGGTGCCAAACTGCACTTAAGGGAAAACCGTCAAAAAACGCTTCATACATTTGAGATTATCGATAAGCTCGAGCGCGTAAAGTCGGAACTGATCAAGATTAAGGAACAGCTTTAGAACAACGATTAACTTAGCAATTTAAACCACTGAAATGAAAAAAGGAATTATCGCATTAATTATCCTCGCCATAATCGGGTTTGCCGTATATCAATGGGCCGTTGGCTTCAACAACACCGCCGTTGAACTGGAGGCCGATGCCAAGACCGCTTGGTCGAACGTAGAAAGCGCCTATCAACGTCGTAACGACCTGATCGGCAACCTGGTCAAGACCGTACAGGGAGCGGCCGATTTCGAACGCGGTACCTTGACCGACGTTATCGAAGCCAGGGCCAAGGCCACCTCGACCTCAATCGATGCCGACAATCTGACCCCCCAGAACATGGAAGCTTTCCAGCAGGCCCAAAGCGGACTCACCGGCGCTTTGAGCAGGTTGATGGTCGTCGTGGAACGCTATCCGGAACTTAAGGCGAACCAAAATTTTCTCGAACTTCAGTCGCAACTGGAAGGCACCGAAAACCGCATTAACGTGGCCCGGGACCGCTTTAACCAAGAAGTCAACGAATACGACATCCATACCACCAAGTTTCCCGGCAAACTCTTGGCCGACACCTTCGGTTTTGAGGAAATGGCCCGCTATAGTGCCGATCCCGGTTCGGAAACGGCACCCGATGTGGACTTTGATTTTGAATAACGATCCAACCTCCTATCGACTTACGTCAATTTTTGAAACTATTTTATGTCAAGAGTAGAGGATTTCTTAACGGCTGAGGAAGAACAGGAAATCGTACAGGCCATTCTTACGGCCGAAAGGAAAACCTCGGGCGAAATCCGCGTCCATATCGAGGCCCATACCGAATTTGATCCTATGGACCGGGCCAAAGAAGTATTCCAGATGCTTAAAATGGGCAACACCAAGGAAGAGAACGGTGTGCTCATCTACGTCGCGGTCAACGATCGAAAGTTCTCCATCTACGGCGATCGGGGTATCGACAAGGTGGTGCCCGACGATTTTTGGGATTCCACCCGCGATGCCATTCAGGCACAATTCAAAAAAAACAGCTTCAAACAGGGCATTATCGACGGCATCCTGAAGGCCGGCAAGGAACTACAGGCCCATTTCCCTTGGCAATCCGACGACAAAAATGAACTCAGTGACGAAATCTCCAAGGGACGCTCATTATCATAAAATTCCATAAATGAGAATTTCATTTCCACCATACTTGAATTTATGGAATGCCAACGGTTTGATACAGGCTCTTTTGGTGCTCTTCCCCGCAGCGGAAAGCGGCCCCCATTACGTGAGGTCCTTCTTAAGGCGGGGGCTTTTGGTTCTTTTCTCCTTGTTCTGCGGAGGTATTTTCGCGCAGTTTCAAATTCCCGATAAGCCCAAGGAGGAAACCAGCGTTTACGACTTTATCGACCTGCTTCCCCAGGAACAGGAAGAGGCCTTGGAACAAAAACTCATCCGGTATTCCGACAGTACCTCTACCCAGATTGTAATGGCCCTTATTAGCTCCACCGAAGGAGAGGACATCAATTACCTCGGGGCCCAATGGGGCCAGAAATGGGGTATTGGCCAAGCGGACAAGGACAATGGTGTCTTAATACTACTGGCCAGGGATGACAGGCGTATCGCAATCAATACAGGCTACGGAACGGAAGGCGACCTGACCGATGCCATGTCCAAACGGATTATCGAGAAAATAATTCTACCCCAATTCAGGCAGGACAACTATTACGGGGGACTAAACGACGGTGCCGAGGCCATATTTGAGGTGTTGACCGGCCAGTTCGAAGAAGAACGGACTTTCGACGATAAAGGATCTGGTTTTCCATTCAGTTCCATCTTGCCCATTGTCATCTTCTTTGTTATCCTGATTATCCTATCCCGAAAAAATCGCAGGGGCGGCGGGAAAAATGGCGGGCGACGCTCTGGTGGACTGGATATTTGGGATATGATTATTCTTAGCAACATGGGTCGTAGCAGTGGCTCCGGCAGCTTTGGCGGTGGTGGGGGCTTTGGAGGCGGGGGCGGATTCAGTGGTGGCTTCGGCGGCGGTGGTTTTGGTGGCGGCGGTGCGTCGGGGGGGTGGTGATTACAAGGCAGTTTACCTCCCTCGAGAACTGTTCCGGCCCGGTTTCTTACCGCCAAACTGATCGAATTTAAAAGTGACGCTTCCCATAAAATAACGGGTCAGCACAGTACCCTGAAAATCCTGTATAAAATCTTCACCTGTAGTTCTTCTTACGTTGGTGTTCTGGTTCAAAAGGTCATAGGCCGATAGTTTGATCGTGGCCTTTTTGTCGAATACATCCAGCCCGAGGCTCATGTTCCAAAACAGTGCGTTCTTTCTGAAACCCGGGCCGACGTCGCCGTTGTAGGTATATCGGATATCATTGCCCCAGACGAGGTTCTCGGGCCAGTAGGTGGTCAACCTAAGGTTGAAATTTTGGGAAGTATATTTAATATCCTCTATGTTGTCCAAATTGTACTTGGTGCTGTTGAAAGAAATACCGTAGCCCGGTTCAAACTCCACCAATTCCCTATAATTAAGGGTGGTGGAAAAATAGGGCGATACATCGAAACTATTGGCCTTCAGTTCGATCCCGTTGGTAAAACTTACCTGTCGGCCGAAACTAAGACTGGGCCGCAAGTTGAACTTGGCCGAGAACACGCTATCTTTTTTTATTTCCCTGGAATAGCCAAAACCGGCATTCCCCCTGTAATTTCCATCTATGTTGGTATATCGGGTAGTTCTTAAAAAGTTTTCGTCGGTGGTGGATACGGCCGAAACGCGGTTTCTTTCTATGTCGATATTGGAATACACGTAGACCCCGGTACGTTCCTTCCAATTATAATCGTTGTAATTGAAGTTGATGCCATGATTGACCGCCGGCGATAGATCGGGATTGCCAATGACGATGTTCAAGGGATTGTTCACGTTGGGTACGGGTTGCAATTGGTTGACCGAAGGCAGATTTAACCGTGTACGATAACTCGCATAAAACCGCTTGTTCTTGCCCAGGGTATAGCGCAGTCCTCCCCTAAAGAGTAAATTTTTATAGGATCTGGAAAATGAAGTATTCTGCAGGAAATCACGGTTGTTCAGGTCTGTGAATCTATAGGAAGCCCCAAAACGCAGGTTCAGTTTTTCACCTCTTCTGCGAATACCTACGGAAGGGGTCTGCTGTACGCTCTTGAAATTAAAATCGGAACTCAAGGCCTCATTGAACAAGGTATACCCTTTATTGTCCATGTCAAAATCCATCACATCTTTGATGTTGTCCCGCTTATCGTTGCTATATTCGTATCCCAGGTCCAAGAACCATTTTTCCATCAGCGGTTGTCTATAGTCGACCTCCAATTCATAGGAATTTCTTTTGTTGCTTACTTCGGATAATTGATCTAAAATTTGCTCGTCGGGATTTTTCCCAAAAACTTCCCGTAATGAATTTAGGTTTGACAGGCTCTGATTTTCAACATTGGCATTCGAGAACGAAACGCTTACGAACCTGCCCAAGGTTCCGAATTTCTTGATGAGGTTGAAGCGGTTAGAAAAATTTCGCTGAAAGCCATCTTCCGTTCGTGTTCTATCGTTACGGTTGATCAGCTCACCATCATCATTGGTAGTCGAAGATGTGTTGACGCGCCGCGAGTTGGTCCGGTTGACGCTCATAGAAGGCTGTACGGAAATTCGAAGGGTCGAGTCGATATCGAACTCCAAATTGGCAGCGCCCCTGTTGGAATTGGTCGAGCCCGTAAAATTACTCTCGTTTTCGGAAAAGAACCTTCGGTCGGGCAGAATGTTCTCCCTACTGGTCTTTTGGTCGTTAAAGGAATCGCTGTAGCCGAAGAAGTAATTACCATCAATTTCATATTTACCTTTTTCTGCATTGGCGTAGCTGCCGCCCAGATTCGAGGAAGTGGTAATGCCGTTGCCGAAATTGTTGATAAGTCCCGCTTCTCTCGCACCGTCATACCCGCCACGGGTATTACCGACCATATCGTAGATTTCGTCAAAGGAAAACCCCGAATTATTGATGTTGTTGGAACTGGCAATAAAACTGACCCTTTCTTTATTGTTGAAATAGTTCAACAATCCATTGACTTGGTAGCGTTCATCGGTGCCGTAGCCGGCGGCCAGTCTACCGATGTAGCCTTTATTCTTATCCTTTTTGATGGTCAGGTTAATGGTCTTATTCTCGCCGTCGCCTTCCTCGCCGGTGAATTCTTGGATCTTAGTCTTGGTATCCGTGATCTGTATTTTGTCGATGACCTCTTTGGGAAGGCTTTTTGTTGCCACTTTAGGGTCGTTGCTGAAGAATACTTGTCCGTTGACCAATACTTTGTTGACCTCCTTGCCGTTAACGGTAATCTTGCCGTCGCTATCGACCCGTACCCCAGGTAATTTTTTGAGCATTTCCTCGACCGTGGCATCGGGACGGGTCTTGAAGGAATCGGCATTGAACTCCATCGTGTCCTTTTTTATGCTTATCGGCACCCGCTCCCCTACTACATTTACACCTTTTAGTTCACGCGCCTGTTCTTCCATATGAACCTTCCCCAATTTTATAAGCGGTTTTACATCTACCTTCATCCGCAAGGGCCTGTAGCCGTTGAAGGAAAAGAAAAGGTTCAGTTGCTTTAGATTCGTGCGGTCTTCCAGTTCAAAAAATCCGTTTCCATCCGATATCGTATAGGCAATCAGAGAACTGTCCCGGGGCGATTCGGCGTAAATCGTAGTTGCTTCCAAGGCTTCTTTCGATTGAACATCGATAAGGGTGCCCGTCACTTTGAATTCTTGGGCATGGGAAATGGAAAAAAGTAAAACACAGAGAAGGATACTCGGTAAAACTTTGGACATGAAATAGCTTGGTAATTGGATATTCGGAATGACCGCACTAAAATACAATAACAACTAAAGGGTTAGTTGGCGGTTAACAAAGGTTTAGGATTGTTAGGTGCTTTGGGGCTAGGTGTTAGGTGCTCGGTAGACGGTTCTTGGAGCTGGGTGTCCGGCGTCCTAAGTTACATCCTTAAGAACTGGATCTTGAAATGCAACTGTCAGGGGTTAGCTCAGATTGCCAAGTAAAAAAGTTTGAAAGCAGAAAGCGGTTATCCAGTACTGAGCCGATTCACTTCTTCCGCATAAACACCGTCACCGGGACTCCCGAAAAATCAAAATTTTCCCGCAGTTTATTCTCTAAAAACCGCTTATACGGCTCCCGGACGTACTGGGGCAGGTTGCAGAAGAACGCAAATTGCGGATAGGGCGTCGGCAGCTGGGTCACGTATTTGATCTTGACGTATTTATCCTTATACGCCGGCGGAGGGGTATGCTGTATAATCGGCAGCATCACATCGTTCAGCTTACGGGTCTTGATTTTTTTCGACCGATTTTTATAAACTTCCACGGCTGTTTCCAGGGCCTTGTAAATACGTTGTTTCGTTAGTACGGAAATAAAAATAATCGGGACATCGACAAACGGTTCGATACTCTGTTTAATGTCTTGCGTGTATTGCTTTAAGGTATTGGTTTCCTTGTTCTCAACCAGGTCCCATTTATTCACTAAAATGACCACACCCTTATTGTTACGCTGGGCCAACCAAAAAATATTGGCGACCTGCCCGTCAAACCCCCTGGTGGCATCGAACAGGATGAGACAGACGTCGCTGTGCTCAATAGCGCGGACGGAACGCATCACGGAATAGAACTCCAGATCTTCCTTCACTTTCGCCTTTCTTCGGATGCCCGCCGTATCGACCAGATTAAATTCGAACCCGAAGCGGTTGTACTTGGTGTCCATGCTATCACGGGTAGTTCCTGCAATATCGGTTACGATATAACGTTCCTGCCCGAGAAGAGCGTTGATAAACGACGATTTTCCGGCGTTGGGCCTTCCGACCACGGCAAACCGGGGCAGTTCGCTGTCATCCGCTTTCTTTTCCGGAAGCACCTCGACCAAGGCATCCAACAACTCCCCTGTACCGCTGCCGTTGATACTTGAAATACCATAATATTCCCCCAATCCCAAAGCATAGAACTCCACGGCATCGGCGGCGCGCTTGGCGTTATCGACCTTATTAATTGCCAATAGAACAGGTTTATCGACTCGGCGCAGCAATTTGGCGACATCTTCGTCCATACCGGTCACTCCGGTCTCCACATCCACCATAAAAATGATTGCATCGGCCTCTTCGATGGCCAGTTCGACCTGCTTGTCGATTTCCTTTTCGAACACATCATCACTGCCCACTACGTAACCGCCGGTATCGATCAAGGAGAAATCTTTTCCGTTCCAGTCGCTCTTGCCATAGTGGCGGTCCCGGGTCACCCCGCTAGCGGCATCGACAATGGCCTCCCGCCGTTGGATCAATCGATTAAAAAAAGTGGATTTCCCTACATTGGGACGTCCTACAATGGCAACTATTGCGCTCATGGCCGATGTTTTTGGGGAACAAATGTAAGGTTTATTGGTTTAGGAGTTGAAAAGTACCGGCGTTTAGTTAGACTATTACTTGAATGATGTCGAATAATCCGTGTTAAAGGGAAGCATGATTGTCGGGGCTGGTTCAAAATTCAAGTGTGCCAAAATACCTTCAAGATTCAGTCGTTAACCATTGTAACCAAATCGCCTTAACTGCCGGGCATCGCTGCGCCAGTTCTTGTTGACCTTGACGTAGAGTTCGATATGCACCTGTTTGCCAAAGAATTTCTCCAGGTCCTTCCGGGCCTCTACCCCTACCCTTTTCAGGGCGCTGCCCTTATGGCCGATAATAATGCCCTTTTGGGAATCCCGCTCGACCATGATGACGGAGCGGATGCGGATGATATCCTCATCCTCCAAAAATTCTTCCGTTTCGATTTCTACGGCATAGGGAATTTCCTTTTTATAATGTATTAGGATTTTCTCCCGGATGGTCTCGTTCACGAAAAAGCGTTCCGGTCGATCGGTCAACTGGTCCTTTGGATAGTACGCAGGACTTTCGGGAAGCAGTTCGATAATCCGCTGGAAAACATTCTTGATATTGAAATTCGTCAGCGCCGAAATGGGATGCAGTTCCACCGTAGGAAGCAATTCTTGCCAATATTCCGCCTGGTTTTCCAGAAGTTCCTGATCGGCGGTATCGACCTTGTTGAGCAGCAATAAAACGGGGACCTTACTGTTCTTTATCCTATCAAAAAAACGCTCATCCTTCAGGGCCTTCTCCCCGATCTCGACCATGTAGAGCAGCACGTCGGCATCCTCAAAGGCGGATTTTACAAAATCCATCATGCTCGATTGCAGCTCGTAGGCCGGTTTGATGATCCCTGGGGTATCCGAAAGGATCATCTGAAAATCATCCCCATTAACGATTCCTAAAATACGATGGCGGGTGGTCTGGGCCTTGGACGTAATGATCGAGAGTTTTTCGCCCACAAAGGCATTCATTAAAGTGGATTTGCCCACGTTAGGGTTCCCGATAATGTTTACAAAGCCGGCTTTGTGTTGTTTATCCATAGGCGCAAAGATACAACCTCATCAACTAAATAAGCTATCGCTTTTCATTTTGGCAAAATAGACCTTGGTCGCTGCATTGACCTTGGGAGCAAGCCATAAGACCGCCAACATATTGGGGATACACATCAACGCATAGGCCAAATCGATTAGATTGATTACAACGGCCACAGGGGCTATAGCGGCAAATGTAATACTGGCGACGTAGTAATAATTAAACCACTTGCCAACCCTGGAATTGGTCAGGAAAGAAAGGCACTTCACTCCATAATACGAATAGGTGAACAAGGTCGATAGGGCAAATGCGGTAACGATGACCATCAAGAGCACGTCACCATACCCGAAAAGGGTTTTTTCGAAAGCGATCAAGGTCATTAAAATACCATCGTTCTGGGCTTCGAGATATGCCCCGCTCAGCAAGATGACAATTGCGGTCAACGTACATACCACAATAGTGTCGATAAAAGGACCCAGCATGGCCACGAGACCTTCCTGAACCGGTTCCTTTGTTTTCGATTGCCCGTGAAACATGGGCGCACTGCCCAGACCGGCTTCATTGGAAAACACCGCCCGTCGGACACCGAGCATGACAAGCCCCCAGAATCCGCCCTCTATTGCCGTTTCTAGGTTGAAAGCTTCGGAAAAAATAAGTTTGAATGCGGGTATAATTCCACCTAGATTGGTTGCCATAACAATAGTCACGGCCAAAAAGTACAATATAACCATGAAGGGCACGATGGTGGAGGCCACATTAGCGATTTTTTTCAATCCCCCGAAGATTACGAACGAGGTAATGACGGAAAGTACAATTCCGACAATGAGCTTCCAGTTGAACTCGCCGATGTTGGCGATCGTCTCGTTAGGTTCCACTACATTCCAGAAAGTCTGGGTAAACTGGTTGACAGTAAAGACCCCTAGAAACCCCACTAAGCCAGCGATACAAAAAAACTGGGCCAAGGGTTTTGCCTTAGGGCCCATTCCCTGCGTGATGTAATACATGGGGCCGCCCTGAAGTTTTCCCTCCTCGTCTTTGTCCCGATACATAATGGCAAGACTACAGGAATAAAATTTAATGCAGATACCGATCAAGGCCGTCATCCATATCCAAAAAACAACCCCGGGACCGCCTCTATAGATGGCAATGGCAACCCCGGATATATTGCCCAGGCCGACCGTGGCTGCCACGGCAGCCGAAAGTGCCTGCAAATGGCTGACCTCCCCTGGATCGTCGGGATCATCATATTTGCCGGCGGTAATACCAATGGCATGCCGAAAATAACGATAGGGAATCAAGCGGGAATAAAACATCAAGAAGAGTCCACCTCCGACCACTAAGACCAACATGATTACCTCGAGAAAGGAAATCGAGCTCAGCAATACATCATTAAATGTGTCCATAGTTTTGGGTAAGCTCCGAAGATATGGATTTTAGGAGTTTTAGGGACCGTGGCGTCTGAGAATAATCTTGTATGCCTATTCGTTTCGAAACCTAAACCCGACGTAGGACTATAAGACTCAGGACAGAGGATTGAAAAATTTTGAAAAAACGGTCCGTTTTTATGCCAAATCAGCCGTCTTGTTTTTTAGTTCTAAAGTCTATCATCTAGCAAAACGAACAATCAGCTGATTATCATATAATTAACTAATTATAAACTCATAAACTTATAAAATGCTTGATTGTTAGATAGAATTCGAAATCCAGGGCCTCCGGCCTAGTCACGGACTTATGTTATTTTGACGTCTAGGCAATTAGTCCGGATAAGGGTTTATTATTTTAAGTACATATTTTATTAAATGGAAAAAGCGTTGTATCTTTGTCATCCGTTAGCGTAAAAAGGCGTTTTCGATATTCTCGTCGGAGGTTATGTTCCGAAGTCGCAAGGCAAGTGAGAAAACCCATATCGCGGGGTAGAGCAGTAGGTAGCTCGTCGGGCTCATAACCCGAAGGTCGCTGGTTCGAGTCCAGTCCCCGCTACTAGAAAAGACAGGGCTTCCGAGAGATCGGGGGCCTTTTTTTATTCCTACTGTACAACATATGTACAACATTTTGACTCTTTAGAAGTCCTATTGAAACCCAAGTGCAAAATTTTAATCCTTTCTAAAACGGTAATGGCGACAGAACATTCTAGAAAAAATTTCTCCTTTTTAATTTTCCTCCTAAAACATACCTAAAACAATTCGGCGGATTCATCGAAAAATCTTGCCAATCCCGTTTCCTTGAATTAACGGAGTTTAATTTCAATCCCGTCGATTTTCGTGGTAGATTCGGACAGGTATTGAAAATTCTTCACCCTGCCTTCGCAAGAAGTCACTTTTCTCTTCCTTCCCCCTATCCACAAAAAAGCGCCCGAAAGGGCGCTCAATTCTAGGTCGGAACTCAAATTTATTTTCTGAAGATTTTAGACCCGTGGAAGGTTTATTTCCGAAAATATTAAAGAAGACGGAAAATGGCACTGATAATGATTTTCTAAATCCATTTTTAGGAAGTGTATCAAAACGGCCGTTAAAAAGTAATTGCCTTATTGACAATATTGGCTATGCTAAACACAATTCGATGTCCAATCAGGTGAGAACAGAAATAAAGATGCTGTGAACCAATTGAATAGCTCACAAATCTTCGAATAATTTTTTAACTTACAGCATCCCCGAAAGCATTTAGGAAAACCATTAAAAATAGATTTAGAAGATGGAGCCACAAATACTAGCCTCACCACTAAATATGGTATTTAATCTGGGGGTGTACAAAATAAAGGACTTTAGAATACCCTACGGCCTGGGCCAAATGGAAATACATGGTTGTCATAGAACTATCTTTCCCCGAAGTGGAGACCTTATTCTAAATCTCTATGTCGGGGATAGTTTTAGGAACAGGATTATTAATTACAATACACCTTGGGCGACCACTAATAAGCTATACATTTCAGGCCTATATTCACAGGGTGCTCTTGAACTTCAGCAAAACGGAAAGGGTGCGGCTTACGCCATTAAAGTGCATCCGGTAATCGGCTATCACCTACTCAAACTTCCTATGCATGAATTGGTCGACAAACAAGTTCAAATCAGTCATTTGCTTGAAACGGAAGGGGTTTTTCTAAGAAATATTGAAATTTCGGAAAAAATCACTTCATTGAACGATACCCACTTAAGGGATTTTTTTAGTTCCATTCTACCCGAAAAATCCAAGTATATCCTAGACCCTATCTATCACGCCGTCAATTTTATAAAAAATAGAGATGGATGCGTCGGGATTCATGAACTATCTTCCCGGTTTTGCATGAGCGAACGTACTTTGAACCGCCATTTTCTTCTTAAGGTAGGGCTTTCGGCGCAGGCTTATGCCAAAATTTGGAAAATCGAACATACCATGCGCTTAATTCAAATATACCCTCAATCGAGTCTTGATGAAATTGCGTTTAAGGCCGGGTATTATGACACTGCACATCTTGCAAGGGACTTTCGCGAAAAAGCTGGTTTAGCACCTTCTTCATTTAGAAAAAACACCTCACCCATGACCAAAGATTATCTGAAGACACAACGGTTTTCGGTTTAATGGCTGATTTGTACAGTATTTCAAGTTGATGTGTTCACTATATTTAACTCTTATTGCTTTGGATTAATGAAACACAAAGCACTTAAAACTAAAATAGTATGAAAATCAACAAAAATGACGTTCCGGTCACCATGGAAGCGCCAGGTACCGTGATGCGCGCACTACCCGATTATGGTGGTATGACCGTATGTTTCAACGAATTGCCAAAAGGAACGGATTTCACCCCCCTATTGAAAGGCTTAACCAATGACAGCTGCCATTGTCCGCATTGGGGCTATGTTCTCGAGGGAGCAATGCTCATAAAATATGATGACGGAACCGAAGAACTACTTGAAATAGGTGATGTTTTCTATTTACCGGCCGGCCATACGGCCATCGTTCAAAAAGACATCAAGTTCATTGATTTTAACCCATCAAAGGAATTCGACGAAGTAATCTCCCATGTCGGTAAAAAGATGGCCGAACAAGATGACAACTGAAACAGGGCCATGCAAGGGCCATTCACCATCAGTACAAATGAGAAACTAATCGATAATATTCATGTGCGCTTTGAAGAAAATTTGAAAATCTGGTCTAGCGAAGATGGCTATAATTGTCGAGAGCAACGTTCTGCCATAAAACCAGGTCCACGGTTTAATCATGCTACTGTAGTATTCAATAAAAACTTTTTATTATCGCAGGAACATGAAAAATTGATTCGGAGACTGAAAGACGAGCCTTGGATGTATGGGTTTTGGATTAGATCGACTAATGATAACAATTCCTTAAAATTATGCATTGGGTAACCAGTACAGTACGGATTTGCACATCCTTGCTATCTCTAATCCATGGCTTAAAACCACTATATATGAATTACCTATCAACCAAACGTTCAATCCGAATTCTAGCAAGTACCCTTATAATTTTAAGCTGTATTGCCTGTGCTGACACTGATAAAGATTCGGGTCCAATCGACGATGCACGATTGGTCCAGGCCGACGAGAGCCCCGCGGAATGGCTATCCTACGGCCGCAATTATTCGGAAAACCGCTATAGTCCCTTACATCAAATCAATGCTGACAACGTCGATAGTCTGAGCCTGGCCTGGAGCCTTGTGCTGGGCACCAAACGCGGTTTAGAAGCAACACCGATTGTGGCTAACGGTATCATGTACTTTACGGGAACTTGGAGCAAGGTGTACGCTGTAGATGCCAGAAATGGGGGGATACTTTGGGAATACGATCCGCAAGTGCCCAAAGAATATGGTGAAAAGGTCTGCTGCGATGTTGTCAACAGAGGGGTAGCCATATACCAAGGCAACATCTTTGTGGGAACGCTTGATGGTAGGTTGATTGCGTTAAATGCCAAGAGCGGTCAAAAAAATTGGGAGGTCGTAACGGTAGATCAAAACAAACCCTATTCCATTACAGGAGCCCCAAGAATTGTTAAGGGCAAAGTTATTATTGGCAATGGCGGTGCGGATTTCGGTGTTAGAGGATATGTTACCGCTTATGATGCAAAGACAGGAGCGCAGCAATGGCGGTTTTATACCGTACCGGGAAATCCGGAAGATGGATTTGAAAACGAGGCCATGGAAACCGCTGCAAAGACGTGGACGGGTGAATGGTGGAAATACGGAGGTGGCGGTACCCCTTGGGATGCCATGGCTTACGACCCAAAACTAGACTTGCTATACATTGGAACAGGAAACGGTTCACCTTGGAACAGGGATATAAGAAGTCCCGAAGGAGGCGACAACCTGTATCTATCTTCAATATTGGCCCTGAACCCTGACAATGGAAAGCTATTTTGGCATTATCAAACTACCCCTGGCGATTCTTGGGACTACACCGCCACACAACATATTATTCTCGCCGATCTGACCATCGATGGTCAGAAAAGGAAAGTGTTGATGCAGGCCCCTAAGAACGGTTTTTTCTATGTATTGGACCGTACCGATGGATCGTTTATTTCGGCCGAACCTTATGTGTATACGAATTGGGCCAAGAAAATAGACAAAACAACGGGTCGGCCTGTTGAATCGGAGTTTGCACGATATCCCAATATGAATTCCCAAATCTCCCCTACTGCCTCCGGAGGGCATAATTGGCAGCCCATGGCCTATAATCCCAAAACTGGACTCGTCTATATTCCGGCAAGCGAAGAAGGTATGTTCTTTGGCCAGCCCTCGAATTGGAAACATTTGAACGACTCAAGGTCATGGAATACGGCAATAGGGTTCGATCCGTCCAACGAGACCCATATAGACTCGATGGCAAATAGAAATTTTGGGAAATTGATAGCCTGGGATCCTATCGCCCGAAAAGAGAAGTGGAACTATTGGCAAAAGTCAGTTTGGAACGCTGGCGTACTGGCCTCAAACGACTTGATCTTTCAGGGAAATGCGGAAGGGGAGTTTATAGCGTTTGATGCGGCGACCGGCAAAAAGGTATGGTCGTTTCCCTTGAACTCCGGGATTATAGCAGCACCTATGACCTATGCAATCGATGGAAAGCAATATGTATCCATTTTAGTAGGATGGGGCGGTGTAAGGGGGCTCTGGTCAAAGTTCACCGATCAGATCAACCCAGGCACGTTGTATACCTTCTCCTTAGGTGGCAATGCCGAAATGCCCGAATTTCCTGAACAGCCAAAAAAGCAATTGGTCGATCTTGAATTTGAAGCCGTTCCCGAACAATTGGAAAATGGTGGACAATTGTTTCAGCGCTATTGTGCCAGTTGTCATCAGATGATGCTGTTCCCGGGCGGGGGATCTATTCCCGACCTGACCTACTCCCCGCCAGCTATTTTTGATTCTTTCCAACAAATTGTAGGTGATGGTACGTTACTAGGTCTTGGTATGCCCAATTTTGGGGATAGGCTTTCGAATGATGACATCATCGACATCAAAGGCTTTATTTTAAGTGTTGCCAAGACAAGAAGGGAGGATGGGGAAAGTAATCCATAAAGTAATTTTTTTCAAAAGAATAACCCGATAAAACTACCTTATGAAAATCTCAAAATTAATCCCGATACTACTGTTTCTCACTTTCATGCCGCTACATGCCCAAAAGAGCGGCGAGGAAATAGACAGACAAAGAACGAAGGTCGAGGAGGCCTTCATACACGATGTTGTTATCCTGTCTACTGCAGTGATCGAACGTTCCGAAGACATTCCGAAACATATATTGATACGGGGCTATACCATGCCCTCCAATTATTTTCTGATGCGGTTTCCGGTGGATGACTGGAACACGAAATTATTTATGAACGGCTGCGGATTGGGATGTGGCACCTTACCAGCCGATATTTCGGGGAAATTAAAGAAAGCCTTGCAACGTGGCTATGCCACGGCCACTATGAACTCTGGTCATTGGGGATCCAGCAATCGCGATTTAACCTGGGCCTATAACAATCCTCAGGCAGAAAAGGACTATGCATATAGGGCTCTTCATGAAACGGTTCGGGCTACCAAGGAATTGATCAAGGTCTTTTATAATCAAGAACCTCTTCTTTCCTATTTCTGGGGATGTTCCGGCGGTGGTCGGCAGGGCATTATGGAAGCCGCACGTTATCCAGAAGATTTTGATGGGATTATCTCAGAGGCGCCCGCCCTTAATTTTTCGGGTTGGGCGGTATTAGCTGCCTGGCTTCGTCAGGCCAATACGGGAGTGGATGGCAAGGATATCCTTGCCAAGGAGGATCTTTCAAAAATCAAAAAGGCCGTATACGATGCCTGCGATAAAGTGGATGGAAAAGTGGACGGTCTGGTCAGTGATCCTTCTAATTGCGCATTTGATCCGGAAGTGCTGATTTGCGAGGATAAAACGAATTGTCTGAGCAGGGAAAAAATAGAAGTATTGAAAAAATGGTACGAGGGACCCATAAACAAGAGTGGGGAAAAGCTTTTGCCTACTGGTCTTTCCCTGGGTTCAGAACCACTTTGGGGCTTTTGGTTTCTTGGGGAATCCACGGAACCATTTGATGAGTTTACGCCATGGAATGAAATATTCCAATATTTAATTTTCAAGGAAGACCCAGGGGCTAGCTATTCCGTACTTGATTTTGATTTCGACGCAGACCCTGAGCGTTTAGAGTTTATGGGGAGCTTATTGAATGTAAACCATCTTTCCATGCAATCCTTTAAAGATAAGGGTGGGAAATTGTTGCTATACCATGGTTTGGCCGACCCGATGATCCCTTACCAATCTTCGGTCGATTATTATAAAAAGAATTATGAGGCTTATGGACATGAGACTATGGATTTCTTCCGTTTGTTCCTCATTCCCGGTATGGACCATTGTACGGCGTTTAGCAATCTTGGAATAACCGATAACAGCGTGGATCCGTTAACGGCACTTGAGGCTTGGGTTGAAAAAAAAGTCCGCCTCAAGAATTGCCAATCATGCGGTATAAAAACGATGGAACGATGGATTCGCAATTTAGTGTGCCACTTTATAAAATGAAAGAATAATAATTGAATGTACGCAATCTGTCGACTAAACAATTTCGATGTTAGGTCGAGCGCAGTCGAGACCTCATTTTAGATAGATATTATCTAATAACCTCTCGACTACGCTCACGGCGACAGTATGATATGAATGATTACGGACAATATGTAACATAAAAATCAAAAACATGAGACAGAATGGATAATTACCCCCGCTACCGATCCTGTATTGTTGGCAGACAAGATTTTAACATATGACCGGTTGATCACCAACGCAAAACAGATGCAAAATGAAGAGAAGAACTTTCATAACCAACATATCCTTTTTCGGAGGCGCACTTTTCGTGCCGTTTCAACTATTCGGCGCAAGCCTTCCCCACTTTATTGAAGGAATATTCCCGTTCAAGGTCGGAAAGTTCAAGTGCTATTCAATAATTGATGGCATTTGGCCCTATGCCTCCTTGGAACTTCTGTTCCACGGGGCCCCTACTGCTGTCCTTAACCAAAAAGCGAAAGAGTTTAACCTTAGCCCGACGAATATCAAGGTTTCCTTACATTTCCTCTTGATCGATACGGGGGAAGAATTGATATTGGTCGATACCGGTGCCGGCGATATGGCCAAGGAACAAGGCGACCAGGCAGGAAGACTAAGGCATAAATTGATCGAAATGGGGATTGACCCCAACGACATAAAAAAAGTGGTCATTTCCCACCAGCACTTTGATCATTTTGGGGGAGTGTGCAATGAAAATGGTGAAATTCGCTATCCGAATGCAACTTTTTATATGGATCGCAAGGAATATGAATCACTGAAAGAGGCATCCGGATGGGAGGCCCAAAGACTGAAAAGCATCGAGGAAAAATTAGAAACGACCCAGGATGGGCAAGAAATCTCAAAGGGCATAAAAGTTCTAAAAGCTTACGGGCATACGCCTGGGCACATCCATTTAATGATTCGATCCGATGGTGAAGAAATGTTATATGTCGGAGATACTTTTGGTCACGAATTACATTTCGAATACCCCGATTGGGCTATGAGCCATGAATATTCAAAGGAAAATGCGGTTCAAGTGAGAAAGGAAACCTTAAACAGGGCGGTAAAGGAAAACTTGACCTTATTTTCATGTCATTTGCCATTTCCAGGTATTGGAAAGGTCGAAAGGAAAGGTGAAAGCTTCAAGTGGAATCCAACATCTTCAAATAAAGGTTAACCGATGTGCACAAAGGCTTTATGTCTTGAGCAATGAATGAACACTAAAATGAACGTTATGAAAATCTCAAAATTGATTCAGATACTACTGCTTTTAGTGGTCTTCGTGGGCTGTAAAACGCACAATATACGGGTACAAACTCAAACGGAAGGCAGGTCGGTCGACCAGCCCAAATCGGTCGACATCCGCGGAGAAGATCTCCACTACATTGAACAAGGGTCAGGCGAACCCCTCATATTCATTCATGGCACCATCGGCGATTACCGGGCATGGATTTCCCGTATGGAACCCTATTCGAAAAACTACCATGTCGTATCCTACAGTCGCCGCTATGCTTGGCCGAATGAACAGGAGTTCGACAGTTTGGTCGATTATTCCGTACGTATCCATGCCGATGATCTGTACGCCTTGATTCAGGAACTCGGTTTTGAGAAGGTACATTTGGTCGGGCATTCATACGGGGCATTAACTGCCCTAACCATGACCTTGGACCATCCTGAGGTAGTACAATCATTGGTGCTGGGCGAACCCCCGGCAGCCTCTTTGGTCGAAAATTCCGAAAAGGGTCAAGAGAGTTTCAATGCATTCATGGTAAACAATCTCAGACCGGCGGCCGATGATTTCAGGGCCGATAGAAATCAAGAAGGTCTGGAACATTTCGTTCAGGGAGTGATGGGCGCAGACTTTCGATTGGCCCAAGTACCGCCAGAGGGCAGGCAAGCATGGATGGACAATCTGTTGGAACTCTGGGGATCGGCCATTACGGAGAGTTTTTTGCGGTTGGATCCCTCAAGAATAAAATCGTTGAAAGTTCCTGTATTGTTGTTGGTCGGCAATCGCTCCCCACAATGGCTGGTGGAAATTTCAAGGGAACTGGACGGCTTGCTGCCCAACAGTGAATTGGTGACCTTGAAAAATTCCTCCCACGGATTGTATTTTGAAAACCCCGGGGATGCGGATCGGGCGGTCATGGAATTCCTTGAAGAACATTGAACGGATTACAGCAACCAAACAAATACTAACTTTAAGGTATGCAAAAGGCAAGTGTACAGTTGCGGGCGTTAAAACATTCGGATGTCAGCACCATGGCCCGACTAGCCAACAACAAAAAGATCTGGAATAATGTACGGGACGCTTTCGGTCACCCCTATACCGAAAAAAATGCCAGGGAATTTATTGAAAAGCAAAGCCAGAGCGATACGGAAAAGGTTTTTGCAGTCGATTACAACGGCGAACTCTGCGGACTGGTCGGTTTAATTCTCCAGAAAGATGTGTATCGAAAATCTGCCGAGATCGGCTATTGGATCGGCGAACCGTTTTGGGGCCAGGGCATCGCTACCCAAGCCGTGGGACTTTTGACAAGGTATGCTTTCGACAAATTGGTGTTAGTTCGTTTATATGCCGGAATATTCGAATACAACGTAGGTTCGATGCGCGTTTTGGAAAAGAACGAATTTGTCAAAGAAGGCATCTCCAAAAAGGCCGTATTCAAAAACGGGAAATTTTGGGACGAGCATCGGGGTGCGCTACTAAATGAAGGGTAAATGCTATGAAAAAAATCATCTATTACGTTGCCACCTCCATTGACGGTTTTATCGCTGGGCCAGACGAGGACGCCAGCGATTTTACCGCAGCGGGAGAAGGGGTAAATCAATATTTGGCCGATTTGAAGGACTTCCAAACAGTCATTATGGGCCGTAGAACCTATGAGTTCGGTTACAAATTCGGATTGGAGCCGGGCCAACCTGCCTATCCGCACATGCAACACTATATATTTTCAAAGACGCTAAATTTCGAGGATCAAAGTGATCAACTGACTATTTGCGACTATGACCTCGACATTATAAAAAAGCTAAAGCAATCCTCGGAAACCGACATTTATCTCTGCGGGGGCGGTATTTTTGCCGGTTGGCTGTTGGAACACAAAATGATAGACGTGTTAAAAATCAAGTTGAACCCATTGATTTTAGGTGACGGCATCACCATGTTTGGTGCGTCAAAAAACACCGGTCAACTTGAACTTCGCGAAAGCAAAATGTACAATGACGGGCTTACCATAAATACCTATGGTGTGTCCTACTGATTTTTTTAAACACCCTTTCATTACCATTTCAAGACCCCACCTTAAGTTTACCCTCGATTCATCATTGTTGAGGCCACAACTAGCTGGCACATTAAAAGTATCCGTAAAGCCTCAGGATTCGTTATCCAAACCCTATCTCTGAATTTCATCATGTTAGCCCATACCTATGCCTTTCCTCCCCTGGTGTTAAAAAATTCTATGCAGTCCTTCGGGGATTTCTCGAAGGATACCTGTTTGCCCTCCGCATATTGGCAATACGACTTAAGGCTCAACCGTTCGAACCGTTCTCTATATTTTTGCCTCATGGCCCCATAGAGGTTCGGGAACATCCACGGCAGGAATATGGCCGTCGGGCTTGGGCGGATTTCCTTTTCGGGCTTGTCGTTCAGCTGTCCGTCCAATACTTTTTCGTTTTCTTGGATAAAGCCGGGAGAAGCATAAAAATCGATTTGCTTAGGCAATGGTATTTGGCCCATGTTCAGTTTGACCCGATGTCGATGGGAATTCGAAAATCGGAGCATGCCCCGACCGTAATCGATGCCAAGGCTTCGAACGAGCTCGAAAAGAATCTCCCGTTCTTTTGGCGTATCGAACAACTGCCTGTCGCTCGCCTGTTTTATGAGTTCGACCTTGCCTTTTAATCGTTGTTCTTCCTTGACCGATTCCGCAACATAAAGTTTGTCCTTTACGTAGTGGAAATGTTCCTGTATCCTATTGCCCAAACTCCTATCGTCGGTAGGCAGGTATTTCTCCAAGAACAGGAAACGTTCCAATTTTATCATTTCCTTGGCCAGTGGTTTTATGCCTATCCTATCGATATGTTTAGAAAAAAGGAACTTCTTCCCCGAATTTCGATAGGTGTTTTCATATGCCTCCTTGATGCACTTTTGAAGTTCCAGTTTTAGCTGCTTACTTTCCGCATTAATCTGAGTGTCTCCAGTCTTGAACTTTTCGGGGTTCTTGCGGATTGGGATATAAGGTGCGATTTCGTCGCTTCTAAGAACGTATCCCGATTTGTCATAGATGGTAAAATCCACGGGGTTTTCTTGCTCGTCATATTCTATTTTACAATCCAGATTTTGATAGGATTCCAGAATGTCGGGCAACTGTTCGAGATTTATGCTCTGGAAAAGTCCGTAGGTAGTCTCCAATTGTTTTTCCAGCCGTTTTTTTACCATCGGCAACAGTTTTGAGCTTTAGTTCTGTTCGAACACCTTTTGCAGTTTTGGGCCGCTTAATTGGGGGTGCACAGTATAGCCGTTAATAAATCTCGATTTGTAGCCATCTTTTATGGCAACACCGTAAGACACTCCTATCCTACCGTTTCGCTCAACGGTTCTTAATTCGATATGATGGTCTTTGAGGTGCCCGGCCAGTTCCTTAAAACTGCGCACCTTGTACTTTTGCAGGGCGATGTTCACGATGTCCTGTATATAGAACCTGACCCCGTTAATGTCGCGGTTCCTGAATTCGGGCATCTCGTATTTGGGAAGTTCCTTGGTCAGTTTCGTAGCGGGCGATGGGGAAAGTCCGAATTCTTTTTCGAGGTATTTCTGGATGGCTATGCTCCTTCTGATATCGTTGGAGAGGTTGATCTGCAAGCAGTCTTCCTGTTTGGTGGACGAGACGATATGCACATGTTCGTGCTTGGTATCATGATGACGGATAACGACATAGGGCTGTTCGCCATAGCCCATGTGTTCCATATAACTTTTGGAGAGTTCAAAGAAGTCCCTGTCGTTCAAGTGCTCCCCACGGGGAAGGTTCAATGAAGCGTGTAGATATCTTTTTTCTGAATCATGACGATTGCCAAGATGATACAATACCCTGCCGAAAAACTTCATGTCGGTACTGGTATCGGAATACGTATTCTGGAACCCGAGTATTGTACTTTCTTCTTTTCCCAATACATACTTCAGCACGCCCTGTACGCTTTTCCGATAAAGTACCCTTGCTATCATTTTTGGTTCTTGACGTTTATGATTTCGATAAGTTCGAGCATCAGTTCACTGGTCTTTTCCATCTCCCGTTCGAGGTTCGAGTTCGGACTGCGCATGTTCTTGTGGTTGGCCACCTTGACCAGTTGGTTGATGTTGGTGCCTATCTTATTGATCTGGTAACTAAGGTTCGAGATACCGTCGGGAATACGTTTTTCCTTTACAGTTTCTTTGTTCAAAATAAGCTTTCTCAGGAACGGACCGACAGTTCCCCTTTTTCCAAAATCAAGATTGTAGGATTGCAATATGGTCTTTACTTTTTCCAGTTCCGTGCCGTTGAACCTAAGCGTAATGGCATGCATCCTTTTCTTGTCCCCCAATCGTTTTCTACCACCTTTGTTGCTAGCCATTTTTTATCTCGATTTTAATCGGATTTCACTTCGTAGAAGTAGGCAGTTTTGCGCTGTGCAAAACATCACTTGCTATCCACCTTCGTGGATAAATACAGTATATAGAATTTGAATATAACTAACTTATTATCTATTATTTGACTCGTAAAATCATATCGAACCATATGAGACTATTTGGGTACAAAAACGAAATCTATCCGGTCTAATATGGTCTTTAAAAAATTAAGGAAATATGGAATATTCAGGTTTTTTGTGGGCAGGGGGAGAAAAGGGCAAGCGGTTTTTTTACCGCTTGGGCTTTTGTGCGGCCGCGAGGTTGTCGTTCAAAACTGGAACGGAAAGACGACCGAAAGCGGGCGGGCGAAGGTCGTCCGCTCGGGAGGATTGGAGTGAAAGGATTGCATGACTTCCCCAGGAGCTTGGGCACAATATGTCCTAGAAACAAATGGTCAAAAAGTAGAATCCTTTTGACATTTCATTTAGCGATAAACCCTAAAAATTGGGGTTTATCGCTAAATGATATATAATGGGAAAGCGTATAATCTATGGAGTTAGTAATTCCGATTTGACATGAAGAAATTAGTTGTCATCAAAAAGGCTCTTTGGCGTGTGCTTCAAGATATTCGATGATGGAATCCCGGTCGTAAACGATGTGTTTCTTTTCGGGCTGCGAAAACCTGATCTTGCCCTCATCCCTTAATTTCTGTAAGGTGGTAGGAGATTTTATTCTCAGCATCTGCATCGCTTCTTTTTTGCCGACCCACTTATCTGCAATGACAGGTTTTATTTCGGATTTGACATACTTTATAACTTCCCCAATTAGGGTCAAAAATGCTTTTTCTTCTATACAGATTACGTTCATAGATTGCCAATATAACAAATGATTTTTGGTATTTCCAAATCTGAAAACAGATGAAAATACATGAAAAGAAATTACGCGATGATTACGCTTAAGATGGAAACTTTAGACTAAGAAAAGAGAAAGACCGGCACAAATTCAACTATTACCATTTGCCTGATTAGGTATCACAAATTGTGATACCATAAGTCTTGTGTTGGAAAATATTTTGCTAAAAGTAGGCTATACTAGAAAGTATTTTGCCCAAAACGAATCGTCAGCGTTTTATTGGAAGGACATAGAAACGATTACAGTAGAAAATATTTTACTTTAAATGGGTTATATTGGAAAATATTTTGCAATTTTGTCTTTAAAATAGTTATAGTGGAAAAAAATACGCCTTTACATCTGCAAGAAATCATCTATGGTTCGCCAGACTCGGTAACTTCCCGTAGGATATCAAAGTGGGAAGACGAAGGTATCGTACGCAAAATTGCACCAAGAATCTACACCTCGAATCTTGAAGATATCCCGGCAGCTATTATACGCCGTAACCTGTTTCCTATTCTTGGAAATTTATATCCCGATGCCATATTAAGCCATCGATCTGCTTTCGAGTTCGCTCCAACGGCAAACGACCAAATCTTCGTGACCTATAAATACACTAAAAAAATACAACTTCCCGGCATTACCATACGTTTTATGGATGGACCAAAAGCGATCGAGGGCGACACTTCTTTCTCAGGAGCGTTGATGGTTTCGCAACGAGAACGTGCCTTGCTCGAAAACCTTCAGGTTTCACGACAGACTGGTGCGGATTCCAAAACGCTTGCCTATCCTCAAATAGAGGAAAAACTAGAAAAAATCATCCGCGTTAATGGAGAAGATGAACTCAACCAAGTTCGTGACCGTGCCAGGGATATTTCCAAAGAATTGGGAATGGAGAAGGAGTTCAAGAAGCTCAATAAAATTATAAGTGCCTTATTGGCCACACGACCTGCCAGAGAGCTGAAATCGCCCGTGGCAAAGGCACGGGCAATAAACAGTCCTTATGACCCTGCCCGTATGCAATTATTCGAAATCCTTTTTAGGGAATTGAAACAACAAGAGTTCAAATACCGTGAGGAACAGAATACGAGTACGGAGGCATATCGAAATTTTGCGTTCTACGAAAGTTACTTTTCCAACTATATCGAAGGCACCGTTTTTGAGATTAACGAAGCAAAGCAAGTAATCGCCACTCAGCAGCCCCTACCTGCACGAAACGAAGATTCGCACGATGTGCTAGGAACCTATCAATTGGTTTCCAGTAAACGGGAAATGAAAATAGTTCCATACTCCGCTGAGAATTTTTTAGAAATTCTTCAATACCGCCATGCAATTCTACTCAGCGCGCGCACCGATAAAAAACCCGGCAAATTCAAGGATAAGAACAATCAGGCAGGCGACACAACATTCGTTGATATGGAACTGGTACGAGGCACATTGTTACAGAGCTTTGACTTTTATAAAGCATTGACACATCCTTTTGCAAAGGCTGTTTATATGATGTTCGTCGTAAGCGAAGTACATCCTTTTTTGGACGGCAATGGCCGTATCGCGCGCGTAATGATGAACGCTGAACTATCCACGGTCGATCAGACCAAAATCATTGTCCCCACCGTCTATCGCGAGGATTATTTAGGAGGATTACGGAGATTGACAAGAAACAACGACCCTAAAGTTTATATCAGGATGTTAGAGCGTGCACAGGCATTTAGCGACACTCTTTTAGGAAACAACATGGAGGCGATGGAAGTTGTTTTACGGGCAAGCAACGCCTTTACCGAAAGCAATGAAGGGGTTTTGAAAATCGTCGATTCATAATAGAATTTGGCTATTCTAAATTCGGAAAATCTCGAAAAGTGTTGGGCAGCAAAACGCAGGCGGACAATTCTTCTTCGGTCGCTTGGTCTTTTGTCCTCAAACTTAAAACGGAAATTCCGAACAAAAAGAGAGGAATCGGCATGAGATTATAAATGGCTCTTTGACCAAAGAGGTATCACATTTTGTGATACCTTAAATCTAGTAGTTTGGTCTGCCATATGCTTTTCAGCTTTCGATGTTAAATAGGAATAGGAACAACAAGAAGAGTTTATTTTTGAATTTTTTTAGTAAAAATTCGAGTTTATCCCCAAAAAATGGTAATTTACTCGAAATTTTACTAAGGTTGGATGTATCCGAATACATAAAAGTCTGTTTATCAAGGGAAGAATACTCCTTTACTTGGGATGAGCTAAGGGGTGCCATTGGTAAACCCACCACTGCCATCAAAAAAGAAGTAACCTATTTAACCTCCAAAAAGGAGTTAATTGCCTTACGGCAAAATTTCTATTTGATAATACCCCCTAGGTATGCCACCCAAGGGAAACTTCCGATTGAACTTTACATACACAAATTGTTTAAATATCTCAATAGGGAATATTATTTGGGAGGGTTCTCCGCGGCAAAGTTTCATGGGGCATCTCATCAACAAATTCAAAAAGAATACGTCTTTACCACAAAGCCTGCTTTGTTATCCATCTCAAAAGGAGGTATGGACATCCAATTTTTTACACTTTCCAATTGGCCAAAATCGAATATCATTCGTAAAAAATCGGATGCCGGATATTTTAATGTCTCGGATCCTATTTTGACCATTGCGGATCTGATTTATCATCAAACGAAATTGGGCGGTCTAAATAGAATGTTGGCCAATATCGAAGAGCTTCTTGAAGAAGTGCAACTGTCAGATTTGCAAGAACTCTTAAAATGGTATCCAAATAAAAGTGTTTTACAGCGCTTGGGCTTTCTGATCGAGTATCTACAGCCTGAAAGCGAATTGCTGAACCCTATAATGACCTACTTAGTAAATAACCGATATTATCCCGTTTTACTGAACACCTTTGACAAGGGCAGACCGGGGGCAGTTGACAATGGATGGAAAGTGGCTATAAATCTTGAATTGGAGAGCGATATATGATACCCAGACCGGACATCGCACAATGGCAGAAGCATGCACCTTGGAAATCATTTTTTCAAGTGGAGCAGGCAAGCGTGAAGCAAAAATTCCATAGATCCTATGTCGGTTCGTCCATGGTGTATCCAATCTCTTAAAGGATGACCAATAAAATAGTTGCGATATACTACAAATTATGTAGCTTATCGCAAACAGAATATGTAGGTTAGAGACTTTTGAGTTTCAGATTAGAAGTTGCTGGTAACATACTATGGTTAATTGGGGTATAATGGATTTGGAATTCA
Source organism: Pricia mediterranea (assembly GCF_032248455.1). NCBI lineage: Bacteria > Pseudomonadati > Bacteroidota > Flavobacteriia > Flavobacteriales > Flavobacteriaceae > Pricia > Pricia mediterranea. Next base: position 1,428,710 of record NZ_JAVTTP010000001.1, read on the forward strand.
AGAATTCAAAACCGCATCCAACGCATCATCGGCATCTTTCTGGATAAAATTTGCCTGATACATGATGGTCGTTTTTAAATCACTATGTCGATATAGTTTTTGCAACATTAGGGGCGAAATGGCATCCCCTGCGTTGTGTCCGAATGAATGTGCTTGAACGGTAGTTTAATTTCTTGGATAAATACTTTCATACTAATTTCTTCGCTATCGGCTTTCCCTGTAAACCGGCATCTACGAGATACGCCATAAATTTGGCAAAAGGTTCGATATTATTTTCAACACTCGCACTTTCAAGTGCCTGCATATAGCTGTCCCTTTCTTCTATCGGAATTACAGTCCATGGATACCCCCCTGAGATAAGCATCACGTTCATTAAGAAACGACCCATACGACCGTTTCCATCCATATAGGGGTGTATGTGCACAAAGAAAAAATGTCCCAGTACCGCACGTACGCCAGCCACTTTTTCAGATGCCAGCAACTCAAAGAGCAAGGGCATTACTTCCCGTACACCGTGCACATTAATCGGGGTATGAATGGACTGACCAATATAGACTTGGGCATTTCGGTACCCTGCCAAATCCGAAGGTTTTAATATTCCAGTGGTAATGCTGGGACCAAATAATTCCCTGTACCAATCACCGTGTTCTTCATCTGTGACCTTCCCCGGATTCTCTCCTTCGAAAATTCGCTGAATACTTTTCTTGACCGCGTTGAATGCCAACCAGTACCCCCTAGCGGCCATGGCATCTTTTTGTTTCAAGTCTGCTTCATTATCTTCCAGATTCCATTCTCCACTTCGAACGCGCTCGATCAGTTCCGGAGTTACCTTATATTTTTCAATGGATAACGAATGATAGGCATCGGTTACATAGATTTCATCGATTTTTTCCATGTATGATTTCAAATCATCAGGAATGCCTGGGGCTTTTGGAAAGGCTGCAATTACAACTTCCCTCATTTCTTGCCACATCAATTTTATTCGATTTACATACGGAGATCGTTCTCTTGGGTCAAATTTTATCGGAGACGGTTCTTTGAACGGATCCGTTTCCCTGACATCATATCCGGCAGCTATCATTGTTTTTGAAATCTCGTCTGCAATTTTATCTTGTCCCAGATTTCGATACGCGCCGACCAGTCTTCCGGCAATGGTGGAGTGTCCGCCTTCGAGTAAGATTGGAAGCAATTCGGATGCGTCCCGTATCATCATAAGTGCGGTTCTCGAATCAATGGATTGTTTCGTGAATGTTGACGGAGTACTATGCACTATGGAAGAAGCTAGACTAACAATTCGTATTCCGTTGCGGGTTTCGATTTCCGCTACATCTGGCAAGGGCGATTTCATAACGAATATCGAAGTACCAAATAGTAATTTTGTAACTGAATTGTTGCCTTTGGTAGACCTTACGATCAATTGCCCTGGCACAACATTGTTTCCGGCATGGAACATCAAAGATTGCTCTGCCGAAATACAGTAATCCTCTCCGTAGCGATCTTGTAAATATCTTGCGGAAAAGTCCCAAAAGGAGGTAAACCAAGAGGTACTATCGCCTTGTTGTTCGTCATGCGGTGTGCCGATGTACCATCCTTTAACTACTTCCTTTATAAATCCATTTTTAATCAATCTCTCTTTATGCACCCTGGACAGATCATCGGCCTTAATAGCAACGATGCCCGAATCTTGTAGTGCTTTGAGCCTTTCCAATGATTCCGCTAGTTTTTCTCCCGGTGTTGCCATTTTAATATTTTAATTTTGCGGATACGCCTTCATAAATTTCTAGGCATAACCTAAGTCCAATATCGGACGTTAATTATTAACTGATGTTGTGCTTAAATTATTATTAGAAGATGTGTGATAATTATTAATTGATGCTGTGTTAAAATTATTATTAAATGCTAAAATAGCAAATATCAATAATCCAACCTGTAAATTTCATTTATTTTTAAAAATTTTACAATGAACTCGTCTTGAGTTGATGTTTGGAACCGAGAATGAAGGCTTTTGTGGTCTGATGAAGCCAAAAATGGCAAAATCAGGACACAAAATGCGAAATTCGCAGGTAAAAGATGAACTCAAGACGAGTTCAATAACCTTTTTAAGAATTCAAAACAGCATCCAAGGCATCATCCGCATCTTTATGGATAAAATTTGCCTGATACATGATGGTCGTTTTTAAATCGCTATGCCGATACAGTTTTTGCAGCATCAGGGGCGAAATGGCATCCCCTGCAATATTACCAAAAGAGTGGCGGGCAATATGGTTGGAAAGCGTTTTTGTAATCCCGCATTTTTCGGCAATCTCTTTTAGATATTTGTTAAGTACAGCGGTTCCACTGCGGGTCTTTACAAATATGTCTCGCTTGCTATTGGGATTCGCTTTTTTCAGATAGGGAAAAATATAACCGGCATTTGACTGGCGCAACGGTCGGTAAAAACCTAATATCTCCTCGGCCTGATCGGGAATTTTTAGGCTTACCGGCTTTTCGTTTTTGTTCATGGTATAATAGAGACGGCCGTCCATCAAATCGGCCCATTTCATTTGCAGCACGTCCGAAATCCGGATTCCTGCAAAATAATAAGAGAACAAACCAGACGTTTCGGGTATGCCACATAGGGCTGTCTTCCTCTAGTCCCACGTTTTCAATGCGTTTGATCTCTTCCTGCCCTTGAACTTCGAGTAATCGGTAAGTTCATCCTTAAATCCGTTGAAGATCTCTTCCTCTGTGGGCTTTTTGCTTCCCAATAGATTGCCAAGGGCATAGACGCCCTTTCGAAGCAATCGGGCCTGTTTTTCACCCATCTGTACTTGGGAAACGGTATGCAGTATTTCCCTAAACCCTTTTTCCCTATGATGATCCAATAGCTGCAAAGGGAGATTGGGCCTAACCACCTCCACCGACCGTACCATTCAGCTTTCGGGGCATATGTTGCGGCAGTCCGTCATGGGGATCCGATAGGTCGTACGAAGATGCGATGGAAGATCGAAAACTCTATGAAATGTACGATGTGGAAATCATTGGCGAAAAGACCATGGACGACTGAAATGTCTGAATACTTGAACTCAACGCCAAAGTGGATGATGCCACCTACGAAAAACAGAAAATGTGGGTACACCAAGAACGGCTCGTACCTTAAAAATAAGAGATGTATGCCAAAAGCGGACAATTATTAAAAAAAGGTTGTTGCTCAGCGATGTACAGCAAGAAGACGGCTGCTGGTATCCCATGGCCATGAACTATAAAGACGTGCTCAAAGACGGCAAAGGCATCGATTTCATCGTGACCCAAATAGAATTCAACACCGAAATACCGGAGTATATTTTTAGTAAAGCGGGGTTGAAGCAGTAAAAATGAATTACCTTGATGCGGATCTTCGATTTATCCCAATAATTATAATAAACAAGAACATTAATAATTAACATTTAAAATCGATCTATCATGAAGAAGTTAGTATTTGTATGTATGTTTTTAGGATTTGTAACCCAGGCCTTCGCCCAACTTAACGAAAAAGAACTTATCGGAACTTGGAAGTATAATGTCTCGACCGATCAAGGGCCCTTGACAGGAACCCTGAACTTCGCCGAAGAAAAGGGGAAACTGGCCGGGAAAGTAGTCAGTAGCGACGGTCAATCATGGACCATGAAATCTCTGGAGATAAAAGAAGCCCATACCGTTAATTTTGAAGTGACCCCGCAAGGGGAGACTTTTAAGTCAAGCTTGAACTTTAAGGAAGATACATTTACCGGTATGACAGGCCCGGCACATACCCAATATAAAGTTACCGGCGAAAGGAAAAAAGAATTGTAAAAGGGAACCTCAAAAAAAATAGCTCATTAAACTTTTTAGTTGAAACCGCTTCAGAGACTTCGTAAACAAGTGAAAGAAAAAATCTAAACGATTTCAATAATAGAACAAAGTAGAACATGAAAAAATACCTAAATCAGTTTTTATCTGGATTGGCCATTTTGGTACTGGCCACATCTTGTAAGTCCAATGCCAATACATCGGAAACCACCAATATCGTTAAACCTGAAACGGTAGGCATATCCTCCGATTCCCTGGCCGCGGCCACCGAGAGACTGCATAAACATGTGGACGAGGGCAAGTTACCAGGTACCTTTATGAGGGTGATCAAAGATGGCGAGGTCATCTATGACGATAAATACGGTCATATCGATGTCGCCAATAATACGCCGACCCAAGAAAATTCCTTATACCGTATTTTCTCGATGACAAAGCCCGTTACCGCCACGGCAATCATGACGCTTTACGACCAAGGAAAACTAAGTTTGGACGATAAAGTCTCTAAATACATTCCCGAATTCGCTCAAACTCAGGTATACAAAGAAGTCGATGGCAAGCACAGTACGGAGCCGCAAAAAAATGAGATGACCATCCGTCATTTATTGACCCACACTTCGGGCATCCCCTACGGATGGGAGAAGAGTTACACGGATTCCATTTACGCTACCAAACAATTTATGGGGCAAGACTGGACCATTGAGGAAATGACGAAGGAATTGGCTACGGTACCCTTAAAATTCCAGCCGGGCACAAAATATAATTATGGTCTGGGTATCGATGTGGCGGGCTATATCGTGGAAGTAATTTCTGGCAAAAAGTTGGATGACTATTTCAAATCGGTAATTTTTGATCCGTTAGAAATGGATAACACCGCATTTTATGTTCCCGAAGAAAAAATGGATCGAACGGCCCTAATCTACACCCATGATGAAGAGGGCAAAATAAAGACGCCTGAAAAGGGCATGACCTTCGAAGTTACTGAACCACCGAAATTATTATTAGGTGGAGCAGGCTTGTTTTCGACCTTGGGCGATTATGAAAAATTTTGCCGAATGCTCCTGAACAAAGGGGAATTGAACGGCAAACGTGTATTGTCGGAAAAAGCGGTTGAGTTGATAATGACCGACCAATTTCCGACCGAAGTTGAGAAACAACCGGGAATGGGCCACGGACTCTCCGGAACGGTAAGGCTCGATACGGGAGAATATAGCTGGGGCGGTGCCGCCGCAACCAAATTTTGGATAGACCCTACCAACAACCTTATCGTTATCGGCTATACCCAGTTGATGGGTGGGGAAACGGATTATGCCACGGAGTTTAAGGCTACGGTCGATCGTTCTTTGATGGACCAGTAGTCTGCTTTGGCGGATTTAAATTTGTAGGTCTATGTGGCAAAAAACTGATTTGAGACCATTAGATAAACCGCCTTTTTTACATATACACCTGATAATCGGAATATTTGGAAATATTAAACGTATCAAATCAAAGTGAAAGTCACAGCCGAGAAAAATGATAAAGTTGCCAAAGCTAATTGAATCATTATCATCGTTCTATCGAATTCCCATATTCAGTAAAAAAGTATTAAATATAAGAGAAGAAAGTTTATATTTAAATCAAATATTCACCGCTAACGTCCTTTAAAAATGAGAGCAATTTTTCTTTTTTTCATCATTTTCGTTCTTTTCTCATGTAAACAAAAAAACGCTAATGACGAAACAGGAGCCGAAACAAAGGCTACCACTGAACTCGATGAGATTGAAATCATAGATGTCCACACCCATTTTCACAATGACCGTAATTATCTCAATGACTTCATGAAAGAGCGCAAAATGAAAACGGTTTTGGTAGATGTTGCCAAACACAACGTTTCAGACTCTGCAAAGGTTAAGCGAAGTTGGAAGGACTATGTTGCTTTGGCGAACAAGCACCCTAACCTCTTTTGGCTATGTTCTTCTTTGATGGGCGTAGGAATCGATACCCCTGATTTCGCAGAAAAAGAAATTGCGCGCCTCAGGAAAGAAATTGCCGAAGGGGCCAAAATGGTGAAAGTGTGGAAAAATTTTGGAATGGTGACAAAAGACAAGTCGGACAAATACATTCAGATAGACGACCCCAGGCTACAGCCAATCTGGGATTTTCTAAAGGAACAGAATATACCGGTAATGGCGCATATAGCAGAACCACTACAAGCCTGGAGACCCCTAAATCCCAATAGTCCCCATTTTGGTTATTATAGCGATCATCCAGAATATCATGCCTTTAATTTCCCCAAGATTCCTTCCTATGAAACCATCATAGCTGCTAGGGACAATTGGATAGCAAATAATCCCGATCTACAGATTCTGTGCGCTCACGTTGGAAGTATGTCCCATGACGTTGATATGGTGGCAGAGCGGTTAGACAAATATCCGAACATGAAAGTGGAACTGGCCGCCAGATTTGGAGATCTCGCCACTCAAGAATCTGAAAAAGTAAGAGCCTTTTTTGAGAAATACCAAGACCGTATATTATTCGGAACGGACTTCGGAAATAGTGGTGACCAAGCTAACTTAGATTCCGAGGAACTTGCAGCTGAACGAGAGGAACTGGCTTCTGATTATGACAGATTGCATACTTATTTGAGCACGTCTGATTCCGTTTTGATCAGAGGTCAGGCCAATGTTGGACTCTCTTTACCTACCGATGTCCTTAAAAAAATATATGTAACCAATGCAACGGATCTATTGAAACTATAATAGGATAAATGCTTTTGTGCAAAGGCCTAATCCGATAATCCCTCGGACAGCCCCTTTGACCTCAATACCCTATATTCGGAACTGGACCGGCATTTAGCACCAATTTTTATTGGACGTTAAGGATCGCAACGGGTTGAGTCCTCGATAAAATGTATTGAATTGGTCAAAACCTACTACCGTTGCAGATTAGTGTCCTTCCACGAAAGAAAGAAGGGAAGAGAGAGACGTTTAGGTTCATTATGGTCAAGATGATGCTACACTATTTTTATAGATTTCGAAGCACAGTCCCCGTTTCTGACCGGATTAAAATTACCGGTGAAAGAAAAAGCAGTTTTTCGCAATTCGCAAAAAAAGAATGCAACGATCTTATCGAAACCTATTTCTTGACAGAAGCAGTAACAACGAGGAAATTTAAGCATCTCGACACGCTTAGCCCTATCGAAAGCTTGTCATACTGCACCACAATCGATGCGAAGGGCAACTAGTTGAGTCCTGAACTTTGGGATGCCGCTGCACCCCTCTCCTACCCATACGCCAACTACTATCCATACAATAAATCCTACAATCCATACAAAAACAAACTATATTCGATGTAAGTTCAATTATCTTTAAGTCAAACCGCCGCCCCAGAATGATTGACACGGAGTATCCATCCACAGCAAGAATAACCTCCTTGGGGGCCAGGGCATTCCTATCAAAAATTCCCGGAATTTCCGATGCGGAGAATACCTCGCCGGGTCTTCTGCTTGCCATATACCAGGTCGAGGAAAAACGCTTTCTGTATTTCAGCAGAACCTTGAGACAAAAATTGGGAAACAAGGCGAAAAAAATCCTCCTTGAAGGGTGGAACCTATGGTTTACGAACGTGGCGTACCACGAGTCGCCCGGGATTAGAAACCGGATACGGAATTTTTTGTCGGTAGCGACTGAACGGAAACCGATAAGCCTGAAATATCATATTAACGATGCCGACGAAAGCAGCATTTTGGTCCGTCACGAAATCGTCCTTTATCGGCTACGGGACTGCACCTTGGCGATAAACTATCTTTTCGATATTTCGGAAAGGGAACGAATCGAACGGTTACTGAGCCGCGATAAGCATTATCAAAACAATTATGGTAAGCGTTTCGACCGGATATCTCCTCGGGAAAAGGAAGTATTGGAACTCATTGCCGATGGATATTCGTCTAAACAAATCGCGGGTATGTTATGTATCAGTAACCATACGGCCATAACGCACCGCAAAAATTTGATTGCGAAATTCGGGGTACGTAATACTGCTCAACTTATTAAAAACGCGTCATTGGTGATGGAATGGTGAGTTTGGGACAGGATGCGAATAAAGTACGAGCCGTGTGTTCGCACAAGGTTAGGGATACGGGGATAATGATGTGGTAAACGGGAGGTCACCGGATCGGCTTTTTTACCGCATAATTCTGCCCCCTTTTTGAAACTCCCTTTTCACACCCTTGAGGATATCGGGGCCATGGATGGTTTCCTTGCCGACCTGTAGTGCACGTAGGCAGGCGAACTGTACCACATTCATGATTTCCGCTCCCGAGAGCTCGTATTTTTGGGAAATGCCGGGGAGGTCCACATCAGTGTGCAACCGCACTTTTTTCGGAAACGCCTTTTGCCATATCAACAGCCTTTCGGAGGCCTTGGGCAAGGGAAAGTTGATGATGGCCTGGAACCGCCGTACGAAGGCATCGTCGATATTGCTTTTTAGGTTGGAGGCCAAAATGACCAGACCCGAATAGTTCTCGATACGCTGCAACAGATACGACACTTCTTGGTTGGCATATTTGTCATGGGCATCGCGAACGCTGGTCCGTTTTCCGAAAAGGGCATCGGCCTCGTCGAAAAAAAGGATGCTATCGGTCTTTTCGGTCCGGGCCAAGAGATTGGCCAGGTTCTTTTCGGTCTCCCCGATAAATTTCGAGACGACCATCGACAGGTCGATTTTATAGACCTCCTTTCCCGTATATTTTCCCAGTAGGCTTGCGGTCAGTGTCTTTCCCGTTCCCGGCGGACCATGGAACAGGGCCCGGTAGCCCGGCTTCAGCTTTTTTGACATGCCCCAATCGTACATCAGGGTATCGCCATGGGCCAACCAGGTACGTAGTTCCCGGATCTGATCTTGGGTTTCGGGGTTGAGTACCAGGTCGTCCCATTCCATCTCGGTGGTGATGCGTTCGGCCGGGAATTTGAGGCTAAAACGGGGCTTGCTTACCTTCCCTTGAAGAAAGAGGTCAACGTAATCTTGGGACAATACCAGTTTTCCGCTTGTCATGGGTTCCCCCTCCGGTGCCTCTTCCAGCCAAAGGATATAGTTTTCGGCAAAAAAGTGGTCCGCGCTGAAATAGCGGTATACCTTTTTCCGATGCTCTAGTTCCGTTCCCCCCAGCAAAAAAAGCACGGTCTCCCCAGTGGGAAGAAATCCCCTGAAATTCTTTCCGCGCACTCCGCCCAACTGTGGAAAATCGCCGGTGGAATCCAACTTCCCCTGTATTACGCTATCCAGTAGATTGCCATATACGTGCGGACATAGGGCAAGGAGCAAAAGGGTCTTTTCGTCCTTGGTCAAATCGGCCTCCCATAGTATATCGGGTACGTGCACCGACCATTCTTCCATTGGCGGCAATTGGGGTGCGCCAGAACCGCTTTGGCCATCGAAATGGGTATCCAAACAATATTGGATGAACTTTTCCAGGTATTTGAATTCATCATAGATCATACGCTCAGGTTCATGAACCGGTTTTTGATCTCTGTCAGGGATGATTTGATTCTATGGTACATGGTTTAATCTATCTTCTGACCATTTATATACGTTTCTATCAGATGGTTGTACCTGACCTCGGTGGACAAATGTGATATTTCGAACATCGTGACCCAATCTTTGCAATAGAGGTTGCTTCTATAAGGTTCTTTTTCCAAATCGGGGATGAATTTGGACCAGTCTATGAATGTTCCCGTATAGGGTTCTCCGTCGCTGAAAAGTCCGCATGAAACGGGATTTTGGTTGCTATTGTACCAAATGCACAGCCCGTTAAGGGCACCGTTTTTCAGGGTCATTTCACCGACAATATCCCCATTATCGTTTTTTATGGTTATCTGTTCATTTTCTTTTTTCACTTTGCTGTGCTTTTTACATGATAGATTGCCGGAAACCAAAACCATACTTAAAATTAAAACTGCGACTTTCATGGTATCGACTACGGCAGTTTATTGCTACAGAAACATTGTTCGTCCAGGTTTGAAATTACCCAATTCAGGTGTGGGGAAGGGTTGCCATTAATGTCCATTGCCGGACCGGAGGCCACTTTCCAGAACATTGGAGGCCGCGGTCCCTCAACGGGACGCCCTCCATTTTTTGACATTACACTTTTTGGGTCGCTGCCATCCTTATGGGTCTGCCCCCCCACGGTATGAAAATCCCTATGCTTTTTCGATAATATCCCAGTTCTGGTATCCAACACTTGAACGTCCATTTCCCAATACCAGAATTTATACTCGAACGGATTGCATTGGGTCGAACAATTCTTCAGTTTTTTCATCTTTGAATATATGGTTTTTGTGGGAACCATATTTATCCATTTGAATTTTTTAAAGGCAAAGCCCGCACAGTTGTAACCCCGTCTTTTTGCATTTGGGGCGACCGCGAAAAGATTGTGTGCCGCGTCGGTATTTTTGCCCCATTTGCCATCGATGGTATCGGTATAAAGACTTTTGGCCTTGAGTATTTTCTGATATTCAATGACCGCCGACCTGGTCTTTAATCCATATACGCCATCGGGGGTCGTCCCCACGATGGCCTGAATCTCGGCTATCGAACGTTTTACTACCTTTGGTGGTGTATATCGCCACGCGCCATTCGCTTTTTGGGCTTTTTTTTCAGGCAGTCCCTTCTGCTGAACGGTGTGGGTCAGCTCGTGTGCCAACAAATGTTTGCCGTCACGCGTTGAGGTATCATATTTCCCTTGATTGAAGAAAATATTGTTTCCATAAGTAAATGCCTGCGCGCCCAAGGCCTTGCTCATACTTGCCGCCTCTTGATCAGTATGGATGGTTACATCGCTAAAATCCGTCGCAAAGGAAGCCTCCATTTCGTCACGGGTGTTTTTGGGAAGTGCCTTTCCCCTACCCGACCTACTTTTTACCCTTTGGGTAATGGCAGGACCGGTCGTTGTAGCGGTATTTCCGGAGCCTTTCGTCTGAAGGGATTCTTCCTCATCCTCCATTTTCATTTGCATTTCCTCCTCCTTTTCATCTTCCATCCTATTGATCATCCCCGCTCCTTCGTCCCTTTTCATTTGCATTTCTTCCTCCTCTTCGTCTCCCATTTTCTTGAGGTCGGGTTTTTCCTGTACCAGTTTATCCTCTTCCATGCGTTGTTCGGCAGTACCCAATTTTTCATCCTCTATTGGGGTAGCGAGCGATTCCCTTTGGATGCTTCCGATCTCCATGTTCTGAATATCCGGTTTTGCGGAACCGTTGACCACGGCATCGGCCATGCGGTCGGCTTCCTTTTCGTACCGGTCGCCCGGTCGGCCTATTTTTAGCTTGGGTTGCAACACTACACCTTGGGAAGCGTTGAAAAACGGACTTTTGCTTTCCTTTGCGAAGAAAGGGGTTTTCTGTTTCCTTTTTTCCCCGACTTGATGGGAACTCTTATGTCTACTGCTACGAAATATACTTTTCATCACTACTAAATTTATCGTTTAAAACCGCCATCATCAACCGGGTCTGCCCATTCCATTTAAACACCCGACTATATCCACCAACCGCCTATCTTAAAATCCTTACCCCAGTTTCCCGTTAAAATATTCCACAGCCCTGTTCCAGACCTCGCAGCCCACTTTACGGCCCAATTCACGGCCTTCTTGGTCGCCGTCCCTGAAATGGATGCCTCCATAGAGCCGTGAGATTCCCGCCTGGTCGGAAGCATCCCTTATCAACTTCCATTTCAGGGTCAGGTCTTCGGCCGGCGTACACCCTGGTTCGATGCGCGAACCTCCTTTTGGGATGATAGCCGTTTCGCCGTAATCATCGCTCTCGCAAAAGGACGACAGCACCTCTTGGGCGGCCGCACTGAAGGTACTGTGGCCGGAGACGTATTCCGCAAAGGGCGGGGTGGGGATGTAGGGCAGCCAGTTCTCCCCCTCGATCTCTTGGGTGCCCTCACAGGGCCCGCCCCATGCCTCGATGGTCTTGCCCCGATACATGTTGCGGATGGCTGAAATAGGCCTTACATAGTCGTAGTGCACCTTACAGTCCCACGCCGCAATACCGGCATCGAGCAGGGCGTTGCAGACCAGAAAGAACATCTTGATATCGTAGGCGTTCTTATGTCCGTATTTCTTTGACAAGTACCGTGCATGCCTAGAGCACTGTTCCGGGGGGGTGGCCCAGCGTTGGCTCTCGTCTTTGATGGCGTCGACGAACTTGTCTTCGTGCATGCCCGCCCAAAATTCGGCGATCAGTTTCTCTTCGTCGGTCAGGTTGGCACTATACCGCAATACCTCGTCGACCTGCTTTTTAAAATCACCTTTGCCACAGCTGGCAGGTGCCGGGGGCCTGTATTGTCCCGACCAGGTCAGTGCGAAAGGCTTGACCAGGCCCCAATGGGCGGTCAAGAACTCCTGGGGTTTGTTGTCCCGCATTTGGGGCTGCCAACGGTCTTCGTATTTCATGGGCTGCGGTACGGGGGGATTGACCGGCCAGTAGCCGCTAAAATCGGAGTAGCCGCCCATGTGCAGGGTCGCATGGAGGTTCGAGGCATCGCCCGCCCGGCATTCGAGGACCAGGAGGCCGGACAGGTTGCCGATACCGACGGCATTGTCCGTTTTCAGGTTTTTGTCGTCGGGATCGTATCCGCAGTCGCACATAAAATCGCGAAACATGGATTTCTTTTCAGGAGGAAGTCTTCCCCAGAAGAGGGCCTGTGCCACGGTAAAGGCGGCGTGGCTGTATGCCCTTTCACGGTTTTCGGAGGTGCATTCGCTATCGCTCCGTTTTAGGCGGCTGCCCGTAGTGGTGCTGACCTCGCAGCCCCCGTCGTTGTAGTTCGTCCATGCATCGTACATCGCGGTATGTACCACGGCCAAGGCCCGGGCTGCTATGGTAGGCGCAAAGTTGACACAATGGATGGCATCGCAGACGAGCCGGTTCCATTGGTGGGCTTTGCTGGGCGTGAAACTCTTTTTTGTTGCCATGATCTTTATGTTTTATTTCGTATTATTTGTATGTTTTATTCAATGTCTCCCCATGATTTGATGATAAACCACTTACCGACCATGTAGTATGGTCTGTTGGTCTTGATTTGGCCATTTTCTATATACTCTACGGTTTGGTTATAGATCTTATTGCCTATGCCAGCGTTCATATCTCTATAAAGTGGCCATAAATTGTCAACTGCATCGGGACCGTCCCAGCCGAGATCTTGCACATGATCAGGACTCATATCGCTCCAATCATAACTATAGTTTTTGAGAAGGGTTCTGAACCGTCCTTCCATGCCTTTTCTCTTAGGCTTGGAACGGGTGCGTTTCATTTTTTTATCGATTTGGGGTTTACGGAGTCCATCTACGCCTATATCCACTACCTTTATCGCTTCGCCATCGCCGTCACGAATTTTATCTTTCTGTCCGGGAAATGGTGTGAATTTAGAACCGAGATATTGGGTCGGTGCGACCTCTATTTCTGTTGTACTGTCCATATCCGGATAGACATCCACTGCAGGTGGAGGCGTTTTACCCTTACGCGTCCAGCCACTATTTTTGGGCTTAAGGGTAATCGGATTGTGCCAACTTCTCTTCGTCCAACGTATCGTAATGGGGTAATCATAAGTGCCATCCCCTATTTCACTCGAGGGGTTTCTGTCCGGATCTCCGGAAAGCGGGTTTCCAAAATCGCTTAGGTCGTATCGCTCCCCGAATGCCCCTATCTGCTCACCAAGGGCTTCAAAACCGGGCAATTTGCTTTTGTCCGTAGATTCCTCAGGGTCAATTCCCATTCTTTTCAGCCGAATGATCAGGTTTGTGGTAGTTTTTTGCAATTCCTTTAAGTCTATCAACATCTGTTTTAAGCGTTTTTTTTCCTGCTTATCCGTCGTCCGGTGAAGCAAGAGTTCCGTGGCCTTACGATGTTCTCTCATCTTGTCCAATAAGATTTCCGGCGTGGTGGCCATTTTCAGCACTATGTCCTGTCCCGGCGCTCCGATTTCGAGTTCCAGGTAGTGCCAGGTTCCATCCATATTAAAATCATCCTTTACCTTTACCGGTGTAACGGTCTCTTCAGGTATTGGAATGGGTTTATCCTTTACCTCGCCAATTTTTTTGCCCGTCTCGTCTATAAATCCTCCTTTTACCAGCCCTGTTTCTTTAGGCATTTTGTCTTTCAAAACGCCTTTTACAAAATGTTTGCGATTGAACTTGGTCTTTTTGATGTCTATAATTTTCGCCAATTTTTCCTTAGAAAGTTCATCCCCGATGTTGTAATCAAAATCAATGGCAATTCCCGCATTGGCTATAGGCCAATTTCCTTCTAATTTTTTGTCCTTGAGTGTACCGTATAACACTTCGAAACTAAGATTTCCCTCCAGTCCAAGTGACAATTCACCAGCTATTTGAAGGGTGCCCTTGATGAAATCCCGTACAACTTTCCCGTCTTCGGTGGGTTGCTCCCGTTTTCCAAAGGTGGCTTCCAGGTCTGAATAGCCCTTTAGGGATGCTGTTCCCCCAACACCCATTTCAACAGCCGTTACGTCTAAGCCCAAATATGGAAAACTTGTGCCGACCCTTGCGGCCATCCGCCCGGTTACACCTACCTTTCCATTGAGCTCGGCAGAGAGGTTTAACCGGGCAGTCACAGATAGTTCTTTATTTATCTTGGGATTCGTAGAATAAATCCCATCAATATGAATGTCATATAAGGTGAGGGGGCCGAACATGTACTTATAGTAAAGGCCTCCTTTACCGGTGAAGTTCAATCCGGCCGGTATCCTTGGAATTTTTACAAAAAATGGCCCGAATTCGGCGACCAATTTAGGTGAAATGGGTTTCCAATCGATTCCCTTTTCTTCCAACAGTTTATATTTAGACGCTACCCTGATGGTTCCGAAAACTGTAAGGTGACTATCCGGGTCGAGCACCAAACCGGCCTGTCCGGTTATCACATCCTTCCCTTTTTCGTCCTTGACAATGGACAAAGACACCGACCCCCAACCGATCAGGGATAGTTCTTTATCGGACTCATCCATGGAGGGTAAGTGCAGGGCTTCCTTGCCTTCATTTTCCGGAAGTTGATTCTTCACTTCGTCCCAAGCTTTTCTTTTCGTAGTTACCAAAAGTGTCACCTCCGCTTGTTTAATTCTGCTACCTTCATCTTTCTTCGGGGCGTATTTGGCGTTTCCCCTTATCTCAAGATTCCCATTAAGATAGGAAGCCTTTAATTTGACCTTGATGTTATTTATGTTCCAACTCTTTTCGAGTTGAAGGTCTCCCAATCTCCCCAGTAGCTCGGAAAACGGATCCCGCTCAACGGGCATTTGGGTCGTTTCCAAGCCTTGGACATCCAAGTTCATTTTTCCGCTCCAGGCGTGCAGGTCATCCCAAGACACGAAAGCCCCCTGGAGTAGCTGCCCACCTCCCGTTTCGCACAGACCTGCAAGTTCAAGGACCAGTTTGCCATTTTTAACCTCGTTTGTAAAAACCACCTTGGTGTACTTGTCTTTTTGATAGTCATTGCCAAATACCAATTGGGTGAGCGTATCCTCATCCATGAGAAACCGCATAGCGGCTTTGGTATCGGCCTGAATGAGCAAGCCTTTTGGCAAAAAGGCCATTCCTCCATAAATATCGCTGGTTGCCTTATCGATTCCCAGCCCGATGTAAGTCGTTTGCTTTCTTTTGTCCGTATTGAAGGCCGAGTGCTTGATCTCAAAGAAATAAGGCTTCATTTCATAGGTATCGCTCGCTATATGGTAACGGATCCGAACATTGTCACGATGGCCCATTTTTCCGTATTTGATATTCAATTCAGGACCCTCCGTCATTTCCTTTAAATACTTTTTTCCGAGATACGGAGCCAAATAGCTATTGCTTAGCCACCACTGTTCCATATAGGCGAACATTTGAATGTGCTTGGCCAATATCATTGGAGGGTCGAACTTGTTTAATCCCATAAAGTCGATACGCGTGGTTTTTACGGCTTTTACCGCCGCCGCACTAATATGAAGAAGATCGCCCTCGTCTTCCATCACTTTTTTGATACCCCATTTCACGAGCTTTTTTGCGAGATAGCGCCCGCCCCATATTGCCACAGGCGCGGCCCAAGGAAGCTTTTGAAGGTCCGGAACTTCGGTCGGATTCTCTTTTTTGGCCTGAACTGGGCTTCGACCTTGTTGAATGGTATGCGTCAGCTCATGGGCCAATAAATGCTGCCCGCTGCGTGACTGGGTATCATATTTGCCTTCATTAAAATAGATATCGCTCCCATGGGTAAAGGCATGGGCCTTAAGGTCCTTGGCCATTTGAGCGGCCTCGGATCCGGTATGTATGTGTACATCGCTGAAATCGGCACCAAAGGCAGATCCCATGGCCTCACCAGTCCCTGAGGACAGTGGACTCCCCCTGCCCTTTGTGGCGTCTAAGCGGGATTGTAGATTCATGGGGGTTTGTCCGACACCGTTTTCGGAGTTGGCCTGTATGTCTTCTTCCTCATCGGTGGGATTGCCCGTGACATCCCCTACCTCCTTTCGATGCAGTTCTTGCTCCTCACGGCTATCGTCCATTTCTTCCTTTTCACATTCCTCACATTTGAGGTGGATGGATGGACTTATCGCAGGGGAAGTATCCCCGGTATTACCGGCCATTGTTATAGGTTTTGAAGCCTTCGCAATGTTTGGCTCGGACTGTAGCGTTCGCTCTGTATCGCTTTCCAATGTGGGTTTTTTCAAGATATCTTCCTGTTCCACCGGTTCTGATGTTTCCTCTTCTTTTTTCTGTACCTTTTCCTTTTCCTCACAGGTACTGCATTTTGCCTGTGCCGTGGGGATGCCAAATGGTTCGGATCGCCCCTTAGTCCAAATGGGTTTGAGCTGTACGTCGAGTCGAGTCTGAACGTCCGGTTTCGTCTGCAGGTCGAGTTTCATTTGGAGCTCGGGGTGCGTTTGCAAATCAGGTTCGGACATGCCGGCCTCGCTCTCGAAAATCGGTTTGCGCCGCACCCCGATCATGTCCCTAGCGGATGAGCCGTCAAAGAGGGGGGCCTCCTTCCTCTGAATTTCCTCTTCTTCGCAGCTCTCGCATTTGGCCTGCACAAGGGGGCGGTCAATAGGTTTTGGTTGAACATCGGCGCATTTTGCCTGAAGCGTACCGATCGATTTTGCTTGGATGTTGTTATTACCTCCTTTTGGGCCGTCCGATCGGGTCTGGTCGATGCTGGGACCGTCCGAAGCGGTCTGCCCGTTCAGCCGCTGCATCACCCTATCTGCCATGGCATCGGCCTCTACCTCGTATTTGTCATTGGGCCGTCCGATGCTCAGCTTCGGTTGTAACGTCGTCGGACCAAAAAAAGAGGGGTCGGAATTATTTGATTTGGGGAGGGTAGACTTAGAGAAAAAAGAGCCCTGCCCTTCTTTATTGAAGAAAGGTTGCCGCTTGGCCTGAACGTTCGAGCCGGTGGAAGTGCTTGTTTTTGTTTTGGTTACCTGCAACTGGATTATGGGTTTGTAACTATTTCATTTATAAGCTCATGGGGGAAGTATCATTTTACTATGGGTTCTCCGATGCTTCGTAAACGACTACCCGTGGGCATGGGGGTCTCCATCAAGGCCGTTTAGCCATTCAACGGTCTCTTGATGGTCCGCAAAACTGTTCAACGCCTCCAGCGCACCGTTTTTATAGCGTACCGGTAAGCCTCGCAGCACGTCGGTCAGGTTGGCGAGCAATCGTGCCGGCGACGCTTCGGCCTTTGAAAGTTCGAAGGCGAGGTTTCCGGTCGTTTCCAAGAATTGCAAATAATTTTTCTTGGTGGTGATAGGGAGGCGTATTCCGAGCCTCTCAAAAACTGCCCTCACTGCTGCTTGGGTCTGCCGTCCCCAGCTTCCGTCTACCAGAACCTCCATTCCGAAGATATACTTCAGGGCCATTTGCAAGTAGTACGTCTCCGATCGAGAGCTTTCGTTAAAATCGACGGGTACACTGGTGTCGACGTGCCAATGGTCTTGGTGGTTTGGATAAAAATAGTTCAGTACGATTCCAAAATGTCGTCTTAAATAGGATTCGACCCCAATATAAAGCTCCTTTTGGTGCAAGAAATTGAGGGTGACCAAAGTATCGTTTTGCCAAAAAATAGCATCGAGGTCAAAGGCCCTCCCGTGGCCGTGCTGTCCGGGTTTGTTTACCAAAATACCGGCCGTCGTAATTACTTCGGGCACTCCAAGGGGACAATTTTTGAAAACCTCCTTAAACGCAGCTTCCAAGGTTTTCAAAAACAGGTCATCGACTGCGAAATCACGTGGGATTCCTCGCGTTCCATAAGGGTTACCCGTCAACCTTGCATAGTGGAGTGGAATGCCGTTGATATTGTTTATGATTTTCATCCGTTTATTTTTATTGTTCGAAAGATTGGATGTGGTGGACCAGATCGATTCCATATAACCCTGAGAAGAACGAGCCCCCCTGATTACGTCCATTCTGATACATTTTGAAATCTTCAAATTGACCTACTGATACATTTACAAATTGATTATCGCCACTCCACATACAACAGTTCCTTCATCCACGGCAGTTTGACCAGGCCCAGGTTCCACGGTAATCTATCGAGCAGCACGTCAAGGGCCTTTTGCTCTACAAACAGTTTCCAGCCGGCAGCTTCCCGGATCAATTTTCCCTCGCGCTGCAGGAAACCTTCCCGCAGTCCATCGGGGGAGGTGTTTCCCAAGACGCCCCAATGGTCGATTACCGCCTGCAACAGTTGGGTGCCCTCGTCCTTTTCAAAGGCCGTCAACCTCAGGGTATGGTCTATCGGCAGGTTTACGGGCATCCCACATAAAAACTTGGGAAGCACCAGGGCGTAATCGGCGGTTTTCTCCCCGCCTCCAGCCAGATCATGCAGCAGCAATACCGCCCTGCATTGGCGCTCGAAATCTTTGAACCCCGTGTCTTCCAGCAGTCCCAACTTTTCGAAAAACCGCTTTAGGAGCGGATGCAGCAGCACCATGCCGGCATGGGAAAGGAACTGGGGGACCACCAGGTCGTCCATACTTTCCCGGACCTCGGTCCGCGGTGTCGCAGGGCCTTTTTCCTTTATCTGCGATCCCGGCCGGTGGGCGGGAACCCTGTTTTCGTTGCCCTCGTCATCTTCCTTTATCTTTTGAAAGGTCTTGAAAAGCAAGGGATAGCGTTGGGCATATCTCTTCGGTTTCCCGATAAATTCCGACTTGTACGGCCAGAGCTCGGGATGCCGGACAAGTGTTTGCATCAGGTCGGAACCGGACGGCTTCGCCCGTCGTAGAACGACCTGTTGAAAGACAGATTTCCACAATTCCGTTTCCAAGGTCCTCCAGGCCGGTTGCCGCGCTTTGGCTCGCCATCCTGCCCTCCAACTGCGGAGTTCCCTGAAAAAATCCGGCAGGTCGGTCTGCGAATGGCCGGTGTACAGCTCGACCAGCGATTTCAGGATTTCTAGGTCATGCTGCAGCACCAGGCGGTGCAGAACCAGGGGCCGGTCTTTTGCAAGGGACCTCAACTGTTCGATGGCCCCATCTTCCAGCGCCAGGGTCTCCAGTACGCCGTTCAGCCAATCGGGTCGGGGCGCTACCGCGTACGGGGGCAGGCTGCCGTGTTCCAACCAGTATAGCCACAGGTTAAAATGGTGCCCGCGGATAGGTTGATGGACCGGCCGGAGCCGTTCCGTGCGACTTGTGCGATCTTCCCTTGTCGTGCGTTGAATGGCCTCCGTACAACGTGCTTCCATGAGCCCGATAATCCGGGCTACAAGGTCTTTCATTTCCTTCTTTTCAAGGGAGATTACCCCTAGGTCCAGTTCGAGTCTGGACAGCCGGACGATTTCGTCGGGGGCCACCAAGCGGTCGAACAGGCGCTCCATTTCCGGTACCAGGGCGTTCCATACCAGGTCGCTGACACGCTGTTGCAGCGCATAGGAATTTTTAGAGTCCCTAATTTCCAACTCCATGACCTGTTTCCCGATTAGGTGCCCGTTATCCATATCCCCTATTTAATTCATACCCCTAGTTTAAAAGCTGCTCCAATTGTGCCTTAATTTCTTTATTTGCCGACGCTTGCATTTCGTCCAGGTTCCAATCCATGCGCAGCTGTTCGTACGAAAAGCCCTTTGCCCTTAATTTTTGCAGGCTTTGCTTCAGGGCCTTCGTATCTTTTTTGCTCAACTTTTTCCCCTTCAGCAGCAACATATCGAGCAGGTGCCAGGTCGCATTTTTTAAGAGTTCCAGAAATCCCGAAAGGTTGTTGCCTTCGTGAAGGCTATAGCGATCGAAAAAGCTTACCAACTTCCCGTACTCCGAAATTGTTGGTGGATTTTTAAGGAAGGATTGGACCCGCTGATAGCTTTTGGTCCGCTGCGTGGCTTTATCGGCCCCTTCGGCAGCATTGACCCGGTACCGGGCATTTCTTTTTTGCACGAGGTCCAGGGTTTGCCCGGCTTCCGGCCTTTCGACAGCTTCCCCATCGGATGCCCCCGGTTTTGGGACGGCTCCCACTTCCTCGCCTTCTTCCCCATCGGATGCTCCCGGTTTTGGGTCGGCTTCCCCACCCTCTACAGCGTTCTTCCTTTCTGTAGCGTTCTTCTTTTTGGTACTGGATGTCGCGGTTTTGGCGGGGGGTTCCCCCGACAGTTCCGAACCGGTCGAAAAGTCCTCGAAGGCTTGGGCGACATCGCCCTCCGGCATGTCGGGCTGGCATTCGCCCCAGAACAGGCTGCCTTCGGTTTCGGGCGGAAGGCAACAGGAGTCGTCGCTTTCCTCCTCCGAGGGGCCGCACTCGCATTCGCCGGTCGCCCCGGGCCGGGTGGCACAGGGAGGCTCGGAGCCCAACTCCCGGATACAGTCCACCAACTGACAGTTCGGGGAGATGCCCTCGGGATCGCAAAGCGCCGCCCCCGGATCTTGTTTCCAATCCAGCCATTTTCTAAATACCTCCTCGAACTTACAGAGGTCACGGGGACTTAACCACAGGATGTTCAGTCCCACCAAGGCGGGTGCCTCCTTATACAGCAACATCTCGATGGCCTTTCTACTGTCCCTCGTCCTAAAACGTCGGTCCCACGCGGGCAATATTACGGTCGCCCAAAAGGAATAGGGGTCGCTGCCGGGCAAGTAATAAATGGTGTCGGGGTCCACCCCGATTCCGTTATCGGGACCCGCCCCGACCTTGGCCTCGGCGCAGGGATCGTCCCTGTCCCTATCGGGTTGCCAGGCGATATTACAGCAGTAATCGGGACAAATGGGAAGCAGGCAGCTCTTAAACCGGAATTCGTTGTCGCCTATCGGGATCTGGTACCCGCATTCGTCACCGGACTTGGGGCGCATCAGGATATGCTCCAACACATGCATGCCAGTTTGCTGCACACAAGCCTTGGTATCCGCTATGGCGTCGAACACGTCTTGGGCGCATTCGTATTGCTGGGGATGGTAACCGATAAGCTTTCCGGCATCAACAAGACGGAAGGAGTAGGGACCGTTCGGCGACCTTTCAGTAGGTTCCGGGGACAACTTCCCCTGCAGTACGCGATCGCGGAAATCTCCAAAGGCCTTGACCGCCTCCTCATAACAGGGGTAGCAACGGCTCCCGGTAAAGCCGATGATTTCCGCCGTACCGGTGGTCTTGTCAACATCGTCGCAACCACAGGGCTGTAGGCCCTCCTCGGTGATCGTCTCGCCTTCCGCCGGAACGAACAGCCGAATGCAGTAGCCCTCGTCCGTACCATGG
Source organism: Pricia mediterranea (assembly GCF_032248455.1). Classification (NCBI taxonomy): domain Bacteria; kingdom Pseudomonadati; phylum Bacteroidota; class Flavobacteriia; order Flavobacteriales; family Flavobacteriaceae; genus Pricia; species Pricia mediterranea. The sequence goes on from NZ_JAVTTP010000001.1 coordinate 1,450,224, forward strand.
ATGGGGAAATAGGTGTTCTCTCCCGCTCTGGGACCTTTTTCGGGCAAGTAGCGATCCCAGTCCAATTTCTTCAGGACCTCCATCCATCGGCCCACCTGCTCGTCCCGTTCCGCTTCCGAATCGTAGTGACGGGCGTGGTCCATCACGTAGTACCCGGGGGAGACCACTTTGAATTTCCAATAGATACGGTCGCAGAAGACGATGTAGTTTTTATCATCCTCCGCCGCATAGACGAACTCCCTTACCCCCCTTGGTAGGCAGTCGCCGCAGGCGTCCTTGTCCTCGGGATTCGGAAAGGCTTCGTCCCAGGCTTCTTCCTCGCTTTCGTATGCGCAAAGACTTTCCACTAAGACTTCCACCAGGCCCACAAAATATTCGCCCCTTTCGCACAACACCCTACAATTGTTCGATATTCCCGCCAGGGTATAAAAATGGCGGTAGGCCTCAAGGGCTTCGGCACTGCTCCCGAAACATACGGTACTTTCCCAAAGCAGGCTTCCTAAAGTTGGCGCCAGGGGATCGATCAGGCAATCGGTATCGATCAATTCGGCATCGGCGAGCACGACCCGGTACATGTACTTCGTGCCGCCCGCCCCGTTCTGGCCGTCCGGAATCGGAACAATGGGATACAGATGGGCGAGGGCGACAAAATATTTTATCACAGGCAGGCCTTCGTCGGCAGATCGGTCAGTCAGGGCCTCGGGTACCACGGCAAAGAAGGAGACCTCGTCACAGGCCGCGGAATCGGGGTCCCGATAGGTTTCCTCCAAGCTTATTTTTCCGTTTTCTCCGTAGTTATCGGGGTCCCTTGCCACATCGATAACCGTCAACCACTGGGCCTCCCAGGCGGCCTCGGCTTCCTCGTAACTTTCGTAGCCCCTGTAACTGATCAACCTGAACTCCCGGTCGCCCTGGGCCGTAAAACAGACCTGATAGTGGTAGAAATGGGGATTTTTTTCGGGACAGACCACCTTTTTCTTCGGGGGACATTCCTTCAGGTCGATAGGGGGGACCACATCGCAGATCTGGAACTTGATGCGCTCAGCCATCTCCTTGGTCCCACAGTTATAGGGACTCCTAGCGATGGGCGCGTTCTTTTTATAGAATCGCCATTCGTATTTTCCTTCCGGATGCTGGGCGATCTCCCCCTCGATAAACCGCACCCTGGGGGTACCCTCTTGCGTATAGATGTCCTGGATATACCCGACAGCCGCCCTTGCGGTATCCATCGAGGCCTTCTCCCCGCCCGCCCGGTACTGAACGGCGATGGGCGTTTTTTTATCCCTTTCGAACAGGGCGAAATCGAACCTTCTTCCTTTTTTCGTTACGGGTTCTAGACGCAGGGCCGGCAGTTTTTCCGCGAAGACCCTATAGCCCGCGGCCGCCTCCTTATGTGATGGGTAGGTGTTCTTTCCCTTGAACAAGGGATCGAAACGGCCCTGTTCGTCGCTGCCGCCATAGACAAAACCGAAACGCGAGGGCACTGACAGCACGTAAAAACGGTACCGGTGCGGGGCCAGGAATTTAGATCCGTTTTTCCTTGCCCGCTCGACGATACACCGGTCAAAATCGGCCTGTGCCTTGTTTTTTGAAGGAAATTCCGAGTCGGACTCGAGGTAGGGACCGCCCTTGTCCGATACCGACCAAACATAGCGGCGGGGCTCTTCCTTGACATAAACGGGTCTTTCGTTCTTTTTTAAAAACTGCACGGCAGTGTTCAGGGCCCTGTCCCTCTCGGAAGCGGTTTCCAAATGCCCCGGGGGCCAGGCCACAAAGGTATCGGAGTCGTCCCGAAGGAGGAAACGGTATTCGGGATTGCCCTCATCGCCAGACCGCAAGTAGTTCTTTTTTTGGGCACCCAGGGTAAATACCCGGCCCATTTGTTCAAGGGCCTGCCTTTGCGACCCGAAACAGCTATAGGAGACCAAAATCGTGGCACTCTTGCCATCCAAGATCCGGAAACCGTATTTTTTATCCGATTTTTTGTAATGAGGGGCATTGTTCCTGTTGCCGAATATCTGGGTACATTCCCCTATCAAGGCTTCATTGTCGTACCCGTTGTCGGGAAGTGGACCCGACACGGCAACGCGGCCCCCTTTTTCGTTCCTCAGTTCCAATATCGATCCGCCGTCCGTTTCGACAAAGGCATAATGCGCCGCCTCGGTTCCCAAGGTTTTGGCCTGTCGCCACGCGGTCACCGCCCGCTGCCTATCGGGATAGTATTGGGCGCCCCTCAATTCGATATTTCCCTTGATGACCAATTTCCAATGCCAGGAATCGTCGTGTTCGGTAAGATAGTCGCGGATTTCGGCTTGCCCGATCAGCTTTTCCCATGCCTCGTCTTCATTTTCAAAGACCTGCCCGCCCTTTTTCTTTCTATCCGCTCCGGGCACGTCGATATGCCAATTGTAACTGATCAGGGTCCCGATTTGGAAATCCAGGGCCGCGGTATCGAGGTAGAAGTCGCCGTCTACGGGAAGTAGGCGTAACCTAGAATCTCCTTTCCGTTTAGCGCCCCCGCGCTCCGCGTCGGCCTGCCCTTTGGTCCGCTCGTGGGTTTTACCCCCGTCCGTTGCCCCTTTTCCGCCTTCCTTGGTTTGTTCTTCCCTCTGGAACCCTTCATCGATTTTACGCAGGCCATTCTTCCCGTCCTCCTCTTGTTGCCCTTGGCTCCCAACTTGAACCTCCCCTTCGTTGATACGACGGATAAATTCCCCTTTTTTTTCCCGGGCCGCTTTTTCCGAGGCCAGGCTGGATCCTTTATCGAATACGATGACCTCATCTTCGGCATTCAATATTTGCTGATGGTACCGGTAGCGGGCCACGGTGATATTTTCCTGGGCGGTCCGTACCGAAAACAGCCGGTGTATGGTGGTCCTGTTAAACCCGTTCAATTCCTTTTCCAGCCGGTCATAGGTAGCGGGATGCCGCAGATCGACCAATACCCTTTCCGCGGCACGGTAGAGTTCTTCCTTGGTATCATAGCTGCGATTGCCGTGGAAAAAGACGTTCTCCCCGGGGCCGCGCAGCTGTATCCGAAAACATTGCGATACCTCAAAATTGCAAAGGTTCCTGCGCCGGTAGTTTTCCAGCCCGGCCAAGAGGGACGTCCGTTTTTCGAAACCGGATACGTTATCGGTGTTCCATGAGGCCTCGCCATAGTTGAAGGCCCTGGCCCGGTTTCTACCGAGGTCCGCAACCTGATGGAGGTAGTCGGACTGATCGTCGATGGTACGCCGGTCGAGGTCGGTATCGCCCATCCTGTATTGATACTGTAATAGGGTGTAATCGGTAAACTGTTCCCCGAACCGGGCCAATAGGTGGTCTAAAAACCGCTTGCGGCGGCCTTCGTATTCGGTACCATTCTCGGTAAGGCCCTGAAGGAGGTCCATATAGGAAAGGGGATCGTAGTTCAGGTTGAAATAATGGACGTCGGAACCGCCAGGATTTGACAGGTCGGATACCGGGTTATAGCTTTCCCGGAGACCACAGAGAAAAGCGGTGGATTTCGCGTCGTTATAGGCCTCGCCAAAGCTCGCGAACCTTTTTGGCCCCACCAGGGCCACATCGCCCGGAAGCGAGGGGTATAAAACAAAAAAATGACCGCCGCGATCGATAAGGACCTCGACCTCATACCGATCTCCCGAGAACGATTCGACCATCTGGTCGATATAGATGGCACGGACGGCGGCGGAGCCAAAGGTCAGGATACCCAGTGGGGCCCGGTCATCGTCGCAATAGCCCGAGACGGTCAAGCTCGGTCGGGGCGAGGCATCGAGTGCCGTGAGGGCCATGTGCCATTTGTCGTCGCGGGCCACGGCAAGGGCCAGGCGCGCGCCGGCGTCCATTTTCGCGTCCGCCTCATACGATTGTAGAAGATCTTCAAGGCCTGGGACGGTCTCTGCAAGCTGCGTAAAATAAGTGTGCCTATCGGTCGATGGCCTATCGGATTCGGGCGTTAGGGCGAAGAGGGAGCGGATACGGGTCAGCTGCGCGGCGTAGTTCGCCAGCATCTGGTCGTAGAATAACAGGTATCCCTTGAGTTGCAGGGCCTGGGTCTTTCGCAGCAACGAGGCCCGTTCGGGCAGGCCGTCGTCACCGATACCGTAAACGACCGGAAAATCGTGCTGGATGCTCCGGTATGCCCCGAGATCGTCGCGATACCTACCGGAGGGGATCTGGGCGTCGAGCTTGTTTTCGGGCAGATGGAACTTTTTCGGGAACGAAAAGCTTTTATGGACCTTGGGTTTGTCCAAGGCGATATACCCCTGTTCGCCGTACACGTCAACACAGGTGGTCTCTAGGGAAAACACCGGTACCTGATCGTCGGAAATTCGGATACCGGTGGCCCATGGTCCGGTCTCCCCGTCCTCTTTTGGACAGAATTCCGGGGCTGGAAGCGGCGTGCCCCCATTGATATGGATGTTCTTGACCCGCAACACGCCCTCGACACCTAAAAGTACCGTGTAGAGGTCGGAAAGGCGGAGTTCCTTCCTGCGTTCCAAGGCCTCGAACTCGTCGGTATCGACAAAGCCGTAGCTATGCTTTCGATACGGTCGGCCCGCAAAGATTTCGTCGATCGGCCGTCCTTTTTCCAACAGTTCCTTTAAGGTGTAATACCGTACCCGGGGCTGAACGAATTCACGCAGGGCGGCAATGAGCTGGGCGTAGACCTTTTCGGGCAAGAACCCGTTGGCGATCTCCACCTCGGCGCATATCCCGATATCAAGGGGCTGCAACAGGCATATTTCCTCCCTGAAATCCTCGCAGAGGTTCCGGTGGGCCATCAAGATACGCCGCACCTCCCGCACCAAATTCCCATGGTCTGTCTGGCTGCGGACCCGTTCGGTGTCCTTTTCGATATATACTTTATAGAGTCCGTTCAACCGAACGTCCATAAAAGGATATTTTAAATCGCGCATACAGCGCTGGTTGTCAGAGTATTGCGCGCTCTTACAGTCCAGCTGGTTCCGGCGGCCATCGATGAACAGGGGCACCTCCTGGTCCGCAGGTTCCAACCAGGCATTCCGGACCCCGCCTACCTCCAGCAACAGTTTTCTATAGTCCGTAATCGTAACCGGGTTGACGGTCAAGACCTGCAGGGGGGTCGGAAAGTTGTCGTCCGTAGCCGCGCCGCTATCCGTGGTAATGAGATCTTCAAAGGGAAGGTTGGTCCGATACCCGAGGTCCATCAGGGCATAGACCAGCGTCTCGAGGATGGTGATTCCCGGGTCGTGCACGTTGTGGTCCGTCCACATCTTGCCCGCAAGCTCCCCGATATGCTCCAGGCCCTCCCTTCGGAGCTTTTTGAAATCGAGGAATTCCGGGACATGGGGGTCCACGGGCGATAACACGTTTACGTTATGTTCTGCTGCATCTGCCATATCAAATCAATTCTGTCGATATTCCGTTCCCCACCGATGGCTCCGAACATTTTTCTCTATCGATGCCCACACAGATCTTTCCGGCGGTCAAAACGGACCTGGCGGTGAGGGGCCGGATACGGGATCCGGTCTGTTCGCACGGACCCTCGAGCTTTAGGTCCGCTATAAAATCCACATACTCCAAGCCTTCGATAAACCCGACGACATCGGAAAACAGCACCTCTTCGCCGAAGGCCAGTTTTTCGGTATCACCCAAGAACCACGGTGCCAGGAAAGCCACCAGGTCATCCTGTAACTTTTTCGCGTAAAAACTTTCCGATTTTCCGCGGTACAGGCGTACCGAAACACAGACGTCTACCGGTTCGTACCTCGGGTTCATGATCTTTAGCCGGGCGAAGGGCGATATCCGCTTCCTGAGATGGTCCCCTATCTTTTCGAGCAGGCTGAGGGGTGCCTTGGGTTCCAACTGATTGCCCGCCTTTAGCTTGGTCAGGTCGGGAATGACCGCTACGACCACAAAGCCCGGCGCCACCTCAAGGTCCCTGCGGTACGAGTTGGCGGAAAGCCCCATCGTATGCGAGATACACTTTACCTTATAGATCTCGGAGAAACCTTCCAATACCGTTTTTTCGTAATCGCCGATCATCAGGCCCCTGCCCTTGTGTTTCAGGTGTTCGCTGACCCGAGTATAGAAGTGGCCCTCTGCCTCGGGTTTTCGTCCGCCGAAGGAGGCATAGGGTTGCCCCACTTTTTTTACACTGAAATCGCCTTCCCGTAGTTTTGTGATGCTGCCCGCTTCAAGGGCGGTTTCCAGGCGGCCGGTATCGTTCGCATCGTCTAAGCGCGCGGACGCCTTGGCCGCCTGGGCATGGACGCCGATGGTCTCGGCCACGGCCCTGACATTTTCCGCGGCACTCACCTTGATCCAATACAGTCCCGCGGGCATTACCGTAGTGCCAATGTCGTCAATGGCGTCGGGCACGGCGATGGTCACGATGCCGGAGACCGTAAGGCCGTCGGTGCCGTCATCGATAACGTCAAAATCGGGCAAGAGCTGCACCCAGGTATTGCCCGTCAGATAATGCCAATCGATATGGGCCCGGTCCTGTTCCGAATCCGCCGTGGCCTCCGCCAACTGGAACAACAGCGAGAGGTTGCCCCCCGGAGTAAGGGCCTCCAGCCCGATAAACAGCGTTCCCTCGTCGTCAAAGTAGGGGAACAGGGTCGGTACCTGTTCGATATCCTCGCCTTTCGAGGTGTTTTCAAAGGGGTAGAGATGGGTAATGGCAATATCTTCACGGATCGCCTTTGCGGAATAATCGAGGAACAGATTCTTGATAATAGGAGTCCAGGGTTCCTTCGGGATCAGGGCCTGGAAGCCCGACCCATAGAGAAAGTTGAAGATGCCCGTATCGTCCAACAGGTTGTCGAAATCCTCGAAGGCCTGTTCGACCTCTACAATCAGGGCATCGATGCCGTCCGGATCCGTAAAGTGCGCCTTGAGGTCCGTCAAAAAGAGGTTCAGGTTGTCGATGGCGGTCTGGGCACTGCCTATGGCTATATTGTTGAGGGCGGTAATGATCTCTCCCTGCTTGGCCGGAAAGGAGGCCGCGAAGTCAAGGATGGCCCCGACCACATCGTTAAAGTATTGGGTCAGATCGTTGTCGAGGGCCGTCTTGGCGTCTTCGATGTCCTCCTTGACAGCGGCAATATCACCCTTTAGAGCGGCCTCGTTGTCTTCGATAAATTGAAAAACGCCCCTGACGGCGGTAATCAGATCGCCGGTCAGGTCGCTTACGGCCTCGATGATCTCGTCCTCGTTCAGGAAATCGACGATGGGCGAGATGACGATTTTACTGGAATCGTCGACATAAATGGCATCCGCAAGCTTTTTGTTCTCCCCGGTACCGGCATACGAATAGGCCAGCATTTGCCGGGCCAGGACAAAGGCGTATTCCTTATGTAGAAAATCTTGGTCCGCCAGGGTGAACTTCAGGAAACCGTTCTGTGAATTTTTGAACAGGTCGATCGGTTGGTCGTAGTCGATGAAGCGGTCGGTCAGGCCATTGGTAAACTGCCATGCATATTGGGTCACGTCACAGTCCAGATCCTGAAATTCGAGATCAGCTAGGTCGGGCTCGCTGAACAGTTCCATTTTATCGAGGTGGGCCCAGGTACCGGTGTCCAAGAGGTCGATCTTGACCTTAAAGTCGCCTTCAAACAGCCCGAAATGCTCCCCTGCCGGTGGATCGTTCGTATCGGCCTCGTGTTTGAGGTAGGCCTTGTAATAATCGTGAAAGTCGTGCGGTTTTTCCTTCCATTCCATGTTGACCCGGACGGCCTCCCATTTTTTATAGAGGATTTCCTTGCTGCCTATGTAAAAGCTGGGACCCAGGAAGAGTTCGGGATTGGTGACAGGGTCTGCGGGGGCGCCCAGATCCACCTGGTTCATCGGGTCGAAACCCGGCACTTCGGGCCGGATGCCAAAGGGATGGATCTGGCTGTTGGGGTCCAACACCCCTTCGTCGTTTTGAACGATCAGGTTCTTGACCCCGCAGACATCGACCTCGATCTGGGCATCGCCGAGCCGGAGTTCCCTGAAATAATGGTACAGGGATACATAGCGCTCCTGGTGGCGGACCGGCGGCTTTTCAAGGCAGCAATCCGGCCGAACAGGGGTATCCGGTTTATCCAAATCATCACAATCAAACGCGTTCCTTTTAATGCGGGCCTCCTTGTCCAGTTCGATCTTTACCGCGGGAAGGTTTCTTCCTATCTCAATTTCTTCCTTCAATTTCTCCGGATCGAAAAAGACCACCGGGGGGTCTTCGGCCTCCAAAGTAACCTCCAATTCCAGTACCACCTCAGAGGCGGAGGAGCTACTGACCGAAATGTCGACCGGGTTATCGGGATTCGGCCTTACCCAGTCTTTTTCCCCGCTAAGGGAAACGCTTAGGAAAGACCCGCCGGGGGTGGTCGCGTTTTCGTCGAGACACCTACAGAGCACCGCCCGGTCGCCTTGCCCGAACATGGGCCGGCAACTGATCGGATCTTTTTGAAACAGGAAGCTCCGCAAATCCTCGCCGATGATAAAGGGATGCTCTTCGGCAAGCAAGGCTTCCAGATGCGCTTTTGCCCCTTCTGAAAGGGTATCTCCACAATCTTCCAACAGGTCTTTGGTCAGAGTGTACCACTTTTGGGCCTGCAGTGCGTTTATGGCGTTTTCGATATCGGAGCCGGTAAACCCGATATCCGATGGCAGTTCGCAGGTCAACCTTATCTTGATCTCGCGCCTGCCCTCCTGCAGCAGCAGCACCGGGGAGGAAAGCACAAAGCCAATCCGGGCCTTCGGATGCTCCTGCACTACGGGCGAACCTTCCCCTACATATTTACTGTACTTCGAGCCCAGGGTGGACCAGTTCGTCGGTTCGTCGTCGGAAAACTCCTTTCCCTGCCCGTCAAGGGAATTGGCCATAGGGGCCATATAGACCCCCTCAAGATAGGTATTGTCGGCCCCGGTGACCGTGGGCAGGGCAAGGGTTCTAAGGTCCTTGACCTGCGCCTTGTCCAATACGATTTCCTGATCAAGGCCGAATACGATATCCTTTTTGTTGGCGTCCTTGCCATCCTTAAGCAACAGGCATTCCGGGAGCGGATAGGCCTCAAGGTGTTTGGCGACCTCAAAGACAATATGCGCTTGGTCGGGCACCGCTTCCCTAGGTGCCATCCTCAACACCTGTTGGTAGAAAAAATCCAAGTGTTTTTTCCCGAGTTCGTTGATGTTTCCCTGAAAATACCGGAACAGCTCCAAAAAGGTAAACAGCAGCGCCAGGTGCGCCTCATGGCTTTGCCGCAGCTCCGCTTCCAAGGGTCTTAGGCTCTCCTCGATGTACCCTGGGGCCGCCTCGACGATCTCCCCGAAGCCGTTCAGCATTTGATGGAACAGGATGTTCAAGGTTTCCGCCGCGATCATAAAGGCCTCCCGTTTTCCGTGTCGCACCTGTTGTATGCGCCGATCGAGGGCATATACCTCGTTGACCTCGAGTTGCCACGGAGGGGACAGATAGGCGGTAAACTGCCCCTTTCCCGTACATAAAAAGGTCGCGCTGGCATTATGCAGGGCGATGTAGCGCTTTGCCGGTTCGACGAACGACGATTTTAGGGTCGCCAACAAGGGTACCGTAAAACTATTTTTGACTGCGGCCACGGTGTGGTAGAGGGTGTCAACGGGGGTCAGCAGCCTGTCGTCGATAAACCGGAGGAGGGATTCGAGGGATTGTTGGGTCGGATCGGCCTGGAGCCCCCCGTACAGGGCCTGGAAGCGCCTTTCCAGGTCGTCGGTCGGGACCTTCGCAAGCTTTGCCAATTGAAAGGGAAGGCTGTCCGCAAAAAAGGAGGTCCAGGAATCCAATTGTTGGTATTCGCCCGCCACGGGGTCGTCGATGTGGGTGTAAAAATTGATATAGCGCGCATATTCGCCAATCAGGTAGAGCCGGTCCGCCAGGGTCTTGCCGTCAATCGGGGCCGATTCGGGTGCCAGGGCATCGATGACCCTCGTCCGTTGGCTGGTGCCGGTACGGTGCTTTAACGGATGTGCTATTTTCGACGCTTGTTGCATAAAATCTTTTAATTGTTCAGATGGCCCGGTCGGCTTCCCTTAGGTAAAAGTCATAGACATAGTTATACCGGGTGTTGGTGCCCTCGATCTCATAATGGACGGTAATCCTGAGGATGCCCTGGATGAGCTCAAAGGACTCAGCTTCGGTGATATCGACCTTTTCCAGCTTAATACGGGGCTCGTAAAAAAGGATGGCCCTTTCGACCAGATCCTTCAAAAAACCGATCAGGGAATTGTCCATACTCTCAAACTGGTAATCCTTTAGGTTACAGCCATAGTCCGGCTGCATGACCCGTTCCCCCAGACTGGTGGAAAGCAGGATCTCGAGACTTTGTTCGATATCCTTTTCGGCACTGACCAGGGTAACGGTAGCGGCCTCTTTATCGAAGTCGGGTGGAAAGGACCAGCCCGTGCCCAAATATGCTTTGTTGTTATTTTCCATTGTTGTCGTTCTTGTTCTTGGCGACCGTTATATCCTATGTCAATTTTTTTTAATGCTTTTCTACCTAACGACCCGTTGTCGAACATGACGTAAGAGGGTACGACCTAAGACAATCTCACCCCCCGATCATCACCGTGGGCATACCCTGCACGATGACCCCGCCGTGGGCCGTACTGTCCCCCATCCGGGCGGCAGGCCTCCCGCCGATCAGCACGGTGCCAGAGCCTTTTACGATCGTATCGGGCGGGCCCGTGCAAACGCACATATCGCCGATAACCGCTGCCGGCTGCCCCCCGATCAGCACGTTGGGCACCGAGGGCCCTACGATGGGGCCGCCAACGTGGGGCACCGGCCCGTTGGACAGGGGGCAGGTATGCATATCGGATATTCGCGCCGCTGGTGGCATGTTTCTCGTTTTATCAATTAATGTTTACCAAGGAACCCTTGATCTCTGTAATCCCGTCGGAGGAAAGCTTGGCGGTCGCACCTTTGACCTCCATACTCGACTGGGCCGAAATGGCCATCTGGGCAGCGGCCAGGGTAAGGGCGGCCCCCGCCTTGATATCGATTTTTCCGGTAGCCTCCATTTTGATGTCCGAGGCACTCTCGATCGCGATGCCCGACGGGTCCATCGTAACCGTGTTCCCGTTTTGGTCGTCAATACTGATCGAGGAACTGTCCTCGTCGAGCGTGATACTGTTTCCGGCCGGGGTATCGATGGTAATGGTCTTGGTCTCGTCGTTAAAGTGGACCCGCATTTTCGACCGGGTCACAAAGCCCTTTTCGTGATTGGCATCCTGAGCATTTATCGGGGCGGGTTGGGGACTGCTATTGAGCATTCCCAACACCACCGCGTCTCGGGGATCGTCGTTCACGAAGCCTACGATGACCTCGTCCTCGATCTCGGGGAGAAAGAACGAGCCCCTTCCTCCATTGGTGCTTCCCTGCCCCGCGTCGAGGGTGGCGACCCTGGCCCATACGCCCCTGGCCGCGTTGTCTATGATGGGCAAGCGCACCAGTATCCGGTTCTCCCCGTCGGGATCGTCCTGCAATTGCACCACTTTTCCGATCTGGAGACCGCTGATGGCGGGTACCAGGCCCGCGGCGGGCGCATCGGCGATGTCGTCGTATTGTCGCGAATAGCAATCGGGGGGCAGTCCGAATTGGGCTTGGGTGTACCAGGAGCCCTTGTACACGTCGTGCCGTACCGCACTCACGTAGGCCTTACCGGTAAACCGGCTCCCTACCCCCTGCAAGTCGATCAGCTGCCCCGGTTTCAGTTCGCCGAATCCCGTGAACTTGGCCCGCCCCCTGATCTTGGCCAGGCGGCTGATCTGCATCATCGACCGGGTCCATTCCTGCAGTTCCTCGGCGATGGCCTGCCCGGAGTGCCGCAGTTCGTATTTTTCGGGGGACAGGTCAGCCGCCATCACCGCCCCATCGACATTGCCCGGTTCGTTGATCTCCACGCTATCGGTCTCGTGCTCGAACAGGCCTTGGGCCCCGTAATCCCACGATCTGGCCTCGACCGCGTTCCACTGGGTCCGGCCGTCCATCTCCGCCTCAAAATCGATCAAGGTCGCGCCGAACAGTACTGAAAGTGCGGCATCTGTATCGGTATTGGGCATCTTGACGTTGATTTTGCCGTCGTCGCATAGGACCAGTTTCCCATTGGCCTCGGCGCGCAGCATTAAGAAATCCCAATCGGTGCTATGGTGCTGCACCATCTCTTTGTGCGAGATGCCGGTTGCCTCGACCTCATGGTCCAACATCCCGTAGCGGTCGATCACCTCTTCCATAATCTCACTGTCCCTTAGATTCTCATAATAGCGATTGTGGCGGCCCAGGGTCATTTTTACGGCCTCGTCCCTACAATCGAGGATCAGTTGGGTCTCCCCGCTTTCCCTGACGCGTATCCCGTGTTTTACGATAATCCCTTTAAAGAGTTGGGCGTTATTGCCGTCGCGTCCGATTTTTAGGGATATGGGTTTTCCGGGCAAAAATTCTTCTTGTTCACTGATCTGAAAGGATTCCTCAGCCGCATCGCCGTCCTTGAGCACGACCTTGGCAGAGGGAATTCCATTGATTTCCCTTATGATCGAAATGGAAATCACCTGATACCCCGGATCCACCAGTTGGCCATCGATCAAGATGTCGAAGGTGGATACGTTGTGCGATGCCTCTACCGGGATGATCCTGTCTTTCATATCACTGTTTTATCCAAGGGCGGGAAAACCATCTCAACGCCCGGTTCGATTTCTCTAAAGGTGGTCAGGCCGTTGGCACGGGCCACCTGGGTTACGTATTTGGGGTCGTCGTAAATCGTGTGGACCATGTGGTCTAACCGGTCGCCCGCCTTGACCAGGCGGACATGGGTCAGATCGGGCGATTTTTTTCGCTCCCGGGCGACCCGCTCCTGTTGTGCGATATAGTTCAAAAAGGTGGCGCTCGCCTTGATTCGCAGGGGATCTCCGTTGGCCTTGAACAGGCTGTAGTTGAGATCGAGGTTCGAAAGGATGCAGGGAAACGTGAAATCGCCCCATTGTACGGACAAAAAATGCGGCCGATGGATCTCCCCGTTCATATCGTACACCGTCTTCATAAAAATGTCGAGCTGCGCCTTTACCGAAGGGTCGTCGCTGTTGTAGGCGTACCCCTCGATGGTCTGGGTGCCGTCGAAGGTGAAGTCCAACTTCAGCTCCTCGGGCTTGGTGCCCATGTAATCGGGATTGGTGCCCTGATTGCCCTGTCCCTGTTGCTGGTTCAGCTCTACCTTGAAGTTCTGGCTGAAACTTTCGGGGTTCACCGGGAGGGAAATCGGATTTTTATCCAATTTGGAACGTCTTTGAAAACCTTCGTCGTCAAAGGCGTGTATCAATACCTTGATCAATTGTCCGCTCTCGTCCATTATCTTTCCGATTTTTGCTTAAGGATGTCGAATACCTTTTCGACGATCTCGTTGACCTTGATTTCCTCGCCGGTTTTCGCCCCTTCGCCCCCGGTTGCGGCCCCGCCGTTTTCATCGACCTTGGCCTTGATGATCAATTCCCTGATTTCCAATGGCATAATGTTTATTTTTTAGTTCGCGGTTTTTGGCCGACCCACGAGGGAAAAACTTTCTCTTAAAAAACCTTCGGTTCAAATTCCAGAAAAAGTATCCCGAGCATAGTCGAGGGGCCAAATCCCGAATCCTTTTCAAACTCCAAAAAAAGTATCCCGGCTGCGGTCGAGGGGCCAAATTCCAAATTCTTGTTTCTTGTTTCTTGTTTCTTGTTTCTTGTTTCTTGTTTCTTGTTTCTAAAAAAGGTATCCCGAGCGCAGTCGAGGGACCAATTCCAAATCAAGAAATTGCCAAGGGGGCGTTTGCGCTAGTTCGCGACCAGCTTAAAATAGTTATAGCTGAGTTCGAGGGTCTCGATCAGCACCTCTCCCCTTTCGGCATTGAGCTCGCCCACCTTCCAGCTGACGGGCCATACGTGCGACAGCTCCCACTGCATGAGGATGTCGTGGTTCTCGTTCAGCAGCTCGACGTCTACTCGGCTCAAGGGGGTGATTTCCAAATCTTGGAAGGCTTTCTGCAACCAGACGGTTAGGGCGGAATCGGCGGGCGTGAGGATGCCTCTTTTGAGGGTAAGGGCACTGTATTTTCTGCGACCGGGAATATTGTGTTCAAACCGGTTTTCACCGCCTTCCTTCAAGGTTTCCTTTTCAATCTGCACGTCCAGCCCTGAAACGGACTGAAATTTCAGGTCCGCTTCCTTTCCGTCGGAGAGGTCAAAAAAGAACACCCTAAAATGGAAGCCGACGATCTGATGCACCGTATTCGATACCAATTCCATACGCTTTCCTTATTTCGCCTCCAAAATGGTGAGCCCCTCATGGACCAGCTCCATGGTCTCGACCGCCACCTCGTTGGCATCGGCCTTGAGGTCGGTGGACTGTACCTTGCTCGGCCAGGCGTTCTCGAGTACCCAGGTGATGATAGGCTCGTGGTTCTCGTTCAACAGTTTGATGGTAACGGCCCTGCGGTACTTCGATCCCGTTTCGTTGCCTTCCTGAAAGAAATAGGTCTTTTGCCATTCGGTAAAGAAGTCGAAGTCGCCTTCGAACGTTCCCCTTTTTAGGGTCACGTTGCTGTACTTGGTCAGGCCCGGCTGTTTGCTCTTGTTGTATTTCTTGCTGCTGCCCTCCCGGTATTCGATCACTTCGGTTTCAAAATCCAGTCCGCTGCATTCCGTGAACCCAATCCTGAAATCGCTTCCCCATTCGACCAAGAAATGAAACTTGGGTAACGGATAATCTCCTATAGCTGCCATATCTTAATTTTTAATATTAGTACTGCTGTATTGTTGGTTAACTGCTTATTTGCCTGTCTCGAGCGCCTCGGCCGCCGCAATGGCATCGGTCAGGCTGTTCTTTTCCGAGAGGGATTTGTCGCTTGTTTTTTTGCTTTCGACCCAAAGGTCCTTCAAGGCCTTGGTCTGGCCCTCGGCTTCCTTGAACTCCCCCTTGATCTTTACGTAGTAGGTGTTTCCGCTGATGGTATCCAAATCGTCGGTTTCTTCCCTAATGGGGAATTCCGGCTGGGGTTTGGCCGCTTTGTGGTCACACGGATATTGCGGCTCGGTCACCTCGCCTTCCTCGCCCGGTTCGCAATCATCGTCTTCGCCGAACGTGGTCTCCCCGTTGAGGATATCGCGGATGCCTTCCAGTTTATATTCCAGCCCCAGTTCGCCGCAGAGGTATGCCCACAGCAGATCGGCACATTTCAGGGTTTCAAGCAACTTGTCTAGTACCTCTTTCTGCAGGTCGCAAATGGCGGTAATCTTGGCCTCATAGGCCTCGATACAGGCGATGACCTCGGCCTTGTCGTTTTCGCCGATATGCTTGAGGCAATTGATAAGCTCCTTGAAATACAGGATCTTTTTCTTCAGTCCCTGGTCGTTGTCGTCATAGGTCTGGAAACTATCGAAGATGGTCTTGACCAAACAGGTCAGTTTCTGTAGCACCTCGTAGGTGCATTTCGATTTCACACAAACGGTCTTCAGCTGTTCCAACAAAAAATCGAGTTCCTGGATGACGGCTTTTACCTTGTCGTCGGTGGTCTCGATGAGGGTGCACCAATTTTTGAGTTTGGACTCCCAGTTCAGGGAATTGTCGTAGGCTTCTTTGTGTTTTGCGGTCTCGGCCGCCTCGACACTGTACCGGTCGCAGACCGTTTCAAGGTCATCCCTCCATTTTTCGAGACATGTTTTGGATCCCGGGTCCCCATTGCCCCCGTTGTCGTCGCAGCAGGTACTTTGCGGGTCTTTTATAAAGCTTCTCATCGTATTTTTCTTTTATGGGTTAATTAATTCTGATCTCCCTTTTTGATCGTTCTCGCCTTTTGCGGGGGAGTGTCATCGGCTTCTTCACAGCATTCCTCGAACTCCTCGCACAGGTCGAGGCACTCCCCGTCACAGTCGCAATCGCAAATGAAATCGATCAAAAGTTGTAGGCCCTCGACAGTGGTTCCTTCCGAGGCCGCGTCGCATTCAATCTGGGCGAGCTCTTCCATAATCGCGTTCAGTTCTTCCCTGGCGGCCTCGACCTCTTCCCCGGTGGATTCGATATAGTCTTCGGTACACTGTTTGAAGGCGGCCATCTTTTCGACCAAGGTATCGACAAAGGCCTTCAAGCTTGTTGTATTGGTAAAGGTCTGGATGCCTGCAATGGTAATTATCGACTCTACCGCATTCTTGCCCTTTTCGACCATTTTGTTGGATTCCCCGTTCAGCTCCTTCAAACAGTCGTCCACGGCCTTTCGGTCATCTTCGGTTATTTTGCTGGATTTGGAGAGCACCTTGTTCTTGACGCAGTTGGTCATGGTACAGAGTTCATCGTTGGCTTCCACGATTTTCGTACACAGGTCGCCCAGCAGTTTAGAGGATTCCGATATCAGTTTTTCGATGTCGTCGTCCTTTTTGATGAACTCGTCGATATTCGTCTGGATGATCTCGGTCTTTTTGTACTGCCCCAGGGCGACACAGCTCAGCAGGTCTTGATACATGTTGTGGGTTTCGGAGGCCCGATCCAGACAACAGATCTTATATCCCTTGGCCGTCTCCTTCGATAGCCGGGTCGTTTCGTCGGCCATTTGTTCGCTGGTGGCCGTGTTCTGTTCTTTTTTGACAATGGTCAGGTAATCACAAACTACCGTATCGGGAGTCTGCGTTCCACCATCGTTGCCGTTATTGCTTGCCATGTCTCTTGTTTTTTATGGTTTTATATCCTAATTATTCCGACAGCATTTTATGGCTGAATCTCAAGATGATGAATTCAGCGGGCCTTACGACCGCCATGCCGATTTCGACGATCATCCTGCCCTCCCAGATATCGAGCTCGTTCATAGTCTCGTTCAGGCCTACCTTTACGTAAAAGGCCTGTTCAGGGGTGGTTCCCATCAGGGCACCCGCCCGCCATTGCTGCACGAGAAAGTTATCGATCATCGATTTGACCCGCGACCAGGTATTGATGTCGTTGGGTTCGAACACGAACTGGATCGTGGCCTTTTTCACGGATTCCTCGACCATGTTAAAGAAGCGGCGTACCGGCACATAGCGCCATTCATTGCTGTTGCCGGCCAGGGTGCGGGCACCCCATACGATGGCCGGGCCCCTACCCACAAAGCTGCGGATGGCATTTACCGATCGCCCGGAGCCCGCATCCACGTTCAGGTCGCGCTGCTGTTTGTCGGTAATCTTCAACATAGGCCGCACTACCAGGTCCATGCCTACGTTGGCAGGAGCTTTCCACACCCCGCGGGACGAATCGACACTCGCATAGAGGCCCACCACTCCCGGGGAGGGCGGCATCTCCATGGGAAAGTCCCTTATTTTGCTCTGCGCCTGGAAATAGAGGGCGTTGTTCCCGGCCTTAAGTCCGTCTAAGGTTCCCGCAAAGGCCCCTGTGACGTTGACATTGGCATCTCCATCGCCTTCCCCTCCGTAGTAATAGTTCAGTTGGGTCTCCACATTGGGAAAATAGGTGGCCCCATATTTCAATATATCCTCGCTCGCACCGAGGTTGGCCGACCGCATCCCGTTTATAAAATCGAGATAGTTCAGGGCGGTAATCGGCTCGTTCTGCCAAATATCGATCACCGCGAAACGATCCTTGAGCTCTACGCACATATCCAAAGTCTCCTTGAACAGGCTATAAAAATTGGCCTGGTCTGCGATGCCTTGGGCATCGGGATAGACATACAAGGTAATCTCGTCCACTTTTTCGGTGGCGTTAAGCCCTGCCTTTAGCACGTCGCTGTCAACGATCTGGGTCGAATAGTCGCCCACCGACACGATCCAGCAGGGGCCCCCGCCATTGGCATAGAACATCTGCACCGCGTAGTGCATGAGGTATTTTGAACGGTCGGCAAG
Organism: Pricia mediterranea; assembly: GCF_032248455.1. NCBI lineage: Bacteria > Pseudomonadati > Bacteroidota > Flavobacteriia > Flavobacteriales > Flavobacteriaceae > Pricia > Pricia mediterranea. The sequence goes on from NZ_JAVTTP010000001.1 coordinate 1,468,083, forward strand.
GCTTACCTTGATGTCGCCGGGATTCTCGAGAGATCCGGAGATATCGACCGTTAGTCCGGTTTCCTCGTCCGGATTCCCGAAAAAACGCTCATACTCCAACAGAGAGGTTATTCTTCTCGGTTCGTTGGTTAACGGGTCGCCGCGCTGGTCCTCGGCTTTTTCGGTGTACCCGATAAAGGCGGGAATGGCCGTCTCTACCTGGGCGATCGACGGTGGGAGTTTCGGGATCTCCTCGATCTTAACTCCGGGTGTTTTGTAATTCATAATGCACTGTTTTAAGGTTTATAATTTCAATTGTTTACCGCACGTGTTGTATAGAAGCCGTGCCTTACCAAAATTCAAGACGAGTCCAATAACCGGTTCGACAGCCCGAGAAACACCTCCGAATAGATTTTGTCGTTCTCCACCCGCAAGCCCGAGATTTCGGGATGGGGCAGCATCAATTCCGCCCCGTTCATAAACGGCACCAAGGTTTCCGTCAGTGCTTTGGGCGCAAGAGATACCAATCTCTCGTTGGCCGCCGTCTCCGGGGCCAGATGTGCGCTCGTATCGGCCACTTCAACCGCCGTAAAGGGGGTGTCCCGGTTATAGCGCCAGTAGGCGCGTCGGTTCTTGAACCGGACCTCGAAAACGGGATGCGGCTCCAGCACGTCGGCGGATGTCATCCGGGTCTTCAATAGCCCGTCACCATCCAGCAGACTATAGGGGGAATCGGGCTCGTCAAAGCGCAAATCGATAACGCCCCATTGCGTTTTGTCATAGAGGGTATCGTCGAGGTGCACGGCATAGGCGAGCTCCGGCCCGGCGTTGGCCGTGACCTTTAAGACGTAACCGCCGGAGGGAATCCCTTCCGAATCGGCTTCTTCCCCAACCGTGGAGAAGTTCAGGGATAGGTTTTCCAACGGCTCGGTAGCGCTTTTTGAGATGGACTTCACCGGGGTGCCACCGGCATCCTCCAAAACGAAGGCGATATCCAATACCGCATCTTCCTTTTTTATCGTATAATCGAATTCGTGCGGCAGCAAGGTGCGGTCCGCCCCGCTCACATAGCGCCGATGCTTGATATCCTCCCAATGGGCGGGTTCTGATCCGTCGGTCTGTTGCAGGGCTTCCCTCAGCGTACCCCCGAAATCGACAAGGGCTCCCATCTCATACTGCATTCCGGGTTGGTGCGGCCTCAATTTGTCGGTAAGCTGGAGGGATTTATAGGTGGGAAAGACCGCTTCATCGAGTTCGGCCCTGCCTTTGTTCGTAAGGTAATGGATGGCGGGAAGCGCCGATCGGAAGCCCAGATTGGTAATCGACCGGAAAAACGGCATCCGGGTCCGCATCGAAAAACTGAGGGATACGGTATCGGGCACGTCGCGGCGGGGCCGGAAGACGGTGTCGCCCGCCTGGTCTTCGGCCGTCACTTCCATTCCGAGAACAAACCCGAGCGGTGTACGCGATAGTATCATCCGGTATTCGTTCATTGTTGAATTCGTTTGTTCCAGGGGACGGATATCCAATACCCCGTGGATGTCATAATTTCCGTAGGCCAATTTTTCGACCAGGACGGGTTCCTTTCCGGCCTTGTTCCTTTCAAAAAAGGAGGTGCCGTCACCGGTGGTCAAAAAATAGTCGTGCAGGATTTGCACCTCGGCCAGTTTCTTAAAATGCATTTCACTCATCACAATCGGCGTTTATCAGGGTTTCAACCGTCTTGATCCTTTCGATGACCGGGGCCTCCTGACCTGTGTTCTCCTGAATTTTCACCAGACGAATCTTGTAGAGGGCCGATGGCACCTGCTTACCGCCCAAAGATCCCCACAGATGGTTGATCTGTTCGAAGGTCAGGGTGTACAGTTCGACGTTCAGCCGCAGTGCCTCCTTGACTTCCTCGGTGACCACCGTATTCCCGGAAAGGGTCGCAAAGGGGGAATTCTTGACGGTAAAGGTTTTTTTCGATTGGAAAAACTGGACGATCAGCGACAGCCTGTTCAACGCGAACTCATAGGCATCGGCCAAATCGGGTCCCAATGTTGCGGAAATCAACATGTACAGGTTGAGAAATACCGGGGGCTCGACATATCGGGTACCGTTGATACCCTTTACGGTATTGCCACAGTTCTTTAGGGTACTTTCTTCCTCGATGTTCACCAAGGTCATGACAATCTTGTTGTTCAGATCGGCTTCCTCATTGTCAAGCAAGGCAATATTGTGTAGGATGACATCGTCGGAGGTAATGTCGTCGCCTGGGCTATTGAGGGAAATATAGCTGCCCAGTTCGTCCTGCAATAATTTTAAGGCTATTCCGATCATACGATAAGGTCATTAACCAATGGATCGGGGGAACGTATTGGGGTACTGTCGACGGGTGTCAAAACGTTGGTATTGGGGGAGTGTAAAGGTGGGGAACCTCAGGGTCTGGGTAGAAAAACATAGCGGTGGGGAGTAGCTCACGCTAATGTTGAAACCCGCTTTTCGGTCGGTGGTTGGTCGGTAAGGGTGGTAAGATGATCAAAAGGATGAAAGGAAACAATCCCCATTTTTGGGGATTTAGGTCATCTTTATGCGAAATCGATTCGAGCGCCCCCGTTCTTTCGGGCCTCATTTATATGGCGAAGAAGTTGAAGAGGTCGGATGGAGCCTCGTATAAATCCCCTATTGTCCTTTGCATCATCGGCGGACAGTTGATTCTGCATGTCGGATCCGGGGGAACAGGGATTGGTATGTTCCACCTCGGATTTTATTCCGTCGAAAATTGATACTCCGTAACCGTACGATAGGTATCTTCCGGCCGTAGCTCAATCGATGGAAATTTCGGCTGGTTCGGTGCATCGGGGAAATGTTGGGTCTCCAGACAGAAGGCGGATCTTTTGTCGTCTTTCGCACCGGATTTCAAGGTGTTCTCCGAAGCCATAAAATTACCGGTATAAAACTGCACCCCCGGTTCTTCGGTAAACACGTCCATAATAATGCCCGACTTGTCGCCGATGACCTTGGCAGCATGGTTCATGCCTTTCTCCCGCTTGCTGCCCAGCACAAAATTGTGGTCGTAGCCGCCCCCGAAACCTAACTGTTCGTTATCGGCATCGATACGCTCGCCGATGGTATGGGGACTCGTAAAATCGAAAGGCGTACCCGCGACCTCCCTCAGCTCGCCGATGGGAATCAGACCTTCATCGACCGGCGTAAACTTGTCCGCATAAATCTGGATCCTGTGGTCGAGAATGCTGCCACTCCCCTCCCCGTTCAGGTTGAAGTAGGCGTGATTGGTCAAGTTAATCACCGTAGGTTTATCGGTAGTGGCCTCATATTCGATTTTTAGGGTATGGTCGTCAATCAAGGAATAAGTCGCCTTGGCCTCGAGCTCCCCCGGAAAGCCCTCTTCCCCATCGGGAGAGGTATAGCGTAGCTCTAAAGTATAGCCGTTGGGCTGGTTCGCATCCCATACCTTGTCCTGAAATCCGTGTTCTCCGCCATGCAAGGCATTTTCGTTGTTGTTGGGCTCTATGGAATATTCCCTTCCGTCAACCTCGAATTTACCTTGGGCGATACGATTGCCGACCCTTCCGATGGTGGCCCCGAAGTAAGATTCCGGTCCGTCAACATAGGCTTGGGCGCTGCTGCGGCCGATAACGACATCGGTAAGGTCACCGTTCTTGTCCGGCGTCCACAGCCCCACGATACGCGCGCCGTAGTTCGTCATGGCCATTGTCAAATCATCTTTTTTCAACCAATACAATCGGACGGGCTTGCCGTCGATTTCGGTCTCGAAATCTGATTCTTGCAGATTAGTTTGGATGGGTTTTTCAGATTTTGAAGCGGTTTCATCATTCATATTGTCGCTCTTTTTGGTTTCCTTGCAGGATGTAAAAATTATTGCGACCGCAAAGGAAGCTATGATATATAAGGTTTTTCTACCCATTTCATTTCTAAGTTGATATCGATTCGATAGCCAAATTACAACATATAGGCTTTACTATAAAATGACGCACCAAAGTATTGTCAAAGATGGAAGACAGGCTTGAATTGACTATCTTACTATTTTGATGACAAAGTAAACAATCTAAACACAGAGAACAAAATCTCAATCGCAGACCGCAAAAACAGCACCAAAAACAGAGACACCATCTGGTTGCTGAGCGATGTAACGGATTGGGAACAGTCACTCAGGTAATGGAGTTAAATATATATATTGATATGGAAACATACTAAGAAGGTTAAAATGGTAGTTTGCTAATCGTCCTAATTTGAACAAAGGAGTATGGCACCCCCCCGTTCGAGAATATAGGATTTAGTCCACCTTTCACCCCAATAAACACATGCAACAAAAGCCCCCAGCCGTACAAAGTAGAATCAATGTCGTAAAGACACCTCTGCCCCCGATGGATGAGTAGGTGCAGTACTTGCAGACCATTTGGTCTCGGAGGTAACGACCAAGGTCCAGTCCGTATCGGATTTTGAAGACATAATAAAGTAACAGGTTCTAGGTAATACTATAGGACGAAACTAAGTTAATTTTAGGGAACGCCTTATCGGTAGTCCATCATATACTAAAACAATCGCTAAAAGTTTTGACGTAGATAACGCGGAGGCGATTATTGGCACAAAAGAATTTCCGTAACTTAGTGGGAATGGAAAAGAAACTGTTCTCCGAATTCGATCCGGTTCCCGCAAAAGCCTGGAAACAGAAGATTCAGTACGGGCTAAAGGGCAAGGATTACAATGAACATGTGGTATGGGAATCGCCCGAAGGCATCAAGGTCAAACCTTTTTATCATGCGGAAGACCTGCCAAAAGTCGGTTCCGATGTTACCCAAGAACAACTTTCCCGGTTACAAAGGGATGCCGAAACTGCCCAAGAGCAGCCTTCCTCGGGAAATAAGGGTGCTGAAACGGTTCAAGAGAAACCTTCGTTGGGGAAAAGGGCCGCTGAAACTACCAAAGAGCGGCCGTTATCGCAACAGGGTGGGGTAATCACTCGTACAAAGCGGCTTTCCTGGCAGGTTACGCAAGAGGTTTTTGTCGCCGACGCGGCCAGGGCGAACGCCAAGGCACGGGATGTGCTGCAACGGGGTGCCGAGAGTCTGATTTTTACGATTCCATCCGAGGATGTCGATTTGGGAGTGCTGCTCAAGGACATTGACCCGGGCACTGTTCCACTGCATTTCAATTTTCGATTCTTTAATCTGGATTACATCCAAAAAGGGATGGATTTTGCCGGGGATTCCCTGGGGAATGTCCATCTTAACCTTGATATCATTGCCCATTTGGCCTGCACCGGGAATTGGTTTTATAATTTGGAGAAAGACTTTAAATTGCTCGATGAGCTTTTGGCAGCTCACACGCAAGGCGGAACCATGAACACTATCGGGGTCGATGCCTCGCTGTACCAAAATGCCGGAGCCAACATCGTACAACAGTTGGCCTACGCCCTTGCTCATGCCAACGAATACCTGAACCGATGTGGGAAATTTCGGAACGGGAGTGGTTTTTCTGAGGATAGGAACACGAACGACCGCCACAACGCTGGAGGACGCGAGAGGAGTAAAGAAACTTCCGGGGACCTAGGTCTAATAACAGGATCTCTTGCCACTGAAGAGCCTAATCTCAATGAAAAAATCACTTTCAAAATAGCAGTGGGCGGCAACTACTTCTTTGAAATCGCCAAAATTAGGGCCATGCGTATGTTATGGCAGACCTTGGCCGCAGAATATCAAGTATCCCCGCGCTGCCATATTCTCGCCGTTCCGTCAAAACGAAACAAAACTTTGTACGACTTTAATGTCAACCTGCTGCGATCGACTACGGAATGCATGTCCGCCATTCTCGGGGGAGCGGATAGCGTCTGCAACCTTCCCTACGACGCCCTTTATAAAAAATCCAATGAATTTTCAGAACGTATCGCCCGAAACCAATTGCTTATCCTAAAGAAAGAGAGCTATTTCGAAGGCAGGGAACATCCTGCCGCGGGAGCTTATTATATCGAATCGTTGACAAAACAGTTGGCGGAGAAAGCTTTGTTACTATTCAAGAGTATCGAGCAAAACGGAGGATTTTTGAAGCAGTTAAAAGCCCAGACCATCCAAAGAAAAATAAAGGAGAGCGCAGCCAAAGAGCAACATCGCTTTGATAAAGGGGATGAAATTTTAGTAGGAACCAATTCCTTTCAAAATGCAGCGGATACTATGAAGGAAAACCTGGAACTGTATCCTTTTGTTAAAACAAAACAACGCAAAACCCTGATCGAACCCATCGTCGAAAGGCGCTTGGCGGAGGGAATCGAGAAAGAGCGGTTGGAGAGTAACCGTTAGTCAATAGTCGTTAGTCGTTGGAAGCAATAAATTCAATGGAAAGAAAAAATATACAACATATTAAACTGCCTGAAAATCGAGATTCTATTTCATCGGTTCATAATTTTGAACACCTCGATTTTACGGCAGGTACGGCTCCCTTTCTGCGTGGGCCCTACGCCAGCATGTATGTACAGCGGCCTTGGACCATCCGGCAGTACGCGGGGTTTTCGACTGCCGAGGAAAGCAATGCCTTTTACCGGCGAAACCTGAAGGCGGGGCAAAAGGGACTCTCCATTGCCTTTGACCTGCCGACCCATCGGGGGTATGACAGCGACCACGCACGGGTCACCGGTGATGTGGGCAAGGCAGGCGTGGCCATAGACACCGTCGAGGATATGAAAATGCTCTTCGAGGGAATCCCCTTGGATGAAATGTCCGTTTCCATGACCATGAACGGAGCGGTACTGCCTACCATGGCCTTCTACATCGTGGCAGCACAAGAGCAGGGCGTGCCCCTGAAAAAATTGACCGGTACCATCCAAAACGACATCCTAAAGGAGTTTATGGTGCGCAACACCTACATCTACCCTCCCGCCCCATCGATGCAGATTGTGTCCGATATATTCGAATACACCAGCAAGCATATGCCCAAGTTCAATAGCATCAGTATTTCGGGATATCACATGCACGAGGCCGGCGCCACTGCCGAACTCGAACTGGCCTATACCCTGGCGGACGGATTGGAGTACATTCGCACAGGCCTAAATGCGGGATTGTATATCGACCACTTTGCACCGCGACTATCGTTTTTTTGGGGCATCGGGATGGACCATTTTATCGAAATCGCCAAATTGCGTGCCGGGCGGATGCTCTGGGCCAAGCTGGTGAAAAACTTCGATCCCAAAAACGAAAAATCGATGTCCCTCCGCGCCCACTCCCAGACCAGTGGATGGAGCCTCACCGCACAAGATCCTTTCAACAATGTGGCCCGTACCACCATCGAGGCGGCCGCTGCGGTTTTCGGAGGAACGCAAAGCCTGCATACCAATGCCTTGGACGAAGCGATGGCCCTGCCCACCGATTTTTCCGCCAGGATCGCCCGCAATACACAGCTTTTCCTGAGGGACGAAACCAAGATTACCAAGACCGTAGATCCTTGGGCAGGAAGCCACTATATCGAAGGCCTGACCCATGACCTGGCGCATAAAGCTTGGGCACTGATCCAGGAGGTGGAAGATCTGGGCGGCATGACGGAGGCCATCGAAGCGGGCATCCCGAAAATGCGCATCGAGGCGGCAGCGGCACAAAAACAGGCCCGGATAGACAGTGGACAGGAAACGATTGTCGGGGTGAACAGATACCGACTTGATAAGGAGGACGAATTACAGATTTTGGAAGTGGACACGGAACAGGTGCGAAAAGAACAACTTGAACGTTTGGCATCCGTTAAGAGACAGCGCGACAACGACGCGGTCGAAACCGCATTGAAAAAATTGACCGCTGTGGCCCAACGCAAAATGGATATTTCCAAAGATGCGAGAGCGTCCCGTGCAGAAAACGATGCCTTAGAAAGGGATGGCTCCGAATCCGATTCCCAAGAAGTTGCCGGCAAACACCGAAGCTTGAACGCTACCTCGCCAGTAAGCCTCGAATCGGTCAACAATGTGCACGGCACTGACCAAAATTTGTTAGCTTTAGCCGTCGAGGCGGCCAAGGTTCGGGCCACCTTGGGCGAAATCAGCCAGGCCCTGGAAACCGCTTTCGGCAGACATAGGGCTAAAATTCAATCCATTACCGGGGTGTATTCCAAAGAGATTCAAGAAAACGACAGTTTTAAAAAGGCCCGCGAACTCTCCGACCGCTTTGCGGAACAGGACGGTCGCCGGCCCCGCATCCTCATCGCAAAAATGGGACAGGACGGCCATGACCGCGGCGCGAAGGTCGTGGCGACCGGCTACGCCGACCTCGGTTTCGATGTCGATATAGGGCCCCTATTCCAAACCCCGGCCGAGGCAGCAAAGCAAGCGGTTGAAAACGATGTGCACATCTTGGGCGTTTCCTCCTTGGCGGCCGGACATAAAACTCTCGTGCCCCAAGTAATCAGGGAACTTGGGAATTATGGGCGTGGGGATATCAGGGTTATCGTTGGCGGGGTTATTCCCCAACAAGACTATGATTTTCTGCTCGATAGCGGGGTCACCGCGATATTCGGTCCGGGTTCTAAGCTTACGGATACCGCCATCGAGATTTTAGAGATATTATTAGATCCGTAGTTACCATCCACTATTATGCGACAGTATAAAAATTTCGGCAAATTTAAAATTATGACTTGTTGACAGCTTGCGAAATCCATAATTTTAGTAAGTTTGCACGCTAATTAACAAAGAGGTCGCGTAGCTCAGCTGGATAGAGCATCTGCCTTCTAAGCAGACGGTCGCAGGTTCGAATCCTGCCGCGATCACTTGAAAATCAAGACTTTACAGATTAATTTCTTTGAGGTCTTTTTTATTTGCACTCAATTTGCACTCATAAATTGGTGTTATTTGGTTTTATATGGACTTATTTGAGATTGCAAAACCGATTTTTTGGATACAAATTGGACCGCAAGGGTTCTAAACGTCTTTGCCCTTTCTCTCCCTATTCTTATTAAATTGTCCACAAGTCATCAATTCCCTTAATTGAATATAAGAGAAAAATTTCCATCCTCCCCAAAATCTTTCCATAACCTTACCTGCGCGTGGATTCTGCGGAGTTTCTTTAGCGTCCCGACAGGTAAGCGTTAAGAAGAAACTTTGTAGGGCGCAACTGTACTTTTGCTCGGCGCACCATACTTCTTCTCCCCTATCCACAAAAAAGCGCCCGACAGGGCGCAAATTTGCCTGTCCAAAAGCATCATTTTGAATTTTACCACGAAAGCCCCATACCTTTCCCCTTGTAATTTGTAAAATCTGTAAACTCGTCCTTGAACCCGTTAAAGACCTCTTTTTGTTTTTCGCCCCTATCACCCAATAATGAACTTACCGCATAAACGCCTTTCCGTAACGATCGGTTCTGTCGGATACTCGATAGCTTTTCGGATGCCACCTTCAGAATTTCGCGGAGCCCATTATCCATGTGATGTTGTATGATATCCCGATGTAGGTTCGGGTAAACCTTTTCCACCGATACCATAAAGGCGGTCCTATCGTACATCCTCCTTTCCATGAGGTGGCCGGCCCATAGATTCTTAAGGTCGTTTCTACCATCTTCAACAAGGCCATTGATAACGGTTTGTTGTCCCTGCAATGATGCGTTCAAATCTGGAATGGAATTCAAATATATGCTCGTTCTTTTCGGCAACCGGTAACTTGTCATATTGTCGGTATATATGGATTTGACCTCGAACCCCTCCTCCCCTTTTGCAAAATAGAACCCCTTTGCATTGAAAAAGGCGATATAGTCCTTAGGAGATTTTTCAAAAGGCGCATGCACCCGTTCCGCATGCTGCAGATAGGAAGCCAATGCGATAATTTCATATTGTTTTTTATGAACAGTGTTCATTCTTTCATAGAGCTTGGGAAACACCATCGGCAGAAAAATGGCCGTTGCCGTTAGCTTAGGGCTGTTTTCGGAACTCTGCTCCGATAACATTTCGAGCATCAAATGGTTTTGACGGACGAAACCCGTAGACACATATTCCTCCATGGCATTTGGGATGGGCAAACGGCCCAAAGGAACTGGAACGGTATGCCTGTTCGAACCGGTAAAGGACAACTTGTTGTCATAGTATTTCACGCCCAAGGATTGGAACAAAAAACGGACGCTTCCCTGTTTCGTTCTGACATCGAAAATTCGCTTTTTGAGTATATTACCAATGAGCTTGAACTTGTTTTCCAAGGTTTCCCTTTCCTTTTTCATTTCCAGTTCGTACAATCTTTCCCTGACGATCGGAAAGGCGTTTTCTATCGCTTTCCTGAATGCCTTTCTTTGGTTTCTTGGGATATAGCGTTCCAGGAAATTATGCTTTTTCGAGGCCGTCAAACTCGGAACGATGTCGCCAAAATTCCTGGTCACGATATACTGCGAGAACAACCCGTTCTGTTTGGGGGATTTCAGATAGGATGTTGTTAATGCCTCCTTTATCAGTTTGTTTACTTCCAATTTGAACTGTCTGCTTTCGGTATCGATTTCAGTGGTTCCGTCACCGTTACTGAAAATATCCTTGCGGTTTTGAATCCGTATGTTCTTGCCCAGTTCCCTATCCCTAAAAACATATCGCGATCTGTCATAGATTATAAATCCCTCGATACCGTCTTCCTTTTTGTCCAGTTTCTGTCGATGTCCTGATATTCCTTTAGCACATCTTCTAGGTCATTTGGATGTATTGTTTTGAAAAGGCCATAGGTAGTCTCTATCTGTTTCAGCAGCCGTTTGCGGTGCATCGGCAACAGCTTCGAGCTGGAATGGATATCGAAGACCTTTTGTAGTTTCGGGCCGCTCAGCCCTCGGTGTACTTCGGAGCCGTTGATGAACCTTGTCCGGTAGCCCTTTTGGTTGTCCAGTCCATAGGCGACCCCTACCCTACCGGATTCGTTTTTGGTCTGTCTTAGTTCGATATGGTAAGGTTTCACCAATCTTGCCAGTTCCCCGAAGCTACGCACCTTGTATTTCTGGTTGATGCCGTTCAGTACGTCCTGCAGATAATGCTTCGTTCCTTTTTCCGCATCCATGCCGAACAGTAGTCCCGGCGATCGGTATATCGGGAGTTCCCTTTTCTGTTTTGTCGTCGGTGCCGGGGACAGGCCGTATTTTTTTTCCAGATACTGCCGTGTCGCCATGCTCCTTCTATGGCTGTTGAAGATTTCGAGTACTTTTCCGTCCTCCTTTACGATGGTGGATACGATATGGACGTGTTCGTGCTCGGTATCCGTGTGCCTTACCGTTACATAGGGCTGTTCCCCATAGCCCATCTTTTCCATGTACTCTTCGGAGATCTTAAGGAACGTACCGTCATCAAGGCGTTCGCCGTGCGGAAGGTTCAGACTGATATGTGCATAGCGGTTCTTGGTGGCGTTGCGCTGTCCCTGGAAATGGAGCACGCTCCCGAAGAACTTCCGCGATATGCTTTGGGAAAATGTATTGCCGTAACCGAGTATTCGCATACCTTCTTTTCCGAAGGCATAGTTCAATGTCCCCGTACAGGTTTCGCCATAAATGATCTTTGCTATCATCCCGATTTTTCTTCCATCGTAATTTCGATAATCATGTAGAGCAGTTCGTTGGTCCTGTTAATTTCCCGTTCGAGGTCCGAATTCGGGCTTCTCAGGTTCTTATGGTGCGCGATCTTGACCAACTGGTTGATGTTATTGCCTATTTTGTTGATATGGTAGGCAAGGTTCGATTTGTCAGGGAGCCTATCTTTTTCCTCCGCTTCGCCGTTCAAGACCAATCTTCTCAGCAACGGACTTATCGTTCCCCTTTCCGAAATATCCAAGTCATAGGATTCGCATATTTTTTTCAATCTTTCATATTCCATATCGTTGAAACGGAGCATTACGTTATGCCCCCTCTTCTTTTTTCCCAACCGTTTCCGGCCTCTTTTCCTCTGTTCCATTTGTTTGCTTTTAAGTTAAAACACTTCGTAAGAAGTAGACAATTCCAAGTTACTTGGAATGCACCTCGCTATCCGTTTCACGGATAAATATAGATAATCATTTTTGAGTATAACTATCTTATATTCAATATTTTAACTCATAAAAACATATGGAACCATATAGGATTATATGGGTACAGATTGGGGATTCATCTGGTCTGATATGGTGTTGAAAAAAATTACGGTATTAAGGAAATATCCAAGTTTTTTGTGGATAGGGGGAGGAAAGGGCAAGCGGCCTTTTCGCCGCTTGTTCTTTTGGGCGGCCGAGGAGGTCGGGCAAAACCGGACCGGAGAGACTTCTCGGGGGAGGTGTGCAGCTTGTCCAGATGTGCAGAATTGGAATGTAGGGTTGCCCGACTTCCTCAGGGGTTGGGGATTAATTATTCTACAAGCCTTCAGTTTTAAAGTCTTCCTTTAAAATCCATCAAAAAAAGTCTCGTGGAATTCTCTTTATCTGTATTCCCCTGTAAAAATATTTAATCCTTTAATTAATTATTTAGCTAATTAATTATTTGCATCAAATCCAGTAAAACAGGGCAATCGCCGATTTGACCTATGATAATTTTCAACGTCTCCCTAGCTAATGCATAGTTTTTTGACCCCAACTTTTTATTTCTAAAATGAACCGTTCGAGAACCTTCTAAAAAAATACGATATTGTGGAAAAGGGTAGAACAGACCAAGCGGCTATTTCAACCTGTTTTACTCTTGGACGTCCCTAGATAGGTAGGCGAAGCCGGAATGAAGTAAATTCTCGTGCAAAGGACCTTGTTTGCCGTTTTAAATTGGATTGGCGCGGAAGCTGCAGCAGAGGCTTGGAAATAACATATAGGAGCAGGTTTAAAAAAAAGTCCAAATAAACGTGGGATTGTAAGCTACTGGTTAAATTAAAAGGGTACGGGTTAATTTGAACTTTGAGAGCTTAAACACAGTTCTAAAAAACGTTCGTTCAGGCCCAGTGGAAGGGTAGTTGCCACCAAAGGGCATGTAATTCATTCTTGGTATCTATAGAAATCTTATGGGATTTTTTGTTACGTCTCCAGGCTTAGCGTACGTTTTCGCACAGATGGGCCTCATACCCCAACGTTACCATCCCTTAAACCTCGGCATTTTTAATTTAAAATGCTGGGGCTTTCCTTATCTTTATGATTTAGAAAAAACTAATTCTGAGCGTTTATTATTTGAAGACCAGATAACTTTTAACCAATAACCGTTAACGATTGACGATTTTTGATTTAAAAAGAAAATAGACAAGAGAGGATAGAAGAAAGACTTAAATTGAATACTGAAGTCGAATTTGAAAATCTGAACCTGAAAACTCACGAACTCATCGACTCATCGACACATTATCAAATTGACACAGTATGCCTAACATTATCCGTAAACAATTAGTTAAACACCTGAAAGGCGGCCAGGCCTTTATGCCAGTCGATAAGTTGCTGGAAGAAATCACTTGGGATAAGCTGGGCGTCCGTCCTGCTGATTTACCCTATTCTTTTTACGAGGTCTTTTACCATATTTATTATACGCAAAATGATATTTTAAATTTCTGTAAAGCCGAAAGCTATTCCACGCCCAGCTGGCCCGATGACTATTGGCCGGAAACCCAAACTCCAAAAAACGAACAAGCTTGGGAGAAATTAGTTGCCGATTTTCAAAGCGATCGGGAAAAATTGGTTTCTTTTTTGCAAGCCGAAAAAAATGCATTGGAAAAACCTGTGCGTCACGGAAAAGGCGATCAAACCTTGATTCGGGAAATGATGCTGATCATTGAACACACCGCTTACCATACTGGTCAGCTATTGGTCATTTTACGTTGTTTGGGTTTACATACTTCTTAGAAATAAACTTTTATGGTTCAAGTGTCTTCTATTTCTGAAATAAGGAACGGAACTACCTTTATTATTTGTATTGTCCATAGAGGTGAGAGGTTGGTGGTGAGAGTTGAGTAGTGGGCAAAAGATACAAGAATCAGGAAACAGTAAGCATTTAAAATGTATATTGTATCGGCTGTAGTTCACATAATAATTCTAACCATAGATTTATCATGTATTAGCCTTATTTGGGGGTATATAGCATTGAAAATAAGATAAAGCCCGTAACATCGTAGGGATAAGGCAGGTGACCATGCTCCTGCGGTCTATCACAAAGAACATTTAAACCTTTATATGGCCCAAATTGACGGCTACCCTTCCGTTGATGGATGCTCTGACGATGTTTAAAGTCCAGATAAACGTGGGTTTTTTATATACTTAAAATTTCTGCTGATATTAGAGCAGTTTAACCTCAAAGGCCTTATTATTTACTCAAGTTACGCAGGTTCGTAATCGACCTTGATTCCCTTTATCCTATTCAGTTCCCTGTATGCAGCCTTGACGGCCGCCAGATAGACCTTCGCCCTCTTGGCGAAATGGTTGGTGCCGTTCGCCAGCCTGAGCTTCTCGAGCTTGACGTAGGCCAAGATCGAATGGAATATGTGGTTGGCCCTTGTCTTCAACGAATTTGCGGGCGACCTGCCCGCCGAGGCGTTCTGTTTTATTCCCTTGTGGTATTCCTCGACGCTCCACCGTTTTTTGTAGACCGCCATGAACCCTGCACCGTCAAGGCCAAGGTCGTTGGACACCAGGAACCTTTCCCCCGTGGAGCCGTCCTTGTTCGTAAAGACCTGCCTGACCAGAAGGACCCTGATGCCAAGACCCTTTAGGTAGACCTCCACCGGGGCGTCGCCGGCGACCGTTTCCCTTATCCCCTTCCACCGCCCGTTGTCCCTTTCGGTGCCGTCGCGGCAGGCCAGGCGGTTGGCCTTGATCTCGAAAATGAAACGTTTGCCCTTTTTGTGGATGAATTTCATATTGTCGTTCGAACAGAACCAGCTGTCGGCCAGGACGTACCTGAAGGGCAGTTGGTTATGGACGACCTGCCCTACCATGTCCCTGAAGAGCTCGTTCTTCGTGACCGTGGCCTTTCGCTTTTCCTTTTTAGTGGATATCTCGCAGTAATGAAGGAGCTTGGCCACTAAATGGTAGTTCACCGGACAGCGGACGGTGCCCTTTTCCGATTCGCTGTGGTAGAGGCAGTTCAGCATGTTGATGCCCTTGACGTTGATGCCCTTGGAGTGGTCGAAGTGGTAACAGTTGTGCCCCTCGACCTTACTGTAGGGCTTCTCGACGATGGTGTCGTCGAATATGATGCAGGCATCCTCCGTCCTGTACTTCTTGACAAAGGGCTTGACCGAGAGCCAGAGTTCCTTCCCGCCCGAGGCACCGCCCGACAGGTGGCGGGTTATTTTGTCGTGGGAGATCGAACCGTCCAGCAACGAGGACAGACCGGTGGAAGTGACCTGGCCAAAACTGCTTAGCAGATAGTCCGTATACAAATCTTCAATGTTTTCCATAAGGGAAAGTTAGCTTTTTTAATCTTTGCGTAACTTGAGTTATTTATTTATAATTCCGATTCTCCCAAACCTAGCCCAGCAGTCCCTTTCTCCCGAACAGAACGAACAAAAACGTTCGATACTCCGCTCCCAGTTTTTTTCGTAGCTCCTCAAACGCTTTGGTCAGATGTGCCTCCACGGTCTTTATCGAGACCTTCAGGTATTCCGAGATTTCCAGATTGGTCAGTCCCTCCTTTCTGCTTAGCAGGAAGACTTCCCTGCATTTTGGTGGCAAACTTTTGGACTTGCAACAAAAAAACGGACATTTAGTTAAGCTACATTTTTAAGTTGCATTGATTTCTCAAATTCATTGATTGTCATATTACCAAGAGCGGAGTGTCTCCTGTTCCTGTTGTACCATGTTTCGATCCATTCGAATATCGATAGCGCAGCTTCCTTTTTCTCCCGGTAGCCGTTTCTATAGATGAGTTCGACCTTTATGGTCTTAAAGAAGCTCTCGGCCACGGCATTGTCCCAACAATTTCCTTTTCTGCTCATGCTCCTTTCAACACATTTGTAGCTGTCCAGTAAATTGACAAAATCATGGCAGGCATATTGTATGCCCCTGTCCGAATGAAAGATCAGTTTCTTTGAGGGCGGACGGTTGACAACTGCCATTTTCCATGCTGCCACCGTGGTTTTCTCCGCGCACAGATCGTCGCTTTGCGACCAGCCCAGTACTTTACGGTCAAAAAGGTCCAGGACAACGGTCAGGTAAAGCCACCCCTTGGCCGTTTTTACATAGGTGATGTCCGATACCCATGCCCGGCCGCTTTCCCCGGCGGAGAAGTCCCTGTCCAGTTTGTTTTCCACCACCGGATACCTGTGTTTGGAATCGGTCGTTACCACAAACTTTTTGGCGTGGACCGCCCGTATCCCGTTTTTCCTCATCAACCTGGCCACCCGTGGCCTGGACACATCGAACCCACGGGCCCTGAGCTCATCGGTCATACGGGGGCTCCCGTAACTGGCCTTGCTCCGTTCGTGCACACGCATTATTTCGCAAAGCAACATCCGGTTCTCGTTGTCGCGCTTCGAGGGCATATGGTTCTGCCATGCATAAAATCCGCTTCTGCTTACCTTGAAGACTTTGCACATCTTCCCGACAGGGAATTCCTTTTTGTGGTCCTTTATGAACCGGTAGATTTCCTGTCGCTCGCGGAGAAGATGCCAATGGCCTTTTTTAGGATGTCGCGTTCAAGTTCCGCGTCCCTCAGGCGTTTCTCCAACCGGCCTATCTCTTTTTGTTCATCGGTCATTTTCGCGTTGCCACGGCCCGGAAAACTGTTGGGGCCGAGTTCGCCCATCTCCTTTCTCCATCTGCCCAGTACAGATCTGGGGATGTCAAGTTCACGGCAGATCTCAACGATGCTACCGCGTGCATAGGTCAGTTCCACGGCCTTTTGCTTGAACTCATCAGTGTAATGTCTTGCTTTTCTTCTCATTATAGGGTAAAGTTAAAACGTTAGTGACGTCCCTCAACTTTATGTCCAATCAAATGTAGCAATTCCATTTCGATTTCCCGGGTAACCCGGGCCATGACCTTCTCCCAAGAGGTTTCGCTGTGTAATCGTACCGCCTTGTCCAGCGCCTCGAAATATTTATGTTCCAAGACCATGGTCGAACGGTTCTTCTTGTACTGGTTGATAAATTCGTTGTAAACGGATCTGAATAAAAAATTTTGTAGGGAAGAGGTAGCAATGGGCAGTTTTCTACGCTTTACCCATGTGCGCAAAAACACGTTCTGGAGGATGTCCTGCGCCAGGGCATGGTCGTTCGTCAAGGTCAGAGCATAACCGAACAGCCTGCGGTCGTATAGGTCGACCAGTTGGATAAACGCCTTTTCTTCCCCATTTTTCAATCGTTCTATAAGTTCCGTTGTTTCGTCTTTTTCCATATAGCGATCATAATCTATCGCATAAATATATAGGACAAAACGCAAAGGTGAAAAAAAAGTCAATAAAAAGTTAGGGTATTGCCAATTAGCTTTGTCTTATCTATAGAGACCGAACCGAAATATGATGGCCCCCGAAACGGAAAAGCGAATCGTGAAATACCTTTTGCACGAGGCATCGGCAGAAAATCTGGATGCGCTGTCCGACTGGATCTTGGTCGAGGCCAACGAGCGGATTTTTGAGACGTTCGTCCGGTCGCATTACGAAACCATCACTGCTATGAACGAACCGGATACGGATAAGATCAAGGAAGTCCTGATAAAAAGGATGAAGAGGGATAAAAAGGTCTTCCGTAGCCGAAAAGCCCGTTCGCTGATGAAATACGCCGCTGTGGGGCTCGTGTTCTTGGCGCTGGGTTATTTTTTTCAACAGGATCGGACGAAGGGTAATCATCCGGTCAAACTTGTTCCCAAGGAAGAAACCATCACCATCACGTTGGACAATGGAACCATTGAAGCCTTAGACCCCTTGGCGAACCGGAAAGTAAAGGATGCCCATGGAAATATAATCGGGAATCAGGAAAGGTCGAAAATGACCTATCGGAAATCCGTTGCCACTGTTGCCAAAGGAACCGCCCCCAAGAAATTAGTGTACAACACCTTAAAAGTGCCATACGGCAAACGTTTCGATGTGGTGCTGTCAGATGGCACCCATGTTTTTTTGAACTCGGGAACCTCCTTGCGGTATCCGGTGCAATTTTTAAAAGGATTTGATCGGACGGTATTCTTGACCGGGGAAGCCTATTTCGATGTGGCCAAGGACAGGGAACATCCCTTTACGGTCCATGCCGACGAACTGGACATTGAAGTTTTGGGCACCCAATTCAACGTATCCCATTATCCCGAGGACACAAATATCAATACAGTTTTGGTCGAGGGATCCGTGGAACTCCATAAAAAAACAGGAGACGCGGAAAACGGTGAAGGCATTTTACTTGAGCCCGGTTTCAAGGCCGAATGGCGAAAAGCGGGGAACGACATCGCCATAGAAAATGTTGATACCGATATGTACACCGCTTGGGTACAGGGCAAACTCGTTTTCCGTAATACCTCTTTATGGAAAATCCGACAAGCTCTGGAACGAAAATACAACGTCACCATAAAGAACCGGAACAAAGACCTTGAGGGGCAATTGTTCGATGCCTCTTTTGATATCGAGACCATCGAAGAGGTGTTGGAGTCGTTCAACAAAAGCTATGCGATCGAATATAAGATAGAAGATAACAAAGTGATTATTCAGTAACCTAAAACCGAAATCCATGAAATTAGACCGATAATCAAAAAGACCTTTGCAATCACTACCAGTAATTTAAATACTCAACCAATTTAAGAACGCTAGATTATGAAAAAACTCTTTTATCTTAAAGGCGGTAAACCATACTCCCTAAAAGTAAGCCTGAAAATGAAACTTACAGTAATTTTCACGATAGTTTCACTTTTCCAAATTCATGCAAACACCTATTCGCAGAACAAGAAAATCAGCTTGGATATGCCGAACACTACGGTGCAAGAAGTGATACATGAGATAGAATCCCTTTCCGATTTCAAGTTTTTGCTGAACAGAAGGGATGTCGACGTAAATCGACAGGTCTCCATACAAGTAGAGAAACAAAAAATTACAACTGTGCTATCGGAACTGTTCTCGGGTACCGATGTGGGTTATGAGGTGTTGAAGAAGCAGATTATTTTGAGGAAGGTTTCGCAAAAAGCAGTTTCCGTCAAAGCTCCGATATCTTCGCCGGTTTTTAACACGACGATACAGTTTCAAGTTTCGGGAACCGTTACCGATGCCAACGGGTCGCCGCTTCCCGGAGCCAGTATCCTTGAAAAAGGTACTACCAACGGGGTACAATCCGATTTTGACGGTAACTTCTCCATCGAACTTTCCGATGAAAATGCCACCTTAGTGGTCTCCTATATCGGTTTCGCCGAAAAAGAGATAGTTGTCAATGGGCAGGCAACCGTTAACGTGCAATTGGAGGAAAGTGCGCAGGGGTTGGATGAAGTTGTCGTTGTAGGTTATGGGGTAAAAAAAAAGGCTACTATCACAGGCGCAATCAGTACAGTTGAAGGTGAGGAATTTGACAAATCTCCGGTAACTAATTTTTCTAATTCTTTTGCAGGTAGAGTGTCGGGCTTAACTGTGGTAACACGATCCGGTGAGCCAGGCAGCGATAATTCCACCATTAGAATTCGGGGCTCGAATACTTTAGGAGATAACAGTCCTTTAATAGTGATTGATGGCATTCCGAACAGGGATATGAACAGGCTTAACCCAGCGAACATTGAGAATATCACCGTCCTAAAGGATGCTTCAGCAGCTATTTACGGGGCTCAAGCGGCAAATGGAGTCATTTTGATTACCACTAAAAGAGGTGTAGAAGGAAAACCAGAAATTACTGTTAATGTGAATACTGGATTAAGTAGCCCTACCGTTCTTCCCAATATGGCAGATGCCGCAACTTATGCACAAATGATTAACGAGCTTTATGCCTACGATGGCATAGAGCCAAAATATTCGGAAGAGGACATTTTAAGGTATAGAGATGGTTCCGACCCTTGGAAATACCCCAATACAGATTGGTATGATGAAACAATGAAATCGGAAGCGCTAATGCAAACTTCTTCCCTTGAATTAAGGGGTGGGTCGGAATCGTTGAAATATTTTGTGTCGGTAGGCACTAGATATCAGGACGGAATCTATAAGAACAGCGCAACTTCGTATAACCAGACCGATTTTCGGAGCAATCTCGATGGGAAAATTTCAGATAACATTAATTTAAGTATTGATATCTCCGGAAGGCAAGAAAATAGAAACTATCCCACGCGGTCGGCCGGCACCATTTTCAGCATGCTAATGCGGAGCTACCCCACTACTAACGCTTACTGGCCAAACGGACTAAACGGCCCTGATATAGCAAATGGAAATAACCCGGTAGTAATAACAACAAAGCAAAGCGGTTATAACCGAATAATCGATTACGTTTTTCAAAGTAATGTGAAATTAAATATTACGTTTCCATGGGCCAAGGGTCTTTCATTTACGGGAAATGTGGCATACGATAAAAATATCCAAAATAGAAAACTATGGGAAAAACCATGGGATCTATATACTTGGGACGAGGAAACTTTGGACGAAAATGATTTGCCGTTCTTAGTAAAATCGCAGCGAGGTTTTCCGAGCCCACAACTTCGACAGGAAATGGAGGATGGCAAGAAAGTGACGATAAATGCTTTGCTCAACTATGAAAGGAGTTTTTCGGAAAAACACAATCTTGGTATCCTTCTTGGATCAGAAAGACTTTCTGGTGACCAGATGAATTTTTGGGCGTTCCGCAAACAATTTGTTTCAACAACAATCGACGAGTTATTTGCAGGCGGAGAAAACGAAAAGGACAATAGCGGCGAAGCTAGTACAAGTGCACGATTAAATTATTTCGGACGTGTAAACTACGATTTTTTAAATAAATATTTGTTCGAGTTCGTTTGGAGATATGATGGGTCATATATTTTTTCCGAAGACCAAAGGTTCGGCTTTTTCCCCGGGGTTTCTCTAGGCTGGATAGCTTCTCAAGAAAATTTCTGGAACAATAATTTGTCGTTTATAAATTATTTTAAATTACGCGGTTCATGGGGGAAAACCGGTAATGACCGAATTGATCCTTATCAGTTCAATTCGAGTTACGGCTTTGGAACTCGCAACTATGTTTTTGGAGATGAGGAAAAGGTGCTAGAAGAACTAAGGGTCGGAAACCCCAACGTAACTTGGGAGGTAGCAAATCAATTCAATATTGGTCTTGACGGAGCAATTTTTGAAAGTAAACTCAATTTTTCGATGGATTATTTTTATAATTATAGAACCGATATTCTGTGGCAGCGAAATGCGTCCGTGCCGCAATCTACCGGTTTGATTTTACCCCGTGAAAACATTGGAGAAGTTGTCAATCAAGGGTTCGACTTCTTGATAGGATACAATAATTCTATTGGTGAATTTCGATATAATCTCTCTTTAAATGGAGGATACAGCAATAACCATATCAAGTTTTGGGACGAAACTCCTGGGGTTCCCGAATATCAAAGATCGACCGGAAGGCCGATGAATGCGGAATTGAATTACAATGCCATAGGAGTTTTTGAGGATCAAGCCTCGCTTGAATCATACCCACATTGGGAGGGTGCTGGGCCAGGTGACGTAATCTTTGAAGACGTTAATGAAGATGGCGTTATCGACGGACTTGATAGAGTAAGATCCGAAAAGACGGAAGAACCTACTTTTTCAGGAGGATTAAACATGAATTTGGATTGGAAGAATTTTTATACTTCAATACTATTTCAATGGGCTACAGGCGCCGAGCGTTATAGCTATGTTGAATTTCAGGGAGAATCCGGTAATTATTTTGCCAAAGACGCCAACGGACGATGGACAGAGGAAAATCCAAGCGCAACAAAGGCAAGGCCATGGAACAGATATTTCGGGTACTGGCGAGATCAAAGAAACACATACTGGCTACAAAATGCCGACTACCTTAGACTGAAAAATTTAGTGATCGGTTACAATTTGGGAGGGCTCGAAGAAGTAAAAAAAGCGGGGTTCGAAGATTTCAGAATTTATTTTTCGGGTAACAACCTTATCACATTTGACAAATTGGATGATTTTGACCCCGAGTCTACATCTTCCAATGCCTATCCATTAAACAAAATATATAACTTAGGTATAAGTCTAACCTTTTAATATTGGAGACATGAAAAGATTAAAATCAGTATTGTTACTGCTATCGGTAACGTTGGCTATTACTATTTCCTGCAGTGATGATTTCTTGGAAACCAAACCGCTCACCGAAGTATCCGAAGTAGATTTATGGGGGGATCCAGCTTTGGTTAGGTCCTTCGTTAATAACATTTATTTAAACATTCCAGAACCTTTTTTAAGAGGCAGACTGTCCTCAAATGTTGTCGATGAGGCCGATTATCGTGGAAATACCGGTGCGCTTAATTTCAATAATGGAGTAATAACACAAGATCAAACACCTGCATGGATAAGTATGTATTACAATAAGACCTGGGAAGACTTGTATAAAAATGTAAGAAACTGTAATACCGTTTTGGAGAACATTGAAAACATTCCCTTTGAGAATGCAGAATTAAAGGATAAAACGGAAGGTGAGGTCCGTTTTTTACGCGCCTACTCATATCATGAATTAGTTGCTGCCTGGGGCGGTGTCCCATTAATTACCGAGGTGTACGGCTTAGGGAGTGATTTTGAAGCGCCTCGGGACTCCTATGAAGACTGCATCAATTTTATTGTCTCTGAATGTGACTTGGCGGCAAATTTGTTGCCGGAGGTACAAGACGGGGCCGATATAGGACGTGCAACAAAGGGTGGTGCCCTGGCATTAAAGTCGCGGGTACTCCTATATGCCGCAAGTGAGTTACATAATTCTACAGTATTGCCATCATTTACCCATCCCGAATTATTGGGATATCAAGGTGGGGATAGGGGTTCAAGATGGACAGCTGCCAAAAATGCTGCTAAAGAAGTTATTGACTTAGGACTATATAGTCTTTATAAAGCAGACCCCGCCCCTGGGGATTCTATCGCTCAAAATATCAAGGAGTACTTTTTGACACCAGGATATACTGAGGAAGATATATGGCTGAAACCTTTCCTTGAAGAAAAATCAGAGCAATACTTGGGGTTGTATGGAGGACCTAATGGTTATCATGGATGGGGTGTGAACGCCCCGATAGGGGACATTGTAGATGCCTATGAAATGGCCGATGGGTCTAAATTTGATTGGACCGATCCGGTCCAGGCCAGTATGCCATATGAAAATCGGGACCAACGTTTTTATGCACACATATTTTATGAAGGTGCTAAATGGAGGAAAAGGCCTGAGGATGCCATAGGGCGTGATCCCGATGGTGTTATTCAGGTCGGGACTTATGAGGTATGGAATAATGAAACATCGGAAATTGATCTGAGATTCGGATTGGATACCAGATCCGGAGGCATAGAAGAATGGAATGGTTCTTATACGGGCTACTATTTGCGAAAGTTTATAGATCCGGCAAAAGATTTAACCTTTATCGAAGGCGGAGGTGTCGGGTTCCAAGGTATTCCTTATCGTTACTTTAGGTATGCCGAGATACTTTTAAATTATGCTGAGGCATGTATCGCGCTTGGGCAAGATGCAGAGGCTAGACAATATATAAATATGGTAAGACGAAGGGCGGGGCAACCTGATTTAACCGAATCGGGTGATGATTTAATTGAGCGCTATCGGAATGAAAGGCGTATTGAACTAAGTTTTGAGGAACACCGGATACATGATGTCAGAAGGTGGGCAATTGGGCCTGAAGCTTATCATCCAGTTTTAAGAGCAAAGGTAATATATGAGCTCTTACCGGACAAAACTACCGCTACGGTTCCGACCATAACACATGAGGTGTTCCAAGAAAGGAGTTGGGTCGATAAGGCATATTTTATGCCCATTCCTAGGGACGAAATAAGTAAAAATAGTTTGCTCGTTCAAAACCCTGGTTATTGAGTGTCACGAACTAGTGATAAGTTCAGTGAAATTAGCACTAGGTGCTGTATAAAAGATGGAGGTAGGCCCTCCGGAATCGGCGTACAGGCGCCGGTTCCAAACCACCTATAAGCTGCTGTGGCCAAATGCCGTGGTAGTGAGCGATATAGGAAAAGGCCCTTTTAAAAGGGTCAGGTGTTTGTCAAGAAGGTGAGTGCAAATGAACCGCTGACGAGGCGTCGAAAGGGTAAGACGATGTCAAAACCAAGGTGCAATATCGTCCCTGGGACAAGTAACAAGGTTGCCTGTCTACCGTTGTTACGGCATCCGGCCTATAGGCGGCACGAGCTTGGCATGGGCTTTTATACGGAACGTGAGAACCTGTCGTTACGATGGCAAGAGAAAACTTCAAGCAAAAGACACTGTTAGAAGGAAAGTATCGAAGCGTGGCACGGGGGCGGAACATCCCGTAGTAGTGATGAAGCTTCTGTAACGGAAGTGGAGCGAAGGGGTTGTATTGTTCGGCTTTTTCGAGCCGTCGAATGGAAAACCGTTATGTCCACGGGCAGAACGGGAGTAACCATATCCGGGCGCAAAGTGGAACTGCGGGGAAGTGATTTTCCGTAGTGGAACAATAGGAGCCGTATGATGCGAGAGTATCACGTACGGTGCTGTGAGAAACTCGGGGGGAAGTTCCCCGGGTTTACTCGACGAGTCACAAGGGAATTATCCAGTGGATAGCACGGGCAAAAAATCAAAAACAGCAACTTTGTTCTAAATCCTTGTGTAACTGGAAAGTATTACTGTTTTGGTCGAGAAACGTTATGCTCCTACAAAGTGAATGAGTGAAGTGGACAGAGAAGCCAATTATTACGGTATTAGCGTAATCGGAATGCTATTATATCCTATCGAAATGAGTTGAAAATCTATATGAAGTACTTTAGATATGAATAAGAAAATTAAACATATTGAATTATGAACAAGGATAAGAGGAATCAATCTAAAAATAAACAATTGAAGAGTAGGAGAGGTTTTATTGGGAATCTCTCCAAAGTTGCGGTCATTGGTGCCTCACTGCCAATGACCCAAATTATGGCAAAACCTACGATTCAGTCAGAGAACGGAGTCGAAACGTCAGCGGATTCATTCGGGTTTTCCACCGCACCCTACATTCAAAATTTAATGGAAAACTCCGTAGACATTGTATTTATTACAAATTCCAAAGCACATAGTTGGGTGGAATATGGCTCGGAAGACCTTGATCTGAAAGCGGAAGATAACTTGGACGGTTTTATTCAAGCCAATAATCATTTGAATACCATCAGGCTAGAAGATCTTACACCGGGAACTACCTATAAGTATAGGGTAGCAAGCAGGGAAATCGTTAAATTCGACCCCTATGACCTGGTTTTTGGAGACACCATCATGGGGGATGTCCATACCTTTCGTACATCTAAAGATATGAATAGCGTTTCCTGTTTGATTCTCAACGACATTCACGATCGGCCTTATTCCTTTGCCGATCTGCTATCCTTGAACAAAGGTTTTCAATACGACTTTGTAGCCCTTAATGGCGACATGTTCGACTATCAAACCGATGAACAACAATTGATCGATCATCTGATTGCCCCCTGCACGGATATTTTTGCGAGTGAAAAACCTTTTTTGATGGTTCGGGGCAACCACGAGACAAGGGGCAAGTTTGCACGGAATATCAAAGACTACTTTGCCTATCCGGATAGCGAATATTATTTCTCGTTCAAACAAGGTCCGGTACACTGGGTGGTATTGGATTCTGGAGAGGACAAAACCGATGCCGACAAGGAGTATGGGGGCATCGTATCCTTTGATGCCTTTAGGGAAAAGCAGGCCATTTGGTTAGAAAATGAATTTCAAAAAAAGGACTATCAAGGATGTAAATATCGGGTGGTTCTCATGCACATTCCTCCTTTCCATTCCGGGGATTGGCACGGCACCCTGCATTGCCGTAAATTGTTTCATCCGCTTTTCGAAAGATACAACGTGGATATGGTCATTTCAGGACATACCCATCGATATGGGGTTCATCCACCTTCTGATGCGCATACTTATCCTGTCATAATAGGCGGGGGTCCCAAAACGGGAAACAGGACATTAATCCAGTTTAAAGCAGACGAAGAACAACTGAACGTGAAAATGATAAGGGACGATGGCTTGGTAGTTGGGGAATATAGTGTTGATTAATAAAGTATACAATTTTCTGCCTATTAACTACTGAACTTTATTCTAATAAATAATAGTATGAACTCTATATGCTCATTTAGGTCCATAAGCATCACTTTAATTATATTATCCTCCTTTTATGTTGGCAACTCACAATCTGAAACAGATGTTGAAAATTTGATTGTAATAACATTAGATGGTGTCCGATGGAAGGAGGTTTTTGGAGGCGCGGATTCTGTTCTTTTGAATAATCCAAAATTTCTTAAAACTGAAGGAAATAGGTTGTCTAAAAAGTTCTGGGATGATACTAAGCATGCAAGAAGAAAAAGATTGATGCCTTTTTTATGGTCTGAAGTGTCTAGTCAGGGTAGAATCTACGGCAATCGATGGTGTAATAACCGGGTAAACGTGAGCAATAAAACTAATATTTCGAATCCGGGGTATAGCGAAATATTTACTGGTTACGCGGATCCAGAAATAAACTCAAATGAGTTGAAATATAATAAAAATACAAGTGTATTTGAATTTATAAACCAACAAGAAGATTTTGCTGGAAAAGTAGCTGCGTTCGCTTCATGGGATAGAATCCATGGTTATTTAAATTCTCACAAAAATGATTTTATAATTAGTGGTGGATACTCCACAAGTCCCGGAACCGACGAATCCTTCTTACAACAAACATTGAATTCCTTGCAAACTATAATACATCGTAAAGAAAGCTCTCGACCTGACTATATTACTTATTTACATGCCAAGGAGTTTATACGAATTAAACGCCCAAAATTATTAAGCATTGGATTTGCTTGGACGGATGATATGGCACATGATGGAAGCTATCCAATGTATTTAGAGAAGATATTTACATTTGATGCTATGATAGAAGACCTATGGAATTATTTGGAGACCATCCCACAATATAAAAATAAGACTGCTCTTCTAATTACCGTTGACCATGGAAGAGGTGACAATGAAAACTGGACATCTCATGGTCCACGTGTCCCCCATTCCAATGAGATATGGTTTGCAATAATGGGACCAGGAATTAGCCCTAAGGGAGAAATGAAAGAGAGTAATATAACAATCTATCAAAATCAATTCGCAGCAACTATTTCAAATTTACTAGGATATAAATTCAAATCAGAGAATGTAATTGGAGACTCGATTGATTTTGACAAATAATATTTAAATCAGTGGTTCGGAATCTACGCTGATCAACAATAATTAACTTATCGATTAATAGTATTTGCATATATTTAAATATTCCAAGTATTTATATGCGTAACCTTTTTTGAATTTCAAACCTTGCCAACACAATTTGATATTTTTGCCTAAGGCTTTTGCTTAACATGATGCGAGATGGCGGTGTAGAGGTCTAAAGATTTTGTTTTTAACATTTCAAAAATGAATGTTTATGCGCAATTGTATGATGATGTTCCCAGTTTTATTAACTGTCTTAATTTGCAACGTTTCGGTAGCCCAAACGAAAGTTGAGAACAGAAAAATTGTAAAAGTATTGTCGTTTAACGTCTTAGGAGGAAGAACTACCAAAGGAGATTTTAATTTGGACGTTGTAGCAAGAGTCATTAAGGAAACGGCCCCTGATTTTGTTGCCCTACAAGAGGTTGACTATAAGGTAAACAGGTCCAAAAAATACGATTTGGCCACCGAACTAGGGTGGAGAACTAAAATGGCCCCGATTTTTGCAAGGGCCATGTACTATGATGGAGGTGAATATGGAGAAGGGGTATTATCCAATTTTTCTTTTTTGACTACTAGGAACGTAGCCTTGCCATATATTCCCGGTCAAGAACCCAGAGCTGCGCTAGAAGTGACTTTCGAGCTGCCCGACTCGAAGGATACCATCTCTTTTGTTGGAACCCATTTGGCACATGAAGGGGAGCCGGGAAGGATTTTACAGGCTAAAAAAATCAACGAAGTGTTTTCCAAAAATACATATCCCACCATTTTGGCCGGAGACCTGAATTCACGTCCCGGAAGCGAACCTATGCACATTCTTGAAGAGATATGGACAGCTGCCTATGACAAGGAAAATCCTGAACCCACCATCCCTTCCCATGATCCTAGACGAAAAATAGATTATGTAATGTACTATCCAAAAAATAGATGGAAGGTTCTTGATAAAGAAGTCATTTGTGACACCTATGCTTCCGACCATTGTGCATATTTGGTTACATTGGAACTATTGGATGAATGATAGATATTCTACAATAATGTGCTAAATAGAGGGTGTCATAGATAAGAATTGAAGATACGTTGTTGTAGCATAAGTTTTAAAAACGTTGTTCTATATTGAAGCTCACAACTATAGCTTAATGGTCCCCTTATTATGGGAAAACCCTGGACCCCTAAATTTAAATAGTTGGAATACTTATCCAGCATTGGTTCTATCACTAATAGTTCGACCGATCGGCACGTCGCTCCGTTTGTTGGACAGTTACATTTGCGTCGAGAGAAGTTATAATATCTCGATTTGTTGAGACCATTTTCAGCTGTTTCTTGTTTTGGATTTTTTTTTCAGCAGCCCTTGATAATCCAAACAGGTAAACCGGCTGCCTTGATCGGAGTTCAGTATTTTGGGTTTCCCATGTATCTGGTTTGCTTGCTTGTCCACCTCTATGCTTGTCCTGGATATTTCGGTTCAGAACGAACCGAAATGCCTGGCACAAAGCCTCCGAAATTAGTGGCACAATCCGAGCCGAAATATCCAAATGGGGGAGTTCAAGTAAACGGCTCTCAAACGTAAACGAATGTCAGTTTCGGGAAAGTCTGAGTTAAGGTGGGTATTTTATCCACCCCCTACGATATTCGCCAAATTAGCCTAAACCAATCTTGTTTTTTGAAGATCTCTTCGTTTCGTAAGACCTTTTTATGTTACTGCAATATCGAAGATGGCCCAAGTCTCGGTAATCGAGGAAATCTCGGCTGGAAAAATTTGGTTTCATAACTTTTGGCATGCGAAATGTGTTCAAGTGAATGAACTCTACTGGATTCAGGAGGATTTCATTTTACTACTTCTATAGGCTATAGGTGAAATTCCAGTTTCTCTCTTAAACATGAAGCTCATATAGGAAACATGTTCAAAGCCCGATTTTTCCGCAATTTCCGTTAAATCCAATTCCGTTTCGCCCAGGAGCTCCTTTAAACGGTTTATCCTGATTCGCTGCATTTCTTTGTAAGGCGTCCTTCCTACCGCCTTCAGGAATTTTTTTTCAAATACCCTTCTTGTCATCGGAACAAAATCAAGTATATCGTTGAGATTGAACGAGCCGCTATTGGCATGCTCATAAATATAGTGCAGTGCCTTGGAAATATACGGGTCGTCAATGGCAAGTGAATCCGTCGACCTCCTTTTTTTAATGCCCGATGGTGCTATTAAGTTGGTAAGTTCCGCTGCCTTCTTCCCTTTCATAATGGATTCCAGCAAAGTCGCCGCCAGATAACCTGTCGCGAACGTATCCGGAATTATACTTGTCAGGGACGGGGAACAAAGTTCGCAGATAAGCGGGTCGTTATCCACTCCTATCACCGCTATTTCTTCGGGCACCATAAACCCTGTTCTATGGCTAGAATCGATAACCAAACGACCTAATTGATCGTATGCCGCAAAAATCCCTATCGGTTTGGGCAATTTGGCCAACCAGGAGTCAATATTTTTTTGCTCGGCCACCACGTTTAATTTTAAATCCAATGATAGGCTATGGTGATAACACGGAATGCCCATATCCTGAAGCAAGCTATCAAAGTGCTTGTAACGCCATTTGGACCAATTGAAATCGACACCTATGAAGCCGAAATTCTTAAACCCTCGACCTCGCAGGTGATCTAGCGCCATGCTCGCTATTTTGCTATCATCTGTTTCTACCCAAGGTATCCCAGGAATTAAATTGGCCGAACTGGCATCGACGGTCGGTAAATTGCATTTATCGATCAATTCGGCAGTTATTTCGTTTTCAATGCGGGCAATAATACCATCACCCTTCCATGACAACAACCATTCGGGATTAGGTTCGCCCCTGCCATATTCACCCAAATAGACATCCCATCCATCATGTTCCTTGATATATCCGTAAATGCCTTTTATCAATCCCCTGGAATAAGCGTTGGAAGTCTCAAGTAGTAACGCCACTTTGTGACGCTTTTTACGTATGCTATTCTCAAAATTGCTTTTCAAGGTTGAACTTTATATGTTAAATATCTAATTCAAATGTAATAATAATTTGGTTCCATCCTGTGGCATAAAAGTAATAATAGAGTTTGATAGTGTTTTATAGGATTTATTTTTGTTTTAAAAATCAAAAATTTGCTTATTTGCTCAAAATGAACATGACATTTTTGATAATCTTAAATACTGTTCTTTTATAAAGGCTACAACACCAATTGGTAAAATATCTAAAAGGGAAGGATAAATTTCATATTGTTTCATTTACATATTTCCGATAAGTTTGAAGGTGTTGATAATGGCGAATTTCAAACTATACAGCCAGTTTCGTGTTTTCAATTGCGCAATATCGATGTGAGCTTGAAAAAACCATTCTAAAAACGATGGTTGATGAAAAGGTTTTCATACCCGGACCTTTGCGCTATTTTTTAGTAGGGGTGTGAAACCCACCTTCAAACAAAGGAAAAAGTGATTTAATCTGAATATAAGCAAATCTAAATATTATGGGTAAAACAATTAATAGTACCAAAGATTGTTTCAGTTTTCTTTTGAACATTGACCGGAAAATGAGACTATTCATTTTCTTATGCTTATTTGCCTCATTTCAAGTTCTTGCAAATCCAGATTTGTCTTCTACAAGTTTTATGAATACGCATGATTATAATTATTTTCAGCAAATTGTGAGCGGAACGGTAACCGATGAAACGGGAACTCCCTTGGCTGGGGCCAATATAGTAGAAAAAGGCACCACCAATGGGGTGACGGCAGATTTTGATGGAAATTATTCCATTGACCTTTCGGATGAGAATGCCACCTTGATCGTTTCATATATCGGGTACACCACCAAAGAAGTTGAAGTCGGCGGACAAACGGCCGTGAACGTTGAACTGGCGGAAAGCGCCACCGGTCTGGATGAAGTGGTGGTGATCGGATATGGAACACAAAAGAAAGTAAGTCTTACAAGTGCGGTTGCTTCGGTCGACGGCGAAGACCTGAAAAAAAGAACTGTGACCAAAATTGAACAATCGTTGCAGGGAAACGTTTCCGGTTTGACGGTCCAAGATCTAGGGGGGGCTCCCGGAACTTCAAGAATGAATATGCGGATAAGAGGAATAACCACGTTAAGTGGCAATAATGAACCATTGGTAATTATCGATGGGGTCGAACAACCACTTACAAATATCAATCCAAATGACATAGAGACCTTATCCGTGCTAAAGGACGCTTCCTCGACCGCCATTTATGGGTCAAGGGCTTCCAATGGGGTCATTCTTGTAACCACCAAACGAGGGAAAGAGGGAAAAGTAAACGTCTATCTTAATTCTTACTATGGTTTTCAGAAGTCCAATAACAATCCAGTACACATGGGCGTGGAAGACTATATGCGCATGCAGAACATCGCTTGGACAAATTCATCCGGGAGCCCAATTTATAGCGAAGAGTACATACAAGAATATGTTAGTGCCACGGACCGCATTAAATACCCTCTACCAAATAATTGGTTTGAAACGCTTTTTAAGACCGCTCCCCAAACAAATACATCCGTAACCATATCAGGGGGAACGGATAAAATGAAATCCCTGTTGAGCGTTAGATATTTTGATGAAGAAGGGATTATTCCCAACTCTTCAGCTAATACTACCGATGTTCGCTTCAATTCGGATTTTCAAATTCACCCAAAAATTAAAATTTCCTCGAATTTTAATTATCGCTACATTCATTCGGCCAACCCTATTAATGTAGACCGTGTGATAAATGGGATGCTACAAAATTCACAGTGGATCGTACCTAGATATCCCGATGGCACCTACGGGGTTTCATCTGATGGACAGAGCCCTTTGGTACGTGCCGACCTTGACGGAACCGATGATAAATATCAAAATTACTTTTTGGGAAATTTAAAAGGGGAGTGGGAAATCGTGAATGGATTGAAATTTAGTGTGCAATATGGTATTAGTACTACAATTGATAAACAGAAACGATATTCGAATAAATATGAAATCTTTGCATATAATGACCCTAGTAAAAGATTGGTCAACAAACCAATAAACACTTTATATGAAGATCGGGACGACAATCGAGAAACCACTTTGAATACACTTTTAAATTATTCGAAAACCTTTGGTAATCATGATATGAATATACTGGCAGGCTATTCGGAAATCGATCATGACGAATCTACTTTATATGCTTCTCGTCAGAACTTTTATAGCAATGATATTCAATCTATTTCACAAGGCGCAAATGATGCCACGAAAGATAACAATGGGGTTGATTTAGAATGGCGTCTACGTTCTTATTTTGGGCGGTTGAACTATTCTTTTAAGGACAGATATCTTTTTGAGGCTAATATTCGCTATGACGGATCCTCAAGATTTGCAAGTGGAAACGAATACAGTACCTTCCCCTCGTTCGCGGCAGGTTGGCGCCTATCGGAAGAAGGTTTCTGGTCCGGATTGAAAGAAACTGTAAGCGAGTTTAAATTAAGGGGATCATATGGGAAATCCGGCAATCAAGCGGTCGATCCTTATAGTTACCTTGCCGCTTATGACTTAAGAAGTTATTCTTTCGGCGAAAATGCGGTACAGGGATATAAGCAAACGCTTTTGTCAAATAAGGATATTACTTGGGAGACTACCACCCAAACGGACATAGGGATGGATCTTACAATGCTCAAGAACAAAATTTCACTTACGGTAGATTATTATCACAAGGAAACCGAGGATATTTTGCTGGAAGTACCGGTGCCAGCCACCCTGGGGCTTTTATCAACGGCCCGCAATACGGGAAAGGTGGACAATAAGGGTTGGGAATTTGCCCTGGGATTAAGGAACAATTTCGGGGATTTTAAGGTTGATACCAATTTTAACTTTTCCGTTAACAATAATGAAGTGATAGATTTGGCGGGCACCGGACCGTATATACGAGGAGGTAACGAATCACGATTTATAACAAAGGAGGGCCTTCCGATCAATTCATGGTGGGGATACAAAACCGATGGTTACTTTCAAACCCAAGAGGAGATTGCAAATTATCCTACTATTATTTCCAATGCCCAACCGGGCGATGTGAAATTTCTAGACAATAACGACGATGGCGTAATCAACCCGGACGACATGGTTTTCCTAGGGGAGAGTTTCCCTAGATATAATTTTGGGGCATCCCTCAATTTTACATATAAACCATTTACTTTAAATATGCTGTTCCAAGGGGCGGCCGGTTTCAATTCCCGACTTGGCGGTGCCTTGGCCGAAATGGGCATATGGGGCGGTTTTACACACGAGGTAACTAGGGATTATTGGACCCCTGAAAACCCAAATGCACGTTTTCCAAGGCCTCTAAAATTTGATCTTCGCAATATTATAATGGCCGATAGAGATCTTCTGAACGGCAACTATCTACGGTTAAAGAACATCCAATTGGAATACAGATTACCCAAGTCCCTTATCGATGTGTTGGAAATCCAATCGGCAAGCGTATATGTAGCCACTACTAATTTATTTACCATTAGCGAATTAAACGATTTCAATATAGACCCAGAGGAAGAAGTAGCTCGACGTGCAGAAAGATATCCACAGACCGCCATTACCACCTTGGGTGTAAACATTAATTTTTGAGGTTTAACCTTAATCTAAAACTTTAAGAAGATGAAATATCTAAAACATATATTGCTGATTATATTAGCAGGTACCTTATGTACCAATTGCGAGGATAATTTTTTGGATACACCTCCAAATGATAGAATTGTTTCAGAAAAATTCTGGAGCACCGATAATGATGCTATTTTGGCCTCAAATGCAATTTATCCATATTTGTTACAAGATGCCATGACTTATGCCATGTGGGATGGCATGTCGGATATCGGGCATGTCACTTTGCAATGGAGGCAAGAGTCCCTCGTTGAAAAGGGTGCCCACAATGCAGCTTCATCCAAGATCGCCCAGGTTTGGGCATTTGCCTATGAAGGTATCCAGGGAGCCAATCTCTTTTTAGCCAATGTCGACAATTTTGAGCCTGCCGACCCAGCATTAATTGATAGGCTAAAGGCGGAAATACGAGTTATAAGAGCCAAATTATATATGGATCTTGCAATGTTGTTCGGTGATGTTCCGTTGTCTACTAGCGAACTAACATTAGAAGAATCCTTGGAACTTACAAGAACACCTATTGAAGAGGTATGGAATTTCATATCCTCGGAGCTTACCGCCGCCGCCGATGTTTTACCTACTACTCAATCGGAAACAGGCAGAATCACCAAAGGGGCCGCACTGGGTCTTAAAGCTAGGGCATTGCTATATGCGAAACGTTACGAGAAGGCTGCGGTAACGGCCAAAGAAGTAATAGACTTGGGCGTATATAGCTTGTACCCTTCCTATGAAAATATGTTCGGTTATGCGGCCCAGAACTCGAATGAAGTCATTTTGGACAGACAATTCACCCAGAATGTGAACGCTAGCAATATATATGATATTCTCACCCCCAACAGTATCTGGCCCCAAAGAAACGATTTGGTGCCGACCAAACAATGTGTAGACATGTATAAGATGGCAAATGGACTGGACATTATGGACCCTCTAAGCGGGTTTGATCCAAATAATCCATATACTGGAAGAGATCCCCGTCTGGGCTATAGTATTTTTACCTTGGGATCTGTCCTTCCCAATGGCCAAATATATGATCCAAGACCAAATAGCGGAACAGGGGATGCCATAGGTTCTTCCGAAAACTCAACCTATTCGGGTTTTAACGTAAAAAAATATCTTACTCCGGAAGATAATCCAGACCCTAACAATTGTGGGATTAATTTAATTTTGCTCCGTTATGCGGATGTATTGCTTATGTACGCCGAATCAAAAATTGAGGCCAACGACATCGACCAGAGCGTATTGGATGCCATCAACGAAGTGAGGGGCAGGCCTGACGTGAACATGCCAGCTATTTCGGGCATCTTTGATCAGGCAGAACTACGTCAAATCGTGAGGGATGAACGCGCAGTGGAACTGGCCTTTGAAGGGTTGCGATATTTCGATATCAGGAGGTGGAGAATTGCCGAGGATCTTACCGGTATTATATATGGCATGACTTATGAAAATGAAGAGGGTGACCTGACCACCATTGCACTTACAGGATTTGATGTGTCATTTAATAAGGACAGGGACTATTTATGGCCAATTCCTTTTAATGAACTGGTACTCAACCCTAATTTAACGCAAAATCCAGGTTGGTAAA
Source organism: Pricia mediterranea (assembly GCF_032248455.1). Lineage (NCBI taxonomy): Bacteria > Pseudomonadati > Bacteroidota > Flavobacteriia > Flavobacteriales > Flavobacteriaceae > Pricia > Pricia mediterranea. The sequence goes on from NZ_JAVTTP010000001.1 coordinate 1,503,523, forward strand.
CAAATAATATTTGGAACGGAAAAATATTAAATAATTAAACCCATGAAAAGATTACTAATTCTGCTAATTGGAATTACTTGTTTGATGGCCTGCAAACAAAAAAAAGAGAAGGAGGTGGCCTCAACCGATCAGAAGGAGGCGGATTTCCTAATCGAGAAGACCGATACGGAGATAAAGGTATTTTCCGACGGGGGAACGGCCGCTCTCGTGACCCAGAACGCGGAACCCGGTTTCCGCCCGTATATCCACCCGATCCTGGCACCGGGCACGGAGGCGGAACTGACACAGTACAGTCCCGGGCACCACAAACACCAGACCGGGCTTTACTGGGGCTTTACCCGGGTAAACGGCGAAGGCGCCTCCCCGGGGGAACTGAAAAAGTGGTTCTACGATCCCGACAAGCCGGAGGAAATCCAGAAAAAGATCGGCCGTGACTTTTTCCATAATCCCGGCGGGGACCATTGGCAAAGAGTCTCCATGGAAGTATTGACCGCCGAAGGGGAAGAGGTGAAATGGAAAACGGTCTACAATATGTTGGGCGAGGACAAAAGACCCATTCTCAAGGAGACCCAGACCTGGACCTTTACCCAGAAAATGGACAAATATTTCTTGAGCCTTGTGTGGGAGGGCGAAGCCCTCGAAGACATTACGGTCAACGAGTTCGACTACGGCGGGCTTTTCCTTAGGATGCCCTGGGAGAAGGGTATCGAAGGTGAAGTGGTCAATGCCGCACTCCAAAAGAATGGTAAGGCGAACGGGCAAAGGGCCATGTGGGTGGACGTCGGAATGGAGATCGATGGCCTGGATGAAATTGACGGATGGGGCCACATCGCGATTTTCGACCATACGGGGAACCAAGGCTACCCGCAACCGTGGCGTGTCGATGGCCAGTTCGGTGTCGGCCCGGTACTGGCAAAATCCGGGGATTGGCAGATAAAAAAGGGGGAGACCAAGATTTTCCAACATCAGGTAGTTGCCTACAGCGGGAAATTCGAAGATTTACTAGTGAACGACCTATGGAGCGATTATGTTGGGGATAAGGGCATGTACAATACGGCCTCCCTGTGGGAGATAGCCAAACAGGAAGGCCGGGACGCCAAGTTTCTGAACCCCGGGGAAGCTGTCGAGGCCATGACCGTCAAGGAAGGCTATAAAGTGAACGCCTTCGCCTCCGAGCCCATGATCACCCAGCCCATCGCCTTCTGCTGGGACGATAGGGGCAGAATGTGGGTCGCCGAGAACAGGGACTATGAATCAAGGAAAGAGGGGTTTTCCAATTCCGGTGACAGCCGTATCCTGATCTTGGAGGATACCGATCGCGATGGCGTAGCCGATAGCAAAAAAGTATTTATGGAGGGCATTCCGTTTCCTTCGGCCATAGCCGTTGGCCATGGCGGGGTCTTTATCGGCGCACCGCCCAACCTGCTTTTCGTGCCCGATAAAAACGGGGACGACAAGGCAGATGAAAAGGACATCAAGGTACTTTTAACGGGCTGGGGCATCCGGGACCGTCACGAGACGATCAACAGTTTCCATTGGGGCCCCGACGGTTGGCTTTATGGCCTTGAGGGATTTGCAACGCCTTCCGTAATCAGAAAGCCAAAAGGTAAGGGCCGTCTGTATACGAAAGGAGAGGAATTTCCAAAAGACCTTTTAGAGGCCGAGGGTGTTGACGTAAACGGTGGCGTATGGAGATATCATCCCATAAAGGACCGTTTTGAAGTGGTGGCCCATGGCTTTAGCAATCCCTGGGGCATAGACTATGATTCCAAGGGCCAACTGTTTATTTCCGCCTGTGTTATTCCCCATATGTTCCATGTATTCCCCGGAGGGATATACCACCGACAGGGAGGACAACATTTCAACCCATATGTTTACGAGGACATCAAGACCATAGTAGACCACAGGCACCGTTCGGCACACGGAGGCGCACGGATCTACCAGTCCGATGCCTTTCCGGAGAGCGAAAGAGGACGGTTGTTTATGGCGAATATCCACGACCATGGGGTTCTGTCCGACATCCTTAGCCCTAACGGCTCCGGGTTTACCGCCAGCCATGGCGATGATTTTATGATGGCCAACAATGCCCAATTTGTAGGCTTCAGCATGGAGGTAGGACCTGCGGGCGACCTGTATGTGCTCGACTGGCACGATGCCGATATATGTGGGGATGCCGTTCTCAATAAAGATACGGGCAGGGTTTTTAGGATCTCGCCGGAAAAATCCTTGGCCGAAAATTGGGCCGGACGGTTTGAGGACCTGAACAAGAAAAGTGATAGGGAACTCGTGGAACTGCAGCTGAGCAAAAGCAATTGGCATGCGCAACGGGCGCGGGTCATATTGCAATACCGTGCCTCGGATCAGGCTTTGGAAAGTGCTGCCGTATCCCGTTTGAACGATTTACTGGCCAATAATAAAAGTGAAGATACCCGACTCCGGGCATTATGGTCCCTATGGATTACGAAAAATATAAGTGCGAGCAGACTGCTGGATCTTCTGGCCGACAAGGACCAATATGTTCGGTCTTGGGCCATCCAGTTCTTGGTGGAGGATGAAAATCCTTCGACGGCAGCCGTCAAGCGGTTCGTCTCCTTGGCCAAAAAGGAATCGTCTCCCGTCGTCCGCCGTTACTTGGCAGGGGCCTTGCAGCGAATGTACGAGGAAGATCGCTGGGATATTGCATCGGCATTGGTACAGTACAAGGAGGATGCCGATGACCCGAACATCCCCCTGATGTTGTGGTTCGGTATCGAGCCCTTGGTCGCCGACCGGCCCGAAAAGGCCTTGATCATGGCGAAACAAAGTGAAATCCCGTCGCTGACCCAAAAAATAGCAAGACGTTTGGTAGATGGTAATCAAATGGAGCAATTGATAGCGGAAATAGGCGAGAGATCCGATGTACGGGCGGATCTTTTGAACGGCCTGCTGTCAGGGATGGAAGGGAATTCGGAGCTGAAGGAGCCGTCGAACTGGGCAGCGACCTACAAGCGCCTGCAATCGGATCCCGAACTCTCTCCCATGGCCGACAAGATAGCGCAAAGTTTCGGGAACGCCGAGGTGGCAGAAAAATTCCTGGCCATAATAAACGATCCCGGCGGAAATCTCGAAGAGAAGAAAAATGCGATCCAAGGGCTGGCCGCCAATCAAAATTCCGCTTTACAAAAAATGATCCCTACATTATTGGAGAATCCCGAATTACGATCAGAGGCCATCAAGGCGATAGCGGCCTATGACAGCCAGGACCTGGGAAGGGCACTGTTCGAAAAATATAGTAGCCTTTCACCGACCGAAAAGGAGGAAGCGATACTAACTATGGCATCTAGGCCCATGTACGGTAGAGTTTTGGGAAATGCCCTTAAGAATGGCACAATACCGAAATCGGATATACCCGCACACGCCGTCTTGCAATTAAGAGCAGTGCTGGGCAACGGCTTCGTGGAGATCTGGGGCCCGATCGACGACATATCGCAGACGCTACAGGTGGAGTACAAGAAATACTCGGCATTGTTGACCGATGAGGCCGTCTCCAATGCAGACCCGTCCAAGGGCAAGGAAATCTATCGGCGTACCTGCGCCGCATGCCATATGCTGCATGGGGAAGGGGGCAAGATCGGCCCCGATCTTACCGGATCCAACCGTACCAATACCACCTATTTGATGAGCAACATACTCAACCCAAGTGGTGACGTGCAGGACGATTATAAACTGGTGGTCGTTACCACTCAGGACGGGCGGACCTATAGTGGGAACATCATCGGTGAAAACGATAGGAACATCACCCTGCGCGTTGTAGGCCGGGAACCCATCAACATCAACAAATCACAGATTCTTACCCGGGACGTTTCCGAGAAATCGATGATGCCGGAAGGATTGTTGAACAACCTTTCCGATGGGGAAGTATTGGACCTGATAGCCTATTTAAAAAAATTGCAGCCGACCACATAACCCGTAAATAAAATTCAAATCATGAACAGTAAAAAAATAAGGATTGCCATCGTAGGCCTCGGTTTCGGGGCGGAGTTTATCCCTATATACCAAAAACATCCGAATGCCGAATTGGTGGCAATTTGCCAACGGAACAAACCAAAAATGGATAAAATCGGCGACGCTTTCGGGATCGAGAAAAGGTATACAGACTATGACGAGCTGCTAAAGGACCCGGAAATCGATGCCGTACATATCAATACCCCGATACCTAACCATGCGGGGCAATCCATCGCGGCGTTAAGGGCAGGGAAACACGTAGCTTGTACCGTGCCCATGGCAACTACCGTGGAAGAATGCCGGCAGATCGTTGAATTGGTAAAGGAAACCGGTTTGACCTATATGATGATGGAAACGGTCATCTACAGCCGGGAATTTCTTTTTGTTAAGGAAATGTACGAGAAGGGCGAACTGGGCCGTATCCAGTTCTTAAGGGCTTCACATCAACAAGAAATGGCCGGATGGCCAGGATATTGGGAAGGCCTTCCACCCATGCATTACGCCACCCATTGCGTCGGCCCCATTCTGGCATTGCCCCGGGCCGAGGCCGAATACGTCTCCTGTTTCGGTTCCGGCAGGATCGATGAAGAACTGATTCCCAAGTACGGTTCGCCCTTCGCCGTAGAGACCTGCCATATCCAGTTCAAGGATTCCGACCTGGCCGCCGAACTCACCCGTTCGCTGTTCAATACGGCCCGGCAGTATCGCGAGAGCTTCGATGTGTATGGAAGTAAAAAATCCTTTGAATGGACACTTATCGAACATGAGGATTCGGTAATCCATAACGGGGAAGATCCGGAACGGGTGAAGATCCCGGACTTTGCCCATTTGTTGCCCGATGAGATCGCCCCGTTCACCACGGCCGGCGTCTACGATTCCGAGGACAACCAGCACCTTTCGTTTATCCAGGGCGCCGGGCACGGGGGATCGCACCCGCATTTGGCACACGAATTTTTGTCGGCACTCCCGGAGGATCGCCAACCCTATCCCAACGCCATTGAATCGGCCAATATCACCTGTGTGGGAATCTTGGCGCACGAGTCGGCCATGAAAGGTGGGGAAATCATCAAGTTGCCCGAATTTACCCTAAAGGAAAAATTACACTATGCCACAAAATAACTTCGGAACCGATCCCACCATTTTGTCGAGCCCAGTGAAAACGCCAGGGGCATTGTTAAACCAAACTCTTGAAACCAATGAGTGCCAATAATAACAAAAGACTCTTCTACGGCAGCTGTTTTGCGATAATCACCACGGCCTTGACTTTCAGTGTAAGGGCGGGAATCCTCCCCGAACTGGCCGAGACCTTCGACCTTACCGCCAAACAATTGGGGTTCATCAACCAGATGTGGTTCGCCGGGTTCCCCATCGCCATGATCATCGGCGGCCTTTTCTACCATGTGATAGGTCCTAAAAAAATCATGCAGTTCGCGTTTTTCGCGCATTCGGCAGGAATCCTGTTGACGATATATTCGGGCGGATATGTCGGCCTGTTGGTTTCCACGCTCCTGATCGGACTGGGCAACGGATGTACCGAGGCGGCCTGTAACCCCATGATAGCCGACAGTTATGAAGGAAAGACCATGAACACCCTGATGAACCGCTTTCATATGTGGTTCCCGGGGGGCATCGTCTTGGGGAGCCTGATTTCCTATGGCATGACGGCCTTGAATATGGGATGGGAAGCACAGATCTGGATCTTCTTCGTACCGACGTTCATCTATGCTTATCTTTTTTATGGGCAGAAATTCCCGAAACCGAGGATCCAGGAGGCCGCTACCGTAAAGGGCAACCTGAAGAACATGGCCACGCCCCTTTTCCTATTTATCGCTGCCTGTATGGCCCTTACCGCGATCTCGGAGTTCGGACCTACGCAATGGGCGGAACTGGTCTTGGAAAAGAGCGGTGCCGTGCCGATGCTCGTTCTGGCGCTGATCACCGGAATAATGGCGGTGGGCCGTTATTTCGGGGGCGAGATCGTCCACAAGTTCGACCAGACCGGTGTGCTGCTCGGGTCGGCCGTTTTTACGGCATTGGGTATCTTCTTGCTCAGCACCCAGACCGGGATCATGATCTATGTTTCCGCAGCTATTTTTGCCGTTGGGATATGTTATTTCTGGCCCAATATGATCGGGTTCGTGGCCCAAAAGATTCCAAAGAGCGGTGCCCTGGGCATGTCTGTGGTAGGGGCGATCGGTATGTTTTCCACCTCCATTTTCCAGCCCATTATCGGGGGATGGATCGACCGTGCCCGTGAAACGGCTAACTCGATGGGATTGACCGGGGACGCATTGGAATTGGCGGCAGGGCAAGAAACACTGGAAAGGATGATTACGTTTCCAGTGATATTGACCGTGCTCTTTACCATACTCTATTTTTGGATAAAGAAACGGAGAGCGACGGATGCCGCAATGGGTCAGGCTCCAAAGGTGAATGTGGGTTAATTGCAAATGCAGAATGTCCGGAAAGCACATTTAAATAGGAGCGGTTTATACCTGTAGTCAGCCGGCTTCTTCTTCATTCCTCGGAGAGGAACCCGGACGAATACCTGAACTGCGACCTGAAGGGGGGCTTTCCGACAGGCCTTCCCCGAAGGACGCGGAGACCCTGACGGAAACATCAAGAACCACTGGAGATGCTACGGACGGAGCCCGAGCGGGTGAAGAGCTATTTCAAACATTCGGAAATATCTTAGGCGGAATGAAATCACAATATAAAGAAGCCGGGTTAATAGAAGGGCTGTTGATAGTAAAAGTTAAAGAATCTATTGCATGATTTTAAAATAGTGAGTTGAGTTAGTTTAGTTGGTGTGGGGACAGAGGGAAACTTCTGTCCCTATGCTTTTTCTGAATAGGCTCAACGGAAGGATAGCTGTCTCCTAGGGTCATGTAGATTATAAATCACCGGCTTATAATATATAACATATTGAGGTTCATAGAAAATATTATCCGATTTTTGGTTATATGTCCATCCTTAGCGTAGGTTTTCGAACCGATGGGCTACATACTCCTTAAAGGTCCGTTGAAAACATACTAATGGTGATTTCGAAAAGTTCAATTTATCGGCCGTTTTTTTGAACTACCTACCGAACACGGTTAATAAGTCCTAACAAGTTCATTTTTCCGGTGTAATCCCTTAGTTTATTTTTGAAGGTATAATTACACCAGATATGTTGTTCGGTTATGTCCGGGTCAGCACAAAGACCCAAAATCCAAATTTGCAGATCGATGCGCTCCTAAAGGAGGGTATTTCGGAAAAAAACATCTATCGGGATGTTTCTTTCGGAGCGAAGGCCGAACGCCATGATTTGGACCTGATGATTTCTAGACTTCGCGAAGGTGATACAGTTATTGTTTGGAAACTGGACCGAATTGCAAGAAGTATATCCCATCTTTTGAAACTTGTTGAACAGTTCGAGAAACTCGGGGTCAAGTTCCGGAGTATCAATGACCCATTTGTCGATACGACTTCGGCACATGGAAAATTCGTCATTACACTCTTCGGTGCCGTGGCACAATTGGAACGTGATATTATCATCGAGCGCACGACCGCCGGTCTCAAAAGCGCAAGGAGAAGGGGTATACAGCTTGGCCGAAAAAAAGGTCTGGGCAAGGAGGCCAAACAAAAAGCTATTCTGGCGGCCTCGTATTATCGGCAGAACAACTTACCGGTCACCGACATCATGAAATTGGCCGGTATCAAGTCCAAACCTACACTTTACAAATATTTGGCCATTGAGGGGAGACGGAACTGCAAAGAATGTGGAATCGTTTTCTGGGACAAGGAACAAGATTTTGACAATTGTTTTTGTGATAACCATATCAAATTAACAAGAACTTAAATGTAGCACAACTGTGCTATAAAAGCCATGAAAAAAGAAATCTCAAATTCACTGTTCCTTGAACTTGCCAAGACTATAGAGCATGGCAAGAAAAGGGTGACAGCCCAGATAAACGGAACCCTTACACTAATATATTGGCAGGTCGGTTCCAAGATAAATACTCATATTCTGGAAGAAGAGCGGGCGGAGTATGCCGGTGAAATAGTGGCGTCGCTATCTGAACAGTTGGTCGAACATTTTGGAAAAAGTTTTGAGTTGCGCAACCTAAGACGCATGATGCAGTTCTCCAAAGTTTTCCCCAAGTTGGAAATTGTGTCATCACTGATGACACAATTGAGCTGGACCCATTTCATAGTTCTTTTGCCAATCAAAAACGATGATAAGCGCCACTTCTATGCGGTAAAAACCGCCGAAGAGGGATGGAGCACAAGACAACTTCAATACCAGATTGATCGAAAAGCTTACGAGAGGAAAGAAATTGCCCAAAGCCAAATAATGCTTGAATCGAATAAAGTCAGCGCTTCTTTCAAAGACCCCTACCTATTGGATTTTTTAGGTGTAAAGGACGGTTATCAGGAAAAAGACCTTGAATCCGCCATAATCAAGGAACTGGAACTTTTCATTCTTGAACTGGGAAAAGGGTTCGCATTTGTAGAACGTCAAAAAAGGATGATTATTGATGGAATCGATTTTCATCTGGACCTTCTGTTTTACCATAGAAAACTGAAACGTCTGGTCGCAATTGAGCTTAAACTTGAGCATTTTAAGGCGGCCCACAAGGGACAGATGGAACTTTATCTCAAATGGCTCAACCGATATGAGAGACAGGAAGGGGAGGAGCACCCGATCGGCCTGATTTTATGTGCAGAGAAAAGTAACGAGCAGGTTGAACTTTTAGAAATGGGAAAGCATGGTATCATGGTCGCAGAATACTGGACAGAGCTGCCCGCAAAAGATAAATTGGAAGCAAAATTGCACAACGCTTTGATTGAAGCTAGAGAACGCCTATCGAAAATGCGCCTTGACCAATAAAATTTTAGGATTGTGTCATCAGTGATGACACAATTAATTTAAGGAAAAAGGATAAATCGTGGTATGAAAATAAACCATCTAAAAAGTCCAACAAGATGTTGGACAATCTGAATTAGATTTTAGATATTGTTTATATAAACGAAGAAACTTGCCGTCCCGGAAATATGCCAAAGATTGGATATTTTGAGGACAACATATTATAATATTTGAGAGTACTGGGCCTATCAGGCCAGATAAGAACTCATAATGTAACGGAACAACAGTAATATTCATGAAAGAAAAACTAAAAGTTGCGGAACTTTTCGCGGGTGTCGGTGGATTCCGGCTGGGACTTGAAAAAAGCGGATATGAGGTGGTCTGGAGCAACCAGTGGGAACCTTCAACCAAGATGCAACATGCATCAAAGGTGTACGTCGCACGCTTTGGTGCGGAAAACCACTCCAGCGAGGATATAGCGACAGTTCCCACGGACTCTATTCCGGACCACGACGTTCTGGTCGGCGGATTTCCCTGTCAGGATTATTCGGTGGCCACGACCTTGAACAGTTCTAAAGGGCTCAAGGGAAAAAAAGGAGTACTATGGTGGTCCATCCACAGGATTCTGCAAGAAAAGAAAAACAGGCCGAAATACCTGATTCTGGAGAACGTCGATCGGCTGCTCAAGTCACCCGCCAAACAGAGGGGCAGGGATTTCGCCATTATGTTACAGAGCTTGAACCAATTGGGCTACGCCGTGGAATGGCGGGTGATAAACGCCGCCGAATACGGTATGCCGCAAAGGCGTCGGAGGGTCTTTATTTTAGGTTACCACCGTTCGACGGACATTTACGAAAAAATGTCACGATCTGACGGTCCGGACTGGCTTATCCAAACCGGTACAATGGCAAAGGCCTTTCCGGTCTCGGAGAGCGAGACGGTCAGCAACAGGTTGGAACTGAACCCAGACCTTTTGAAGATCTCCGAAAGCTTCAACATGAACGGTAAACGTTCACCTTTCCTGAACTCCGGTCTGATGCTGGACGGACAGGTACTTACAATAAAGACCGAACCGAGTTACGACGGGCCCAGGACATTGTTGGGCGATGTACTGGAAGAGGATGTACCTCCGGATTTTTACATTGACCCGAAGGACGAGGAGAAGTGGCAGTACCTTAAAGGTTCCAAGACAATAGAACGTAAATCGCCGCAAGGGTTTACCTATAAGTATTCAGAGGGCGGTATGGTATATCCCGACTCCCTCGATAGGCCGTCCAGAACCATAGTTACCGGGGAAGGCGGAAAATCACCATCACGCTTCAAGCACGTAATCGGTACTGAAAACGGCCTGAGAAGGTTGACCCCTCTTGAATTGGAAAGGCTGAACACCTTTCCGGAAGACCATACAAAAATGGATGGGATTACGGATGCCAAACGGGCGTTTTTCATGGGAAATGCACTTGTTGTGGATATAGTGGAAAGGTTGGGCGAATACCTCTACGAGGAAGTCAATTCCCCGGAGTATGTATGATGTCACTTCCGCAGAATCCATCATTTCTTTTGCCAAAAAACTCAAGGACCGGACGCTACGCGACTGTTGCGACAGTATGATCGAGGAACACGGTATCGGTGGCAAGGGGAACCTTGGACAGATAATCGAGAAATACTACTTCGGTTATGAGCCTAATTCCGTTTCGGAGCCTGATTTCAAGATAGCCGGACTCGAACTTAAAACCAGTCCGCTCAAAAGGTTAAAGAGAGGAGGATTGGCAGCCAAGGAAAGATTGGTCCTGAACATTATTAATTACTTGGAGGTATACAAGGAGGAGTTCGAGACCAGTGCCCTTTGGAAGAAGAACGCCAGGTTACTATTAATTTTCTATCTGCACGAACCGGACACCGACCTATTGGACTACAAATTGAAACTGATAGAAGAATGGAACTATCCCGAAATTGATCTTGAAATAATTCGTCACGACTGGAAAACAATAAATGACAAAATAAAGTCCGGCAAGGCCCACGAGATTTCGGAAGGCGATACCTTTTATTTAGGTGCGTGCACCAAAGGGTCCACAGCCCTTAAATCGTTCAGGGAACAGCCGTTTAGCAATAAAAAGGCCAAACAGCGCGCCTACTCCCTGAAACAGGGCTATGTCAACCATATAATAGCCAATATTTCCCGGGAAGAAGATGAGATATACGGTAGAATTATTGCTAGACCGGAAATATTGGAAGTTTCCGCTTCTATCGAGGAAACCATACGCTCGATGTTCGAACCTTTCTATGGTAAATCAGCCCGCGAAATAGAGCTGCAATTAGGTCTCGAAATCAAGCGACGGTCGAAAAGTTATTTTGCCCTGCTGACCAAAGGGATGTTGGGTATCGGATTGGACAAGGAAATCGAGGAATTCGAAAAAGCCGAAATTGAGATCAAGACCGTAAGGGTCGAAACCAATAACCGTATACGTGAGTCCGTTTCCTTTCCTGCCTTCAGCTTTGAAGAAATATACAACGAAAGCTGGACCGACAGTAAGCTAAAGGATAAAATCGAGCAAAAATTTCTGTTCCTTTTCTTCAAGTCGCATGAGGGGGAATATAGATTTAACAAAGTGAAATTCTGGAATATGTCATATACCGACAGGAACGAAATGCGAACAATATGGCTCAGGACCAAAAAGGTTGTTCAGGACGGTGAAATAATCAAGGGTTTCAGGAAGTACAAAAACGGGAAAATTATCAGATTGAACAATTTTCCAAAAAAGACCGAGAGTCCAGTCGGACATGTCAGACCACATGGCAGCGATTCAATGGACACTAATCCACTACCGGTCAAGGATAAAAGAACTGGTGAGACAAGTTTTACCAAACAGTGTTTCTGGATGAACTGGGACTATGTCCGCGACAATATTTTTCTAGAATAAAACCCATAAGCAGAGAAATACAAGACTTTACCTACATTCATCGATCAATTCCTGCACTTCATCGATTTGTTAATTATTCGGGATAACTTCATGCCTATCCGTAAGTGATTTGAAATGGTTTTACGACCTTTAAATTCCTTTTAATTAATACGTTAGTTCAATTAAATGAAGGACTTTCATAATTAAACAAAATAGCCCGGATTCTCTATTTAAGACCGACACCAAAATTGGGGGGAGGAGGTCAAATAAACGAAACTTTTAAAATAGAAATAAGTGTAACTGCGGTCTTATGCAATTGTTGGTTGTAACTTGAAATAAACCGAATCTATGAAAATATTCTTAAGTTGGTCAGGAAATAAGAGTAAACTTATTGCTGAATCATTAAGCGAGTGGCTAGAACAAGTAATTCAATCAACTGAACCATGGATTTCAACCTCTATAGAAAAAGGTAAAAAATGGTCGAAAGAGATATCTGACAGACTTGAGGAATCAAAAGTTGGAATAATTTGTTTGACAAGAGAAAATCTTAATGCACCTTGGATATTATTTGAGGCTGGTGCAATTTCAAAATCTTCAGATTCCTATGTTTGTACATTTTTGACAGATATATCTTCACCGACGGAAATTACGGGACCATTATCTTCTTTTCAACACACGAGATTTCAGAAAGATGAGTTACTCAGATTATTAAAGACTATTAATTCCAGAATTAAAGAAAATAAAGGAGGAAAATCATTAAATGAAAAATCTTTAGAAGATGTTTTTGAAATTTTTTATCCGAAATTGGAAGCCAAAATCATAGAAATTTTAGAAGTTGCTCCCAATCAAGTAGCCGAAAATCATATAAGGTCTGACAGAGAATTACTCGAAGAAATAGTGGAAAGTCAGAGAAGTTTGAAGGAAAGAGTCAATGATTTATGGACTAATAAGGATATTGAAGGTATCGTTGACCAATATGTGAAAACTTATAATAGTGGAAAAGGACTTAATGAGTATGACATTGTAGACGAGCCACACTTGAGTGATTTTGTGGAAAAGCTTGGTAAAAATCCTTTAATAAGAAAACTATTTGCAAATCGTAATGATTTTAAAGATTTTGTTAAAGACAAATATGATATACCTTTTTAAAAAGTATCCAGCCCACTAACTACATCTTGTAACTTAGTATGATTTTCAGTACGGATTTGTTGTGAGGTCGATCAGCCCTGTTGTTCTTGCCGTAATTTCTTGTAATTCTGGGGGTACAGGTTGCGGATGTCCCTATGGTTGATGGACATTATGTTCTCCAGGGTGTACTTGAGCCATTCATATGGGTTTACCCCGTGTTTTTTGCAGATCGCAAAGAAGGAATACATAATTGCACCACGTTGGGCTGCATCATCAGAACCTGCGAACAGGTAGTTTTTACGCCCCAGTGCCAATTTTCTAATGGCATTTTCTATTAAATTGTTATCGATTTCCAGAATGCCGTCATAGAGATAGGCGCTGAGCCGGTCCCATCGATCCATGGAATACCGGAAGGCTTTCCCGATAGGACTCTTGGGAAGGATCGACCGGTGCTCCATCTGCCGGGACATCCATTTCCCGAATTCATTGATTACGGGCAGCGCTTTTTCCAGGCGCAGGGTTTTACGCTGCTCCGGGGTCAACTTCTGTTCCCTTGCACGGGCTTCCACGGCATAGAGTTTTTGGATAAAGGTCAAAGCTTGTTCGGCGCGCTCTTTATCGTTGTCCAGGGCCCTATCGAATTCCCTTAGGGCATGCGCCCAGCAGTTCAGGTGGGTAACCCCCTCACGTTTGCCTATTCTGTCATATGCCGCATACCCGTCACTTTGGAGGTAGCCTTTAAAATCGGCCAGCACATAATCGGCAGCCCCACGGCTACGCCCACGCTGGTAATCGAAGAGTACGGTCCCATCGATAGGGTTATGGTACACCCAATAGTACCCCTGATGGGTGGTGCCTTTTTTGTTCCTGTCGATTACTTTTATCGGGGACTCGTCCGCTTGGAGATACCCCTTTGACCTGGTATCCTCCAAAAGGTGTTGGTACAGAATATCCAGTATTTTAAGGCTCTGCCTGGTCCAGCCTTCCAGGGTGGAGGATGCAATGGGGATATCCGCTCTTTTAAAGCGTTGCAGTTGCCGGTAGAGCGGAAGGTGGTCCTCATACTTATCGACCAGAACGGAGGCCAGGAGCCCGGCCCCGGGAATGCCTTTTTCGATCACCCGCCCGGGCAGTTCCCCTATGATTACCCCTTCTTTACTTTTAGGGGCATACTTATAGCGGATGTAGCGTTTGATATAGTATCTGGCAGGCTCGTATTCCAGCTCATCGGTGACTTCTTTGCCGATACAGACCATATCGGTAATATCTTCGCTCGGATAGATCTCGATCTCTTCTACGGGAAGATGCCCGGGAAGGGCTACCCGTCCTTTATGGGTGGAAGTTCTTTTGCGGCGCTCGTAGGTAAGTTTTTCCTTTAATACCTCTTCTTGTTCTTCCGCCTTTTGCGGCTCCATCTCAAAGGGAAGGCCCAACTGGTTTTTATCACCTTCGAAGCGTTCCCTTTTTTGGCCAAGGGCCAGGCGTTTGTAATAGGCGAGCTGGAACCTGAGATCGGTATTTTCTTTTTCTGCTTTCGCCCTTCTTCCGGTCTCCTTGTCAAGGAGTGCCAAAATCTCTTCTCTAGTAAGGTTTTCCAAGGCTTCTTGCATAGCTTAAAGATACGAAAACCGCTCTTTTAAACCTACTGTAAACCCCTGTTTTTACTAGTCTTTTGCTTCTTTTTTCACCGTGGGTACCTCAGTTTTTGATGGGCCTTTTTTACCTGCAGCCCTTCTACCATAAGCACCAGTTCCGACCAGGTCATACCGGGATTGTTGCCTTTAAGGACAGGAGGGGTAAAACTGCCCTGTTCCAGGCGTTTATAGTACAATACGAATCCACCGGCCTCCCAGTGCAATAATTTAAGATGGGTACGGTTACGGTTTAAAAAAATGAACACATCGCCACTGGTAGGTTCCCTGCCCAGCTCATTGTTGACAAGCCCGCTTAGGCCATTGAACGATTTTCGCATATCACAGGGCCTGGGATAAAAGTGGTACGTATGGAACGAACTTAAGGCAAACATCAGTAAAGCCTGAGGAGTTTGCCGATCAAAGTGAACTGTGAGGCCCCCAGCCGTAGCCGGATCCCATTTGGATATATAAGTTCCAGATTTCCATCCATCAAAGGGTTTGGGCCTATAGTTACAAACCCTGTGCTACTGCCGGTATCTATCCGGGCCTTCTTTTTCTTCCAGTAATAAAAGGTGGAGGGTACAAGGCCCTTGGCCCTACAGAAATCCTTCCCGCTAAGGACGCCGTTCTCAAATTCATCGATCAGGGCGAACATTTCCTGTTCCTTGCTCATTTTATCTATTTTTGGGCAAAGCTAAAGTCAGGAGCGTGATCTAGCAATATGTACTTGGTGGGGTGGATACTTTAAAAAACTATAACCAGCCATACCTAATAAGTGATACTGGTATTGGGATGAGCTTCCCTCAAAACCGAATTGATATAAAGTCTGAATAAACGATAGTTTTGAAACCGGTAGAGGGGGGGAAATCCCGCAACTCAAAAGTTCAATTAAACGATAGCATAGATCAACATGAATTCTATTATAAAATTCTGTTCTAGATATATTTTGCTTTACGCTACTCTATGGCCCTTACTATTTATATCCTGCGACCAAAAATCCGCTGAAACCTCTGAAATAAGGGGTGTTTATGGTAACCCCAAACCTTTCTGGGATAAAGGATTCAATCTTAACAAGCTCGGGGTCAATGCTATTTTTGTCCATAGCGGATCAATCAACCATGATATGATTAACAGGGCCAGATCTGAGGGTGTAATGGTTTATGCTGAATTTGCTACCTTAAATGGTAAAAATTATGTAGAAACACACCCTGAAGCTTGGGCGATCAACGAAAAAGGCGAAAAAGTACAAGCTGCGTCCTGGTTTATGGGGGTTTGTCCTACCGAACCCGGCTTCCGTCAGTATCGTTTTAGCCAGTTGCGGAATTTACTTCTGGAGTATGAACTGGATGGTGTTTGGATGGACTATGTACATTGGCATGCCCAGTTTGAAGAACCTGAACCCATCTTGCCCGAAACCTGTTTTTGTAATCATTGTCTTGATGGTTTTTCAAAAGATTCCGGGATTGAAATCCCGGACGGAATGACCTCAGAGAAGGCATCATGGATTCTCAACAACCATGATGAATCATGGCGTAATTGGCGATGCAAGGTGATCTATGATTGGACCTATGAAATAAAAAGCATTATCAATGAAATCAGACCAAAGGCGCTCCTTGGACTTTATCATTGTCCATGGGATGATCAGGAATTCAATGGTGCAAGACGTCGTATACTGGGACTCGACTATAATTTATTGAAAGAAACTATCGATGTATTTTCTCCTATGGTATACCACGGGAGAATGGGACGAGAGCCAGATTGGGTAAAAGAGAATATACAGTGGTTTAGTAATCGACTGAATATTAAAAAGGGTTCTTATCCAAAAGTATGGCCTATCGTTCAAGCATATAACAACCCAGGGGTCATTTCCAATGAGGAATTTGAAATTGTTCTCAAAGGTGGACTGGCAGATGAATCTAGCGGAGTGATGATGTTCACAACTTCTGCCGTAGCTGAGGATAAAGGTAAAACAAAAGTGATGAAAAAAGTGTATACCAACCTATTGGAAAAATCAGATAACTAGATTATACAATTCTTTATCTAAACTGACAATTAATTTATATCATCATTTTCTTGGTGAGAGGATAAGGTGTCCATTTACAAAGTTCAAATTAACAATGAAAAAGTTAATTTGAATTATCATGATCTAGAAGATAATCACCCTGAGCGGGCTGGTTTGTATAATGTAAAGATTCAGCGGGAAAATATGGATGAGCTCGTAACTAGAGCATCATCGGATGGATTATCCTTTTCATTATTGGATTATGAATTGAAAGGTTCAGATTATATTTTGCTTGGCGAAATGTCAATGTCCTATAGAAGTCTAAATATAGGATTTCAAAATTCCTCGTCGATTTGAAGCAACCTTTTTGCATGTACCGCATCCTTGAAGAAAGGACGATATGAATATGAAAGAACTGATATGCGAAAAATCGAAAACGGCCGGAGGAACCAGCTTTTTTTTGCTTTTGGGGTTACTGTTTTTGAGCGGTTGCACAAAGGACAGAATTGATCCGAACGGGATTGGGCCGGGAACAACATCATATTCCCTGGCCAGTGCCCAATCCATCTTTATCGATAGCGGTAAGTTGTTGATTACAGGTTACGCGAACAATAGCGGCCATTTCAGCACACGATATTGGGCGGACTCTATCTCCATAGACCGATCCGAATTCATTGAATCGGTGGACAACGGCACCGTTTTTCGGGAGTCGGTGGATGAGAGCTATCGAACCGTTTATTCCTATAAAGATCTTAAAGGCGAAAACCAGAAATATCGGTTCGATCAGGGAAGCCTGTTTCGCGGCGGGCAAAATTTCTTCTATAAAAACGACTCGATAATAACATTGGACACTATAGCCATCGGGACGGTGTCCTCGTTATCCTTTTTGGAGGGAGCTCCCTATTACGCAGGCTATTTCGGTAAAATCGTAAAAACGGAGGCCGGGGATGCACTTTCTCCTGTCACTCCCTTTATCTGGAACGGAGGTCCAGCGTTGCTGGAACTGCCCCTGCCATCGGAGGAGGCCTTTTTTCAAGGCACCAGTAACGTTCATGTTGAAGGCCCTAACGAATTCTATGTCGGGAGCCGGGGATCCTTGCCGGCATACTGGAAGAACACCGAACCGATAGTACTCGATACAAGGTACGGGGAAGTATGGCAGGTAACCAAATCCGGCACGGACGTTTACGCGGTCGGCCTGATCAATAAAGATGGGTCGAACAGTACGGGCCATACTGCGTGTTACTGGAAGAACGAAGAGCTCGTCGAACTTGAGGAGGATGCACAGGCCTATGGTATATTCGTCGACGGGGATGATATTTATGTTTCGGGATCTGTCGGTCGCGTACCCGTCGAATATACGCCCTGCTTCTGGAAAAACGGGATTCGGGTAGATCTACCGTTCCATGACCGAAAATAAACCCTACCTATAAAGGCCGGGCGTTTACACCATCGGAATAACCATTTCCCGTCCCCATCGATCAGATCGGAACGAACATGGCCATACCGGTTATTGTCCCTTCTCGGGCCATATAACTTGGTCACATAACCTTTTGAGAATGAGAATTCGAATTTCATCAACGACCGCCATACTTTTGCTTTGCATTTCCGTAGTCCGGGCACAGGATATTACGAACAAATTCAGGATCGGACTATCTGCCGGTCCTGTAAAAAACATAAGCTCGGAAAGAGTTGCTTTTGGTCGGTACACTGGTTTTACCGCCGATTACGAACAAGTGAACTACAGGGTCGGCCTGGGCCTGGAGTACGGATTGAAAAGCAACCTCGCGATTACCGGAGCAATCGAATATTCAAATAAGGATTTCACGGGAACATATTTCTGCGACGTGTGCGACTTTGAGGTACCGCCGATCCCGGAGGATGTCTCCTTTGGTTTCATCTCGGTGCCGGTAACCTTTAAATACTACTTCCCGCCAAATAGAATCCGATGGTTTGTGGAGGCGGGTCTTAACAATATTTTCCCCTTGGACGAACTTGACTATGGAGCAGGATCCCTTTCGTTCATAACCGGGCTCAAAATCGCGGGGGGAATGGAATATAATTTAGGCCGAAAATTTGCCCTGCAGTTGAAGATCGATTACAACAACGGCATGTCGAGGGTATTCAAAGATTCCGATTTTAAGATCAAGTCGCTACACCTTGGAATAGGAATAATGAAAAACATATAAAAACCTTGGGCTACAGAACCCCATGATCTATTGCGGCGGATTTCCCAGCGGAAATCCCTGCTTATTTGCTAACCTCGGGTTACGGCAGAAAAGGACCGGGGACGTTTTCCGTTATGTATTACCAACCAGACGCTTGCCAAAGTTCAAATGAACGATGATAAAACAGCACGTCTGTACCCTACTTTCTGCCTTTCTTTTTATTAATGCAGGAATTGCCCAATCCGCCGACGCCTCTACTGACTCGCGCGATGGGCAAACGTATAGAACTATCAGCTTTGAAAACGCCATGACCCGTGGATATTTCGGTTCGGATAGTGCCACTGATTTCGGAGGCCTTGTGCCGGTCGTTTCGGTCCAAACCGCGCCAATTGAAACCTTATCTAATAACTTCTAAATCCGATACAAACTCATTTGTAATAAGGTAATTTAACTTTCCGAGGTTTAATATGATGTTTTGAAAAGTTTAAATTTCCAACCGCTCTTGATACTCATCCATAATATGCGTTGGTAGATTTTTGATGTAAATCTCCGTGGTCTGAAGTTTACTGTGCCCAAGCATTTTACTCAAGGCATTGATTGGCACATCACTAAGGATAAGATTCGTAGCCATCGAATGACGGCTGACATAGCTTGTTAGTTTCTCCTCAATATCACACAGTTCGGCAATTTCTTTCAGGCGTTTGTTGTAACGTTTGCGTTCCCATTGCACGTCATAGTATTGGTCTTGGATATCCTCCCTTCGTACTATTGGGAAAATGAAATCTTCTTTTCCCTTATCTTTTAAATAGTAGTCCAAGATTGAAGATAATTGCTGCGTTATTTTTATGTCATAAGGTCTAGCCGTCTTTTGTCTGCGGTATTGAATGCGACCATCGATAATATTACCCACTTTTAAAAAAGCCATATCGATAAATGAGATACCGTTCATCAAATAGGAACACATAAAATAGTTGCGTGTGTGAAATAACGGGCTGTCCGATTCCAATTGCAAACCAAGAATGCGTTTAATCTTATCCTTGCTAATCGCCCTTTTTGCAGTAGGTTGGGATTTTATCTTATACTTCCTAAACGGATAGTTGTCGGCCGATACAATTTCCTGATGAATCGCTTTGTTATAAATGGCCCTAATGGTTCTCATATACGTCGATAGCCCATTCAGACTATTCCCTTTCTTGAGATGGGCCGTTTCAAATTTTTTGAGATAAGAATAATTCAATTCCTCAAACCGTAAACTCTTCTTACCATGAAAATTCTTTAATGCTCCCAATGCGCTCTTATAAGCCCTGGCATTACCAAAACGGTTGGCTTCTTCCATTTCATCAATGAGTTCTTGCGTATATTCGAAGAAGGAAATCTTTCTGGTGGATTTGGTTAGCATGCGTTTCAAATCGGTTATACCTAGACCTTGTAACTGTTTGTTCTCCTCCAACAAATTAATGTCGTCCCTTAGTTCGGTTTTCTTTTTGGTCAGCATATTGTTCAAACGAGGTACTGACGAAACACCTTTATAGGTTCTCTTGACTTCGCGATTCTTCGCATTCCAGTATTCTGGCGGAACGGCAAATCCGGTTGAAATGGCAATTGTTTTTCGATGGTGGCTCAATCTGAAAATAATGGGGCACATGCCATCTTTTCGTTTGCGTCTCGTATCTATTGAAAGTGTAAGGTTGGTTTTCATTTTTTGAAGATACGAAAAATTTGCACTCAATTTGCACTCAAAATGGGGTATTATATGGTTTTATATGAATCCATATGATTTTTAAATCATTGATTACCAGTACTTTTAAATATTTTTTGGAATATATAAAACCATAAATCCGTTGCCTTCTAAGCAGACGGTCGCAGGTTCGAATCCTGCCGCGATCACGACACTCAGGGAACCACGCGAAAGCGTGGTTTTGTGTTTCAAAAGCGTCAAAAGCCAAAGCTTTTGTAAGCGGTTTGGAACTCAAAACCGAAGGCGACAGCCTCGCGGTTCCCTATTTGCAACATCGATGACAAAGGAAAACCGAGGGTAATCCTGCCGCGATCACTAATACTCGTAGGGCTTCCGAAAAACCGGGGGCCTATTTTGTGCGATTGCCATAAAATAGGCACAACAAATCAAATGCTTTTTATTCCTTTCTTGGTCGCCTAAATAAATCAAGTCCAGTCCAGAAATATGATTTGTCCGTAAGCTGACCACAGTAATAAAACTTTTCTCACCACTACTGTCATCTGCAAACAGCCTATTGCACATTCTGCAACGATTTTCCTAGATTTCGATAATGTTTCAAATAACTTCGCTGATTTACGTTAAAATTTCCGCTTTGCTTCCCACTACATTATGGATTCTGCTTTGGTGGAAACCATTAAAAGGAAGGCCGTGGAAGAAAACGAGCGTCGTCTAAGCCAAAAGAGATAACTGTTATAAAAGAGTAATGGCATACGATGAGGAAAAAAGAGAGAACCTAAAGCTGGAATAAAAAGCTTATCACTCGATTATGCCAACGTTTGATGTAAATTGGACTACTTGTGGCTGAAAAATCGGCAATTGTAAAAATACCTGTCATCTCACGCAGCCACGAATGGCCCAAACTTTGTTAAAGTGAATACTCATCTAAATATTTATTCCTCAAAAAAGTACTCACCTCTTTCAAATTCGACGTTTTTACCTGGCTCCATGAGATCGGCATCGTACTCTGCTGATTCATAAAAAGAGTAGATACATTCCTCACCTGCCTTAATAGTAAAACATTGCGCTCCATCTGGATGCGTATTTTGAAATGTGAAATCCCCTACTACATCTCTATGGTAAACAACAGCAAATCCTGAGGCATCGACCTCCGAAACGTTCCTGAATTTGACCTCGTAATCCCAAGTAAAGGTTTTATTGACCGTGTCGATTTCATATATGTAATGGACTAGTTCGGCTTCTATTACCGGATCGACTACAACTTCATCGTTATCACTGCTTTTAGAGCAAGCGAACAGAAATAAAGCAATCAAAAAAAGGATAGGGCTTCTAAATTTCATAAAAAGGATTTTGGTTAGGTCATGTCCATAACGATCCATATTCCTTTTTAATATATGAGAAGCGTCATTACATAGAGAAATGAAGCTCCCCTTTACTGAATACCACTGCCAAATTAAGGATTAATAAGCTCTATTCGTTCGAACAACGGGCAAGGTGATTCTCCAATAAGCCCATCGAAATTTTAACAGGTACTTAAAAGCGGATAAACAGAGCGTTTTGGGGCAACAGCAGCTCGGAGGCCTCATCCATAATAGAACTATCCAATTCTTTGCGATAAGCCTGGGGTGACTTCCAAATTCTTGTCTTCCAAGGATTCGCTGATTACATCGGAGGCCATGATTTTCAAAAAAGTGGTACAACATAGGTCCAACAAACTGTCAAATAAAGATACCCCTTCGGAAACATTATAGAAGAGCAACACAGGGAAAATTTAAATAAGCGATGGCTTGATAAATCTGAGGTTTTGTAAAATCTATTTTTGCTGCGACAAAAAGGCCACTAACGACGCCATTTCCTCAAAGCTCAGTGAATTTACCAAACCGGCAGGCATCATCGACGTTTCCAATTCCTGTCGTTCGGCAATGTTCGCCTTTTCGAGCTCGGTTGCATCCCCCACAATATTACGAAGGGTCAGTCTATCGGCGGATTCTGCCGTAACGAAGCCTACGTAATTATCACCTCCCGTGGTGCTGATTTGCACAGTGGAAAATCCTTGTGAAATAGAGGCATTCGGTTTTAGGATAGACTCCGCAATCTGCTCCCGGTTCATAATAGAGCCTATTTGCCCCATAAAGGGACCTTTCATGACCTGTTCTTCAGTGATGCTGTGACAAGCAACGCAACCTTGGGAATTAAAGAGGTCCGCCCCTTTTTCAGGATTCCCTTCAATCTCGCCTAAAGCTAGCATTACATCTTCTATGGAAGCCTCCCCGATCTGTCCCTTTTCATTTTTAATCTTATTGAAGTCGACCACTGGCATATCTTCTTTCGGTTGATCAAATTCCAATTCCCCAAAAGCATCGATCCCCAATCGATATTTACTGTTGAGTTCCGTAAAAAACTGGTTGTCGCTTTTACCCGTTGCCTTAAATTGATCTACTAAAAACGACCGGATAACAAGGGACTGTTCCCATTCTACGGTTTTGTAGTACGGCCCATGCGTATCGGGCCTGGTGCTCCACCACCAAGAAGTATCATAAGGCGCTTCTTTATAATAAATCCTGGCCAAGGTGTTCATTGCCTTTTTCTTGAAAGCGTCGTCAGTGGAACGGTTATACGCTTCAATAAGCGCTTTCACCACCTTGGAATCATGCATATAGCGCATGGCCCATAGGGCTAGGTCCTCATCAGCGGATCCAAGAGCGGCAATACAAGCATCGACCGCATTCAATTCTACCAATGCCTTTACGGCCAAATGTGGCAGAATGATTTCGGCATTCGGTGTAGCATGTGGGCCTTCGGTATTTATTTTTGGGGCGGTAAATGAACTCGGCACGTTTATCTTCAATAGTTGTTGGGCTGCAACAGGATTCCCTAGGCGGCCCAGACCGATAATAGCAGCTGCCTTTACCTCTTGAGATTTAGATTTCAAGCCTTTTAAAAAAGGTTGGATGGGCGCTTTTTCAACAATCTCCTTTCGATCGGCCAAGGCCCTTAACGTAAATCTTTGCACCGCGGTATCCTTTGACAGCGCCACCAACTCCGGAATACCCGTGGCACCGGCAAGCTGGGCGTAGGTGAAAATTGCCGCCGCCCGTACTTCCAAGGGCTGATTTTTATCTTTTGCCAGTTCCAATACCCCAGGGACCGATTTGACTTCTTGTCGTTGCAACAACTCATACTGGGCACTCAACCGCGACTTTGCATTTTGAGCTTTCAATAAATCGATCAAATCGTCGATGGATACATCTTTTATATCGACGAAAGGCTCGTACTTAAATTCCTTAGGGGTAACCCGAACCACGTAGCCTTTATCAGGGTTTCCTGAATAACCGGCACCGTCCCAAGCGGATAGATACATTGTACCCGAAGCATCCATATCTACATCCGTGATTTGTGGCAATTGAATAAACTGTTCTTCCTGCTGTGTGAAGCTCGGACCGTCATTCGTGACCCTATGAATGTATAACTGGTTCCTTCCCCAGTCGGCCATCATGGGAACATTATTGTATTTTTCAGGCCATCGTTCATCGTTCATAAAAAGTGCCCCGGTCCCCGAACCGCCCCCCACATCGACCAACGCCGGTAAGATTTCTTCGGTAAAATGTTTAAAAAGCACCGGATAACCGTATTCCGCGGATTGTATTTGGTGAGCGAACCTTACATTCCATCCCCCGCCATCGTTGGTGTTGCCTCGGGTAAATACATTCATGAAAGGATCAATGGCCACATCGTAGATATTTCGCAGCCCATGGGTATAAACTTCCATTTGGGTGCCATCGGGACGTATTCTCACAATGCCGCCGCCCAATTGGGTCATTTTGGTACCCTCTCTGTCTGTTGCGTTGTGAAAACCGAAATCGCCCACGGCGATGTAAATCCAACCATCTATACCCATTTGTATGCCATTGGTGGCATGGTCTGTTCCCCGTTCCCGCAAGTACTTCGGATTACTCATGTCCTTGATCAGCACTTTGGGTGGGCCATCGGCAATGCCGTCCTTATCTTTATCGTCAAAAACCACAAGGTCCATGTTATCCGCTTTTTTGGTATCGTCCGAAAAGGTGGTGTGAAGTACAAATACTTGGTCACCAATTGGTAAAATCCCCCTTGGGTTATCCAACTGTGCAAACTCGGTGTGATAATCCATGATGCCATCGTGGTTACAATCGACCAAACGTTTTATCGATCCCTTTCCCATCTCTTTTCCGAGAGAGCCCATCATATCCACGCCGACAAAAACCTCGCCTGAAGCAGCCACTCCCATACAGGCTGGGCTAGGGGTAAGTTTAGGACCGGAAAAACCCTCTATCTCCAAATCCTTGGGCCAATTAAGTGCGTTGATCACAGAATCCGTTGGATATTCAACAACGTCGGCACTTGGTACACATTTCTCATTCTTATCTTGACAGCTTGCTATCACTAGAAACAGTATCACAAAAAAAACGGGTCGTTTGGTCATGTAAAATTTTTTGGTTTTTAACTTACTTGAAGACTTGTCTCACTTTGAATTGGGCAAGACCATATCAACAATCTTGTTGTCATTCGGATTGCAAATAAACGAATTTTGTGCCAACCTATTGTCAATTGTAAAGCGAGCACCAAAGCAGAAGCATTTAAAATCGCATCAGGACGAACAGTCTTCGGTATGACGCTTTTGAAGCGTACTATTTAAATCAATCCGAGGTGGTTTTACTGTCCCACCAAGTATCGTTCGGCTGAAAATCCTCGGACAAAAATTTCAATCGTTCAGCTTCGAGCCTGGGCATGAGAATTTCGATTTTCTCTCGATGCAGCCTTTTTGCCAGCTCGGGATCATACTTGGTTTCTTTCCGCGGAAAACGGGCGTTGTTCTCTTGAAGAAAAGCCTGCAATTTATCACCCAACCGCTCGGTTACGGCCGGATTAGCGTCGGATATATCCTTTTCTTCCTTGGGATCGACTTCCAAATTATAGAGCTCCCTCTTATCGCCTTCATAATAATGGATCAATTTCCACTTGCCTTCCCGAATTATGGACGAGGGATTTCCTCCTTGGTTGCCGTAATGTGGATAGTGCCAAAACAGAGCCCTGTTTTCCAAACCTTCTCCTTCGAAAAGTGGTTTAAGGCTTACGCCATCGACATGTTGTTCGGGTTTTAGCGGGATATCGGTCAAATCGAGCACTGTGGGATAAAGATCGGCCCCGGTCACGGGATAGTCTATCGAGGCCCCGTTCTTCAAACCTGGCACTTTGATAAAGTATGGCTCCCGGATGCCGCCTTCCCATTGGTAGCCCTTGCCGCCACGAAGGGGAAGGTTGGTCGTCGAAAAAGCATCCCCGGAAGCTACCCCGCCATTGTCGGAAGTGAATATTACAATAGTGTTTTCGTCCAGCCCCTGTTCCTTAAGGCCGTCAAGGACGAGCCCGACCGCATCGTCCATTTGTTCTACAAGTCCGGCGTAAATAGGATTGTCCTGTACGACTCGAATCGGCAATACGCGTTCCATTTCAAAACCATGGTCCTTGATACCCATCTCTTCGGCCTTGTCCCGGTAATGACCCCACTTTTTTTCGGTCGTTTGGATCGGGCCGTGTACCGCATAGAACGAAAGATAGGCGAAAAAGGTACTGTCCTTGTTCTTTTCGATAAAATCCACGGTCTCCCGGGCAAGCCGCATCGAGAGGTTCTCCCCCTTTTTCCTGTTGTTCAGGTTCGGGTTCTCCCATGGCGAGAAGTAACCTCCTATTGGACTCCCAACGTCCCAACCGCCCTTGTTGATATCGAAGCCGTGATCTCCGGGCCAGGAGCCCTCCTTGCCCAAGTGCCACTTCCCGGCAAAAAAGGTACGGTACCCGTTGGCCCGCATGGTCTCGGCCAAGGTGGTATCCCGGGAGGGCAATTGGTGAACATACCCCGCCGGAAGCAATTTATCGTTCCGACCGTGGTTGCGCCAATCCGTTCCCGAGGCCGCCCCTATCCAATCGGTAATGCCGTGCCGTGCCGTAAACTGCCCGAGCATGATACTCGCTCGTGAGGGACTGCATACCCTGCTGGCGGCATAGCCTTGGGTGAACATGGTGCCTTCGTTTGCAATTCTATCGATATGAGGAGTCTCATAATAGTCGCTTCCGGTGACGCTAAGGTCGTGCAGCCCCAGGTCATCGGCCAGGATGAAGACCACGTTCGGCCTCTTCTTTTGGGAAGCCGGCCCTTTTTCTTTACAGCCTAAAACTGCTATAATACATAGCAGTAGGCCCCACACCGGTATTCCTCTCAAGTTGATCTTCGACCTTATCATGGTTCCGTAGTTTAGTTGGGGAAAGCTTGCTATCAGCGTCTATGATCAAAAATAAATAATTTGCCCTATAATGTAGCCATTGCACCATAATGTAACGATAGCGTAACGATTTGAATCGATTGTACCATTAAGTTCGCATAATGCCTCCCCTCACCTTTTGACACCATCCCACTAATTTTCATCGGTACGGTCTCGAACCTTTTATCCGGTCGCCTGCAGCTAAAAAAGATGTTTCACTTTTTTGACAAATTTCAAGGGCATGGTATAGGGGGGGTACCGCAAGGGAATATCCAACCAATTCGCCTTTTTGATAATCGACTTTTGATGGGAAAATAGGTCGAACGAAGTCCGCCCGTGATAGGCTCCGATACCGCTGGCGCCCACACCCCCAAAGGGCAATCGCTTGTTGGTAATCTGAATGACCGTATCGTTAATGGCACCGCCGCCAAAACTATAGGTGTCGATAATCTTCTTTTGGAAGGACTTACGGTTCGAGAATACGTAGGTGGCCAATGGTTTCCCGTATTTGGCTATATGCCTGTCGATATCGGCCTCATTTTCATAGGAAATGATAGGAAGTATCGGACCAAAGATTTCCCCTTCCATCAATTTGCTGCCCAGTTTTGGTTCGTTGACCAATGTGGGCGAAAGATAATTGTCCGAATCGTTGGTATTCCCACCGAACAGTATCTCTTCCCCCTTGAGCATATCCTTTAGTCCGGAGTAATGTTTTTCACTGACCGTGCGGGCGTAATCCGGGGAATTTTCTATGTTTTCTCCATAGAAGTCCGTTATGCTTTTTTTAAGCTCCTCTACCAGCTTCTGCTTCACGGAGCTATCTACCAATACGTAATCGGTTGCGATACAGGTTTGTCCCGCATTTAAAAATTTTCCCCAAGCGATACGCTTGGCGGCGGTTGCGATGGCTGCGGTTCCGTCTACGATCGTAGGGTTTTTGCCCCCCAATTCCAACGTAACGGGTGTCAGGTGTTTGGCCGCGCTTTCATAAACGATCTGTCCCACACGGGTGCTTCCGGTAAAGAAGATATAGTCCCATTTTTCGGCCAATACCCGTTGTGAGGTTTCCACCCCGCCCTCGACTACCGTAACATATTCCGGTTTGAACGCGGCCTTGATGATCTCGGAAACGATTGCGGCGGTATGCGGCGTAACCTCCGAGGGTTTGATCACCGCGGTATTTCCAGCCGCCAAGGCGCCGATCAAGGGCGCGATCGCCAATTGGAACGGATAGTTCCAGGGGGCGATGATAAGCACATTGCCATACGGCTCTTTATAGATGTAATCGGAAGACGGCCAGTTCATCCAGCTCGACCCTACTTTTTCCGGTCGCGCCCAAGACGCCATTTTTTTCAAGGTATGCTTGAGATCCGCCAACACAAATTGGGTCTCCGCGGCCAAAGTTTCGAACCTGGGCTTTTTAAAATCGGCGTAGATGGCATCGCAGATAGCATCCTCCCTGGCTATAATTTCCTGTTGAAGACGCCTTAAAGCCTTTTTTCTGAATCCGACATCCTTTGTGCGATGCGTCCGAAAGAAATCGCGCTGTATCTTTAATTGCTCCATGGGTAAAGGTATAAATTCTCCGTACTGGATATCAAATCTGCCGAAAATTCGTGTGGTGATTATTTCGTGTGGTGCTTATAAGGCCTCCAACGATAGATGAAACAATAAGGTAGGCTTCTCGAATACCGATGGCTCGGTATGGATGCCCAAAGCCACGTTCATCGTTGTTTCCGTAATTTCCTTTAAGATCACCACTAGGCTGGCATCCTTAAACCCTAAGTATTCGCCCAAAATCAATTGGGTCTTGTCCTTAAACGCTACTGGTCCCGTGGCCGCATCGACCGTAAAACCGCCCTCTAGCACTTCCCAAGTTGCGTCCGTAGCAGGGGTGTACACCACATTGGCCAAGGGAACGTTGTTGGGATCGGCGGAGACTGCCGTAATGTTCGGACCATGGACGACACTGGCATAGACCAAACCCATAAGGCTTTGACCGTCCTTGTTGTCAACAATATACCGCCCGTCATGGACAAAGGTGAACGTATCTTCGTAGGATGCGCCCAGCCCGTCATCAACGGGTCCCGCCCCTTCCTTGCCTGCAGTAAAGGTCTTTTTCAAACGCCATGATTTTCCATCGGGTTGGGCCGGGCCGCCGGTAAGTAATAGCTCCAGCGAAGGTTGAATGGTGACTTGCTTGGTTTCCGAAAAAGTACCGTTATTTCCGCTCACGGTCATGACTACGGTGAAGGTACCGGGACTTGCATAGGCGTACACGGGATCTTCCTCGGAACTGGTATTGCCGTCCCCAAAATCCCAGCTCACGGTATCGGCATTGGCTACGGTGCCGTTAAAGCTTACCTGGGTGCCGTCGACCAGAAACTGAAAATCGGCGAGAGCCATTGGGGGTTCTTCGTCATCGCTACAATTCGCCACCACAAAGGCGAGAATCAACAGAGCGAACATTCGTTTTAAATTCATTTCCGTCGTTTTCATAGGATTGGTTTTCTTCTCTATTTTGCGTCCCACCAAATAGGAGTGTCTATTGTATTGGGACCCTGATTGGCTATGGCCTCCGAAACATGGGCTTTATTGGTACTTAACTCGAACGAGGAGTACAAAAATCGCGTAGGTAAAAAACCGTTGGTTACTCCCTGGGACAGATTCTCAGCGGTTCTTTGCGGAACCACCGGGTAGCCGGTACGCCGAATTTGTGACCAGCCCTCAAAATAATTCGGAACCAGCGCCAACCACATTTGGATGCCTATTTGTTCCTCGTCATTGGTACCGCTGAGCGTGGCGATCGGAGCGGCCAAAAAGGCATCGATTTCGATAGGGTCGATTTCCCATTGCAGCAGCGCGGTTTCGATACCCTTCCGGTAAAGTTCGTTGGCCACTACCGGGTCGTTGTCGTAAGCCAAGGCGGCCTCTGCCCGCAGCAGCCATGTTTCGGCCGCGGTGATCATATAGATTTTGCTGTTGGGGGAAGAAAGGGGAATTCCGATATCGGATTTAGTCGCAAAATCGGAATTTCCGAAAGCGGTATCGTCCAATCCGTTGACCATTCCCGAGTATTGGCCGTTCCCATCGCGACTTACAAATACCGGCAGACGCGGATCCGCAGTTCCCTGCAACTGATCGATCAGCCGAACCGACATTTTGATCGATGGAAACCCTGTACGGTTAGTGAACCATGGATTGCCCGTGCCCTCGGTCTCTATGATGGACGCGTCGTGTCCGGTCGTTTCCATCAAGGGGGCGGATAAGCATTGATCGACCGTAGCCTTTGACAAGTCGTTATCGGCAAATCGCAGCCGCATGCCCAATCGAAGCCGGACACTGTTCGCAAAACGTACCCATTTTCCAAGATCGTTGTCAAAAATCGGATCTGAGCCCGGGTAGCCCATAGCGGGATCCGCATTATCCAATACGGAAATACTCGATGAAAGCCGGGCTATTAGATCCCCATAAATATTTTCCTGCGAATCATAAGCTGGCTGCAGGATATTTTCCGTTTTACCTTTCCCCCCTTGGGTGTAGGGAACGCTTCCGTAGGCGTCGGTAATTTTAGCGTAGCCCAGTACCGCAATCACATCGGCCATGGCATGACGAACGGCATTCTGGGTCTCCCCTGTTGAAGTGATCTCGAGCACTTCTTCGATGTGCCTTATCGTTCCCCCGTACAGATCATCGAACATTTGATCGTAGTTCTGGTCAAAACCATCGCCATACTGGTCGGGGATACGGGCCGTACTTCCGGCCACAAAGTAATGGCCATAATGGCCCGAAAACCGCGAGGCGGACTGACCCGTGGTTTCCAAAAAAAGACTTCGTACCGCTTTGGTGAACAGAGCGGCATCGTCGATAACGGTTACCGCGTTGGGGTTGCCATAAAGGTCATCGATCCGTTTTTCGCAGGATAACAGTACCGCTACCATGACCACAACTACCGTAATTCTACGTAATATTCTATATGTATTGTTCATGGTCTTGTATTAAAAGTTGAGTTTCAGATTGAGTCCGTAACTTCGGGTCGAGGGCAAAGAGGAATGTTCCAGAGCCGTTGACGTCGGACCACTGCTAAAGCCGGCCTCGGGGTCGATGTCGCCGGCAGCATTGTAAAGAAAGAATAGGTTACGCCCTATGGCCGATAGACTGCCGGACTGTATAAAGGTATCCCTTAGCATTTTTTGAGGGAAATTGTAGGTCAAGGCTACTTCACGCAACTTTACGTTACTGGCATCGAGAACTTGGTCCACGGCGACCTCGTTGCTAAAGATGTCGGTAAAGTGTTTCAGAAATGCAGGTGCCGCCACCTCGTTGTCGAATCCGGTATTTTCGTTGATGCCTTCCTCTACGATTCCCGTTTCCCGTCCGGGCAGGGTACGGGCATCCGTTCCGAAGAACATACGATAGGCCCTGCCGTAGGAATAGAATTCTCCGCCCTGCTGTACGCTGATCAAAGTATTCAATGACAGGTTTTTATAGCGTAAGGTATTGCTGATGCCCCCGTACCAGTCGGGATTGATGCTTCCGAGTTTTATACGCTCGCCTCGCTGGGCCAGTCCGTCATCGGTAATCAGTTTCCGTCCAAAATTATCCCTTAAAAAATCATTGCCATAAATACCGCCGAATTCTTCCCCCGGCCGTGCCTCTACCGAAACCGACCAGAGCCGGTTCAATTCGATGCTCGTCAGACCTTCGTTCAGGGATTCGACCTTCGAGTTGCTCTTGGTAAAGTTCAGGCCCAGATTCCAGCCAAAGCTCTCGGATTCAAACGGAACGGCGTTCAACTGGAATTCATAGCCTTTGTTGGTAATGTTTCCCGCATTGACCACTACGCTCCCAAAACCTGAAGACCCCGAAATGGGAACCGCCTGAATCTGGTCTTTGGTATCGGTTTCGTAATAGGTTAAATCAAGGAGCAGCCGGTTTTCAAAAAAACCAAGGTCCACGCCTACTTCCCAAGATTCGGAAGTTTCGGGCCGTAGGTCGAAAGAGGGGAGGCTGCCCGGTATCGAACCGACCGTATAGGGCAAGGTTACCGTTTGATCGACGTTATAGATAGCCTGTGTGCGATAGGGACTTGTGTCATTTCCTACTTTGGCAAAAGAACCCCTCAATTTGCCTTTGCTGATGTATTGGTTGCCCAGACCCAACGCCTTGGTAAACAAAAAGCTCATATTTTCGGAATGGTACCAATACGAGTTATTGTCCTTTGGAAGGGCGGAGGAATTATCGTTCCGTAGGGAAGCATCGAAATATACGTACCCGCCGTAACTGAACTGGCCGAGGAGATAATAGGATGTGATGCCCTTTCTCGTGACACTTTCGCTGCTGAACGAATTTTTGTAGTTACTGATGTTGTAAAAGTCCCTGACCTTGCTATCAAAACCGTTGATTCTTTTGTTGCTGCCAAATTCATCGCGATAGTTGGCACCGAGACTTCCGGTGACTTTCAAACGGCCGATATCGGTGGTATAAGTAGCCAACACATCGGAGTTCCAGATCCTGCTCTTACCGCTATCGTGGCTATAGTTGCCCAGACCGTTGCTCTCGGCCTGTGCGCCCCGGGCGGCATGGCCGGTATAGTCGAAGACGATATAGTCCATCCCCGATTTGGCAGTAATATCGAAATGTTCGCCGATATCCCATTTGATGCCAAGAAATCCTTGAAAACGATCCTTTTCATCGGTGTTCTTGATATTCTCCAGGGCCCAATAGGGATTATTAAAAGTATTGTCCAAATTCCACTTGATCTCTTCGCCATCGGCATTTACGGTGTTGTTGCGCACATCTTCCAAAGTAATATCCCTAGGCATCAGGGCCAGTTGCAGAGCGGTGTTTCCGCCCCCTTCGGCCAGATCGGGCCGGTTCTTCACCTTTGAGGTCAGGTACGTCATTTTGCCGTCTATGCTAAAATTATCGGTCAGTGATGAACTGCCCCGCAGATTAAAGGTCTGTTTGGCCAAGGTATTATTGCTGACGATGCCCTGAACATCCTCATCGGTGATCGACATTCGAAAGGAACCCTTGTCGGACCGGCCCTCAAAGGCTATCGTGTTTGCGATGGCGAAGCCGGTCTGGTAAAAGTCCTTATACGGATTTCCCTGTGGGGAATAGCTATCCGTTCTACCCAACCAATTGGTATAGGACTGTCCTTCCATCTTCGGCCCCCAGCTCCACGAAAGGGGATAGTCGAGCACAGGTCTTCCATCCGCATTAATGGGAGGAAAATCATTGAAAAACCCAACTCCGTATTGATTTTGGAAATCAGGGGTCAGGGCGATATCGGTAAACGTAAAGGAAGAATTCAGGGAAACTCCGATGCCCGGCATTTTGGAACCGGATTTTGTAGTGATCAAAATAACGCCGTTGATTCCCAAAGAGCCATAGGCCGCGGATGTCCCCGCCCCTTTCAGTACGCTTATCGAGGCCACATCATCGGGATTGATATCGGAAAGGGCATCGCCACGATCGACACCGCCACTGTAAGATCCCGCCCCCCCGGCATCGTTACTGATAGGTATGCCATCAATGACCACCAAGGGTCTATTGTTGCCGTTGATGGTGGTTACTCCGCGTAGCAAAACCCGGCTTGAGCCGTCAACCCCTGTATTGGATTGGGTAATCTGTAAGCCGGAAACCTTTCCCGATAGGGAATTCATGACATTGTTCTCCCGGGCCACGTTGACCTGTTCCGCATCTACCTGCGAAATGGAATAGCCCAATGATTCTTTATCGCGCTCAATATGCCGTAACGACTACTTCGTCCATTTGTTCGGCATCGGTCTCCAGGGAAGCGTTGATCGTATTTTGACCGGTTACAGCAACTTCCAAGGTCTTGAACCCGAGATAGGAAAATTGCAAAACCGCATCGTTTGCAATGTCGTCAAGGGCGTACCTGCCATCAAAATCGGTGGTCGTTCCTTTAGTTGTACCCTTAACGAGCACACTGACACCGGGCAGGGGCTGGTCGGTTTCCTTTTCCAATACGGTACCCGAAATCGAGGTCTGTGCGATACCCGAAATGGAAAAGGCCATAACGGACAGTAGGAATATAAAATTTTTCATAGTCGGATGGTTGGTCGTAGTTTATAAGCAATTCCATTGCTCAGGTTTATGGTTCCATGGCCAAAATATACTCTGCAACGGCCATTTTGGCCTCGTTCGATAGATAGTCCTGGGGCGGCATCTCAGGGTAGTCGTCCCGCAGGTTTTCCGGATTGGTAATGTAATCGACAATGCTCTGTGGGTCCCCATTGTGGATCGCTTGGATGATTTCCGTCGGCGGCCCTATCAATCGGTTGCCAAAGGCGTGGCATCCGGCACATACGCCGTAATAGGTGAGCTCGCCCAGTTCTTCGGTACTGACGGACCGCGGCGCTACCGGTTCGGGCAGCATATAGGTGCGAACGTCTTTGGTGTCCGTTATTTGTGCAGCTCCCCAATCATCTAACCCAAAGGTGCGGTACCGGTTTTTATCCCGAATGCTACTTCCCGTTCCGCCCCCATAGGCAAAGATATCCGGGCCTTTGGTATCCATTTGGGTCAGCATGATCGCCTTTATTTCCCCGGTGGGTTCATTGCCGTTATCGAACATGATATTGTCGAGTATGATGGTCCGATCAGGATTGCCTTCCGAGTTGGGATCGTTGGCCTTGGGTGCTCCCGTGGCAAGATCGACAATGGTAATGCCCGTATTATTGTTGCCCGTGATGATATTGTTCTCCACGATGACATCGTCCGCGGCCATGATAAGAATACCCGTACCCGCGGGAATTCCTGCTACGGTCGATCCCGGCGCCCCAAAATTGGCGGTGTTGTTGTTGACTACGAAGTTGTTGCGTATGATTACGTCAAAAGTGGTCTTTATCGGCAGTCCCGGGGTCACGAAGGCCAAAATGCCGCCTGTATTATTATGCGTATAATTGTTCTCGACCAAACAATGCCTGGAATTTTCGATTTCGATACCTGCCACGTTATCGAAGACCTCATTGTGAAGTACATCGACGTTGTCGCACATACCTACATAGATGGCGGCATCCTCGATTTTGCTGCATACGTTATGCTCGATCAATCCGTTTTTTCCATATTGCGGAAAGATGCCGTACACCCCTGTGTCGATAATCCAGTTATTGCGGATTACAAAATTGTTTCCGGCCTGGCCCATAATTCCATTCCCTTTATAATTGATGATTTTGAAATTTTCGATTAAAATGCCGTTGCCCGAATACAAAAAGGCATCGTTTATTTTCTTTTTCCCATCCAAAGTGGGCCACTCCCCTTGTATTACCACCCCTTGTAGGCCAATATTGTCCTTATCTATGTACACATTCTCGGAATACGTACCGGGATAGACCCGTATCAAATCCCCTGGGCTTGCCGCTTTTACCGCCTCCTGAATAGATCCACCCTGTCTAACCTCAATAATTTCCCCGTCATAGGTGACGGTCTGGGCAACGAGGGTATCGCTTGAACTGCCCGCCATACGATAGCCGATCGACGATGGCATCGGCACGGTGTTTTCTTCTGGGCCGGAGGAAAATGATTTTCCCAAAAACACGCCTATGGCCAACAATACAAGGGCACCGATAATTTTAAATACTATTGATCTCATCTTTTATACTTTGGTTTTAAATAGTAGGATTAAGTCCGGAGGGCAAGTTTTCCGGTATTTGTGGTGTAAAGGTTTCGTCCGTCAAGGTTTTTAAAAAGTCCACTAATCGATCAAGTTCATGATCCGATAGATTAGGTTCCCAGATATGCCAGTGAACGATCAGGTCTTCGCCATCGGGAACCGCATGGCCACGGCCTTTTGTATAAAATTCCACAGCTTCCCGAAGCGTCTTGAAAGCGCCCGAATGTATATAGGGGGCCGTTTTTTCGATATTTCTGAGGCTAGGCACCTTAAATGCCCCGCGCAATGATTTATCATTAAAAGGTTCTTCGGCGCCATGATCCAACGGTAAGCCGTCAGGCTCGGGGGTACCTATGACGGCAAACTGCTGGTTCGTAAAAAGTGGGGGCGTATGACATTCCGCACAACGGGCCACAAAAGATCGGAAGATGTTCATTCCCTCGATCTCCTTTTTGCTAAGGGCCTCGTGATATCCGTGAGCGTACCGATCGTATTTGCTGTTCAGTGAAATCAGAGAGGATTGAAAAGCGGCAAGAGCGGTGTAAATTTCGTTCAGTTGAATGGCTTCGGATGTATTTTTATCAGGAAATGCCTCCGCGAACATTGTGGTATATGTATCGATGGCATTGAGGCGGCGTAAAAGATTTTCTGGGGTATTGTTCATTTCCTCTTCGGAAAAAAGGGATCCCTGCATTTGTTCTTCCAAAGTAGCGGCCCTACCGTCCCAAAACAGTTTTTTCAGATAGGCCACGTTCCATAGGGATGGAGCGGCCCGCTTCAGCTTGCTCCCGTTACTGCCAATGCTGGTGGGAAGCCCGTCTGAAAATCCTTTCTTCGGATTGTGGCAGCTAGCACAAGATATGCTACCATCTCCCGAAAGAACCGGATCGAAAAAAAGATACCGGCCCAAATCGATTTCCTGGGGCGAGAAACCGTCACGAATTTTCGGTAATGCCGTCTGCAACCCTCCCACCCCCTTGTTATGGGGCGAGTCGTATTGTTGGTACAGATTGATGGCGATACACTCGTTGCTAGCGTTTTTCTTAAAACCGGGCGGGCACTGTGAGTTCAGGATCGGGATTTTGCCGTAGCTGTCTGAAGGCGTTCTAGGGAAGAAAAAAAACAGGCCGACTATCAGGACTATTCCCGATAATCCAGATTTTAAAACTATGCTTTTGCCACCCATAAACTGCCGAAGACTTTTTTATTAACAAAGCTCAGAAGCCAAGTAAATTCACCTCTGAGTCGAATTAACAAAAAATTAAGATGGCGTCTCTGGCTCGGGGGGATTTTGTTACGAAAAGTTGTCCTGCTGTGACTAATGGGACACTTTTTGTTGCAGTATTTCTTCGAAAACAGTCTTAAAACCGGAAGATACCGGTACCATTTCCGAAGCGTATTGTATTTGCACCGCATATCCCTTTCTAGTCTTTTTAAAGGAAGAAACCCGTTCCATATTAACCAGAAAAGATCTGTGTATTCTAATTACGTCGGTACCTACTATTTTATCCTCCAGTTCCTTTATGCTAGCCCTAATAAGTTCCATTAGCGTTTCGTCTTCCTTGCGATAATACAGTTCAAGATAATTGCCGGCCGATTTAACGTATAGCAACTGGCTGAATTTGATTGCGAAAATCATCTTTCCGCTATGATCGTGAAATACCAATAACTTATTTGGGTCATGGTTACTAGGCTCGTTTTTATCGGCTTGAATATGCTCAAACTCCGAAAACCTATATTTTATCTCCGAATACCAAACGAATAGGGCATAGGGAACGATTACGACCAGGCCCACTTGAAAAAGCGTGTCCCAAAATTCAAAAATTGTATCTGCCATGGTACTGGTTTCCTGGCCATAGAGCAAATAAAAGACACACGTCAATAGGAGAATTTCGAACACGCACCAAAAAATCAATTGATACACCGAAAATTTGCCCAGACCGAAAATGGGTCTTAAAGCAAATTGACTCAGTAACAAAACGCTGGCACCGATGAAGATAAAATTGAGATAATGGTCCTTGCTCCAGTCGCTTAGGCGGAACGGATCGTAAACCAAAATAAAGACCAAAGAGAACAAACTAATGAATCCGATAAGCAAAAGTTTGCTTTTGGCGGAAACCAAATACGAAATTTCTTGTTTTAAGAATAAACCTAAACTACGCATTTAACCAATAATTGAATAGAAAGAACTTCGTACTTCGATAAGACAAATATAGAAAGATTACTTGGAGACTAACATCACGTAACCATGGACTTTCAAAAAAGGAAATTATTAGTTCAAGAGATAAAGGAATAATGATCCGTTTGAATAGACCAGTCCGGCACATGTTAATGTTACGGTGCCAATCAATGTATAAAGCACCTACTTATGTAGTAAATCGGAGTTTGAGGCAAAAAAAGGGTGTGTAATTTAAACTCTGTCCGGTTCACTTTTCATCCATTTCAAAACATGTCGGATCTTTTATCCGACGGGTTTTGGAATGCGCCCCCGCGGCAGCGGCGTTCTCTTTGGGCCCTGTTCTCAGGTCGAACTGTATTCGGTCCCCAAATTTAATATAAAGTTGTTGAACGGTCAGGCTCCAATTATGCAATGGGCTGGTCCACTTCTTTTCAATGTTCTTTGTGGCCAGGTATATCAGTTTCATAAGGGCCATGTCGTTCGTGAACGCGCCCTTGGTCTTGGTCACCTTTCGGACCTGTCGGTGGAAGCCTTCCACCGCATTTGTGGTATAGATGATCTTCCTTATAGGTTCGGTATACTGGAAATACTGCGATAGCTGTTCCCAGTTGCGTTGCCAGCTCTCGATGACCACGGGATATTTGCTTCCCCATTTCACTTCGAGGTTCAGGAGTTCGTCTTCCGCGACCTCTTTGCTCGACGCCCGGTACACAAGTTTCAGGTCGCGCATAAATTCCTTTTGGTCCTTGGAGGCGATATATTTGAGCGAGTTCCTTATCTGGTGCACGATGCAGAGCTGTACCTGCGCTTTGGGGAATACGCCCAATATCGCATCGGTAAATCCCCGGAGGTTGTCCGTACAGGCGATCAGGATATCCTTCAGGCCGCGGTTGTTCAGGTCGGTAAGCACCTGCAGCCAAAAGTTGGCCCCTTCGCTCTCGGAGATGTACATGCCCAATATTTCCTTTCGGCCTTCCTTGTTGATGCCCAAGATGTTATAAAGTGCCTTGTGGGCTATCTTCCCGTCCACCTTCACCTTGTAGTGCATGGCATCGAGCCATACTATACAATAGAGCGGTTCCAAGGGGCGGTTCTGCCATGCCTTGACGTCGGGTATGATCCTGTCGGTTATCTGGCTCAGCACGGTGTGCGAGATATCGGTGTCGTACATTTCCTTTATATGCGAGGAGATGTCGCGATAGCTCATGCCCAGGCCATAAAGCCCGATGATCTTATCGGACAGGTTGTCCGCCAGGATGGTCTGTCGCTTTTTTACCAGTTCCGGCTCGAAACTGCTCTGCCTGTCCTGAGGCGTTTCGATATCGAAGGTGCCGTAGCCGCTCTTGATGGTCTTTTTGCCCTTGCCGTTGCGTTTGTTCCCAACGTTACGCTGGGCCTCGCCGAGATGGCCTTCCATCTCCGCTTCGAGCGCTTTCTCGATGACGTTCTTCAGCATGGGGGCGAACGCGCCGCCCTTGCCGAAAAGGTTCTTGCCCGACATGAACTGGTCAAGTACCTTTTTCTCGAATTCCGTTTGTTCTCCTTTTCTCATGATTCTGTCTGAATAAAATTAATGATTAAATTTATTTCAGACAGAGTTCAGTTTACACTCTCCAAAAAAATGCCATGATTTGTGTAGTTTTCACTTGATATGAACTTTTCATAAAGCTACTTTTGACCAAAGTTGTAGCAAAATTATTCAAGCAACCGACCAAACCATTTTTCCGTTTACCTCGATTAATACCTTCACCCACGAGCAATGAATACATACATTTCACAAACAAGACCCGTCAGAAGATTTTCTCTTCCCTATTTTCCGTTGTCAAGGGTTGCCGAATTTATCCTTATTTCCATTTTGGTCTTGCTGACAGCGTCTTGCGGAAACACCGAAAAACAGATCTTGGTCTTCAGCAAAACCTCGGGCTTTCGGCACGGATCCATAGAAGCCGGCATCGCGGCCATCCACAGGCTGGGGTCGGAGAACAGACTTAAGGTGACCGCTACCGAAGATGCCGGATATTTTGTCGAGGACTCCTTGCAGAACTACTCCGCCGTCGTTTTCCTGAATACCACCCAAGATGTCCTGAACGATGTACAACAGGCCGACTTCGAACGCTACATCCAGGCGGGCGGAGGTTTTGTGGGGATACATGCGGCGACGGATACCGAATACGATTGGCCCTGGTACAACCAACTGGTCGGGGCGGTCTTTGACGGCCATCCGAAGGTACAGGAGGCCAAACTGGAAATTGTCGACACCGGCCATCCCTCCACCAAGGACATGGATGCGGCATGGACGAAAAGCGACGAGTGGTACAACTTTAAAAATATAAATCCCAATATCAACGTCCTGATATCCATTGACGAACAGAGTTACGAGGGCGGAACGAACGGCGAAGATCATCCTATCTCCTGGTATCACGAATACGACGGCGGCCGAGCGTTCTACACCGAAATGGGACATACCGATGAAACCTTCGAAGATCCCAAATTTTTGGCCCATTTATTCGGTGGTATCCAATATGCCATGGGGGACGGAAAACTGGATTACGGCCTGTCCAAATCCGACCGCGTTCCCCCCGAGGACCGCTTTGTCAAGAAAGTATTGGATTTTAACCTCAACGAACCTATGGAACTCGACGAATTGCCGGGCGAGGGCATATTGTTCGTAGAACGCAGGGGCGCCTTGAAATACTATGATTTCGAGACCCGGCAGACGGAAAGCATCGCACAATTAGAGCTTTTCTACG
Organism: Pricia mediterranea; assembly: GCF_032248455.1. Lineage (NCBI taxonomy): Bacteria > Pseudomonadati > Bacteroidota > Flavobacteriia > Flavobacteriales > Flavobacteriaceae > Pricia > Pricia mediterranea. The sequence continues at coordinate 1,543,756 of NZ_JAVTTP010000001.1, forward strand.
GTAATGAAGATGGACTGCTCGGATTGGCCGTAGACCCGGACTATGAAGAAAACAACTGGATCTATCTCTTCTATTCCGTAGCCGGCGAGGAATCGAAACAGCATGTTTCCCGCTTTACCTTGAAGGACAAAGAATTGGACCTGGCTTCCGAAAAAGTCCTGCTCGAGATACCGACCGACCGGCATTGTTGCCACAGCGGTGGGGCATTGGAGTTCGGCCCCGAAGGCAACCTGTTCATCACCGTGGGCGACAATACGAACCCTTTTGAATCTTCCGGTTTTGCGCCTATCGACGAACGGGAAGGAAGACAGGCCTTCGATGCCCAGCGATCGGCCGCGAACACCGATGACCTGAGAGGGAAAATTCTTCGGATAACCCCAGAAGACGATGGCACCTATTCCATTCCCGAAGACAACCTGTTTCCCAAGGGGATGCCGGATACCAGGCCCGAAATCTATGTCATGGGCAACCGGAACCCGTTCCGGCATTCCATCGATAGCCGAACGGGCTATCTGTACTGGGGCGATATCGGTCCCGATGCCGGAAAGGCGGACCCCAATCGCGGACCTAGCGGGATGGGCGAGTACGACCAGGCGCGAAAAGCGGGGTTTTGGGGCTGGCCCTATACCCGTGGCTACAACGAAGCCTATAACGATTTCGATTTTGCCGCCGAAACCTCATGGCGCAAATTCGATCCTGAACATCTGGTAAACGATTCGCCCAACAATACGGGACTGAAGAAACTGCCCCCCGCCCAAAAATCGATGATCCCGATGACCTATTACCGTTCGGAGGAATTCCCATGGATGGGCAGCGGCGGCATCAACCCGATGGCAGGTCCGGTCTATCGGGCATCCGACCATCCCGACGCCGAAAACCCTTTTCCCGATTATTTTGAAGGGAAACTCTTCCTCTACGAATGGATGCGCGATTGGATCTATATCATTACGTTGGACAACGATCAAAATTATGTAAAGGCGGACGCGTTTATGCCAAACACCGAATTCTCACATCCCATGGATATGATCTTTGGTTCCGACGGCAATCTTTACCTACTGGAATACGGACAAAAATGGAACTCCCAGAATTTGGATGCCCGCCTGAGCAGTATTGCCTATCTGCCGGGCAACCGGAAACCGGTGGCCATTATCGAAAACGACCAGGCCCTGGGCGCCGCCCCCTTGGCCGTTAAATTTTCGGGGGATAAATCGCTGGACTATGATGACGATACCCTAAGCTACGAATGGTACTTTACGGACGATACGTCGCAGTCTTCCGAAAAAAATCCCGAATTCGTCTTTAAGGAAAACGGCATCTACGATGTTCGCCTAAAGGTCACCGATACCGAAGGAAATACTTCTACGGCCCATACGAAGATCATGGTGGGCAACGACCCGCCGACCCTGAGCGTTCAAGTGGCCGAAAACGACTCACTCTATTGGGACGACAAAACCATCGATTACAAAATAACGGTCAACGACAAACAGGATGGCACTACGACGGACGGCTCGATAGACGCCAGGGACGTGAAGGTCACTTTTGACTACATTCCTGAAGGAAAAGATAAGGTCAAAGCTACGATAGGCCATCAACGCAACCTGGTTCCCGAAGGAAAAAAACACATCGATGCTTCCGACTGCAAGGCCTGCCATGCCATCGACGAAAATGTGAACGGACCCAGTTACCTTGAAATTGCCAAGAAATACGGCCAGGACGATACCGGCTATCTGGTATCCAAAATCATCAAAGGCGGTGGCGGGGTATGGGGCGAAAGGGCCATGTCGGCCCATCCACAGCTTAAGGTGGAAGAGGTTACCCAGATCGTCGACTACATCCTATCGCTCAAGCCCAAGGAAGGAAAAGCGTCGGAATCACTGCCGTTGGAGGGCAGCCTGACCTTCGACCGACACTTGGATTCCAAAAGTGAAGGCACCTATATCTTGATGGCTTCCTATCGCGATAAGGGCAACCCCGATCAGCCCGATTCCGAACTAACCGCCAACGGACAGTTCGTGTTCAACAGTCTAAAGATCCAGGCTGAGGATGCCGCAGAAATCAGTGAGGGCATCAACACATGGAGCACAAATCGGTCCAGGGTCGTCGGCGGCATGGTACACAATTCCTTTTTAAGGTTCGACAACGTGGACCTGAAAGGGCTACGGCATTTGAAATATGCCACCTTCTATACCGGCGATTACCGGTTCGATGGCACTTTGGAAATACGGCAAGGTACCTCCGACGGGCCGCTCATCGGCAAACAGCGTTTATCCTATAAAGGGAAGGAGAAAACGATGTATTATAAGATTCCCGTAAATCCTACAGTTGACAAAGGCACGCTATATCTCGTTTTTAAAAATCCCAAAGAAAAATTGCGCAATATGGGCCACGCCGATTGGATATCCTTTGATTACGCAGACCCGGCCTTAAATCTCAGAAAATGAATCAAGCAATGTAAAGATGTGACGTGGATGCCTATGGACCACAGGCACCCCAGAATCTGCGATTTTCTTACCCTTCCTATGTCAATCCCTATTTTTCAGACTATCATCAAGGGTGAGAATTTCCCCTTCGGTAAGCTCCATCGCTACCGTTTTTTCTCCGTACCTGACGGTGATGGGCTGGGCTATGGATGTTTGAATTCGGACTCTCGTCAACTGGCCTTCCTTCCATTCGATATCCACTTCAAATGCCCCACGTGCCTTTAATCCGGTGATCTTGCCCGTAGGCCATGACTTGGGTAGGGCGGGGAGAAGGTGGATTTCCCCTGAGTGCGATTGTAGCAACATCTCCGCCATTCCCGAGGTAGCGCCCATATTGCCGTCCAGTTGAAAGGGAGGGTGGGTGGATAGAAGGTTGGCATAGACCCCTCCCCCGTCCATCATATTGACCCCGTCGTCAGAGGTCAGTCGCATGGCCCTGCGCAATAGTTTGTAGGCCCGGTCACCGTCAAGCAACCTTGCCCAAAAATTTATTTTCCAACCTACCGACCACCCCGTGCCGTCATCGCCCCGGGCATCCAAAGAAATCTTGGCCGCATCGATCAGGTCCGGGGTCCGCACCGTATTGATCTGATTTCCGGGATGCAGGGCATATAGGTGCGATACGTGCCGATGCTTGTTATCCGGGTCATCTATATCCTCCTTCCATTCCTGCAATTGGCCCCATTTTCCGATTTTCAGGGGCAAAAGCTCTTCTTTAGCAGCAACCAGTTCTTTTTTGAACGCTCTATCCTTTCCCAAGGCATCCGTTGCCAAAATACAATTATTAAAGATGTCCCAGGCAATTTCAATATCCATATAGGCCCCGGTAGAAATACCGCCATGTTCGGGAGAGTAAGAGGGGGAGGACACCAGATTCCCATGTGCGTCCTTGGTCAAATAGTCCAACCAGAAAAGTGCGGCCTCCTTCATAATGGGATAGCCCTGATCCCTTAAAAAATCAAGGTCTTGTGTAAATTGGAAGTGCTCCCATGCATGCCGAGACAACCATGCGGCCCCACCAGGGAAGAAGCCCCAGGGAAAACCCCATCCCGGCGCCGTGTAGCCAAAAGGATTGTTCATGGTATTTACGATCCAGCCCCTTGCATTGAAAAAATCCTTTGCCGATTGACGGCCTGGAGGCCTCAACTTATCAATGTACTCGATCAAGGGCTCGTGGCATTCCGGTAGGTTGGTCACCTCGGCCGGCCAATAGATCATCTGCAGGTTGATATTGGAGTGGTAGTCGCTGGCCCACGGCGGATTCGTCATGTTGTTCCATTTGCCCTGTAGGTTCGCGGGCATGGTACCGGGGCGCGAGCTGCTTATCAGAAGGTAACGCCCATATTGAAAATAAAGGGTTTCGAGCAACGGGTCCTTTTTATCGGATGCATAGGCCCTCAATCTTTCATCCGTTGGAACGGAATCACCCTCCCGCGCCTCTAGCTCAAAATCCACTCTGGAAAACAATTTGGAATAGTCCCGTTTATGCTCCCTTAAAAGATTGTCATATCCCTTTTGGCCTACCATGTCAATAGTCTCCTTATTTAATGAGCGGTAGTCCCTGCCCGTGTAGGTCGGATAGTCGTTTTTATAATCCGTAGCGGCCGTCAAGTACAGCGTAAGGCTTTTGGCGGATTTTATCCTCAGTTCCCCATCTAGAAAAGTAGCCTTTTCGCCATCGGATTCGATCAATACTCGGCTCTCGTACCCCATTCCATTATTTTCCAGTTGGCCCGACATGATCAGCTGGTCTCGATCAAACTTGACGGTAGCGTTTTTATGCACCGTTGTTTGTTTGACGATATAGTCAATCCCATTGGGATTATTGTTTTCAAACCGGAATACCAAGGTGCGGGCGGGATAGCTCGCAAAATATTCCCGTCGATGATTTGTTCCGTTGACCGAATATTCAATGGTCGCCACCGCCTCGGAAATATCAAGTTCCCTTCGATAGTCTTTGGTCGGCCCCGAGCCTTCCGGCCTGACGAACAGATCTCCAAAGGTTTGGTAGGCACCAAAACCTTCCCAAACACTATTGCCCTTGTCCGCCCTGATCTTTCCGGTGAGTTCCCTGTTCGCAAGTTGGTGCGCCTCTTCGTATTTTCCGGCATCGAGCAATCTTCGAATTTCGGGCAGGTGCTTATGGGCATTTTCCCTATTGCCGCCCTTGTACTCGTCCCATTCGCCCCTTCCGCCGGCCCACAGGGATTCTTCGTTGAACTGAATGTGTTCCTCCTCCGTTCCGCCAAAGAACATGGCCCCCATATAGCCGTTGCCGATGGGAAGGGCCTCCGTCATCCACGAATCGGCCGGTTCTTCATACCAAAGTTTCATCGGTGCTCGTTGAAGCTCCGTTTTTTGGGCCAGGGCCGCAATCGTAAAAAGAGATGCCATGGAGGTAAGGTATATCGTAAGAAACCCTGATTTCATAGTATGGTTTTTATGTTATTATTCGATGGATGTAATTGCGATGAAAACCTCCTTATCCATGTCTCTGGAATATATACTAACTTTAAACTTCCGAACCAGTGCTATTTCAAGATTTGGTCTTAGGGGATAGTTTGATGTTGAATTTTTTGAAAAATCCCAATTTAGGAATTTCTCCCGAGACGATTTCGCGCCAAACGGGATTTTCTTGTCGTTCGATTGTAATCCTGGCCGGCTTTAAAACAACTTGTTCGTGTGCAAAATTGAGCTAATTTATCGCGATAATATACTATTTCGAACCAGAACCTTAAGAAAAAATGGTAGCCTTTCAAGGCTTCATGCCAATCAACTAAGTTGGACGCAACGTTATATCCACCTATATTTATACAGAATATTGTGTTGTGCTTGCACTTTGGACTTTTTTTGTTCCCACAAATTGCCGGTCTCGTAACTGGAGGAAGGCGGAAACTATTCCGAACTGCAAGCGCATGTAGTCAACTACTCCCGGCAATGCCATGAGGCCTTCGTAAAGAAAAAACATTAGAATTGCGAGGCAAGCCTCGGAGTGTTTACATCCTGATTATAAAGTAGAAGAAACTAACGAAATAATAATAAAACACTATGGATTTAGGATTAAAGGGAAAAGTAGTCGCCATCAGCGGAGCTGCCGGGATGAAGGGCAGTATCGGGGAAACCATACTGCAGGCATTGGCCAAGGAAGGGGCCATACCCGCCGTTATCGATCGTAATGCAAGGGGGTTCGAATATATCGCGGGACTTCAGGACCAAAATATAGATGCCTCCTTTTTCCAGACCGATGTCACCGATCCCGAACAAATTAAAACGGCAGTAGATGGCATCATCGAAAAATATGGTCGTATCGATGTAGTGATCAACAATGTAGGGGTCAATGACGGGGTAGGATTGGATGCATCCTACGACGAATTTATGAATTCTTTAATGTTGAACGTGGTCAGCTACTTTATGATCGTAAAATATGCGCTTCCTTTTTTGAAAAAATCCAAGGGAAACATTTTGAATATCGGTTCAAAAGTGGCCCTTACCGGGCAAGGGGGAACTTCGGGATATGCCGCTTCCAAGGGCGGTGTTTTGGGATTGACCCGGGAGTGGGCGGTCGATTTGGTTCCCTACGGTATCCGCTCAAACGCGATTATCATCGCCGAGAGCTGGACACCATCCTATGATACCTGGATCAAGACCCTGCCGAACGGCGAGGAGAAGTTAAAATCTATCATCAAAAAGATCCCCCTTGAAAAACGCATGACCACCACCGATGAAATAGCGAACGTCTGCCTGTTTACAATTTCCGACCGATCGTCGCACACCACAGGACAGTTTATTTTCGTCGATGGCGGCTACGTACATTTAGACCGGTCGTTGCTGACCGAAGAATAGTTTGAAATCTATGAAGCTCGCCACCAAATCCATGAACGGGTTTTCACAAAAATTTTGATAATGCTGCGGTAAAAATCATTTCGACCTTTTAAAAATTTGATTACGTATACTCGAGGGAATAGAGAATTCTTACACTATACATTTCATAAAATTTTCAAAGTTGAGAATACTATCGGAAAAGTGCTAAGGGTTAAAACGGTGCTTTATAGCTCTATAGATAAATTAATTATATATATTTAACTGTTTCCTTGTTAATTCTGGAACGCCCTGTTTGTAGTTTCTTGAAGACAGTTTTTGGGATGGCAGATCCAGTACACAAAAAATTTTCCGCGAAATGAAATCAAAAATCGCCCTAGCCTTAATTCTCTCGGGTCTGGTAGCTTTGCTCTACGTTTATAAGAAAGGTGGTTTCGACCATGGATATGATGGGTACTCCAAGAGGGAACTGCCGGGGACGGTGGACTATAATTTCCATATCAAGCCCATACTTTCGGACAACTGCTATACCTGTCACGGTCCCGATGCCAACAAGCGCAAGGCCGGGTTGCGTTTGGACCTTGAGGAGACCGCGTTCGGGGAACTCCCCGAATCGCCCGGACGGTTTCCCATTGTCCCCGAAAATCCCAATAAAAGCTCGATCTACCAGCATATAATTTCCAAGGATGCCGGCCAGTTGATGCCGCCGCCCGACTCCAAATTGTCGCTGAACGCCTACGAAAAAAGGTTGATCAAAAAATGGATCCAACAGGGCGCGCCGTTCGAGAAGCATTGGGCCTATCTGCCCCCCGAAAAATCCGAAGTCCCAAAAGCGGAATCCGCCGAAGAGGTTTCCGGAAACTGGGGCAATAACGAGATCGATGCCTTTGTTTTGGCCAAACTGGGGGAGAACGGCCTTCGGCCCTCGGAAAAGGCGTCCGACGAGACCTTGATCCGTAGGATAAGCCTCGACCTTACCGGGCTGCCGCCCAAACCGGAAAAAGTCAGGGAACTACTCGATAAGGGTGCCGACAGCGATATTCCGAGGATGATCGACGAATTTCTGTCCTCCCCGGCCTACGGGGAGCGTATGACACAGTCCTGGCTCGATGTGGCCCGCTATGCGGATTCCCACGGATACCAGGATGACAGTTACCGCACTATGTGGCCCTGGCGCGATTGGGTCATCCACGCTTTCAACGAAAACATGCCGTACGACAGGTTCCTGACCTGGCAGCTCGCCGGCGACCTCCTGCCCGGTGCCGACAAGGAACAGGTCCTGGCGACCGCCTTCAACAGAAACCACCCCATTACGCAGGAGGGAGGGGTCATACAGGAGGAATACCGCACCAATTACGTGCTGGACCGGACCAATACCCTGGGAAAGGGCATACTGGGCATTACCCTGGAATGCGCCCAATGCCACGACCACAAGTACGATGCCATTACCCAGAGGAACTATTTCGAGATGTTCGCCTTCTTCAACCAGGTCGACGAGAAGGGGCTGCAGATGGACGCCGTGCAGGCAAAGAACAAAAAGTTTTTCGCGGACCCCCCTTTTATGACCATTTCGCGGGAGGATACCGAGGGCGTACTCTCCTTTGTGAATCTCGGGGAAAAGGAGAAGATCAACGTGATGGTCATGAACGATTCCGCGCCCAGAACGACCTACCTTTTGAACAGGGGCGAATACGACCGGCCGACGGATTCCGTCCAGCCCGGAACACCTTCCTCCATTCTTGCCTTTCCCGATGAATTCCCGAAAAACCGGTCGGGACTTGCCCGGTGGCTGACCGACAAAGACAACCCATTGACCGCGAGGGTCTACGTGAACCGGCTTTGGGCCATGCTCTTCGGCAAGGGCATTGTCGAAACCTCCGGGGATTTTGGGGTACAGGGCAGCCTGCCGACCCACCCGAAGCTGCTCGATTGGCTTGCGGTAGACTTTATGGAACACGATTGGGACACCAAATACCTGCTTAAAAAGATCATGCTCTCGGCGACCTACCAGCAGAAATCCATAATGCGGCCCGAGCTCGAAACGGCCGACCCGGAGAACAGGCTACTGGCAAGGGCGCCCCGCTTTAGGATGAGCGGCGAGATGATCCGTGACTACATCCTGACCACCAGCGGACTGCTCAACCCCGAGATCGGCGGACCGAGCGTAAAACCCTACCAACCGGCAGGGCTCTGGGAAGAGACCAATGCCGGCGAGGACCGTGGTATCCTGACCAGATACGTTCCCGACAAGGGCGAGGACCTCTACCGCCGTTCGCTGTACACTTTCTGGAAGCGCACGCTACCGCCGCCGAGCATGACCATCTTCGACGCCCCCACACGGGATTTCTCCGAGGTACACCGCCAAAAAACGAATACGCCCCTACAGGCCTTGGTGCTGCAGAACGATGTTCAGGTACTGGAGGCCGCAAGGGTCATGGCCCAAAGCATGTTGACGGCCGGACCGGACAGTCCCGATCTGGTAAGGGACGTGTTCCGGCGCATTCTGATCCGGACCCCCGGGGAAGAGGAACTGTCGACGCTGAACGACTACTACCACGATACGGTCGAGCTGTACCGGGGCAATATCGGGGATGCCGAAAAACTGGTCGCCGTAGGGGAGTACGAACAGCGGGAAACCGACCCCGCGAAGACCGCCGCCCTCATGCTGACGGCACAGATCATCTATAATCTGGACGAAACGATAACAAAGGAATAGATCATGGAAACGGACAAAAAGAAAGACGAGAATCCCCTAAAGGTAAACCGCCGCCATTTTTTCTCGCAGCTGAGCGTAGGGATCGGGTCGTTGGCCCTCGGTTCATTGCTGATTCCCGATCTGTTCAAGGGAGCCGGCACCAAGGATGGGGCGGCCCAGGCCCTGGGCATCCCACATTTTGCGCCCAAGGCGAAGCGGGTCATATACCTGTTCCAGGCAGGGGCGCCCTCGCAACTTGAATCCTTCGATTATAAGCCCGCCCTCCAGAAGCGCATGGGCGAGGACCTGCCGGAATCGATCCGCGGCGGACAGCGTCTGACCGGGATGACGGCCGACCAGGACAAGTTCCCCTTGATGCCCTCGGCGGCCGGGTTCGGGCAGTACGGTCAGAGCGGTACCTGGATCAGCGACTACTTTCCGCACATCGCCGGAATAGCCGACGAGATTACCGTGGTGCGGAGCATGCATACCGAGGCCATCAACCACGATCCGGCCATTACTTTCTTCCAGACCGGCAGCCAACAGTCCGGGCGTCCCAGCATGGGGTCCTGGATGAGCTACGGGCTGGGCAGCGAGAACAAGAACCTGCCTTCCTTTGTGGTGCTGACATCCCGGGGCAAGGGCAACAGCCAGGGCCTGTACTCGAAACTGTGGTCGAGCGGGTTCCTCGATTCCAAGCACCAGGGGGTGCTGCTCCGCTCCGGCAAGGACCCCGTGCTCTATCTCAACGACCCGGACGGCATCTCCCGCTCGGACAAGAAACACCTGTTGAACGAGGTGTCCTCCCTCAACAGGTTGCATCACGTCGAGACGGGGGACGACGAGATCGAATCCCGTATCGCACAGTACGAAATGGCCTATCGGATGCAGATGTCCGTTCCAGACGTGATGGACATCTCCAAGGAGCCCCGATCCATCATCGAACTGTACGGCGAGGACTGCCAGGTCCCCGGCACCTACGCGGCGAACGCATTGCAGGCGAGACGGCTGGCCGAGAACGGCGTCCGCTTTATCCAGCTCTACCATCAAGGCTGGGACCAGCACGGCAACCTTCCGAACGAAATGGCCGGGCAGGCCAGGGACGTCGACCAGGCCTCCGCCGCCCTGGTCATGGACCTTAAGCAGCGGGGCATGCTCGAGGATACGTTGGTGGTGTGGGGCGGCGAGTTCGGCCGCACGAACTACTGCCAGGGCAAGTTCGATCCCAAGGACTACGGGCGTGACCACCACCCCCGTGCCTTTAGTATCTGGATGGCCGGTGGCGGCATCAGGCCCGGGCTGAACTACGGACGGACAGACGAGTTCGGCTACAATGTCATAGAAAACCCGGTCCATATCAACGATTTCCACGCCACTTTGATGTATGCCCTGGGCCTGGACCATGAACGGTTGACCTACAAGTACCAGGGCCGTCGCTTTCGTCTGACCGACGTGGCGGGCAACGTGGTCGAGGACCTCCTGGCATGATATGGCCGAACGCAGAACAAACAACAAGGTTCAGACCAGAACACTTTAAGAACTTAGAATCCCCACTGGGGAATTATTCAACGTTATGGATTTTTTTGAAACACTCTATGAGGAAATTATCGGTTTTCTGGGCATCGGGAATGCCTGGGAAATACTGCAGGGGGGCGATTATAGCGTTCTTGCTACTTACGAGGGTATTACCGCTTTTATCCTCCCCATAATCCCATTGTTGGTGCTTTTGGAATTTGTCCTTGGCCTTGTCTATAAAAAACCGGACACCAAGGTCTATAAGGTCAACTTCCTTATTTATGTCTTTAATCGGTTCGTAGGCCGTTTTATCGCTATCGCGATGGTAGTCCTGATCATCGGCTGGCTACAACCCTATGCGCCCTTTCAGACCTCCCCGACCTGGTACTGGTTCATATACGGCTATATCGTTTGGGAATTCGGACATTTCCTGTACCATTATTGGGGCCATAAGGTACGGCTGTTCTGGTGCCTGCACTCCACACACCACGCGCCGGAGAACATGAACCTATCGGTAACATACGCCCATTTTTTTCTCGAGGCCCCCTATGCGGATACCATCAGGACCACGATCTGTATCCTGGCAGGGGTGGAGCCGGCAATGTTGTTCGCCATCATGTTCATAGACGGAACCTATGGGGCCTTCATACATGTCGGGGAAAACATGATAAAGGATGCCCGCTTCGGCGCCCTGGGCAAATTCATCCTGACGCCTTCGCACCATCGCGTGCACCATGCGAGGAACCCATTATATATGGATACCAATTTCTGTAACCTGTTGAACATCTGGGACCACGTTTTCGGCACGTACCAAGAAGAAAAAAGGGACGTAAAGGTAGAATACGGCATCACACGGCCTATGGATTCGGGTAACTTTATCGATGTATATTTCGGGGAGATCATTGCCCTGGCCAAGGACGTGTGGAACGCCCCGGGGTTAAAGAACAAGCTTATGTATATCTTTATGCCACCTGGCTGGAGCCATACCGGCGACCATCGGACCGCCAAGACCGTAAGGGAGGATTATTTCAAAAAGACATCGACAGTCCCGAGCGTCGACGAGCAAATTATAAGTAAGTGACCGCTGGATAGTGGAAGCCGGCACCAATTGAACCAGTTTACAAGCAATAGGTTTTGATGACCAAAAATATATGCCCACCGGTACATGAACCATACACCTTCTGGGCACCCAGACATTCCTCGTAGATGACAGAACCGACTAAATACCGCTGGGCCGATTATGGCGTTTTGGGGCTATCCATTTTTCTGGTTTTCTGCCTGCTGTTCGAACCCTATATCGAGCTTCCGAACTTAGTGGCCTGGTCGGGCCGGCTGCATCCCTTGGTACTTCATTTCCCCATCGTCCTTTTGCTGGTCGCCGTTCTATTGGGACTAACCAACAGGCCGATCCCCAAATTGCTGCTGACCGCCGGCGTACTGTCCGCTCTGATAACCGCCGTTTCGGGATTTTTCCTGGGCAAGGACGTGCCCATCAAGGGGGAACTGCTCTTTTGGCACCAATGGCTTGGCGGGGCTACCGCGCTTATTGCGGCTTTGTGGTACGCACTGGAGAGAAACAAATTGACCGCGGCCCTTTTTTCAAAGATCCTTCAGGTCGCCGTATTGGGACTGATCGTGGTTACGGGGCACTATGGCGGCATGGTTACCCACGGCGAAGGGTTCTTGGCATTTCCTGCGCAGGAATCGAGGGACGTGATACCTGAGAACCCGGTAATCTATAAAGATATCGTAGCGCGTATCCTGGACGACAAATGCGTTTCATGCCACAACCCCAACAAACAGAAGGGCGAGCTGGTGATGACCGGTTTCGACGAGCTGGTGCGGGGCGGGGAAAACGGCGATATCTTCGTTGCCGGAAACCTTGTAGAGAGCGAAATGATAAGGAGGTTACATTTGCCGTTGGGGGACGAGGAGCATATGCCACCGGAGGGAAAGAGTCAACTCGGGGAAAACGAAATAGCCATTTTGGAACAGTGGATCGCAACGGGAGCATCCGATACGGTACGTTTGGACCAACTGTCCGAATCCGAGCCCTTGGTAGCGCTGATAAAGGCAATGATGGCCCCCGACCCCTCCGAAAAATGGGCAGAGCTTCCCAAGGTGGCGGACACTGCCCTCCAGGCCATGGCCTCCGATTATCTGAGCATTTCACGTATCGCGGATGGCTCCGAGGCACTGGGCGCCGTTCTCTTTCCGCCCCCGGGGTACGACCCGAAGACCGTTCTCGCACTCGAACGGGTAGCGGAGAATATCGTGCACCTGGATTTGAGCGGAATTCCCATCGGCGAGGACGAGATCGATTTGATTTCCACCTTTGCCAATCTCGAACGGCTCGAGCTGGACAGGACCCCGATCGGCGATTCCGATGTGCGAAAATTATCCTCATTGAACAGATTGAGCCTGTTGAAAATCTACGATACGGCGATTACCGACGAAAGCCTTTCCGCCCTTAAACAAATGTCCGCCCTGAAAAGCCTGTATCTTTACAGGACCGAAGTGTCCGAGGAAGGAATAGCGTCATTGAAAAAAGAGAGACCGGACCTTCTCGTTGATAACGGCATTGACCGGGCTACCAACGCTTTTTTTGTAGCGAACGATACCGTACCAGAAAATTAACCCCAACCTACAAATGACCATAAATGCAAAAAAGGCTGTTTTGATTTTGCCGGCGACCAAGGGATGCCGGCCTAATTGTAAAGACTTCCTCTTGCCTTTTTAAATTCTATGATTTTGTATATGTCCGTTTACCGACTTAGGATGCTAAAAGTAATCATATCGGGACTATTTCCTCTTTGGTCCTTCCTTCCGGTCGGTTGCGGCGATTCGGTACCGGAGCAAAAAAAAGGGATGAAAAAACCTAGGGTCGTTACCCGCCTGACCGCACTTCCGGAACAGGCAAAATCCCCGAAGGACAACCCTACGACCCCGGAAAAAGAACTGTTGGGCAGGCTCCTTTTTTACGATCCGATTCTTTCGGGGGGCAAGGACGTCGCCTGCGCCACTTGCCATCACCCGGACAATGGTTATGCCGAGTTTTTGGATATCAGTATCGGGCCCAATGCGCAGGGCCTCGGCAGCAAGCGCAGATTCAACCCCGACAACGACATTCCTTTTATGAAGCGGAATGCCCCGACGATCATCAATACCGCTTTCAATGGTATCGACCCCTACGGTCGCCATGATCCCGAAACGGCCAGTATGTTCTGGGACGACCGCGCCAAGAGCTTGGAACTACAGGCCTTGGAGCCCATCAAGGCCTTTGAGGAAATGCGGGGCCATGGACATGGGGAAACGGATATCCTCCGAACGGTCATCGAGCGACTGAAAAAAATACCGGCATATCAAGAACTGTTTACACAGGCCTTCGGGAACTCGGAAGCGGTGTCGATCGACAACCTTGGCAAGGCCATTGCCGCTTTCGAACGGACGATCATAGCCAACAACTCCCGTTTCGACCAGTATATGCGGGGCGACAAGGATGCAATATCCCTTTCGGAAAAGGAGGGCCTTAAACTCTTTAAGTCCGTTGGCTGCATCAACTGCCACAACGGCCCGATGTTCTCCGACTATAAAATGCATGTATTGGGTGTGCCGGAAAACGATAAGCTAGCTGTGCCAGATGCCGGGGTGCAGGATACGTTCGCCTTTCGGACGCCATCGTTGCGCAATCTACGGTTTACGGCCCCGTACATGCATAACGGAAGTCTCTCGAATCTTAGACGTGTCCTGGAATTCTACGAGGATATTTCCGACGGAAAAGAACGGAATGCCAATGTGCCCAAAGGAAAATATGACCCCTTTGTCCGCGAAATCGAGCTGAGCGTTAAGGAAATGTCGCAGATTATTTCTTTTTTGGGCACGCTGAACGATAACGGGTTCGATAGGGAAATTCCTGACACGGTTCCAAGCGGACTTCCGGTCGGAGGCAATATCAACTAAACCCATTTTGATTTTTACTTAGCATGTGTTCAACTTTTCGTCTTGGCTGTAAACGACTAATTCATACGAAACTTCATCGATTCTTGGCGGATTCTCCAATCTTGTTGCTTTGACCAAAAGGGAAGTTTTACTGTAACTGAATTTCATCATTTCCGAAAAACGTTCCACGTTCTTGAGGATGCAGGAAGCAAAAGCCCCTAAAAACAATTCGGCGGGATTTGGCAGGCTTTCGGCCTTGTTCGGAGTTGTTCCAAATGGGATTTTCGATTGCTTAATGGAAATATCCCCGTCGTTTCCCGCAATGGTTTCCGCTTTAATAATGTAGTCCATACCATTGACTTTTATTGTAGTTAGGTCAAGACTTCCGTTCAAATCATTGTTCCACGCGAATTTACGATGGGTATTTTCACTGCTATATGACCAAAATCATCTAACGTTCATTTTATGTTAAATAGTATTTCTTCCGTAGCCAAAAGGAAACCCTGACTAATAGAATCAATGCCGGAACCTCCACCAATGGACCGATTACACCCGCGAAGGCTTGTCCCGAATTCAATCCGAAAACTGCAATGGCGACCGCAATGGCCAATTCAAAATTATTTCCCGCTGCGGTAAATGCTACGGAAGCTGTCTTGTCGTATTCCGCGCCCATCGCCTTGGTGAAGAAAAAACCGATGATGAACATTAACGTAAAATACATAAGTAGCGGTACGGCAATAATAAGAACGTCCATCGGGATTTCTACGATTAATTCCCCTTTTAACGAGAACATCACTACAATGGTAAATAATAGGGCGATCAATGTCATCGGCGAAACAATCGGAATGAACTTTTGAGTATACCATTCCTCGCCTTTGAGTTTTACTAAAATCAATCGGCTTAAAACGCCCATCAAAAACGGAATACCCAAATAAATAGCCACGCTTTCGGCAATCGTTCCGATTGAAATGTCAACGATGGCTCCCTCAAATCCAAAATATGGGGGAAGCACGGTTATAAAAATCCAAGCATAAAAGCTGTAGGCAAAAACTTGAAAAATACTATTTAACGCTACTAATCCGGCACCGTATTCGCTACTGCCCTCGGCGAAGTCGTTCCAAACCAAGACCATCGCAATACAGCGGGCCAGACCGATCAAAATCAGTCCGACCATATATTCAGGATAATCTCGCAAGAACGTAATTGCCAAAATGAACATTAAAACGGGACCGATTATCCAATTCAGAATAAGTGAAATCGAAAGGATTTTTATGTTACGGAAAACCTTGGGCAACAAAGCGTAGTTCACTTTCGCCAAAGGCGGATACATCATTAAAATTAAACCAATAGCGATCGGTACATTGGTTGTTCCACTATTGAACGAATTTATAATATCGGGAAATGTTGGAATAAAATATCCAAGCCCAACGCCGATTGCCATGGCGACAAATATCCAAAGCGTCAGGTTTCTGTCAAGAAAGCTTAATTTTTTGGTTGTCATTTTCAAGAATTGATTTGAGAAAACACATAAAATAGTTCGGTTGCGATCTGAAGACTTCTTTCGTTGTATTTTTCGGCTTGCTGCGGTGTATTATCAAAAGCCTTTGGGTCTTCGAAAGTTATGGGAATTCGTTTTTCGGCCCCTGCAACAAAAGGACATGCTTCATTTGCCGAATCACAAGTCATGATCGCTATGAATTGGGATTTGGGGTTAAAGGCATCATCCAGTTTTTTTGAAAATCCAATTATTGGATGCTCGTTATCGGAATATTTAATACTGTAAATAGGATTCTTGCCTTCGGAAAGCGATTTGATTTCAAAACCAGAATTTCGTAACGTTTCCGCCGCCATTGGGAAAAGTGCCGTGCTTTCCGTACCGCCTGAATAACAGAAGACATTTTTGATATTGAAATGGTAGGCCATAGTTTGTGCCCAAACTTGTGACAAATGGCTTCTGCGTGAGTTATGGGTACAAATGAAGTTGATACGGATTTCTTGGTTATTTGAAACTTTTGACTGGATAAATTCGGTAAGCGGTCGCAAAAGGCCCTTGCGGTCATCCGGAATAGTTTCAGGCTTTAAATTCTTGATTTGCTTCGCTATTTCTTGAAATATGGTCGGTTTTGTCGTTGTCATTGTTTTTGAAGTTATATTATTCTAGCAACAATTCCCACCCGGTGTACAGCAGGGTTCATTATTTACATCGGATAGTTTTACCCTCGGTTTTTCCGCAGGAATAACACATTGATCTTTTGCCAGACAATCGGTATGTTTCGTGGTCAACAAGAAATGTTGCCCGTCATAATCAAGTCCGAATTTCCCGATGGTTTCTGATTGATGTTCCAATTCGATTTCCAGGTCTCCAATGCCCAGAACTTTCTCTGAAAGCTCAATGATTTTCGTCAATTTTTCGGGATGCAATCTATGGTCATAATCGTTCGCGTTCCAAAGTTGGAAGTTCACGACTTCTTCATTACGTACCGTTCCGCCACAATCGATGAAGTGTTTCGTGATTTTGCCTACTTCGGTAACATGAAAGTGATTGGGTACCAACGTACCGTCCGGTAGTTGAAAGGTAATGGTTTCCAATTGATTTAACTTTGATTTGATTTCTGAGAGTTTCATATTTTATTTTTTGTTCTAAGTTTCTTTAATCGCAATAACACGATTAATTGATTCAAATTTTTTAACAACAATCTTCGTTATTGGAAATGTCTTGATTTAGGAATTGCGACATTGTTTTTTTCATTTTCGTCCAATTTTCGGTGTTGATACAATAGCAAACGCTTGTTCCTTCTATCTTTCCTTTTATCAGGCCCAAAAACTTAAGTTCCTTTAAATATTGGGAAATTGTCGGTTGTGCCAATCCGATTTCATCCACCAAATCTCCGCAGTAACAAGCATCTATCTTAAAAAGTTGCTGTAAAATAGCTACTCTGGCAGGATGTCCAAAGGCCTTTGCGAACAAGGCAATTTCATTTTGTTGGTCGGTAAACATTTCGGTTTTGGCCAGTCCCATTTTTCTTTATTCCTTCATTGCAATATTACGATTAATGATTTATTATGCAAAATATCTATTACCTAAACGAAAAAAAATGTCAGCCCTAAAAAATTCCATTGATAAAATTGCTGTCTTCGTCGAGTCAAATTCCCACAAAGTCTATTTCACTTTTGTATCGATTCAATCCGTTGAATATTTCGTCTAAATTTCATTGAATGGCTAAATAATCATGAAGCAACTCATCATTTTGGAGTTCGCCTTCCTAACAAGTTCCCTGCAAGCACAGGAGCCTACCGTTTCCCCCCAAAAGGCCTAGACCTTGGAGGAGTGCATCCCCTATGCCCTGGAAAACAACATCACCGTAAAACAGGCGGAACTGTAAAAGAACGGTACGGAAACCGATTATATGGCGGAGAAATCATCAAGATGGCACGATCTGTACGCCAATGCATCCTAAAATCTGACGAACGGTAATTACATAGACCCTATTACCAGCGATTTTGTCTCCCAGCAGATCAATGCAACCAGTTTGGGGCTGAATTCCCAAATAACCCTCTTCCAGGGAAACCAGATCAACAACCAGATCAAGCGAAGCAAATTTTTGGTAGATCAATATTCTCTTTTCGAAAAAGAGGCCAAGAACGATATTACCTTGGGCATTACCGAAAGTTATATCCAATTGCTGTACGCTGCAAAAAACGGGCATAGTATACACTGCGGGCGGGTTAAACTGAACCACCCGGGGCGGGCCAAAGTGAGCCACCAAAAAATCGATTCTATTTGAGTGTTGCCATTTGTTGTTTTGTAAAAAAACAACATGGCGAACAAACAGATAGACATGCGAAAGGCAAAAAGGATTTACAAACTACACGGAGAGGGTGCCAGTAAACGGCGTATCAGCAAAGAACTGGGCATCTCCCGTAACACGGTAACCAAGTATATCGACTTCTTCAAGCGATATAAGCTGACGGCCTATGAGGTGTCGGAGATGACCCTGGAGGAGATCCACAGGCTCTTCAAGGCGGACCAAAAGCCCAAGAGCGATCAGCTGAAGACCCTCGAGAAGTATTTTCCCTATTTTGACAGGGAGCTTCGCAGGACGGGTGTTACCAAGCAACTGTTATGGGAGGAATATTACAGGCAGCATCCCGACGGGTTCAAACTATCGCCGTTCAGGTACTGGTACCGCGAATGGGCAAAGGAAACCTCCCCCGTAATGCACTTTACCCATAAGGCGGGCGACAAGCTGTTCATAGATTTTTCGGGCAAGAAACTCAGCATAACGGACAGGCATATGGGCGAGATCCAAGATCTCGAGGTATACCTGTGCCTACTGGGCAGTAGCCAGTACACCTACGTAGAGGCCTGCGCGAGCCAGAAACTGGAGGGCTTCATGCGCTGTACCGAGAACGCACTGTGGTTCTATGGCGGGGTTCCCCGTGCACTGGTGACCGACAACCTATAGTCGGCCGTTACCAAGAGCAGCCGTTACGAACCCAAGGTCAACGAGACCTTCGCCGATTTTGCCGAGCACTACGAAACGGCCGTACTGCCCACGAGGGCATATAGGCCGCGGGATTATGTGCACAAAAACATTATGTAAACTTTAGATCGTAACCTATTGGCTCACAGCTAGGATATGCCCATTTTATTTACATAATGTTCCGATGGCCCTATCTGCCCAGACGCTCGAGTCAGTGAAGGAGCCCGTTGTCCCTTTGCCAGGAAGGAAGTCCATCATCGTCGGGTGCCAAGGAGGTTGCGTTGATCGCCTCGAGCTTCTGTTGGTTGTCTATCCTCGCATATATCTCCGTTGAAACGACGGACCGGTGCCCCAGAAAGTCCCGGATGCAGATCAGATTGATCCCGGACTTCATCATGAGTATCGCCTTGGAATGCCGCAACGAGTACGGCGTCATACCTGCAGGTATAAGTTTGGCATCGATCTTCCGGACACTGCCGGCATACTTTTTGACCATGGCGGATACACCCATCCTGGACAGTTTCCCGTGCCTTCCGTTCCCGAAAAGGGGATATTCGTTGGCTATCGTTCAAAATCAAGAGGCAAACTTGTGGTATTCACTACTTCCTTCATCACGAAGTAACTTTCCATTTGGCGTATGCTCTTGATGGCCGCCAATTTTTTAAAGTTAAATTCATGATAATGATCAATATCTTTCGTGTAAACCTTTAGTTGAAAATCAAATGCCCCTGTAATATGTAAACATTCAACTACTTCCGGAATCTTCTTGATTTCATTCATAAAGTTCTGAGCTTCCGTACCTGAATGTTTTTCGATGCTCACCATAACCAATACCATGACATTTAAACCGATTTTTTTCCTGTTCAATAAGAACACCTTTTTCTGTAGAAGCTTAGATGCGTTCAGTTTCTTAATTCGCTCATACACAGGTGTGACGGTAAGATATGTAGCCTCTGCAATCTTTTTATTACTAATGTTGGCGTTTTCCTGTAAAAGCGACAATATTTTAATGTCTTTATCATCAAGTTTCATTATTCAGTAGTTTTAAACTAAAAACTTTATTATTTTGATAGGGAACAGAATAAATATAGTGTTTTATTAGTCGTATTTCAGTTTTATTTCTAAAAATTAAATTTTACAAGGATAAATATATCGTATAAATCAATTTTACGGTATATTCGTACGGATAATGCATCAAATATCAGTATTAAACTATCTACTTGAATTGATCGATTAACCAACTAAAACTCTATAGCCATGAGAACATTATTTATACACAGGGAATGCGAGTCTTTCCTAACAGCATTCTTTTTGAAAATAAAGCTCACGACAGTTTTAGCAGCTGCTACTTTGATGCAAGTTCACGCTATTGGGGTAGCCGGTGAAACGTCAGGAAGTAACTTGGATATCGATAATGTTGTTCTCGAAATTGCTTTGAATCAACAATTTGAGGTCAGTGGCACGGTCTTAGACCAAGCAGGTCAGCCGTTACCTGGTGCAAATGTTCTCGAAAAAGGCACTTCAAATGGGGTGCAGACCGATTTTGATGGCAATTTTTCACTGATGATAGCCAATCAGAATGCTACATTGGTATTTTCATATATTGGTTTTACGACAAAAGAGATTCCTGTAGCTGGTCAGACAGACCTAAAGATAATTTTGAAAGAAAGCGCAACTGGATTAAGCGAAGTGGTTGTTACCGCCCTGGGCATCAAGCGCGAAAAAAAATCCTTGGGCTATGCCTCCCAAGAATTGGACACGGAAGAGGTTACCTCTGCTAGGGAGCCCAATTTACTGAACGGTATTTCAGGCAAGGTAGCAGGACTTCAAATAACGAACAGCCCTTCCGGCGTAGGAGGCTCGGCAAGAGTTTCTATCAGGGGCGATGCCTCTTTGAACATAAACGGAAACTCACCTCTGTTCATTGTAGATGGTACCCCGATTAGTAATGAAATCGTAGGTTCCTCCGGTTCGGGCACCCAAGATGTTGATTACGGCAACGGAGCATCGGAAATAAATCCTCAGGATATAGAATCGATAAACGTACTGAAGGGGCCAGCTGCGGCGGCTCTATATGGCTCACGTGCCGCAAACGGTGCGATTATTATCACTACAAAAAAAGGCAGCAGTAAAAATGGAAGACTTGGCATTTCAATAAACTCAGGAGTAACTATAGAAAGCGTAATGATGATGCCGGACTGGCAAAATGTATATGGTCAAGGAAATAGTGGGCAATTTGCTTTTGTTGACGGTAGTGGAGGTGGCACTGCCGATGGTGTTGATGAGAGTTGGGGTCCAAAGTTGGACACAGGCCTATTGATACCTCAATTTGATTCGCCACGTACCGACGGCACCCGAGGTGGAGATTTAGTGAGCGATGCACCGATCACCGCCACCCCGTGGGTCTCCAGGCCCGACAATACCAAAAATTTCTTCAATACCGGATTTACGAAAACCAACAGCATTGCGATTTCGAAATCAGGGGATTTGGGTAATATCCGTTTTTCCTACCAGAATTTAGATCAGGAGGGCATCGTTCCAAATACCGATCTCAAAAGAAACAGTTTCAGTTTGAGCAGCGGTCTGAACCTGACCGATAAGGTAACTATAAATTCGAATATCAACTATATTAAATCCGATAGTGGAAACAGACCATCTATCAGCTATGGTACCGAAAGCGTCATGTACCTTTTTATATGGTACGGACGGCAATTGAATACGGATAGTCTAAGAGATTACTGGATGGTCGGCCAAGAAGACCAACAACAGTTCAACTACAACTACAATTATCATGACAATCCCTTTTTCAACGTATATGAGAACACCAATTCACAGGATAAGGACAGGGTTTATGGCAATGTAAGCATGAACTATAAGATCGATGAAAATTGGAATCTCATGCTTCGAACGGGAAGGGACTTCTATAGCGAACTCAGAGCCAAAAAACGTGCTTTCAGTACCCAGCGTTTCCCTTTGGGCTATTACAGGGAGGATGATGTATTTTTTGAGGAATCAAATTCTGATTTCCTGTTGTCCTATGACAAAACTTTCAATGAAAAATTTAACATTAACATTTCTGCGGGAGGTAACCAGATGCGACGTAATCAGGATTATAAGCAGACAGTAGCTCCCGAACTTATCAATCCGGGAATCTATTCCTTCAACAACACTCGCAGGCCCTTAGAAGTATCGGTCAACAATACCGAAAAACGCATAAACAGTCTATACGGTTTCGCCCGTTTCGCCTACGACGATATGCTATATCTGGATCTAACCGGAAGAAACGATTGGTCCAGCACATTGCCTACGGACAATAACTCCTATTTTTACCCTTCCGCAACATTGAGTGCCATTACCAACGACATTTTTGACATGCCGGAATTTGTTTCCTTTGCCAAATTCAGGGCCGCCTATGCAGAGGTGGGAAACGATACCGATCCCTATAGACTGGCCAGCTTCTTTACCAATGAAACACCTTTTGGCGATAACCCGGTATTGACCGAATCGCGGTTAATACCGAACGCTGATTTAAAACCCGAGATCACCTCATCCTATGAGTTCGGCGTGGATCTACGTTTGTTTCAAAGCCGAGTCAACCTCGATGCGACCTATTACGATGGAAGGACCAAAAACCAGATCATTCCCATTAGCACCGATATTTCCAGTGGATATACAAGCAAGCTCATTAATGCGGGGGAAGTCCGCAATTATGGATTCGAAGCCATTTTGAACCTGGTTCCGGTGCGTAACGATAATTTTACTTGGAACAGCATGTTCAACTTCTCCCAAAATAAGAGCGAGGTTACCGATTTAGGGGGCGTAAACTATACCTTGACCGAAAGAAATAATGTCTTTATTCAAGCTAGGGAGGGCGGTTCGATAAGTGCCATTTACGGTCGGGGTTTTCAAAGGGTCGAAGACCCGAACAGCGAATATTTCGGCCAGTTGATCATTGATAATAACGGTATTCCGTTACGTACCGATGATTTGGTCTATCAAGGCGATTATGCGCCCGATTATACACTTGGTATCCTGAACAGTTTTAAGTACAAAGCTTTCGATTTTGGCTTTTTGTTCGATATCAGGCAAGGGGGGATCGTTTCCTCTTTTACAAAGATCATAGGTTCCACTGCGGGACAGTTAAAAGAAACGCTGGAAGGGCGGGAGACGGGAATAGTGGCGGAAGGAGTACAGGAAACTTCACCGGGCGTATTTTCGCCCAACACAATCAATGTCGATGCCCGAACCTACAATAACCGTTTTTACGAACGGGACAATATAGAAGCCGCCAAATATGACGCCTCCTATACCAAACTGCGAGAGGTTACTTTAGGGTATTCGTTACCCGAACGTTTTATGGACAAACTCCCTATTTCGAAGGCCCGATTTTCCCTGACGGGAAGGAACCTATTGCTTTGGACGGAAAACCCTCACTTTGATCCCGAAACCTCCGCCCTTGCCGGGGGTACTTTACAACCAGGGATTGAAAACATGTCCTATCCCAGCACCAGGTCATACACCTTTAACTTACAAATTGATTTCTAATACCAAAGAATATGAAAAACATACAGAAACGGACCGGAACATTTTTCATTGTGCTATTGGCGGTAGTAACTTTTTGGGGTTGCACTGAAGACTTTGAAGAAATCAATCAAAACCCGAATTTCCCAGAACAGGCCTCACCGGAGCTTTTATTGCCGGGCGTCATCCGCCAAATGGCTTATAACTGGGGCGATCAGGGATGGGATGAAGGTTTTACGGTGGTACAGTACGGCGCTAGGCTTCAGTTCACTTCTGGAGATAGATACAACTGGTCGCCCACGAACGACCCATATTTCGATGCTTATGACAGTATGCGAGACGTGGAAAACATTCTAAGGGAGACTAAGGAAAATCCGAATTTGCAGAATTATTACGGAGTAGGCCTAATCGTAAAATCGTGGATATATTCCTACTTGACCGACGCCTATGGTGCCGTACCATATACGAATGCCACAAAAGGGATTAGTGAGGGTAACATTACCCCGGAATTCACCCCACAGCAGGAAATATACAGCGGAATTCTTGCGGATCTAAAAAGTGCGAATCAGATTTTAACGGGTATGGACAATATTTCAGGAGATATTCTCTACGGCGGTGATGTGAATAAATGGCGGAAATTTGCCAATTCACTGCGACTAAGACATTTGATGCGGATAAGCAATGTAGATAACCAAACCGCGGTAGCTGGTATGAACGAGATAGTCAATGACCCGGATACCTACCCTGTTTTTGAGGGTAATGAAGATAATGCCGCCGTCCAATGGAATTCGGACGACCCCCAACCTAAATTCGAGACCCGTTCCGGAAGCTTTGACGAAGTTAGGCTGAGCTTGACCTTGGAAACGCGTCTAAAGGAATTGAATGACAGACGTTTGATCGTATACGCGCAGCCTACATCCGCATCGGGAGAAGGTATTTATTCGGATAATTTGGATGACTACGTAGGGATGCCCAACGGGTTGGACGATGCCGCTGCACTGGCCTATAGTCCGTCCGGGAATCCGGCCGAGGCAGGTTCTAATTACATCTCCCGTTTGGGAGTTTTGTTGACTTGTCGGGCATGCGACGAGGAAAATGCTTCCCCTACGGCCTCACAGACCATACTAATGGATTATGCGGAACTTCAATTTATTCTGGCGGAAGCGAGGGAGCGGGGTTTTATTTCCTTGGGGGAGGCCGGACAATATTATGAAAAAGGAATACGAGCGTCGTTTGGCTATTATACCGATAGGATAGTCGCAGGGGGTTGGAACGAAATAGCGGCCAATCTTCAGAGCTTTGATCTTGATGGCTATATTGCCCAGAACGATGTGGTTTACGCAGGATCTACGGCTGAAAGGTTGGAAAAAATTGCCCTTCAAAAATGGATTTCGCTTTTTTACACAGGTTTTGAAGCGTGGTCCGATTGGCGGCGGACGGGTATGCCAGAAATTGTACCCGGTCAAGACGCCGCCAATAACGGACAAGTTCCCGTGCGGTTCCTGTATCCCAATGAAGTTAAATCCACCAATAATGCGAACTATCAGGAAGCCGTAAACCAAATTGGCGGAGATGATTTAAACACCAGGCTTTGGTGGGATACTACGGATAGCAACTAACACCTTGCTTACTATTGATTGAGAACCCTTTTGAGTCTTTATCGAACTCTGCCTGTAAAGCGCAACCTATTTTTTTTAAATTAAAATTCTGACACACCCTGACCATGAAAATATTCTTTGCAACGTGTATTTTGTTTTTTAGCAGCTTTCCACTGTCCGAATTACAAGCGCAGACCAATGACAACCCAAAGGTCATTTTGATAACCTTGGATGGATTTCGTTGGCAAGAGCTGTTTTCCGGAGCGGATTCCCTGCTTATCACGAACCAAAAATATGTTAGCGATACTACAGATTTGAAAAATAAGTATTGGCATGGAACAGCAACGAAAAGAAGGCAGAAATTAATGCCTTTCGTTTGGGATTGGGTTGAGAAAAATGGGCAGTTACACGGGAACAGACGGCTGGAAAGCAAAATGAACCTCACAAATACCCATTGGTTCTCCTATCCAGGGTATAACGAAATATTGACGGGGAAAGCCGATGATAAAAGGATTTCAAGCAATGATAAGATAGACAATCCGAATATGACCATCTTGGAAAAAGCGAATTCTACTCCCGAGTATAAAGGAAAGGTCAGTGCCTTCGGTAGCTGGGACGTTTTCCCATACATTATCAATGAGAAACGCTCAGGGGTTCCGGTGAATGCAGGGTTTGAAGCAGCTCGAGGCACCGATTTGACCGAAAAGGAAAAGTTTTTGAACCGGATGCAAACTAGGGTCCCAAGTCCATGGGGCTCAGTGCGTCTTGACGCCTTTACCCATGGATACGCCATGGAACAAATGAAAAAAAACCATCCCGATTTAATTTACATTGCTTATGGGGAGACGGACGACTTTGCACATGACGGAAATTATCAGGCCTATTTGGAGTCGGCACACAGAACGGATGGTTTTATTGAAGAATTGTGGCAGTTTGTCCAAAGCGATCCCTATTACAATGGCAAAACCACGTTCATTATTACCACGGACCACGGGCGCGGAACCAATCCTTTAGAGACGTGGCAACATCACGGAGATGACGTTAAAGGAGCGGATGAAGTCTGGGTTATAGCTTTCGGGAAAGGAGTGGCAGCAAAAGGAGAGATTACTGCAAATGAACAATTATATACGAACCAGATCGCAGCGTCCGTCACAAAACTCTTGAACATGAAAACAAACCAAGACGAGATGGGCCCAGAGTTTGAATTCTTAGACTATTAAATATTTTTTAATTACCGGTCGGGTCAAAATCCGATTTCCAAAATCAATTCCATAATCGACCATTAATTTTTAAACCACCAACATGGCAAAAGGCGTGAAGTATAAGAAAATGGACAAAAGCTACTTTGAGTCCAGAGAACTTAAACGCCATGCAGGGGTCTGGTCACTTTGGGCCCTTGGTGTGGGTGCAGTCATTTCAGGTCATTTTTCGGGATGGAACCTTGGTCTGGCTTCCGGTGGATGGGGCGGTATGTTCGTTGCCACTATTTTGGTGGCATTAATGTATGTCGGTCTTACCCAAAGTGTCGCCGAGATGTCGCCCGCCCTGCCGCATACCGGAGGGGCCTATTCGTTCGCAAGATCGGCAATGGGCCCTTGGGGCGGTTTTTTCACCGGCTTGGTCGAAAACCTGGAATTTATTTTGACCCCAGCGGTAATCGTCTTCTTTCTCAGCCATTATATGTCCGGCATCTTCGGAACCACTCCTGAAATGCTGCCCTTCTGGTGGTTTGGCTTTTACTTGGTATTCACCGGTCTGAACATAGTGGGCGTAGAGATGTCTTTTCGCTTTACCGTGGCACTAACATTGTTGGCATTAGCCTGTCTTATGGTCTATTGGGTATCGGCTGTAGGGAGTGTGGATTTTACCCGGTACGCATTGGATATAAAAGCAGGAGCGAACGCTCAAGCCGAACATTTGGAAGGTGGCGGAGGGGAAATGTTTCCATTTGGTCTGTCGGGGGCCCTAAAGGCGATGCCTTTTGCGGTTTGGTTATTTTTGGCCATTGAGCAGTTACCATTGGCGGCCGAAGAATCCATGGATCCGGAAAAGGACATGCCTAAAGGACTAACCTATGGCATTATAACATTAATTATATCTGCATTTTTAATGTTGTGGTTAAATGCTTCGACTCCTCTAGGGTCATATGCATTATCTCAATCGGGAGAACCTCTGTTAGACGGTTATAAGGTTTTATTCGGCGACAATATTGCCAAAATCCTGGCTCTTGTAGCCTCTATTGGATTAATAGCATCTTTTCATACTATAATCTTCGCGTTCGGGAGACAAATCTATTCCCTGTCGAGAGCCGGTTATTTTCCAGTATTTTTTTCCGTCACACACAGTAAAAGAAAAACCCCCTATACAGCCTTGATTTTAGGTTCTGCCATAGGATTCGCAGTTTTGTTGATAACACGGTTTCTGGCAGGTGAGGAAAGCGGAGTATTCATAGGCGGAGCCTTACTGAATATAGCGGTTTTTAGTGCAATGTTGTCTTATATCCTGCAATGTGGGTCGTTCATTTTACTGCGAAGAAGAAAACCTGATATGGAGCGACCTTACGTAAGTCCGCTCGGTAATCTTGGGGCATGGGTCACTATTTTTCTGGCCGCCTTGATTATTTATTTTCAACTCCAGGACAAGTCCTACAGAACGGCGGTGTTCATTGCCATGGCGTATTTGGCAATTGGGCTGATATATTTTGCAATGAGAGGCAGACATCGTCTAATTCTTTCCCCTGAGGAGGAATTTGCGCTGGAGCATGGAACCAAAAAAAACAACTAAATTAAAGTGCTTGAGAAAAATTAACCCGTTATGGGTCGATTTGTCCCATTTTAGCAAACCACGGATAGTATGAAAAAAATGAACCAAGAATGAATATCGAAACGGTCAAGAAATATATTGAGGACAATCAGATTAAAAATGTAAAATTGGCCGTCGTCGATATGGACGGCGTGCTTCGGGGCAAATATGTAAACAAAAACAAGTTTCTATCTGCTTTAGATAAAGGTTTTGGATTCTGTAATGTGGTTTTCGGATGGGATTCCAACGATGAGTTGTACAGGGAAGATTCCTTCACGGGGTGGAAGGACGGCTTTACAGATACAATGGCTACAATTGACCCCTCCAGTTTAAGGATGCTTCCCACCGAAGATAACAAGTCGGTAATTCTTCTTGCGGATTTTTCGGATAGCGAAGCAGCCAAGGTCTGTCCCAGATCAATCCTAAAAAAGACCTTGTCCAGATTGGACGATTTAGGATATTCGGTTACGGCCGCCTTTGAATTTGAGTTTTTTCTATTCAACGAAACACCAAAATCCGCCAGGGATAAAAATTACAACAATTTAGAACCGATTACCCCAGGCAATTTTGGCTATTCCGTACTACGCTGCTCTTCCCACGCCAGTTTATACCATGAAATAATGACCCTGACCGAGGAAATGGGAATGCCCTTGGAAGGACTCCATACGGAAACCGGGGCGGGGGTTTTCGAGGGTGCCATTGAGCATTCCGAGGCTCTGAGATCCGCGGATAACGGAGTTCTTTTTAAAACATTTATTAAGGTCTGGGCGCAACAAAAAAATATTATGGCCGGTTTTATGGCCAAATGGTCGCCAAGGTATCCGGGACAATCCGGTCATATCCATATCTCTCTTCAAAGAAAGGATGGCACAGCAGCATTTTATGATAAAAACAAAACCAATAATATGTCGGATGTAATGCGCTGGTTCATCGGCGGGCAGCAACATTTGATGCCCGAAGTCTTGGCTATGGTAGCCTCGACCTGTAATAGCTATACTCGGCTTATCCCAGGCTTTTGGGCCCCCACCGATGCATCCTGGGGAATCGATAACCGCACCTGTGCAATCAGGGCCATTCCCGGAAGCGCAAAATCACAACGGGTAGAATACCGGGTCTCCGCTGCCGATATTAATCCACATCTGGCTCTCGCAGCGGCCTTAGGTTCCGGCCTATGGGGTATTGAAAACAAAATAGAACCTTTGGAGCCTGTTTGCGGAAACGCTTATGATGTCAACTTTCCCGATAAGCTACAACTGCCAAGAACGTTGACCCAGGCCGCCGAGCAGTTTAAAAATTCAAAGGCTGCCCGTAACCTATTCGGGGATGCCTTTGTGGACCATTACGCGTACACCCGTGAATGGGAAGACCGACAGCAACGTATGGCCATAACCGATTGGCAACTGAACCGATATTTTGAAATCATATAGACATGAGGGACACTATTTCACCCATAGATGGCTCGGTATACCGCTCTACCACCGAACACGGCACAAGAGACATCGAAAATGCTATCAGCTTGGCCCACAGAGCATTTCCCGATTGGGCCGCTCTGTCCATTAATGAAAGAGCTACGTTCGTGACCTCTTTTGTAGCAGCGATCGTGGCCGACAAAGCGGATATCGCAACCGAGATTACATGGCAGATGGGAAGGCCCGTCGCCCAGTCTCCCGGGGAGATCAACGGGTTTAAGGACCGTGCCGACTATATGATCGGAATCGCCGAAGAGGCTCTACATCCCTTTGTGCCGGAAGGGCAAAGCATGGGAAAACGATTCGTCGAACGGGTTCCCCTTGGTATAATAGGCGTAATGAGCCCTTGGAACTATCCCTTCCTGACCTCGGTAAACGCCATAGTTCCCGCTTTAATGGCAGGAAACGTGGTACTGTTAAAGCATTCATTTCAAACACCCTTGGTCGCGGAACGCTATGCCCAAGCTGCAATTAAGGCAGGCCTTCCCAAAGGTG
The DNA here is from genome assembly GCF_032248455.1 of Pricia mediterranea. Taxonomy (NCBI): domain Bacteria; kingdom Pseudomonadati; phylum Bacteroidota; class Flavobacteriia; order Flavobacteriales; family Flavobacteriaceae; genus Pricia; species Pricia mediterranea. The sequence continues at coordinate 1,573,573 of NZ_JAVTTP010000001.1, forward strand.
TATTCCAAATTTTACATTTAAACCATGAGAATACGGCCCGGCTGATTGCAGATCCCAAACTAGGAGGTGTTTGCTTTACGGGATCGGTAAAAGGAGGAATAGCGATACAGCACGCCCTGACCGACTCGTTCATCCCCTGTGGACTGGAATTGGGGGGGAAGGATCCCGCATACGTAAGGGCCGATGCCAACTTGGAGCACAGTATCGAAAATTTGTTGGACGGGTCGTTCTTTAACAGCGGGCAATCTTGTTGCGGCATTGAAAGAATTTATGTCCATGAGGCCGTTTACAATAGATTTATCGACGGCTTTGTTAGCTTGGCCAAGAAATACATTCTGGGCAATCCTTTGGAGCAGGATACCGATCTGGGGCCCATGGTGAAAACGGAAGCTGCCGACTTTGTAAGGGCACAGATCGGACGGGCCTTGCATAAAGGGGCAAGATCGTTGATAGACGAAACCTTGTTTCCTTCTTCCAAAAAAGGGACTCCGTATCTATCGCCCCATGTTTTAGTAGATGTGAATCACGACATGGCGGTGATGACCGAAGAAAGTTTTGGTCCGGTAGTGGGAATCATGAAAGTTAAGAATGATGAAGAAGCTATTGGATTGATGAACGATTCTAAATACGGCCTTACCGCCTCCCTGTGGACAGACGATATGGACGAAGCACAAAGCATAGCGGGCCGGGTTGAGGCAGGTACTATATTTATGAATCGCTGTGATTATCTAGATCCCGCCCTGGCCTGGACCGGCTACAAGAATTCGGGAAGAGGCGTTACTCTCTCGAAGTTCGGATACGACCACCTGACCAAGGTAAAATCTTTCCATTTTCGCGAAATAAAGTAATAAGAAGGGATTCCTCAATTTTTTTGAAAGTTTAAGCAAAGGGGTAATAATGGAGTTAATGAATACAAATTGGAATTTTCCGACTACAATATGGTTCGGAGCTGGCAGAATAATAGACCTTCCTTTATCATGTCAAAAATCAGGAATCAAAAAACCCCTTTTGGTTACCGATAATGGATTGGTGAAATTGGATGTTTTTGAAGAGGTTAAACGAATACTAAGGGAAGCGAACATAGATTTTACCACATACAGCTCGGTACAGGGCAACCCTACGGAAGCCAATGTGCTCAAAGGGGTACTCCACTACAATAAAAATCGCCATGACGGGGTCATAGCATTTGGAGGGGGATCTGCACTCGATGCGGCCAAGGCTATTGCCTTTATGTCAGGACAATCCCGCTCCCTATGGGATTTTGAGGATGTGGGGGATAATTGGGCCCGTGCCGAAATAGACGGAATAGCCCCAATAATTGCCATTCCCACCACCGCGGGAACCGGATCTGAAGTAGGAAGAGCTTCTGTAATCTTAGATAAAAGATCACAGACGAAAAAGATAATCTTCCATCCCAAAATGTTGCCAGGAACAGTCATTGTAGATCCCGAACTGACCCTTGGGCTGCCCCCTCATATTACTGCTTGGACGGGAGTAGATGCCATGGTACATGCCATCGAAGCCTATATTGCCCCAGGATATCATCCTATGGCCGAAGGAATCGCTATCGAAGCTATTAGGATAATATCAAAGTATTTACCAAAGGCATTTAACAATGGGACCGATGTCCAGGCTAGGGGCCAAATGTTAGTTGCCGCTTCTATGGGCGCAACGGCATTTCAAAAAGGACTGGGGTCCGTGCATTCGATCGCACATCAATTGGGAGCGATATATAACAAAGAACATGGTCTGCTCAATGCAATTTTATTGCCTTATGCCCTAAAGCAAAATCAATCCGCAATTGAAGAAAAAATGGTGTACTTGAGCAAGGTGTTGGAACTAAAGAAACAGGGTACCGATGCAATAATTGAATACATTTTACAACTAAGAAAAGAGTTAAATATACCCCATACACTAAAGGAGATCGGAATTAACGACGATGAAGCCGAAAGAATCGGGAAGATGGCTTTCAAAGATCCCTCTACCCCTTCAAATGCCAAGCCTTTGAATGAGGATGATCTGGAGAAGTTATTTAAAGCGGCGGTAAACGGCGAGTTAAACATTTTATAGCATGAAGCTACTCATTGTAGAGGGCAATAATAAAGAAGCACGGGCGCAAAGGCAAGCTTTTGGTATAAAGCCCTATCACGTTATTTTCAAGGAAATGCTCGACTTTTTATGTCCTAACGTACAAACAGAAGTGGCCTTTCCCGCCGACGGCCCCAAAAGTTTACCAACTGCTATACAGTTAACAGGATATGATGGGGTTCTATGGACCGGAAGTGCTTTAAGCGTAACAGAAAATATACCTTCGGTTACCGATCAACTTGATTTTGCGGAGACCGTTTTTGAAAGTGGGACACCTATTTACGGAAGTTGTTGGGGATTACAGATAGCCGTAACGGTAGCAGGTGGCGAGATAAAACGTGGTGAAAACGGATTGGAGTTTGGAATCGCCAAGGAAATCATGCTGACAGAAGCCGCTACTGACGGTCCATTTTTTCCGAAAAGAAATTCAAACTACTCAGCACTCTGCATTCATTTTGATGAAGTAGTAAAAATTCCCGAAAACGGCGTAGTTTTGGCCTATAACACCCATTCTAAGGTACAGGCATTGACTTTTGATTATAAAAAATCGTCGTTTTTTGGGGTACAGTACCACCCGGAATTCAAAGCTTCCGATTTAGCCAAAATCGCCACTCTTTTATCAAAAAAGCTTATTCAAAATGATTATTTTTCTTCGGTGACCGAAGCGAACAAGTTTATTTCTCAATTTTCCGATGTAAAGAGTTTGCCTCAAGAAATCGTAAATTACCGTATCCACACCCAGGAAATAACTGCATGGCTGGAACATATTGAGTGAAATTTAGTTTTTAAAAACCAGTTTCACCCAGCTAATGATAAGCCTGCCCTAAATTAGGATTGTCGATCATTCGTTTCATGGTATCAAAAAAAGGCTTGATAGAAAGAATCATCCTTAGCATAGAGCTTGTATAAGTGTTCTCTTAGTTAACCCAAAACTTTTAAATAAAACCTTTTCGCCACTTTAATAGGGAAAAATTAGATGAGTGAGTCCTAAAAGTGTTCTATGATTTTTTCAAACGAAGCTAGTCCCATATTTAAGCCTGATTTTTGAATTGGGATGGAATAGAATATAATTAATCTAGAAAAGATCAAAAAACCGCGTGCAATCTGCGTGCAACCCAAAAATAAAAAAGCTTCCAATTTCTTGGAAGCCCTTTATTTACTTGGCGGTCTGGACGGGATGCTTCCATAGCAATTTAACTTTTCATTAACATACATTATTTTACTGATTATCAGTATATTAAATGTATATAGATTTTTATTTTACACTATAAAACACTACTTTTCATGAAAAATGCGGCACGAATGCGGCACGCTGATGTACAATTATAAGTTTTACATATCTGATAAACCGAACTTAAACGGAAACCATAGTGTCAAATTACGATACTATGAAAATCGCAATTCCAGAATTCAAATCGATACAGGAATTGAGATTCCAGCCAAGTATTGGAACAAGGAAAAATCATTCCTTAAAAAGTCAAAAGAAGTGGGTTCTGAATTTGTTCAGTTGACACAAATGGACAGCTTGGCCAGCCAAATCGTTTCTACTTATCAAAACCAAAACAAACCGCTTTCTAAAAAACTCTTTAAAAAACAGTTCGAAGATGGCGAACCCTCGATCAACCAAAAACCGCTACAGGACTTCTTTGACGAATTCGAGGACTATTTAGAAAGTAAAAGGGGTAAGGTGGTCAAAGATGTCATTAAAGATTATAATTCCCTTACAAAGCATCTAAAAGGATTTCAGGAGTTCTCGGGCGTCATCATTGACTTTAATGCTTTTGATTATAATTTTTACCAGGAATGGACGGATTACCTCGCTTATCATGCCCCATTAAAAAACGGCGGTATTGGCATGAAGAACAATACCATTGGTAAATTGGTCAAGAACCTGAAGGCCTTTCTAAACGACCGTATGCGCAGAAATCGTATTCAGCCTATCGATTTATCGGCATTCAAGGTAGTTCAAGAAGAAGTAGACCATATTTATTTATCCGATGATGAAATTCAGGCTATTGCAAATGTGGATTGTAAAGAAGAGAAGGAACTTGAAAAAGTTAAAGATTTTTTCGTCATCGGTTGTTTGACCGGACTTCGATTTTCGGATATTTCAAGAATCCGACCTGAGTATTTGGACAACGAAGGATTTTTAAATATCCGGCAAAAGAAAACCTCTGGACGAATTGTGATACCACTTCGAAAGCAAGTCAAAACAATATTGAAAAAATACGAGGGGTATGCACCCGATATTGATTCTTTCACCTTTAATAGACGAATAAAGGAATTGGGCGATGCGGCAGAGCTGCACCAAAAAGTTGAAATCGAACACAAACGGGGAACCATCAAAGAGGCGCAGCTTTTAGAAAAGTATAAGCTTATAAGTTCACATACCTGTCGTCGCTCATTTTGCACCAACGCCTATTTGAATGGTATTGATGTACAACTTATTATGAAAATTTCAGGGCACAAGTCTGAAAAGGCCTTTCGACGTTACCTGAAAATATCCAATTATGAGGCTGCTCAAAAATTGAAGGAAGCTTGGGGGTTAGCCTAGATGTGTTGGAACGGTTTAATTGCTTATACTTTTAAAGTAGCCCGGTAAAACGTTCCCTTTACAACACTTTTGATAAAAATAAGATTTTAACGGCCTCGGCTCGAGTAGTTGCGTGGGTCAGCAATAAACTTTGCAAGTACACACCAAGCTAAAAATCCGTGAGGATTTTCAGAAGTAGGCGAGAACAAGCAATTACTTATAGTTATTAGCAACTGGTTTTATTAATTTTAATTTATTAGTCAATTCCAAGTCTTTTTTCCATTTCTCGCCATTGTTTACCGAACTCAATTTTTTCCTCTACCGCTTTTCGTTTTTCTTCTGGCAAACATTGAATACAAGTTGGATATTGAATTCCCTTGTAGTGCTCCTTACATTTTGGGCATAATTCCATTTTGTACAAGTCATAGTTAGAAGCACATTTTTTACAAGCTGTTATTGTATCTTCAAAGGACAGGTATTTAATGTTATCGTTTAGATAAAGTATAAACGCTTTTTTTTCAATAGATTCAGCGTCTTTATTCTTTGCTATATTTCTTTGAAACCAATACTTAATATTTGATAGGTTATGTTTGTTTTTCCATTTATCATTTGAAACAAAGCACTTATCTCGCACTTCATATGCGTCCTCATCTTTGAAGAAAATAGAAATCAGTTCGATTGCCGACCTATAAATCGCTTCTTCAAATTCGTGCTTACAATCCGCACATCGATATTTTGGAATTTTTCTTACCCTTTCGCCCGGGTTTTTATTCATACAATTTGGACACAATGGAATCGGCACATATTCATAATTGTCTAATATGTGATTTCTATATGGGGATTTATCAATTTCGGAATTGCTATTTATGTAGTGATTTGTGTAGGTTCTAGTTATCTCTCTTAAATATTCGTTGTATTTCTTTGGATGAGACAGATGCTGTAACGTTAAAGTTTCTGTACTACTGCATATTTGGCATTTTTCTTTAATGAATTTCAGCCTTCTTTCTTTCCAGTCTTTTGTATGCCAAGAACGTTGTCCTTCTTTGAAGTCTTTCCAACATCGCTCTTTTGCAAGTTCTATCCCAATCTCATTATTTATGAGTTTGTCTCTTAATTCTATAAGCTCAACGTACGTTAACATTCAAATTCTATAATTATGTGTTTATGAACGCAATGTCAGTTTAACTTGCTGCTAACCGCTCGTATAAGAAAAGTAGGACAAGTGGTAAGCGATGTTCTTTCCGTTTCGCCAGAAGCCGAATCTTTTGTATTTTGTTTTTACCTTAATTTTCTAAAAGCCAAATCTTTGGCGACTTTGCAAATACGCCCAACACATTATTTAAGCACCTTCCTGCCCTATTTTTTTTACATTGTTATCTCTCGTTTTTTCTTCACACGGTTTCCAATATGTGTTCAATTTCAGCTTTAAGATAAGGAACCTTTATTTTGTAATAATTATCATTTTCAGGGTACATTACAATCAAATACATACTATCAATCCTTATCCCATAATTTTTTTCAAGAATGTATTTATAGAGACTCTGTTGCAAACAATATCGGTTATAGCTTGTGTCGTCAACATGGCTTAAACCACCTACACCTTGTTGCCATTGATTTTGCTCAATAGGTTGCCCGTTATAAGTGTTTACCACTTTTTTACTGCGTTTCCAATCGTAAATGTCGTGAGTAATTCCATTATGAACAATTAAGTCAATAGTTCCTGCAATATTTAAATCATCGTCATAAACTCTCCATTCTGAACGATAAGGTTGTAAACCTTCGTGGTCATTAATAAAATTCCAAAATTGGTCAAATTCTTCTGTTTCTTCATAGTCAATACCCAAGTAGTAATTTTCAATTTGTTCGTGAAGGAATGTGCCTTCGTCTCTCGCTTTTTTTCCTTTGTCTGCCCACATTTTTGCAACCTCACTAGGTGTCATTCCTAATTCGGGTGCTTTACGTATAGACCAATAGATCGAATCAAATTCAGGAAAAAATCGGCTAATTATTGTGCTTGCCGATGGTGCGGGTACTCCATCGATAGTATAAACGTGCTTTTCAGAATAGAACTTGATTCGGCTGTCGTGTGGATGCTTATTGATTTTGTTAAAGCTAATATTTTTACCAATATCTTCCTTTCCAAATGAGGTTGGATTAACCAGTTTTTCTTCTTCTCTTTCTTGGTTATCAAAGTCCCGTTTTAATGTTTCCGTTTGTTCCTCTGTTATCTTGAATACGTGATTTAGATATTCTTCTCGATATTTTGCTTTTTCCCACTTTTGGGCTTGAACAATATCCCAAACTTTCTGTTCTGTTATTTTCCCAGTTAATTTTAATTCTTCTGGAATGTTCAGTTCTGGATTAATTGAGTGAATAATTTCTGCTATATATTTTAGGCATTCTTTTTCTTGTGTATGAACCTGATATTCTGAAAATCGTATTACAATCCAACCTCTGTCTTTGAAGTAATTATCTCGATTTATATCATCGCCTAAGCAATGTGTGGGTTGTCTCGTTATTCCTGCGTATGGTTCGTCAATTTCTATATCAATTCTAATATTATGGTTTGAACGACCAATAAGAGCAATATCTGGTTCAAAAGGTCTTGTTTTTTGTCCTGTGTTTAATCTGATATTGCCTGAAATATCAAAATTATCGGCAAAAAAATACTCAATTGCTCTTTGAAAAGAATCTTCTTTAAAACCACGTCTCTTGGTTGAGCCAAACCTATGAGAACGTACAACGCAATTTTCTGTCGGTACTTTAATAATCGGAAAATTAGATTCGCTTTCTGGAAAGGTTAAATTGTAATTGACATATTTAACATTAGATAATACCGACTCTACCTCTTTTGAAGGGCTTGGCAGAATTTCTTTTGCTACTTGTTTTGGTGTTTGTTTTATTTCTGAAGTATTCTCTTTTACCTTATATTCTATTTTAGGTTCTTCGACAGAATCGGTTTGTTTTTCAGTAATTGTTTTTTTGGTTTCAAATTCGTTGGTTTTGGGAGTGTATTTATTATGATTTGAAGGTTTATGGACTTTCGGTGTTTGGTCTTTCCGAATGAAAACTGGTTGTGATATTTTTTCTTTAGGTTCTTCGTAGAAGTATGAATTTAAAACGTAGTCCATAATCAACCCCAAAATCCAACCCCAAAAAGCTCCGTTTACAACCCCAATATAAATCCAAGTTTCATTTCCCTGTCCTTTAATTAATCCGAGAATTAGTCCTGTGATTCCAAGAATCCACCAACTATGTTTTGCGATTTTTGATTTCTTGGTCATAGGTTGATTTAAATGAGAGACAACATAGGCATAATAAACATATGTTCATTGTGCACCAAATATAGCGGATAAAACATATACGTGTTTTATGCAGCTATGATGATTCAACTTAACTTTCAAAGAATTGGTCGAAAAAATAACTGTCTCATAAAAAGGTCGTTTTTTAATCGCAATTTCGCATTTTAAAAAATCCATTGTCAATTAGTCCCGTTTGTGGTCTTTTTTATTATTCTCGTAAATTGACCTTTTTTGGGACAATATCGATTCGTTTCAAGAAGAAATATATGCCGTTGCAATTTGAATTTCAATGGAATTCGGTAAGCAAAATCTTCTTCTTGACTTTTCCCATTGCTATATGGCTTCAATGCTATATAAGATTATATCTTCATATGAACATATGACTATAGCAATATATAATACAATATTGCAATTCTTGGCTTTCTAAAACCTGACCTTTGTGGTTAGGGGAAGGAGAACTTCGATTTAGTATCCGCAAACTTTCCGGCATAAAGCCAATTTCTTTTCTTTCCCCTAACAACATCCTTTCTGCGGAAGTGGTCAAAAAACTATCGTTTTTTGACCACCCCCTCGAAAAAAAACGATAGCGATAAAAAAGCTTTTTGGCTTTTTCATCCCTATCTTTCACATTCCCCGACCGATTCACACTCTTCTTTCTATCTGTTTGCCGTACATAATTGCATGTACGGCAAACGGATAAAATACCGTTCAATACTGCTAGGTTTGTTCAATAAAGTAAACCTTAAAATCATAGCATTATGAAACGAATATTTATTATGGATGATAGCGGGATAAAAGAATATGTACCCGCTGAATTTTTTCAAAAGAGCAATTCTATTCCTGTTGAAAATTCCATTCAGGAAAATCCTTCTGAAGATAAATTATTGACCATTGCCGACTTGGTAAAGAAATTTCAGGTAACAAGACCTACAATATACGCTTGGATAGAAAAAGGGTTATTGAAAAAAATATCCCTTGGTGGAAGGGTTCTATTTCATCCTGATGACATTGATACACTCATCCAAGAAATGAGGGGAATATCATCTTGAGGGCATCAAATAAAAACCTAAATGCTGTTCAAACTAAATTTTAATCGGAGGTCATGTAGCAAGCCATGTTTTTGTATACAAAAACTGCGCACTTTGTTTGCAAGCTTGTTGGGTATTCTCCCCACAATTATAAAATATGGCAAGACCAAAAAAAGACATAGAATCGCTAAAATCGATTCATATTAGTTTTAGAACTACGGTAGATAATTATCTTATTGTGGCTCATAATGCAGAATCATGTGGACTCTCAATTGCAGATTACATACGGATGCGAATAACTTGTAAACCATTACCTAGGTTTAAAGTTTCCCCTTATGAACGAAAAGTTTACGTTGAACTAAGTAGATTGGGCAACAACATCAACCAGTTGACCAAAAAAGCCCATTTGGGGCAAAACCAGCCTGACAAATTGAAAATTCAACTTGTTGATTTACAAAAATTGTTACATGAAGTAAAACAGGCTGTTGTAAAATAAGGTCAACTCTTTTCTGGCGTATTATAGCCCACGAAGAAAGCTGCAAATAGTGATGATTAGAACGAATTAAAGATTAGCTTCGTTTGAGAAATATAAATCTTCACACTAGGTTAATTTTAAAATATACCAATAGTATCATGATTACGATTGACGATCAATTATTAGTAACAGAGGAAATGAATGCCGTCGTAATCGATTACACTCAAAAAAATAGTCCTGAAAAAATTATTGATGAAATTTGCTTTTAAGTCAGGGAACCAAGCTGAAGTTGTCACCGATTTAATTCAAAGTGTCAATTACTATGGCATGGATACCAAACCCCCTGAAATTGAACTTGAGCTTTCAGCGTATGTATGGAATTTCTTTGCAGCTCTCAAAAAAGAAGAACGTACCGCTCTATACTTTTGGGTGCTGAACCAAAAATACCTACGCTATTTAGACGAATTTGAATGTGATGACAACACGTTCAACGAGAGTGAATTCGACAAAAAATTTGGCAGGGAGTTAGCCTATAAAATTTACGAACCTAACGACAGCAATTTAACACAAGACACCATTCATGAGCTGAAGAACTTTTTAATCAATTTTGCTACGGAATTGGATTTATCTCTAATCGATAAATACAGCTCAGAACAAATACTTGAAGAAATAGATGATTATTGTTTGTAATCGAATATAATTATTGACCAATTATCGGCAGTATTTTGGCTTTGCTGCCGTAATATAGTTTTGTATTTTTATGCGAAATTAAACAATCATCGCTAACGCTAAATTACAAATTGACCAATTACAGGAACATTTCAAAACTCATGAGGCTTTTAAAACAGCCGATATTTCGGCCTTTTATCGAAAATTGGAGCCTGAATTAAAGCAGACTACCATTAACTGGAGAGTATACTCCTTGGTTCAAATGGGGGTTCTTAATAGGATTGGTAGGGGAAAGTTTGAAACCGGAGAAGGGAAAAATTATATCCCAGAAATTACTTCGAAGTTGAAATCGATTTATTCCAAGATTCAAAAGGAATTTCCTTATTTGGAAATTTGTATTTGGAACACCTCAGCTTTGAACGAATTTATGCCCCACCAATCGGGCAGCTTTTATATATTGGTTGAAGTTGAAAAAGAAGCCACGCAATCTGTATTTTACTTTCTAAAAGAAGCGAATTATTCAGTATTCATTGACCCGACGAATGACATACTCGACAAGTATCTTCCCGATAATAAAGATTCAATAATCATTACATCTTTAGTAACGGAAGCCCCTACTCAAACCATCAATGGAGTGAACACTACTTCAATAGAAAAAATGTTGGTAGATATATTTTGTGACGACGTAATTTTTTCTGCGCAACAGGGAGCAGAAATGAGAACGATTTTTATGGCAGCAATTTCAAAGTATACCGTCAATGAAAGCCGAATGCTACGATATGCTGATAGAAGACGTAAAAAGGAAATTCTCAAAAAGTACATAAATTCAATATCAGATTAACGGCAGTAAATTGTAATAGAGAATAGCAATTATTTATGCTTTTACTAAAACTTGTAGAAAAGCCAGAATGAAACCTGAAGAATATTTTATGAAAAAGGTCTTGGGGATTAACAGTATTAGTCAATCAATCAATTTATCCTGCAATTTATCCTGCAATTTATCCTGCAATTTATCCTGCAATTTATCCAATATCAATTTTTGGCAGCATCGAGTAATTTTTTAATGCTATTTTTCAAATGATATCCCCCTGTTTTTTTACTTCCTTTATAATCAAGATAACCTTCCAATCGCTTAAGGTCGGATAATATCGTTCGTTCTGAAACATCCAGAGTTTTCCTAAGTTCAACCGCTTTGATACTGGGTTTGTCATAAATTTTAGATATTACTGAAACAAGACGTTTTTTTACCCCCTCAGTTGCTCCCTCAATTACTCCTTCAATTGCTCCCTCAATTGCTCCGACATTTACTCCGACAATAGCTCCGTCATCACTTGTAAGTGCATTTGCCACCGCGGTAACTGGTATTATAGTTTTAAACGTAGCACCTTCAATAAACTGGGGATTGTCTTTACCCGAATAGGCTTTGATATACTTGTTTTACATTAAGGATTCCCGAACCCAATTCATCGAATCTATCAAATTGTATAAAGAACTTGGCAAAGGACGGATTTTTCAGGAAGGGCGAAAAATTAGTCGGCGATATCACTCTACCGCCTTGTGGTTTGTTGCCATTTTCAGTTTCTAAAATTTATTTCTTTTTGTCCAAGGTGTTCTTTCCAACATTATACGCATAGGTAGCACAAGGCACGTATTGCAAGGTTACGCCTTGAAACTCCTTCTGGGTTTTGACATCAATTGTTGTAACCAATGCAGAAGTTAATTTATTCGAGTTACAGAAATCAATAAGGCTTTTTAACTCGCTAGGTTTTTCTTCATATCTATTGCTCCATTTTATTTCCAAAGCCCAAATAGGTTGTAATGTGCCTTCATCAATTCCCACCATGTCCACCTCTCCTTTTCCCCAACGGGCATAATACGGATTAAACCAATCACGGTGCATCCATTGTGAGTAAATTGCTGTTTCCACCAAGTCGCCCATTCGTTTTTCATTGGTAATCGCCAATGGTGTAAATAGCGCGGCGTACAAGGATGGGTTTGAGAGGTACATTTTAAACTTTACCTCTCTTTTGAAACGTTTTCCGCTCTGGTCCACCCTACTAATTTTTTTGACCAAAAAAGCGGACTCTAAATATTCAATATAAGTTTTTATCAGGTGTTTCTTTACACCAGAAGTTCTACTCAATTCTTCATATTCAAACTCATGGGCCGTATTAAAACAAATAGTAGTGAAGAGCCTATTCAATTCTTGCACATCTTTAATACCATACAAACTAGGTAGGTCGCGTAACAGTACTTTATCCACAATATCCTGTTTTATGTAGCGCCCTGGGTTCTTTTGCATTTGAGGAGAGAATATGATTTCAGGATACCCTCCGAAATTGATGTACTTCACAAAATGCTCGTTCAACAATTGAGAGTTTACGGTATCATAAAAGTCTTGTTCCTTCCCTTTCCATAGCAAACTGCTTTCGACCATCAGGTGCTGTAGGTTGTTGATGTGTATGTATTCATAGAAAGTAAGGGGGGGCAATAAAAAGTCCGTAAAACGCCCTGCACCGCTCTCGTTGCTTTTAAACTTTAGGGCCGCAGCGGCACTTCCGGATACTATAAATTTTGTGCCGCGGTAACTGTCCACCAATGTTTTTAAATGAATTTCCCAATCTTTCAAATACTGTATCTCATCAAAAAACACGAAACAGTCTTTAGGGTTTTGGTTTCCAATAGCTTCCAAGGCATATTTGAAAAGCTCTTCTAATGCGATGTTCGTATATATTGGATTCTCAACCGTAATGAAAATTATTTTTTGGGCGGGCACACCCTCTTCTATCAGCTCCTGAATGGTATGGTGTAGCATCACGGTTTTCCCGACCCTTCTTGGCCCCATTAGTACAACGGCCCTGTTAATGGATCGGTCAAATACCATAGGTTTGAAAATATCAAAGTACAATCGGCGTTGCATGGCATTATAATCTTCTTCAATACCGTTGTTACGCCACCAGTAATTTTCAAACTGAATACGTTCTAAAACTTGTGATTTAGATATTTTTTCAATCATTATTTTCTTATTTCATTCAAATATAACTAAATAAACAATATTTTTTGTCTTATTTAATCGAATATAAGCCTCATAAGAAAAAGTGTTAATAATTTTTCGCTTAGTTCGTAGGGTATTTTACACAACCGTTTCTTGTTAGATTTTTCCTTCAATCAGAAAAATAATCTATTTTTAAGAATCTAAACCTGACCAAAAATTAATGCCACTATTTCAAACATCGGTACTTAAAAAATACCTATCTCAACAGGATCCGACAGCAGTTGAAAAAGCTTATCGGAAATACTCAAAATATTTTCTCAACGCTGAGATACAAGAAAATATACGTAGTAGCAAGGAAGAGCAATTTCAAGCTACTTTTCTTACCGAATTGTTTGTGAATGTGCTCGACTACACCATAAATCCGAGTCCCAAGTACAATCTAACCACCGAGTATAAAAACGAAAAGAACAATCGCAAGGCAGATGGTGCCATCCTGAAAGATGATACAACACTTGCCGTAGTGGAACTAAAGGGCACTAATACAAAGGATTTGGAAAGTATACGCCGTCAGGCGTTCGACTATAAGGTAAACCATAAAGGTTGCCGGTATGTGATTACCTCTAATTTCGAAAAATTAAGGTTTTATATTGATGATGCCACAGAGCATGAGCCTTTCGACCTCTTCCAACTGACACAGGAAAGATTTGCCCTATTGTATCTGTGCTTGCACAAAGACAATTTGCTCAACGCCTTACCTCTTAAAATTAAACAAGACTCCTTGGTCGAGGAGGAGCAGATAACCGAGGAATTTTACAAAGACTACTCACTTTTTAAAAGGGAGCTTTTCCGTGATTTGGTAAAACGGAATGTCAAGAAAATTAGAGCAGCAAGACAACAGGAACTAGAGGAGATAACAACCGACCTTGCCTATCAACAGGAATTACAAAGTCTTGACAAAAATGTAAAACTGGCCCTCTTTAAGAAATCACAAAAACTGATAGACCGCTTTCTATTTGTCTTTTTTTCGGAGGATAGAGGATTGCTTACGCCCAATTCTACACTACAAATACTGGAAAAGTGGAAAGCCGACATGGACTTTGGTGATGAACGCCCTTTATATAATCTGTTCAAACAATATTTTAACTATTTAGATACTGGTAGAAAGGGAACATCTAGCAGGGCGGAAATCTACGCCTATAATGGTGGACTTTTTAAACCGGATACGATTCTTGATGGTCTAGAAATCGATGATAATCTGTTGTACAGACATACGTTAAAACTGGCAAAATATGACTTTGAGAGTCAAGTAGATGTAAACATACTTGGTCATATTTTCGAAAATTCGCTGAACGAGATAGAAAGCGTCAACGCAGAGATCGAAGGTGCCGAGTTCGACAAACAAAAAAGCAAGCGTAAAAAGGATGGCGTCTTCTATACGCCCAAATACATCACAAAATACATCGTAGAAAATACGGTAGGTAAACTGTGTGATGAAAAGAAAATAGAACTTGATTTTAAGGAAGAAGAATATTTTAAAGGGCGTAAAAATCGAAAGGGATTCTTTATTCAAAAGTTGGTCAGCATTTTAGATGAATACCGTAATTGGCTGTTACAACTGACTATTTGTGACCCTGCTTGCGGATCTGGTGCATTTCTTAATCAAGCATTGGATTTTCTTATAAAAGAACATCAATATATAGACGAGCTTAAGGCAAAAGTTTTAGGTGGTGGTTTCCAATTCCCTGATATTGAAAATACCATTTTAGAGAACAATATTTACGGTGTAGACCTCAATGAAGAGTCTGTTGAGATTGCCAAGCTTTCACTTTGGTTGCGCACAGCCCAACCTCGACGGAAATTGAATGATTTGAGCAGCAACATTAAGTGTGGAAATAGCTTGATAAATAGTAAAGCTGTTGCCGGAGATAAAGCCTTTGATTGGGAAAACGCTTTTCCAAAAGTGTTTATAAACGGCGGTTTCGATGTGGTTATTGGGAATCCGCCTTATGTGAGACAAGAGTTGTTCAAGGATGTTAAGCCTTATTTAGAAAAGCATTATGATGTCTATCAAGGGACAGCAGATTTATACACATATTTCTTTGAGTTGAGCGTTGAGAAATTAGTTAAGAATAAAGGTCTTTATAGCATTATTGTCGCAAATAAATGGATGCAGGCCAATTATGCCAAACCATTAAGAGATTGGTTAAGAACGAAACGCATCATTGAAATCATTGATTTCGGGGATTTAAACGTTTTTAAAAATGTAGCTGCTTATCCCTGTATCATTACAATCGCTCCAGAAAGTCCAACCAAAAAGTTTAGGGTAACACTACCTAAAAATTTAGATTTTCCTGATTTGAATTTGCTAGTAGATCAAACGCATTTTAATGTTATACATAATAACCTATCTGAAAGCTCTTGGTCTTTAGTTGATGAGTCTATCAGTAAGCTAACTAATAAACTAAAGGTAGTAGGCAAAAAATTGCTTGACTTCACTGATTCTAAAATTTTCTATGGAATTAAAACTGGACTAAACGAAGCTTTTGTGATTGATAAGCAACAGAAAAATCAGATTATTAGTAACAATTCCAAAGCAATTGAATTAATAAAACCATTTTTGGCAGGTAGAGACATTAAGCGGTATGCTGTTGACTTTAAAGACACATATCTCATTTTGATTCCTAGTGGCTGGACGAATGAAAACAGAATAGATGTTAATCCTTGGGAATATTTAAGGGCTAATTTCCCTGGAATTTCTAATCACTTGGAAACATTTAAAGAGAAAGCCGAAAAAAGATCAGACCAAGGAGATTATTGGTGGGAACTAAGATCTTGCGCTTATTATGATGAATTTAATAAACCAAAGCTATTATTACCAGATATTTCAAAGCAAGGGAATTTTGTTTTAGATAGGTCTGATAACTATTACCTTGTAAATACTGCTTACATAATCGGCAATGCAGATTTGTATTTACTCGGAATTCTAAACTCAAAGCTGATAACATTTTTCTACAAAAGTATTTCACCTGAAGTTAGAGGCGGCTATTTGAGGTTTATCTATCAATATTTATCATTGATCCCAATAGCATTACCAGATGATAAATCCAAAAACGACTTCGAGATTATTGTTGATAGATTACAACATGCGCATAATTCACATAAAGAGTTAATCGATAAGTTTATTCGACACTTTATTTCTTCGTACAAAATTATAAAGACATCCAAAAATCTAGAAAATTGGCAAGACTTGGATTTTGGGGAGTTCATCAAGGAATTGAACAAGGCCATAAAAACAACTAATAGGGATAGACAAAAAGAAAATCAACCTACTGTCGATACTCTTACAAGGGCTGATGAATTTGAATGGCTCGATCTGTTCGAACAAAACAAGAAAAAGGCCCAAGACCTGCAAGCCGAAATTGACTCCCTTGAGCAACAAATCGATGCAATGGTGTATGAACTTTATGGACTAACTGAAGAGGAAATAAGAATTGTTGAACATAAATAATATGTTAGGAAATAGAAGAACTGGTCTTGTACCTACTGAGGACGACATTATCAATAACTCAAAACCAAATCACTTGTACAGTCATGAGTTTGAGAAAGGAAGGTTTTTTCAAGTAGTACATGAAGATGAGGAAGGATTTGAAATAAGGCTGTCCACTAGAACCATGCTTAAGGCCGTATATATAAAAGAGAAAAATGATATTGAGGGAATTGAAATCATTAAACTTATTGGAAAGGATAAGAAGCAGAAAGTAGGTTTTAGCAAATTTAATTTAGCTCAACTCAAAGCTTTTTTGAGTTTTTTGAATCAAACTGATTTATCTGCGATTTCCGAGAAACGAATCAAAATTGCCGATTCTGAACTTACCCCTGAAAATATCAAACTTATAAAAACACTTCTTGCCAAAGAAGGCGGTCAACAGGTCGTTGAATCAGTAATAGAAGAAGGAATCATCACATCTCGTGATATCGTAAATGTAGCATTTAGGAAAAGAGGCCTTGACTATTTTGAGAAATTACTATCAAATTCAGAATATTGGAAAGAGTATAGAGATCTTATTGACTTACCGAAGGCAAAGGAAGAAACCACTTGGCAAGCCTTTTTCGAACGTAATCAATGGATTTTAGGATTGGGAATAGACTATAAATTTCAAAGGATACTAGAAAAAGAGGGGAATGTTTCAGAACAAGATTTGTCTGGCGGCAATGCTGTTATCACAGACTTTTTACTATCAGACTCTAAATTTGTAACCTTCATTGAGCTTAAAAAACCTACTACACCTCTTTTTGGAAAAGATAAGAATCGTTCAGGAGCCTGGTCACTTTCTAGAGATTTACAAAACGCTTGTTCTCAAATTTTAGAACAAAAAGCGGCTGGACTAATAAAGTTTGACAAACCGCAGGAAGATAGCAAGGGAAATTTAATTGTTGAAAAAGCATATGATTCTAAGACTATTTTGATAGTTGGTAGTTGGACTGAATTAGAAAGTGCTGAAAATTATCAGGAAGCCAGAATCAAGAAGAAAACATTTGAACTCTACCGAAAGAACAGTCGAAATGTTGAAATATTGACCTACGATGAATTGTATAACCGTGCTGAATTCATCGTTAACAGGTTAATTAGAAAGAATTAGGGACCAAAAAAAATCAAAAGTATCCTTTAGATATGCGACTAGCATTAATTTATTTAGATTATCACGAATACTTAATTCAAAAACCTCAAATTATCAATTTGGGTGGTCAATTCATCTACAGTCTTGAAAAGACTGGAAACAAAGTAGAGGTTGACAGAACCTTAAATGAAGATTATATAGAAGGCTTCTTCGACGTCACCAATTTAGATTCTAAGCTTTTAAACGTAAATGCTATAGTGGGTCAAAACGGGGCCGGCAAATCATCAATATTTGATTCCATTAGGAGATTGTTCATTGAAAATCCTTATGCATTGCCTTCAAACAATATATACTTATTTTTTGAAACGGCTACCGGAAATGAATTGAAGACGGTGAGTTCTATTTGGGACGTTGATCAAGAAACGTTAAGTTTTGTGACCAGAGACGATACTTTTTCAATAAATCAAGAAAGGTCAAACAGCAAATTTAAAACTATATATTACTCTCCACACTTTGATTATCGTTACAATCCAAGATTTGATAATGTTGATAACTACGATATCTCATTCGATAAAGTTTTACAAGAAGATATTCGTGATTTACAGAATAAAACTACCGCAGAATCCAGTTTGAACTATTCGGTCAATCAGGAGTTGACTTTTAAAAATTCGCTACGTCAAATCGCGTTCCTGTCTTCAGATTTAGTAAGTAAGGACAAAATTTTTAAAAACCTATTTGATTTTCCAGAATTTGGCGAGGCTAGATTGTTGATTAACGGATACAAGGTTGGTGGGGAATGGAATACTCCCAGGGCATTTAGACCAGCTCTTAAAATAATAAAGGAAAAACTAAAAAAAGAACTAGATGATTGGCACCTAGTAAGAAAATTTAAATCTCAGAGTCGAGTCTCAAATCAAATAGAGGTAAATAAATATTTATTGAAAAGGCATATATTAAGAGATGTTTTATCCGTGCTTGAGAGACAGATGGAGAAGCAAAATCATTACTTATCGGAGGGAGAATTCTCATACACAACATTTACCCGGGATAGCAATCATTTAGATGCTTATAACTCTTTTCTAACCTTTATCAATAATTCAAAATTGAAATTCGGATCTGATGAGATACAACCTTTTCTAACGATACCAATTTCTAATCTTTTGGAAAAATTGTATTCCCTAATTGAAAATATTTCTGAAGAAGGCAAAGTTGAAACCAATGTTTTCTTCGTGTCCAATGAACAGGCGGCGATTATACTCAAGTATCAAAGGGAATTCTTAATAAATGTTATTAACTACTATTCTTCTTTTATCAAAAAAAGCAAGAAAATAAATAAAGGAAGTTTAATTGATGGATTTATTAATTATATGCCATCAAGAAGAAGGCTGAGTTCGGGAGAGCTGGCTCTATTAAATTTTTATTCTAGATTATATGATTTTCTATTTAACAGGTTAGGTGGTGAGACTAAAAGTTTAGATGAAGCTGAAAATTACATTTTGTTGTTAGATGAGGCCGACTTGGGGTTTCATCCCATATGGAAAAAGAAATTTGTTAATTCAATGGCTAAAACAATTCCATATTTTTTTAGTTCTCTCGAGAATTCCCCCACAGTTCAAATTTTATTTACGACTCACGACCCTTTAACACTGTCTGACCTACCGAACAAAAACATTATTTACTTGAGAAGAAATGCAATAACGGAAGAAACGGAAGTTTTGGAATATAGTGATTCATCACATCCGAATAAATCCTTTGCTGCAAATATAACAGACTTATTAGCAGATTCATTTTTTGTTGAAGATGGACTTCTTGGTGATTTCGCAAAAGAAAAGATTAATAAAACCATAGATTGGCTAAGAAATAAAGATGACTTGAACAATTCAAATTACCATAAAAAAATAATACAAATTATTGATGAGCCTATCGTTCAGCAAAAGCTCTCAGAAATGTATTCTGAGAAAATGGAAGTTGATTTTTCAAAGGAAATTCTAACTCAGCAAATCGAAAGTCTCAAACAAAAATTTAAAAATCAGACGGGCAACGAGTATGATTCACTTTGATTTAGCATCTAAACCTAAAGTCATTTCTATTCACTTTAATTCTCTATATAAAGATTACTTGATAGAAAATATTCATTCTTCTACAATAAATGAGGAGTTGAAAAAATTTATTGAAGATAATCTGTACGAAATTATTACTGGGACGCCTGAGATTCTTAAAAAATTAAATACCCGATTTAAAAGGCTTAACTCATATTCCACCAGTAAAATTATGCAGGGAAAGATTAGGAATATTTTTGATTATAAAGGTTTCAGAAAGAAAAGTGTAACGCTTTATGATGCTTATGATTTGGCAAAAAATCTTGGTATTCGTACTTGTCTATATTGTAATCGAATGTATACCATTACAGTAGCAAAAGGAACAAAAGCCAATCAGAAAATAACACGCCCACAGTTTGACCATTTTTTTGACCAGGCTAAAAATCCACTATTAGGATTGTCTATTTATAACTTGATCCCTAGCTGCACTATTTGTAATTCTTCTTTGAAGGGAAGAAAAGAATTTACACTAAGTAGTTATATGCACCCATATATTGACAATTATATTGATGAATATACTTATAGGTTTATCCCTCATGATGTTTCATCCATTCTTGGGGGAAAATCAAATTTAGAAGTTGAAATTGGTATTAAAACAAGTCAGTTGAGTGATTTAGGAAAAATTAAAAAAACGTCTGAGCTATTTAGGTTATCCGAAGTAATGTCTGGCCATTCTGAAGAGTTGAGGGATTTGTTTGATATTAGATACAGATTCTCGCAACGATACTTCAAGGAGCTTTTTATAACTTATCATAAACTAGGACTTTCATATGAAGATGTTTATAGAATCGTCTTCGGTGTTCATTTAATCGAAGATCATTTTAATCGAAGACCCTTTAGTAAGCTTAAAAAGGATATCCTTAAAGAATTAAATATTATAGCATAAAAAATATTTCAATCATAAAAATTTTCAAAAGTCAATTAAGTATTATATCGTGAGTAAACACATTTTTTTAAAAAAATTCATTAAACAGTTCTATAATAAGGGAGCTAATAAGAGAAGAACACAAGAAAGAAGTGCTCATAAAATTGCTTATACTGCCAATCTTTGCTTATCTACTTTTGATAAAAAAATACACTTTGAAGATCAAGAAATTTTTAAAGCTTTTGAAAAATGTGGCTATACGCTAATGAATTCAGAGGGAGAATTTACATGGGAGCGTTTTCATTCGAATCATACACTTGTTTTAACAGATAAATTTTTAAATATCAATGTCCAATCCAACAAAGATTTAAGGTCTTCTAGAATAAATAGTTACCCGCCTAACTGGAGTAAAGAAACTAAAGTTAGAATAGACAATTTAAAAACTGATTTACAAGAGTTTTGGTTACAAAATAACCATTTGCTTGAGAATTAAATACTAATATTAATGGATTTCGAGCAAGTTACAGAGGAACATATACTTAAAGGGATAGCAGATTTTAATCAAAAAGGTATGCCTAATGGCTTTGGTCCATCTTCAACATATGACTTAGTATATGAAGGCAAAAGATATCCGCCAAAGGCCGTTATGGCTTATGCCAATTATCACGCAATTGGTAGAAAAATAGAGAGATACTTTAAAGGCGGCCTTGGTACAGATTGTTTCAATGCTTTTGAGCGCAATGGGTTTGATGTTGTTCCTAAAAATGAAGATGCAGAAAGCTTAACCGTTAAAAAGGAATTTGCTAGGTGGTTACTGGAAAATGCTACAGTTAATTATCAACCGTATTACGGTAGAACAATTGATTCTGTAACCGCTAAATTAAATGAGATAAATGAATTTTTCGATAAAGATTTGTTCTCAGTTAACAAGAACAATTATAAGGAAATGATTTCTTATATCAAGTTTAAAAACGGCAAAAAAGAACGCATAAAAAATAGGGTATTCTATGATTATGACAGAAAACATGGTAAGGGAAGACCTATTGCTATCTTAGGTCATGAAAACTATTCAAAATTTTTAAATGCATACTTTTCTGGAAAGAATGATAATTATATAGATTTAGAAGAAGCTTTACAACCATTTATTAAAAAATATAAAAGCATAATTACAAGCTTAGAAGACTACAGCGAAATTTATAAGTGGGAAGCAATACAAAACTTTCAAAATCATTGGGATTTAGAATCAACTAATTTTATCTCAATGTTGGAAACTTCTTTCCCTGGAAATGAAAATTTATGGGCGGGAAGTCATTTCCTGCCCATAAATATGCTTAAAGAATTTGCCAACATCGATAAGGATACCGTAATAGAGGCCTTAAAAGATCTGCTAGACGAAAAACAGGATCTTCAGCAACGCATACCAGCTTATATCTCTGTCATGGACCGCCTACTTAATAGTAATAATGAGTCTTCGGGGAGAAATGATAAATCACATTATCAGGACGCAAGGGCTATAAGTTTACTATTGGCTTTCAAATATCCTACTAAACATTCCTTGTTTAAATATAGTGTACTTAAAAAGTTCTGTGAAGAATTTGAATTAGAGTTTCCAAAGGCTGGGCATGTTGTACAGCAAATTTTGGTCAATAATGAAATCAATCGAGCTGTAAAGAAGGTTCTTGTCAAGGATGATGAGCTTATTCAAATCCACCAAAATAGATTAACACCTCATTCTTTTAAGGAAGATGATGATAACATTCTTACACAGGATTTTATTTATTCTGTTTTTGCTTATGATAATCCACAGGTGAAATATTATCTAGGTGGATCATTTTGGAGTGATGAAAAACCCAAAAGTCAAACTGAAAGATTTGTTAAAGAGGGTATTTGGGTGAATGGTTATAAGGATAAGTTTACTGAATTTGTAAATGCAATTCCTGTAGGTAGTCAAATAGCTCTTAAAAGCACCCACAAAAGAAATAATATTCTAGAAATCTTTAATGTAGGTACAGTTTTAAAAAATTATAATGACGGACAAAAACTTGATGTGGAATGGAAAACAGATTTTAATTCGTTCAAGTTGCCCTTTACAGGTGGTTACTGGGAAACTATTGTTGAAGTAACAGATTCCGACCATATAGATCAAATATTTAATCCCAATTTAAAAGCTATGAACATTAGTTCTATGGATATAAAAATTCCATCTAAAAAAATTCCACTAAACCAAATACTTTATGGTCCTCCTGGAACTGGTAAAACTTATAATACGGTAAATCTTGCCTTAGAAATATGTGGGGAGACGATTCAAGGTTTAGACAGAAAGGCGATTAAGAGAATGTATGATGAAAAGATAATGGAAGCTCAAATAATCTTTTCCACCTTTCATCAAAGTATGTCTTATGAAGATTTTATAGAAGGTATAAAACCTATAGAACCCGAAAAAGATGGAGACCCTGTTATCTATACAGTAATAGAAGGCATCTTTAAAAAAGCTTGTATTGAAGCTTCATTCAATTTTGCACTAGATAATAATGATACAGAAACTGATAAGGTTTTAGATTTCTCTTTGGCATACGATAATTTCATTCAGAAATTAGAAGAGAGATTAGCTTCTGAAAGCGAGGTTGAACTTGAAATTAAAAATGGCGGTAAAGTATATGTTGATAGTATTTCTTCACAAGGTAATATTCAAATTAAACATTTAGAGGGATTAAGAACATATACCGTATCCAAAACCAGGCTTTCGAAATTGCAAAAGGCAATTACCAATTTAGATGAAATCTCTAATATAAATGATTCATTTAGAGCGATTATAGGCGGTAGTAACTCAACTGCTTACTGGTCGGTTCTTAATGCCATTCAGAAAGAAAATCATTTTGAGAATAATTTAAACAACATAGAACGAAAGTACTCGCCAGAAGAAAAAAGAGAGGCAGTTAAAGAATTAGATAAAAATATATATAAAGGCAATACCGGCAAACCTATTGTGCTGATTATAGATGAAATCAACAGGGGTAACGTTTCAGCTATATTTGGCGAATTGATAACACTAATAGAAAAAGATAAAAGACTTGGTGCCGATGAAGCATTACTGGCACAATTACCCTATAGTAAGGAATATTTTGGGGTGCCGCCAAACCTGTATATCATAGGTACTATGAATACTGCTGATAGAAGTGTGGAAGCCTTAGATTCAGCGCTAAGAAGAAGGTTCAGTTTTACAGAAATGCCGCCATTACCAGAATGTATTAGAGAATACGGAAGTGCTGATGATGGAAATATAGATGATATTGATTTGGTTAGACTTCTGCAAACCATCAACAATCGTATTGAAAAGTTGTTGGATAAAGACCATGCTATAGGACATAGTTACTTTCTTAAAATAAAATACTTGAAAGGCCTCAAAGCAGTTTTTGCCAATAAGGTTATTCCTTTATTGCAAGAATACTTTTTTGGGGATTACGGTAAAATTGGGTTGGTTATGGGTTCTGGATTTGTAGAATCAGTCCAAGGTGATAATGATGAAAAATTTTTTGCACCTTTTGAAGATTACGAATTAGGTTCATTAGTAGAGCGAAAAGTATATAGAATAAAAGATGCTAAAAAAATGAGCAATGAGGAATTTAAAAAAGCGCTACTGCAACTTTTAGGATAGAAAATTGAACAAGAACAACCACATCATTGTATTTGAACATGAGATTCTAAGAATAGATAGAGGAGAAAAAAGGCTATCTGAAACTCAGTTAAAATCATTGCACCAATTTTATGGAGAGTCTGGTGTGCCCTATTATTCTTTGGTTCATAATGGCGTAAAGTTTTGTGAATACGTTGGGGTATTAAAAGTAGGAGACACTTTAATTGAAATCTTGCCAAAGATTGACAGAAGTATCACCGCATCTGAAGAGAGCTGGCGGAAGGTTTTAATAGATATGTTGCATGCCGTTGGTCTATTCCAATTGAAAGCACCTACATCTGGCAGTCTCAAATTAAAAACGAATTCAATTCTTGATTTATATTTTGAACTCTTTGTGAGTGAGTTAAAATACTTACTTCGACAAGGACTTGTCAAAAAATATAGAAAATCCGAAGGCAATAGTACGAGTCTAAAAGGCAACCTCAAATTTAGTAAGCATATAAATCAAAACTTGGTGCATCAAGAGCGGTTTTACATTCAATATACGACCTATGAAACCAATCATCAACTGCATTGTATTCTGTACAAAGCCTTAAAACTATTAGTTCATATAAACACCAATGAAAGTATACAAGGCAGTCTCAAGTCTTTAGAATTAGATTTTCCAGAAATGCCCGATATAAAGGTCTCCGAAGCAACTTTTAATAAGGTAGTTTTGAACCGTAAAACACAGGGTTACGAAAAAGCGATTCAAATAGCCCGTTTGTTATTATTGAATTATCACCCGGATGTAAGTAGGGGCTCCAATCATATATTAGCCCTAATGTTTGATATGAACTTATTATGGGAACAATTTGTCTATGCCAGTTTGAGAAGACATAAAAAAATAGAAACGACCATAGCTGCACAGAACACAAAGAATTTTTGGAAGCCTACCGCTGGGTATAATTCAAGAATGAAACCAGATATTGTATTGAACAAGGGTAAAGAAAACTGTGTTGTTCTGGATACAAAATGGAAGAATATCAAGAACTATAATCCATCGCCAGAAGATTTACGGCAAATGTTCGCTTATATGAAATATTATAAGGCCAAGAAAGTTGCCTTAGTATACCCTGGCGTAAATAACAGCTTAAGTTATGGTCATTATTATGATCACTTAAATGCTCATGATGACAAATTGGGAGTAGAGGAATGTAGTGTTATTTCATTAGCCTATAATACCAATGTAAAGGAATGGCAAAAAGATATAAATAGTCAAATTGAAAAGTGGGCTTAAGTTGTTTTTTCAACCATTATA
This sequence comes from Pricia mediterranea, assembly GCF_032248455.1. Classification (NCBI taxonomy): domain Bacteria; kingdom Pseudomonadati; phylum Bacteroidota; class Flavobacteriia; order Flavobacteriales; family Flavobacteriaceae; genus Pricia; species Pricia mediterranea. The sequence continues at coordinate 1,599,180 of NZ_JAVTTP010000001.1, forward strand.
CAATTTCAACAAAGCAATCCCTCGAAAAATCTAGATGCTCATTCAAATCAAGATATCCCAATTGGTTGCTAAGCATGGTAGTACCTCCTAGTTTGATACCGTTGCCAAGGTTCCTATGCACATGGCCGTAAATCCAGTAATCAATATTTGATTTTGTTATATAATCGGTTTTATCAACAATAAAGGCATCGTTAAGCAAACTGCCCTTGAATTCTGGGGAATTACACAATGGCGTTGGTAAATGATGGGTAACCACAACCGTTTTACCGCTATGATTTTCGAGGCTTTGATTCAAAAAATCAAAAGCCTCCGCATGAAGCTGATTGAAATCATCGACGCTCAGCCGTCTATCACCCATTCTTATTTTATAGAAGTCATTGACCCCTCTAGATACCGAATTTCTATTTTCAGCATGTACATGGCTCCAAAATGTAGAAAAAAGTAGCGTTAGGTCGTCTATACGTACAGAATGATTATTTAGAAAGAACACGTTAGGCTGCAACTCCCATTTAAAAGGCTCTTTATGCAAAGCCAAATCATATCCGCCATAGTATTCATGATTACCGGCTATAACATAGGTTTGATTGTAATGGTCAGATGCCCATTTAAAAAAATCAAGATGTTCAAAATCATTTCCTAGATAATAGGTATCACCAGCAACAATGAGAATCTCCCCTGAAGGTATTAAAGAGTTATTCGCTAGCCATCTTTTGTTTTTGGCAAACTCTAAGTGCAGATCGGAGCAGTATTGAATTCTCACTATATTTCAATTTAGAAAAAGAAAAGTAAGAAGATAAATTGATTTTATTTCATTTAACAATGAATGCAAATATCAATTGTAGGGTATTGTAAAATGCTGTAAAGAAGTAAAAAAGAGGCAAAAATGCAGCACGATTGCAGCACGCTGATTAACTTTTATTTAACATTACCATTTTTATAACATTGAATATCAAATACTTATAAATAAAAAAGCCTCGAAAAATCGAGGCTTAAGCGGTCTGGACGGGACTCGAACCCGCGACCCCCTGCGTGACAGGCTTCCCGTATACTGTTTATCACAGCCTATTTTGATATTTTACACTTTCTATTTTACTGTTTATCAATATTTTAATATTTTATGTATTCATTTGAATTCAATTAGCCTCAACTATTTTCGAGAGTAAATCGAGAGTAGAAATCAAATGGAATCGCTATCTTACATCCAAAATTGAGCTAATGGCCAAGATAAGACTAATTCTCGACACTCGCACTCGGTCAAAAAGCCGGAAATCGGGACTCTACCCCGTAGTCCTAAAAATTATCCACCATAAGGTTGGTTTGATTTATATGGGCGTGCGTACCTCAAAATCCGGATGGGACGATAAATATCACCAATTGCGCAAATCGGCTTATGAGAATAGGAATTTGAACTGTGATGATGAAAACAGACGGCTAAATGGGAAATTCTATCAAGCGAAAAGTGTCGTGGATGAATTGGGGGATAGTGTCGAGCATTTGGATGTCAAACGATTGAGGGAATATATAGAAAAAGCTTGGGACGAAAATCCAAATTCGGAGCTTAAAAAGAAAGTTGAAAATGAAATTTCCCTGGAAACGTGGGGCCAAAGATTGATACAGAGGAAACGGGCCGCAAATCTTCCGAATACGGCTAAATGGCTCCGTGGCGGAATTAATGCCATTGTTTCGTTCAATGACGGAAATGATATCATGTTATTTGATATTACCGTAAGTTTTCTAAAGGACTTCGAGGCGTATCACCTGAGCAAGGGGAATTCCAAAAACACCATCAGCATCTATCTTCGGGCTGTCCGTTCAATTTACAACAGTGCAATTTCGGAAGATCGGTTTACCCCTCTAAAGAATGTGTTCCAGCACTATAAAGTCCCGAGAACCAAACGTACCAAGAAAAGGGCATTGTTAAAAGAGGAACTCCGGAAAATCAAAGCATTGAAATATCCTGAGGGTACGGTGATGTGGCATGCATATAATTATCTTTTTATAATGTTCTACTGCAGGGGAATGAATTTTATCGATTTGGTCAAGATAAAAACAAAGGATTTTAAGGATGGTAGGTTATCCTATGGCCGAAGCAAGACCGGTGAGCCGTTTTCCATATCTATTCCAAATGACCTTCAGAAAATAATGCAATATTACATTGAACGAAAAAAACCGAATGAATATCTTTTCCCCAACTATAATGATGGTAGCACCGAACAATTTCAAAAGTACAAATCCCAACGTCGAAGAATGAACGAACGCCTAAAGCTCATGGCGGAGGATGCAGGTATTACAACGGAGCTAACAACCTACTCCATCCGACATTCTTGGGCCACAATAGCGAAGTACACCGGAATTTCCACAGCCCTGATAAGCGAAGGCTTGGGCCATAGTTCCGTGAAAACTACGGAGGTATATCTAAAGGATTTTGAGAATGCCGCTTTGGATGAAATTACGGAGAAGGTCGCTTCCATAATATAACATCGTTCGGGCGATTTCATAGAAACCTATTTCGATGAGCTGGTTCGAAATACTATAATCCAGCCTAGGCATCTTATTTCCATTTTTCCCAGTTCATCGTTACTCTACCTTAATCCTTTCCCAGCCGTGTCGGGGCACGTTCTCGTACCTATCTACATCCATCAGCATTAGAACATACCTGCTTGGGTAACGATAGCAAAGTTTTAGGTAATATTGGCTGGCCTCCAGGTACCATCCCTTCATTCCGAGAGGTTTCTGGGTCACTTTCATATTTTCAAGGGCCTGTTCATAGCGATGCCTACCGATTTCCTTTAAAAGTTTTCGGATTGTCTTTAGGTCATAATTGCGGTAAATTATCATAGCAATAGGATTTAATCCAAAATTATGGAATTAATCCAATACCACATATTGCTAACTCAACTTTTAGTGGGTTTATAGACCAGCATTTTTTTGGTGTCTGACCAAAGCAGAAAGCGTGGCACAGTAACGGCTACAAAACGCGGATAGTTGAAGGCGCAGTTTGGGCAGAGAGAGCTAGTGCTCAAACTTGATGTCTCTTCCATTTTATTGCACTCGATAAAATTAGAACAAGGTGCCCTGCTCATTAATTTCGGGATAATTCACTCGTTCGATTGCCCGGGGTGTATTATGGTCGATACCCTTTTTATACATATCTCTGGTCACGCTGTAGGCTTCAAATTCCTTATTCGTGAAACCTGATTTCATTAGTTCCTTTACGTGCGGCTCCTGCAAATCCGGTTGGAGCCATTCCTCTTCGAAATCCTTATCAAGGACCAAGGGCATCCTTCTTTTTTTATTGTGTACTTCGGCAAAAAAGTCGTTGGCCTCAACGGTCAGGATAGTGGTGCTATATAGGCCATTATCCATTTCGGAGTACAGGCCAGCAAAGAAAAAAATACCATCATTCTTGTAGTGGCAGAAGTAGGGATAGGCAACCCCCTTGTGATGATGGGGCTCGAAGAATCCCGAAGCCGCGATCAGGCACCTATTGGTCAAGGGAAACTCCTTGAAGGAGCGTTTCTCGAAGATACTTTCCGACCGGGCGTTGTTGGTATAATTTTTCTTTAGAAAGCTATTTATATCCCGGCTCATGGCCCAAGAAGGGACCAGGCCCCATATAGCGGGAACGATTTTATCATTTTCCTGCTGTGGAACGATGTACAGGTTATGGTGGGTAAAAGCCGATTGATAATAATATGGTTCGTACACTTCGGGATTCGCGAACTTTCTTCGGATTCTGGCCTCTACCTCGTCGTATTTTTTGTCAAGCGTTGTTGTATAGCACATATTAGAAAATTACTGCTCGTGCTCGAATTTACCAAAATAAACACCGAACTACCAAATTTGAATAAGGCTATTGTAGGACTGTCTGTCAAGTAAAGTGGTGGCCGAGACTTAGACATAAATTAAGATTCTTGGCCCAATCAGCGACCATTTTGTTGCTAGTAATAATATCAAAAAATTACGTTTACCAAAATTGTTTAATATTTCGTAATTTAGAAATATCAATTATCTGTTTAACAGCAACATATATTTATTATGGACGTAATACTACCAAAAGATTTACAATTGCGAGAAAATGCAGACGAAGAATTTCAGTACTGCATCAATGAGCTAGAATCGCATACAATTTTACCTATAACAATAACAAACATTGGTGGTGAAATAATTATCAAAGAATACTGTCTACGGTACCCGCCTGAGTGGGGCAAAATTGTTGAGTGCAAAGAAAATCGAAAAAACCCTATCAATCTCAAAATAAAAACCTCCGCTGAATTTACAATATCGTTCGTTATTCCTGAATTTGAAACATCAATAGGAATATTTGGTATTAAAATTTACGATACTGAAAGCCAATGGGATACTAGGTTCAAAATTTTCAGTCCACCTTCTCTCATGTCCGAAGGAGAAGAATCAAATATTAATTACAGATCTGATTATTATCTAAAAAATATGTAGACACAATGGCTATTCAGCAAGATTATCAAAATACTATTAATTCAATAATTTCGCGAGATGATTCAGTCGAAAAAAAAATGAACAAATTAAAATTTGAATCAAAATTTAGGAACTATCTCTCTAACGGTCTAAAATTTATAGTAGCAGCTTTAACACTGATTATTGGATTTAAAATTTTTAATGAGGACACTTTGATAGAGAGTTAATTTCTTAGGAATAACTATTCCGGAACTACTTTCTCTTATTTCAGCAATTTTATTACTTCTAGAATCATACTTTATTGACCCTAATAAGAAAATAGAAATACTTACAGCAGCAAGTAATTCTTTATACCGCTTGCTAATTGACAGAGGAGTAATTTACAACAATTTAGAAGCCGAAAATAAGCTCAGAAGTGTTAAAACAAATTTTCAAGGCTATGATCAAAAATATTTGAACGATTTAATTAAATTGAATAAAGGATATGGTGACGTTTATGGGGAAATAAATAAGGCAATCGCTACACGACAACCCGCATTAAATTTTGCTGAATTCAAATTAATCAGACAATGAATTACTTGTGTAACCCAAAATCATTTGCATATTTCTATTAGCGCGTTGAGACGGCTTCTAAGTGATATGATTTCGCTCCTACGTTCCTTTGAATTTACAAGAAATTCAGATAAAGTTTTAAACGCTTCTAGTTCTTTTTTTATACTTTCCTTGCTCTCTGCTGGATTTTTAGAATGTTCGTGTAGGTTTTCAAGTTGGTCTGCATAAATTTCGATTACATCCTTTAATGACTTTATCTGTTTATCAATATTTATTTTCATATGTATGTATTAGAAGTTGATTTTCCTTACTCAAATTTATCAAAATCTCTTCCAGTAAAGTCCAATTATAAGCATCCACTAAAATCGCACCTATAAAAATACAAAATTGTTGCCTATTTTCACTTGGTAATATGCTCAGCAAACCCAAAAACCATCCCATAAACATTGTAGATATCGGCAATCTCTGAATGGCCGGCATAAGGGTCGTTATAGAGGTAGGCACTTTCGGCGGCATCGAATTTCTGCAGCGTGGCCAGGTACTTGAACATTTGGAACCCGTCCACGCGGTCGTCGTTACCTGCCGATATGATGAGTGCGTTCGGAAGTTTTGTGTCCAGATCCAGGTTCAACAAAGGATCCATGGCATATAGGTCGCTCCTTTCGGTGGAATCCTGTGCGCTCCCGAATTCGAGATGGTAGTTGTTGGAAAAATTGCCCTGCTCCAGTCGGGACGGATTCAGGATGGGCATTTCGCCGATAAAACCGCTAAAAAGTTCCGGAGCCCCGTTAATGGCCATACCGCCCGCGACACCTCCCCCGCTCGGTGACATCAGGACAATCCCGTCCGCGCTGGCGTAGTCCTTTTTTATCAGGAATTCCGCAGCGGCGATAATGTCCTTCCAACTGTTGCTTTTGGTGGCCTTTTTGCCCGCTTCGTACCAGTCCACCCCTTTTTCCCCGCCTCCCCTGATGTGTGGATAGACCAAGGTTCCCCCATTGGCCACCCATGGGAGGTACAGCGGACTGAAACTAGGGGATATTTTCTCGCCAAAGGCGCCATAGGTCGTCATGATCGTGGGCCGGGCACCTCGGTACTCCGGATTCGTGATAATCGATATGGGGACCATGACCCCGTCTTTGGACATATATTCCGTTTCCGTTACCCGTAGATCGTCGAACTCGGTATACACATTCTTGGCGCCGAAATTATCAAGTGCAAAAGAACCGTCGGGTTCCAATCGGTACCGTTTTAGATCGGATACCCATCCCGCGGAGTAGGCCCAAAGGATGTCCGCTTTCGGTGAGAGTATCTCCAAGTGGATTTCTCCCGATTCCTGGGGCATCTTCAGCTCCACCGGATTTCCGGGCTCTTTTAGATGGTACAGTTTCGCCTTTACCCCGTTCTTTAGGGTGCTAAAGTAAAGTCCGTTGGAGTTGACGGCAAAATCGGATATGGTCTCCCCTTCAGGAGATTCCCTGACCAATTTAGGGTTCCAGCCGCGTTTGGTCAGATCCTCTTTTGAAAGGTTAAAACTCTTGGATGTGCCGGAGATGAAATAGAAGGTACCCTCGACCTGTTTAAAATTGGACGACAATACCTTGTCCGATTTGCGGTAAAGCGGCCTCCATTCCGGTGTACCCGCTTTAAGCGTTTCCCAATCGGCAATATAGGCATCCCAGTAATCGTCACTTGTCATCATCAATCCGATGGGATGGCTCTCATGGCTCGAAGTGGCTATAATCGATGGATAGGCCTTCGGATCGTCGGCATCGACCAGTTCCGAGCTAAGCACGGGAACTCCGAGCCCTTCACTGCCTATCAGGTACAGGTAGCTTTCGGCATTCTGTTTGTAACCGTCAACATCGCTATCTATAACCGGGAACCTGGTGTAGAGGAAACCGGAACTGTCCGGAAGCCAGCTGATCCCGCCAAAGCCCGATGGGGAGGAATTCGTAAATGGTTGGTGCAGCAATTCCCCGGTCTCCGCATCCAAAAGGAGCAACAGACCGGTCAGTCCGGAATAATCGTTGAACTCTACCCCCAAGTACCTCCCGTCCCATGAAGGAAGATAATAGCTGATGTAGTAGGAAGTGCCGTTCTTCCGGCCAAGGCTGTCCGTCGAGATCAACAGTTTTTCGGTTCCATCCTTACGGTCGTAGGAATAGAGCGAAGTCACATCCCCGTCAATGGCATATTTAAGGTAAAAAGCACTCCCATCCTCACTATTTCTGAACATATACGGTGCACTCTCGTACCTGTTTCCGATATCCTCCAAAATGGAGGTCCATTTTGACTTTTCGGGAAGGGACCAAAGATCCTTCTTGGTTTGCCGGCTTTGGGCCTGTACCCAGTCCGACAAAAGGGAATCCGACATGGTCTCCATATTCCTAAAGTGGTCCTGGTAGGTTCTGTTCCCGTCCGACATGATCGCCATTTCATAGGGCAGCATAGGATTGTTTTGGCCTGTCCCGGATACGGACTTTTGGGCCGGACATGAACAAATCGATAAAACAGCTAGAATTGCGAATACCTTCATAGTGGTAGCGATAAGATTAAGCCCCGTTTCCGGGGCCAATAAACCCGTTCCTTACATCTTTTTGCCGAACGGAGGCCTTAACCCGCCCGTGGGTCTCCTGGGACGATCTATCGGGGGATGTCCTCCCCTCAATTCTTCCTTGTTCTTCAGTTCTTTGTTCTTCAACGCCGAAATCTTACTTGCATTTTTCATAACGCTAGGTTTTAAGTTAATACTAATTTATAGTGTAAGGTATTAAAAAACATGTATTTGGATTCGGCCATTTTTTAAATTCATGTGCCATTTTATAAAATGGCAGTTATTGGCTTCCCCTTCTCCTACGTTTGATCTGGTCAAGGTAATCCCTCGGTTTGATCTTTAAAAACTTTTCAAAAGCCCTATTGAAGGCCCTCAATGAGGTGAATCCATAGAGTTTGGCAATATGCTCGAGGGTGTATATCGATATCTTAGGATTTCCGGGCATATCGGCGAATGCAAAATGTACGCGCCGACTGTTTATATAATCACTATAACCTCCATGGTTGGTATTTAAGTAGCCTGAAAGGTAAGTAGTGTTGGTCTCCGCGGCGGCGGATAGCTTCTGCAGCGACAGTGTAGGATCAAGGAAATGCTTCGCATTTTCGAATTCCCTAAGAAAACTGTCCAGTTGCTGTGTCAGTTCAACAGGGAGGTCGTTTCTTTTTTGCCTCGATTTTTTGTTCCCGTCCATCGCCCTTAGGTAGGTTTCCGGATTTCCGATCGCTTCCTTTAAACGTTTTTTATGGTGGAAGTAGCGTCCCAAGAAGAACACGACCGAAAAAATCAACAGAACGGACAGGGCAATGACAAGATAGGTCAGGTTTCTTTTCGTGGCCCGGGCGGCAAGAAGCTGGGCCCGTCTTTCCTCGAACAGGGGCAGATCGTAATTTTTGTCCACCATGGAAAGTAGTCCTTTTGATTTCGATTCCAGGATACTATCGGCATCCATGAACTTTTCGATATAGGTCAACTGTTTTTCCCCGTCGCCGTCATTCAAGGCATCCTTGTAGAGCCTGAACCAGACATTCTTTATTTCCGGAAAATATAGTTCGGGCTCCCGGTCCAGGGAAGCGATTTTACCGAAATAGAGCAAGGTACTGTCCGGGTTCCCGATCGCTTCGTGCGCAAGGGCGGTATAATAAAAGGAACTGCCAAGGTTTATCGTATCGATGGCCAAGTCCCTGGCCTTTTTCAGGCTGTCCAACGATCTCCTCAGATTCCCCCGCAAATAGTGGGAGACCCCGTTCAGGCGTAAAAAGGAGTCGTAGTTGAAGGTATCCTGTTTTTTTAGTGATTCCCGTATTCCAAGAGCGCTGTAGTAGGACAATGAATCGCTGTTCTTCAATCGAAAATGACAGTTGGCTATGTTAAAATATAGCGCCAGACTATCTTCCGGTCGCATCTTGCGATACCTGTGGAGCAGTGCCAAGGACTCCGAGAATTCACCGGTCATGAATTTGATCGACGCCAGGGAGGCGGTGGTCATCCTGATGTAATATTCGTTATTCGTCTTCAGGCTGATCCATCGGGCCTCGAGGTCATAGCTCAGGGCCTTATTGTAGTCCTGTGCCTCAATGAAATAGTAATTTGCATTTGTGGTCAGTGCGAAAAGTTCCTCATCGTTGTTCAGGCCTTTCGTCGAATATACAAGAGAATCAAGGTAGGGGAGGTTCTCGGGAGGGCTCCTAAAAAGGTAGTTCCCATAATGGGCCCATGAGACCGAAGAGGAATCTTTTGCAAGCCGCGCCATTTCGGTCAAATAGTTAGATAGGGCTATGGCATCGGCACTATCCTTCTGAACATATATCAGTTCCATGATACTGGCCAAAGACCTGCTCCTTAGCGTATCGGCCTGCCCCATGAGCTGCAAGGAGATAAATAGTATCACAAAAATGCACACCTGAGTCCTTTTCATAATTCAAAGATCATTGAGGTTTTTGCGCAGGCCCATGAACAGCTTTTTAAAGAGGGTATTCTCTTCAAGGACAATCTCGCAACGCCCCGATAAGGTTCCTTTCCCGCTCATCCTATTTTTGAGGGCATTCACTTTGGAATCTATTCGTACATATGCAGGATAGTAGGGTCCGTCCGCCCGTTTGGGGGACGCCGATATTTCCGTAATGACACCTTCCAGAATCCCCCACTCCTCGAAAGGGAAGCTATGAAGCTTGATCATGACCTTTTGGCCTTCCCGGACATTCCCGGCATTGCGGATCGGGACCTTCAGTATTCCGATAAGGGGTGATTCCTGATCCGGTAGGACCTGGAAGATATCCTCCCCATCATCGACCCATTGGTAAGGCGACCGAACGTCAAAGAAGGACACCTTGCCGTAAACGGGACTGACAACAAGATTCTTCTCCTCCCATAACGCTATTTCCGACAGCACCTTTATCGATGAAATTTCCATCTCCGTAAAACGGCCCTTGAACTTCTCGTTGGTCCGATAGGCATCCGTAGTGTAATCGGAACGTAAGCGGTTTACCTCTTGAAGGCTCCGGTTGTATTCCAACTGTGATCTTTCCAGTTCGGATCTTGATATCACCCCCTTCTCAAATAGGATCTGCATCCTTGAGTGGTTCCGCGCTACCAAAACGTTCGTATGTTCTGCCGTCCGCATCCGTTTGAAAATATTCGAAAAGGCATCACTTTGGGATATCCTGATACTATCCTCCATAAGGTTTGCAATGGTGTTGCCATAAAAATTCTCTATTGTCTTTATGTCGTTGTACGCCCCAAGGTATTCGCTGTACGCCCGCTGTAGGGAGCCGATCGATACCGGCCTGGCGAACCCCAGTTCTTCCGGGACGGTCTGTTTGGAAACCGCCTCCTTGATCGCCTTCAGGTCTCCGTATTCGGCGGGGGTGTCGAACTCGGCCAATATCCGGCCGGGATAGACCGAATCGCCCTGCCCGACCAGGAACTCAGCGATCTGGCCGGTGCGTTTTGTTTTCAGGACAATTGGGGGAAGAACCGGCATGACCTCGATGCGTGCCTGCATAACGTCCCGGTACTCCACGATCAGGGAGGCAACGAGAACGATACACAGAATGCCTGCGACAATTTGGATCCCGATCCTTGCAAGCCTACCGGGAGGCCTTCCTATAAAATCCTTGCTATCAAAGTCCATATTACAACTGGTTGCCGATCAATCGGTAATAGTGTCCCTTGGAGGCCAAAAGCTGGTCGTGCCGCCCTTGTTCCAGGACTCCCGTCGGACCGATGACAACGATATTGTCGGCGTTCCTTATCGTTGAAAGTCGATGGGCAATCGTTATTGCCGTTCTGTCCCCGAGAAAGTCCTTGAGGTTGGCGATGATCTGCCTTTCGTTTTCTGAGTCCAGGGCACTTGTCGCCTCGTCAAGAATTACGATAGGGGCATCCTTATAGATGGCCCTGGCAATAAGTAATCTTTGCTTCTCGCCCCCGCTCAGCTGTATGCCGTTCTTACCGACCTTGGTATGGATGCCATTCGGCAGGGAATTGACCATATCCCCGAGGTTCGATAGTCTTAGGCTTTTCAATAGTCTGGCATTGTCGACCGGTCGCTCAGAATCGGATTCCGTAAGGTTGTTCAAAAGGGTGTCGTAGAAAACATTTCCTTCCTGCATGACCACTGCCACCTTGTTCCTCCAATAGTCCTCGTTCAGTGCCCCCAAAGAAATATTGTCGATAAGGATCTCCCCCGTATCGGGCGGAGCGTATTTCAATAGCAGTTTTAGGATGGTGGTCTTCCCTGTCCCACTGGTACCTACTATGGCGGTGGTCTTATTGGGCGGGATGTAAAGGTTAAGACCTTCTAGCCGGAACCGCGAACCATGGTCGTACGAGAAGCTTACATTTTTAAATCGGATCGAGGGTGCGGCGGATATATACTCGATCTCCTGCCGGTAGGTTTTAGGGGCGGTAGCGTGCACCTCCCTCAACCTGGCGTACGCCAGTTGCGCTTCCTGGTACTTTAGGACAAAATCGAACAGTTCCCTTAGAGGGCCCTGGGTCTGGGCGAGAATATACTGGACGGCCAGGAGCGTACCTAACGAAAGTTCGTCCCTGACCACTGCCATGGCCCCGATGACCATGATAATTATGTTCTTGGATTCATTGATAAACCGTGACCCGTTGTTTAGGTATTCCTCGATGGACAGGCGTTGGATGTTGGTACGGAAAATTTGACGCTGGAACCTTTGCCATATCCTCCTCCTTCTCCTTTGGGAACCATTGATCACGATGTCCTCGATATTGTCGAAGAGTTCCAGCAGAATATCGGTGTTCCTGATATCGTTGTCGAAAACCGCGTTGTCGATTTTCTTCCGCTTCCTGACGAACAGGAGTATCCATAAAAAATAGGCCAGCGTCCCAAAGAAAAAGAACATAAAAATAGTCGTGTCGAAATAGGCCAGGATAAGGCCGAAGACCATCAGGTTGAACATCGCGAACAGGGTGTTGGCGGTATTGTTTCCGAGGAACGAGTCGATGGTCTCATGGTCGAACACACGTTGCAAGAGGTCGCCGCTCCTTTTTCCCGCAAAGAATGAAAGCGGCATCTGAAAGAGTTTATAAAGATAATCCGTTACCATTCTGTAATTTACCCGGCTGACCACGTGCAGGGTAATCCAGTTGCGGACCGAGCTGATCAAAATGGTGCAAGCGAAGAAAAATAGCTGGGCGATCAAAACGGTGTAAACAAAACCCACATCCTTTGCCAGGACCCCGTAATCTACTAGTCTTTGGGTCAAAAAAGGCATGGCGATGTTGATCAAGGCGACCATCAACAGTCCGATCAATAGCTGCCGAACATGCGCCCGGTACGGGGCGATATAGTTCCAAAGAATGCCAAGGTTCCCTTTGGCGGGCCCGTTGCTGTCCAGGGAATAGAAATCCATGGTAGGCTCGAAAAGTATCGCGGTACCCGTAGAGGCCCCCGTCATCCAGCCTTTTATGAACCTTTCGTGGGACAGTCGCGAGTTACCGGATGCCGGGTCGCTAATATGTACGTGCCTACTACCTACCCGGTTTACGACGACGAAATGCTCCTGGCGCCAATGTGCTATTAGGGGAAAAGGGGCCTTTTCCTTCAGGTCATCGAAGGTGATCGATACCGGCAAGGTGTTGATGTGGTAGCTCTCCGCCGCTTTCTCCAATTCCAGAATGGACACCCCGTTCTTGGTCTGACCGACCCGTTCCCGTATTTCGGCCATATCACGATACACCCCGTGCTGCATCATCACCATGGACAGGGACGAGGCGCCACAGTCGGAGGCGTCGAATTGTCTTTGTAAGGGATATCGTTGTCGGAACATGGGTCGTTGGTTTGCTGCCGATTAGGCTTAATAAGGTACTGTCCACTAGATGGGATTTCCTAAAAAATTGGGTAAAATGCTACCAATCAGGGATGACCCGATCCTTTGCCTATCGCATTCCGTCTTAAAATGAGATGGAAATCAATGGTCTGTCAATTACCTCTTTATTGAAAAACCGAGCAATTCGAACACAGATTTCCACAATTGTTCCTACCGATCCATAAAACTGAATCCTTTTTTATTGAAAGGGATTTGGCCGGTTTTTCAGGGTCGGATGCAAACAGTATTTTAGGGAAAACCCGGTTCGCCATTGTTACCGGGACCTTGAACTTTTAAAGGGATGGTCTATCAAAAGTTATTGGAAGATTTTGAGGACACGTTGAGGGAAGCGAAGAAAAAGGCTGCCGGAACGATGCAGGAGGCCGTGGCCGGAATCAAGGTTTGCCAAGATTTCCTGGATATGATGAGGGGGGCAGTGGCGGAGCATGGATTCAAGAACGCAAGCACGGAGATCGACTTTTTTAAAAACGTTAAAAGTGGTCCGTTGAGCCGACTGATCTATTACACGGAGGTACGCTCATTCGAAATGAACGTCCCCAAATGGGACGAACAGGCCAGGTCGGAATACATCAAGGCCGAGATCGACCGTATCAATTCCTTTTTGGAGGATAATCTGGATTTTCGGTTCTACATGGACAGCGGGGGCAACGATAGGGACGAAAGATTCTTCACAAGAAAGTTTCTCAATGCCGCACCCATCAGCCTCTCCGGACCCTATTACAGGGATTCACTGTTCAATACTTCCCACGATGGACTGTGGGCAAGGGTAATGGGACAGGAACTGTACGGAAATTTTCTGAACGACCTTGTCTCCGAATTGTACCGAGTACCGAACGAATCCAGGTCGGAAACCAACGCCACCGAGTACAGATTCACCATGCCCGCCACCGCCGCCATAGAACTTATCTACGCCTTGAAGCTGGCGGGATTCATAAACCACGGGGATTTTGAGATCAAGGCTTTCGTGGAATTCTTCTCCGAGACCTTCAACCTGGCCATTAAGGATCCCTACGGACTTTTCAAACAGATCGCCCAACGGAAGACCGACCGGGCAAAATACCTGAACAGGCTAACGGATGCCCTGTTGTCCGAACTCGAGACACGTGACGGATATATCCCGTAGTATCCTCCCGATGTTCTTTCATCTTATGGGAATATTCCCCTTGCCGTAATCGGGAATGTACGGTTTTGCCGTGCCAATATCCGTCCGCCCGAAAAACTATCCTTTCGTTATCCAGTGGATAGATCGTTCCATGCTCTTGGCCCATATTTGCCCTGTAACCGCGAACCTTGTTTGCATCAAAATCGATAGATATGGGCGCATCCGTAGTAACGACCGAGGACCTTATGGAATTCAAGTCACAACTCCTGTCGGAGTTCGAGCACCTGATGGTCGAACATACCCACCCCCGTCCCAAGACCTGGATCCGTTCCGGTGAGGTCATGGAACGGCTGGGCATCAGCCATGGGACCTTGCAGAACCTGAGAAACAAAAAGATCATCCCCTGCTATAAGGTGGAAGGGCTCCTGTTCTACGATTCCCTCGAGATCGATGACATATTAGCGTCCAACAAGGTGCGGATAAAGCGAACGGCATGAACTATATCAAGCACCTGAACGCCGCCTTCCATCGATGTTACGCCGACGACCGTCTGCGCCCCGGACATGTCAGCCTGTACATGGCACTGTTCTTCTACTGGAACCTACACCGTTTCGCCGAGGTGTTCTACGCCAATCGGACCGAGATTATGAAAATGGCAAAAATAGGTTCCCGCTCCACCTACCACCGGTTGATCAAGGAGCTTTCCGAATGGGAATATATCGAGTACCTGCCGACCCAAAGCCCGGCCCGAAAAACCATGGTCAGGTTGTACCATTTCCGTACTACCGATAGTACAGTAACGGGACCTACCGGTACACTTATGCAACGCTACTGTCCCAAAAACGTACCACCTACCTTATATACTAAACAAAACAAACAATATAAACTCTCTGAAGAAAGAAAGCCGAAAAATGAAATTGAGGTAATCGATTTTTTTAAACGGAAAAATTGGCCGTCACTGGATGCCAAAAAATTCTACAACCATTACCAAGGGGTCGGCTGGAAGGTCGGCAAGGCGCCCATAGCGGACTGGAGGGCAATCGCCGGGAACTGGATGTTGAAGGCGGATGAAATAAAAAAAACGGCGGCCATGAAAACAGTCGCCAAAAACGGGGACCATCTCATGACCCAAAACCAAAAGGACTATGATGAACCCCTCTAAGATCAACGAAGGCGGCAAGGTCTATTCCCTTGGGGAACTCGACGGGACCCGGGTTGACTATGATTTCTCCAAAATCCTCCGATACCTGAACGCAAAGGGCAAACTGCTGTTCGGCAAAAAGTTCCATATCTGGGAGGAAAACCTCGATATCGTTTACCGGTTGAGCGTTTATATGATCAAGGACA
Source organism: Pricia mediterranea (assembly GCF_032248455.1). Taxonomy (NCBI): domain Bacteria; kingdom Pseudomonadati; phylum Bacteroidota; class Flavobacteriia; order Flavobacteriales; family Flavobacteriaceae; genus Pricia; species Pricia mediterranea. The sequence continues at coordinate 1,614,535 of NZ_JAVTTP010000001.1, forward strand.
CAGAAACCTGTGAAAAGCTCGGGATCGATCCGGAAAAGGGCATTCTGCTGACCGGCCCCGTCGGGTGCGGGAAGACCACGATCATGAAGCTGATCAGGCATATCGTCCCCCATATCAGGCCCTATGAGATCATCCCGGCGCGGAACGTCACCTTCGGCTTCAACAACATCGGCTACAAGATCATCGAAGATTACGGGAACAACGGGCTCTATTGCTTCGACGATATCGGGGTGGAGCCCATCGGAAGGCACTTCGGGAAGGATTGCAACGTAATCGGCGAAATCCTGCTCTCGCGGCATGAACTCTTCTTGAGGGCCCGGACCAAGACCCATGGAACGACCAACCTCAATGCCGACGAGCTCGAGGAGCGGTACGGGAAAAGGGTACGGAGCCGGATGCGGGAAATGTTCAACCTGATCGCCTTTAAAAAGGACGCAAAGGACAAAAGACAGTAACCGGCTCTTTCATCCAAGATATTACAATTTAAATACTCAGACCTATGAAAATCGCAACCTTCAATATTCAGAACCTTTTCCACCGTCACACCGAACTTCTGCAGGAGACCCATTCGAAAAATTCAGGGGACTGGGTCGCCCAGCTGGACAGTTTGTTACGGAAGCAACCAAAAAGTCAGGGCGATAACGAACGAATCCATGAACTGACCTTTTTGCTCGGCTTCGACAGCACGCAGAATTTGCCCTATGCCCTGTTGAAAAACAAGGGGGGAGACCTTTTTTTCAAGAAGCAGGGAATTTTAAGCGAGACAAAAGCCTCCTTCCTAAGCGATTGGGAAGGTTGGGTAAAGCTTATGAACAGGCCATTGCACGAGAAGGCGATCTTTAGCAAGGCTTATGTAATCGCGGAGACCGACCCGGATATCCTGGTACTGCAGGAAGTGGAGGACCGGTCATCGCTACTGGAGTTCAACGCGGAATTTTTGCCCCTGCTCAAGATTTCGCCCTACGAGGAGGTCATGGTGTTCGAGACCAACGACCAAAGGGGACTGGGCATGGGAGTCATGCTCAAGAACGGTTTTAGGATGTGTAGCCTTAGGAGTTATCTGAACGAACGGGATTCGGAGGGCTTTAACTTGTTCGATCTGGACTGTCAGGAATATGAAATCGCGATGCCTCGCGGGGAACGTGTCCATATCCTGTCCAACCATTTTTCAAGCGACAGCCGACAGCGTAAAGAACAGGCGGAATGGGTGGCCGCACGATACCGTGAAATGTTGACAGAGGGCAAGAAGAATATTCTGATATGCGGTGCCCTGAACGATGTATCCTACAGCGACTGTCTCTCTCCTTTGCTCCGGGAAACGGAATTGAGCGATATCGCTCGGCACGACCGATTTAAGACCGACACGGACAAAGGTAGGGGCGGCGGCTATTTTCGATTGGGTGCCTATCGTATGGGCGTCAATATCAAACAGAAGGATTACCTGTTGTTGCCGCCCGGCCTGTCCGAAAAAGTGAGGTCGGCCGGAATGAACCGAAAGGGAACCTGGCTAAATCGAAAACCGAACTGGTCACTGTACCCTTCGATCGCCAGCAAGCATCATGCCGCTAGTGAGCATCCGTTGGTGTGGGCCCGAATACATGTCTAATCTAAAACGCTTTATACTAAGTAATTGAACATTGCGAACTACTGTTATCGGTAAATAACACAGCTGAGAAATCGACAAATAAGAATACACAACTTTCGCCTACTAGAAATACATAATTGACAAAGGAAGTGCATTAGTCCACAAAAACGTTGGGTTCGATTGAGAATTCAAAAGATTCCGGGAGGAGGTTAAAATCATGAGCTTACTTTAATAAGAGAAATGGAATTCTCGGGAGCAATGGACTTTATCTTTCCGAAGCAGAATCATGGAGTAGGCTACCTAAAATTGCAATAGGACATGATTCCCCTACGGTTATCGGATTTTGAATCTCTTTTGATATTTTTGAACCATTAAAATACTCCAAAACAGGACAATCAAGCCTTTTATTGAATTGAATAACGTAATACTGAGCTATTTCTTTACCCAGAGGTCTCTGTTGTTAAATCAATCCGTAGTGAGCTTACTCTCCCACCAAGTGGCGTTCGGCTCGAAATCCTCGGACAAAAATTTCAATCGTTCGGCTTCGAGCCTGGGCATGAGAATTTCGATTTTCTCTCGATGCAGCCTTTTTGCCAGCTCGGGATTATACTTGGTGTCTTTCCGCGGAAAACGGGCGTTGTTCTCTTGAAGAAAAGCCTGCAATTTATCACCCAACCGCTCGGTTACGGCCGGATTAGCGTCAGATATATCCTTTTCTTCTTTGGGATCGACTTCCAAATTATAGAGCTCCCTCTTATCATCTTCATAATAATGGATCAATTTCCACTTGCCTTCCCGAATTATGGACGAGGGATTTCCTCCTTGGTTGCCGTAATGTGGATAGTGCCAGAACAGGGCCCTGTTTTCCAAACCTTCTCCTTCGAACAGTGGTTTAAGGCTTACGCCATCGACATGTTGTTCGGGTTTTAGCGGGATATCGGTCAAATCGAGCACTGTGGGATAAAGATCGGCCCCGGTCACGGGATAGTCTATCGAAGTTCCGTTCATCAATCCAGGTACTTTTATAAAGAATGGCTCCCTGATCCCTCCTTCCCATTGATAGCCCTTGCCGCCACGAAGGGGAAGGTTGGTGGTCGAAAAAGCATCCCCGGAAGCTACCCCGCCATTGTCGGAAGTGAATATTACAATAGTGTTTTCGTCCAGCCCCTGTTCTTTAAGACCGTCAAGGACGAGCCCGACGGCATCGTCCATTTGGGCAACGAGTCCCGCGTAAATAGGATTGTCCTGTACGATTCGTATGGGCAAGACCCGTTCCATTTCGTAACCTTGGTCCTTGATACCCATTTCTTCGGCCTTGTTCCGATATTCACCCCACTTCTTTTCCGTAGTTTGGATCGGGCCGTGTACCGCATAGAACGAAAGATAGGCGAAAAAAGTGCTGTCCTTGTTCTTTTTGATGAAATCCACGGTCTCCTTGGCGAGTCGCATCGAGAGGTTCTCCCCTTGTTCCCTGTTATTCAGGTTCGGGTTCTCCCATGGCGAGAAATAGCCTCCTATTGGACTCCCAACGTCCCAACCGCCCTTGTTGATATCGAAGCCATGGTCTTTAGGCCAAGAACCCTCTCCTCCCAAATGCCACTTCCCTGCAAAAAAGGTGCGATATCCGTTGGCCTGCATGGCCTCCGCCAAGGTCGTATCCTGCGAGGGCAAATTGTGGACATACTCCGCCGGAAGCAATTTGTCGTTCCGACCGCGGTCGCGCCAATCCGTTCCCGATGCCGCCCCTATCCAGTCGGTAATGCCGTGCCGTGCCGTAAACTGCCCCAGCATGATACTCGCGCGGGAAGGACTGCATACCCTGCTGGCGGCATAGCCCTGGGTAAATATGGTGCCTTCATTGGCGATTCTGTCGATATTCGGAGTTTCATAATACTCGCTTCCGGTAACGCTCAGGTCGTGCAATCCTAAATCATCGGCCAGGATGAAGACAACGTTCGGTTTCTTACTCTGCGAAACCGACCCTTTTTCTTTACAGCCTGAAACAGCCATTATACTCAGCAGTAGGCTCCACACCAGCATTCCTCTTAAATTCATGTTCGGTCTTATCATGGGTCCGTGGTTTTAAGTTGGATGGATCTTCTTTTCAAGAGTCTATGGTCAAGAAAGAATAATTCGTTATCGGAATATTTTTAATGTTATGCACACTTTAAAGTACCGCTTTAATTTATAGTATCCCTCCCATTAAACGGTGATTTTCACCCAAGCAGTGTATGAATGAGGCTTTGTATAAAAAGCTAAACAGAATAGACTTTATAACTTAGCGATTTCACTATGGGTGGAGCGGAAACGTAAAAACTGTATCTCACCGTCATTTTTAATTACCATGACGATTTTCGAATTGTTCGTACTATTAAGTTGACATAAATGCTTCACCTCTCCTTTTAACACAATACCACTAGTTCTCATCGGTACTGCCTTGAAACTTTTACCTTTCTTAACCACTTTCAAATAAAGACCGTAGCTCGCATCGTTTCTCGGGGTTTCAACTTCCGATCCATATAAATTTCCTGCCATAATAATATCTGGGCTTCCGTCCTCATCAAAGTCATCTAACAGGATACTGTTTACCGATGACAATTGTGCTTCCATAGGCAGAGGTGTTTTTTTAAAAATGCCGTCACCCTCATTTAGATAGTAGGTAGAGGCAAATGTTCTGGCGGCGTAATGCAGTGCTTTTTCCAGACTTCTCTCACCATAAACCTCTTTAAGGGTCGCCTTGCCAAATGCATCGTAGCTTTCAAATTTCTTCTTGATAAACGGCATTTGCTCTGAAGTACATTGCCTACCCCTCAACGGAAAAAGGTCACCACCGTTATAATATCCGAGGACGATATCCAAATCACCCGAACTGTCGAAATCCTCAGCGTAAATTTCAAATGGTTCTTCTTGGGTCGCCTTGTATTTGTAATTAAGTCCGAGATTTCCGCCCATTAGGTCTATGTCTCCATCTTTATCAAAGTCGGATGCTGCGATGCTATACCACCAACCGGTCTCCTCGGCAAACCCAAATGAGCTTGTCTTGTCTTCAAAATACCCGCCTTGATTTATCATGACTGTGATAGGCATCCATTCGCCTACTAAGATGAGATCTATCAATTTATCTTGATTTATATCCGTCCAGACCGCATCGGTGACCATGCCAACTTTTTGTAAATGGGGAGCCTTTTTTTCCGTTACATCAACGAACGAAACAAAATCCTCCCTACTTCTATTTTCGAGCAAGTAACTATCTGCAGGTTGTGGGTATTTACCTGGCGTTTGTCGCCCTCCGATAAACAAATCCAAATCACCATCTGAATCAAAGTCAAAGGGCTTTACCCTAGAACCGCTAGCGGTAAATTTCGGCAGGGATTGAACTGAACGCGTGAAAACTCCCTCCTTATTTATATATATTCTGTCTTGATAATATTCCGAGTCCGTCTTTAATTCGTTACCTCCGCTAACGATGTAAAGGTCTAGGTCACCATCTCGATCGGCATCAAAAAAAGCAGCACCTACATCTTCATACTGCGATTCACGCTCTAGACCAATTTGTCCATGGGAAGTAAAGGTCCCGTCATTATTTTGCAAGTACAAAGTGCCTGCAAATCCCATGGAACCACCGACAAAAAAATCGTCCAAACCGTCATTGTTGACATCTCCGACAGCTACCGCCGGACCTTGTTCTGACATTTTGTGAGGTAGGAGGCTCTCCCGTTCAAAGTCGTTGAATTTATTTTCTACATGAACATGGCTCAAAATTTTGTCGGTAATATCTTCAAAAAGAGGGATGTCATCTGATTGATGCGAATCCGTTTTGGTTGCATTACCGTATTCTAGGACCAAAGTTTGATTTGGTTGTACCGTGTTAATTTCCTGGGAAGAACCATCCGGCCATAAAACCTGCAACATTTGGATGTCTTGCGCGCTACCTAATCCGAAATGAATTGTAGGCGAAATGGCAGATTGAAATCCACGCGTCAGATATTGCTCCCTCATTTGCACCGCATCGTCCATGATTATTTTGACCCGAGCACCTATACCTAATGTGTTGCCAATAGGCCCTTTTAATCGAATTTTCAGAAAATTATCCTTGTTGATACGGTTGCTATTGTTTTCATATATCTGGGCATAATCGTCCATATTATTAACGACTATGTCTATATCCCCATCATTGTCAAGATCGGCAAAAGCCGCACCATTTGCACTCGTTTTTAAAGAATCCAGACCAAGTCGTTCGTTAATTTTAGAAAATGTAAGATCGCCCTGATTCAAGAAAAAATAATTGCTCTTTTTTCTTGTTGGCATTTTGGTCATCATATTATTAATATAGGCTTCTTTGTCTATGGTTTTTTTCTTTGACAGCTCATTTCTTACCTCTTTATGATACTCGATAAAATCATTGTTCCTGAAATCCCGTTTGATTCCGTTGCTCACGAATAAATCCTGAAGGCCATCGTTGTCCATATCGAAGAATAGCGGACCCCAGCTCCAGTCTGTACTAGAGATTCCCGCAATTTGAGCGGTTTCCGAAAAAAAAGGACCTTTTCCGTTGATCGTGCCATTATTGGTTTGCAGTGTATTAAACATGTATTGATGGTGCAGACCCAAATCCACATGGTCATAAAATCGTTGTACGTTCATGCCGCTCATGCTAGTCTTGATGCCATAATTGTCCTCGGAAACCATATCGACGCTCATCACATCCAACCAACCGTCATTGTTATAATCTGCTATATCATTTCCCATAGAAAAAAAGGAAATGTGCCCCATCGCCTCATTTACTATTTCAGAGAAAGTGCCATCTTGGTTGTTCAAATAAAGATGGTCCTTCCCAGAAAAATCATGGCTAACATACACATCTGGCCAAGTGTCGTTGTTCACATCGCCAACAGCGAGTCCTAGCCCGTAGCCCAGTCTGTTATTTATAATTCCAGTCTCCTCGGTAACGTCAACATAATTTCCATCATTATTGCGATATAAGCGCTCTCCACTGAGTTCACCTTGCGTGTTCAGATATTTTTCGAGCTTGTCGTCCCCGTATGTGTCCACGTCGTGATTTATCAAAAACATATCTAAGTCTCCATCGCGGTCATAATCAAAAAAACTCGCCTGTGTAGAGAATTCGGCTATGTCTAAATTATATTGCGCAGCACTTTCCTGGAATCGTGGTATGCCATCTTTGCCCGTTCCGATATTGACATACAGTTCGTTACGTCGCTTGTCGGGGTCTTTAAACTTTCCCGAACTGCAAACATATATGTCCAAAAGCCCATCGGAATTAATATCAACAGTTGTTACCCCGGTCGCAAAAACAGAAGCTCCTCCAACCCCGGCTGTTTTAGTAACGTCCTTAAAATTTAGTTTCCCTTGATTTATGTAGAGCCGATTGGACTCAAGGTTGGAGATAAGGTAAATATCCTCGAATCCATCATTGTTGAAGTCTCCCGCGGCAACCCCCCCTCCGTTATAATAATACTCATAGAACAGACCGTTCATGTAAAGGGTTTCTCTCAGGTCGTTTCTAAAGTCGATACCTGTTTGGGATACATCGGACAAAGAGAACAAAGGTATATCCTGATATATATTGGAGTCCTTTTTCTCAAGGCAGGATGTTGTCAGTAAAAGACAAGCCATTACAAGAATGGAAGCTACAATTCTTGGCCTTAACTTTATAATTCTATCCTTGCGTAAAAACTTGAAATTTTCAATGAGATATAAAATCACAGCATCCTAAACTATAGTAATTCTAGGCAAATTTCATTTATTTGACAATCAATATCCAGGATTTTGAGTGAGACTCCCTTCTGAAATCTCGATTTCTCTTTTCGGGACTGGAAGCAACACATGATGTTCCTGAATATTGGCGGCAGGAACCTCCATATGCGGATCTTCCACGTTACGAATCGTTTCTACAAAAATCCCCCATCGCAGCAGATCGTATTTTCTAATGCCCTCAAAGCCTAATTCCGTGGCCCTTTCTTTTCTTAGGGCTTCCCTGAACGATGCTTGACTAAGCCCGGACAATGGTGGAAGACCCGCACGTTTGCGGACTTCGTTGATAAAGGGGTAGGCATTTGCAGGCCCGTTCAATTCGTTTTCCGCTTCTGCGCGCATTAACAGAACATCGGAATAACGTATAACGTAGGTATTCTGGCTGCCGTTGTTGCCTTTTGGCGGATCTCCATCGGCATTAAGATATTTGCCAGTAATAGGTCCGGCACCGGGAGTTCTTGGCGATTCGAGTACATTCCCGTTAAGTTCGGTCACATAACTGATATCCTTTCTCAAATCACCTTCCTCAAACATGTTTAAATAATCCGTTGTCGGCAGCATGTTTTCCCAACCGCCCCCTACTGTATTCACACCTCCTATTTCCGTATCTCTTGAGGCTACCCAACTTTGTTTGAAGTCGTTACGTTCGTCTTGTTGAAATTGAATATCGAACACATTTTCATTCACTAGGGCCCCCTCATCATTCGGCATGAGGACATACTCAGCGTTTTGGCTCCATAGACTATTGTAATCTGCTACTAAGCCGAACATTCCCGAAGCGATCACTTCTTGGGCCCTTGTGTTGGCCGATTGCCATTCGCCCCTTGTCAGATGTACACGTGATAACAGCGCAGTTGCCGCCCATTTTGTGGCTCTACCCAGGTCTCCTCCTACATATTGCTCCGGCAGTACTTCGATTGCATCCGTTAGGTCTTGCTCGATGAATTGGTAAACTTCATCAGGTGTGTTTCTCGTGATGCCTTCCAGCTTTTCCGTATCCGTTACTACATCTGTTAATATCGGAACTCCACCGTACACACGAACTAGTTCAAAATAGTAATACGCCCTTAAAAATTTAGCCTCACCAACTAGTCGCTCCCGTAATGCTTTATCGTTCATTTCGATATCTGGAACGAAGCTTATCACTGTATTTGCCAAGGAAACACCTTCATAATTTTCTTGCCATAAGGCCGTGGCATCGCCATCTTCTGACGTAAGGTTGATAAACCATGATATAGGTCTCATATTATGTTGCCCTTGGTAGGCTATATCGCTTGGCGTAAAACCATAATAAAAGGAAATAATGCTACCGTCCAACCGGGTATAGGCGGCGGTCGTTGCCGCAATAGCATCTCTTTCGTTGGCAGGGAAGCTACCCGGCACTAAAAAATCTATAGGTTCTTCGGTAATGATGTCTTCACAAGATACCATTGCTATTGCAGCCATTGCTATCATTAGAATTGGTTTCTTCATCTCTGTGCAATTTTGTGATTAAAATGTTAGGTTCAGTCCAATCGTAAAGGAACGTACAGCAGGGTCCTGTGCCTGGTCGTAACCGCGACGTGTATTGCTATCCCCTCGATTGACTTCCGGATCGTATCCGCTGTATTTATCGAAGAGTAAAAGATTTGTACCGTTCACATAGACCTTTGCCGCCTGAATACCGGAAATGTTTTCAGTGGGAATATTATAACCCAAGCCAAGATTTCTTAGTCTAAGAAAAGAGCCGTCTTCTACGACCCCGCTCTCCGAAACAATCTCTGATCTAAATACCCCTCTAACTGAGGGGACATCGGTATCTGTATTGGACGGCGTCCAGCGATCAACGAATTTTTTCCGCACGTTATTGTCGAAAGCCGTATTGATTCTAGAGTCTGTTTCGTTGAAAATATCATTGCCAAGAACAAACGCCCAATACATTGAAAACTCGAACCCTTTGTAAGTTAGCGTGTTACTCATCCCTCCATAAAAATCGGGGTGGGGACTGCCGATTATTGTTCGGTCGTTTTCATCTATAATTCCATCAGGCACACCATCGGGACCACTGATATCCAGGTAGCGTTTACCTCCCGGAAAGACCCCTTGACCATCTGTTATTCCCGCTGCATCGATCTCGTCTTGAGAGTTCCAAATACCTTGACGTTTATATCCGTAGAAAACACCAATGGGCTCTCCTTCCTTTATCAATGCGGAAGGCGCATTGATAACCCCTCCGAAGCGATTGATCTCGCGCTCTCCATCTTCATCGGGAATGGATAAAACCTCATTCTTGTTGGTAGAAATGTTGAAACTGGTTTCCCAAGAAAATTCGTTTTTATCAATATTAATTGAATTCACTGCCAGCTCGAAGCCTTGATTTTCGATTGTTCCAAAATTTGTTGGGATACTAGCATTGGGAACTCCGATCAACCAAAGTATTTCTTGGTCGGCAAACAAATTTTCTGTCTTTTTTCGATAATAATCCAAAGTGACCTGCAATCTGTTCTTGAAAAAGGAGGCATCAATTCCAAGGTCTAGTTGGTCGGTAGTTTCGAACTCAAGCTCATCGTTGCCCAATCGGTTTAGTCCTATGCCATTGACAATATTACCACTGTTTCCAAATATATAGGTGAACCCGGCACCCAATCTGGCTAGAGATGTTCCGCCCGATGCGGGATTTCCCAATCTACCGTAACTGGCTCTTAATTTCAAATCATTAAATACATTGAGCTTTTCTACAAATGCTTCTCTGCCCGCGTTCCAAGCCACAGCAACCGATGGGAAAGCACCCCATTTACTGCCTTCCGCGAAATTGGACGAGCCATCTATCCTACCGTTCAAGGTTAAGCGATATTTGCGCATATAGGCATAATTCACGCGGAACAGATAAGATTCAACGCCGAATTTACTAGCATCCGAACGCGAATCAGAACGATCGGAACCTGCATCAATATTATTGTACTCGAAAAAGTCGGTTGTAAACCCACGAACGTCGACCCTGCTACCAGAATCGAATTCCTGCTGTCGGGTATAGCCCAAGAGCCCGTCCAAACTATGGTTTCCAAATTCTTTTCTGTAGGTTAAGGTCTGTTCCAATAGAACACTGAGAAATTCCCTATTTCGAATCGATGCGGTACCACCATCATTTGTCTGCTCGAACAATGTAGAAGGAGCATAATTTTCACTTTTGTCCAGTGCGATATCGGTCCCGAAATTCACTTTATAGATAAGATTTTTTATCGGTTCCAGTTCCGCATAAACAGTTCCCAATATTCTGGTCCCGGTATTAAGGTTAATGTTCTTGGCCGGGCCGCCCACAGGATTTTCCGCACTTAGCTCGCTACTCACCGTTTGGATGGTATACTCTCCGTTCTCATCGAAAATCGGTAATGTCGGAAAATAGCCGGCAATATTAATGATGTTGCTGCTTCTTGGTACTTCGGTAGTACGTGAAATGGTAACTGAATTGCCAATTTTGACAATGTCGTTTAGTTGATAATCACCGTTCAATCTAAGCTGATATCTTTCTAGGTTCCCGCCCCGGAATATACCGTCTTGATTAAAATAGTTGCCAGACACGAAATATCGAGCATTCTCGCTACCGCCAGAGGCTGATAATGTATGACTGACCATAGGCGCGCCCCTTCTATAGACCTCTTCTTGCCAGTTGGTTCCCTCCCCGAGTAATTCCGGATTCGGAAAAGCATCGGTACCCTGCACTTCATTTTGCCAAGCACCAAATTCGGCGGCATTTAAAACATCGAGCAACCGGGCAGGGGACTGAAAAGTGGTATAGGTGTCATAGCTCAATTTAGCCTTGCCCGCTTTTCCTCTTTTAGTGGTGATTAAAACAACGCCTGCGGATCCTCTCGAGCCATAAAGTGCAGTTGCCGAAGCATCTTTCAGAACCTCTACAGATTCAATATCATTGACATTGATGTCCGCAGAGTTCCCTGCACCAATCAGGCCATCAATTACAAACAATGGACTGCTGTTTCCTGTGAGGGAATTAGTGCCTCGAATTCGTATAGAAGCTGCCGCCCCGGGTTGCGAGGAAGTAGGCGTCACCTGCAACCCAGCGACCTTTCCTCTTAGGGCATCATCAAGACGTACCGTCGGTGTGGCCTGAATTTCCTCGGTTTTGATTGAGGATACCGAGCCGGTTAGATCCGATTTTTTAACCGTACCGTAGGCCACGACTACAACTTCATCTAATTGGGCCGCGTCTTCTTTGAGAGTGACATTGATTTCGGATTGATTGCCAACGGTAATTTCTTTGGTAAGAAAGCCGACATAGGATATCTGTAAGACCGCATCCGACGTTGAGACCTCAATGGTAAAGTTACCGTCAAAATCAGCTGTCACCCCGTTTGTGGTTCCTTTCTCCACAATATTTGCCCCGGGCAAAGCGGTTCCATTTTCATCCGTTACCATGCCGGTGATCAGTTGATTTTGGGCCGTGATGAATTGCGTAAAAAGTAATAGCAATATCGAAAGAGGATAGAGTATCTGTTGGTTCATACGAATTGTTTACGTCAGTTATAAAATTTGCTGGGTACTGGGCTGAATCGATGCAGAACCCTATCAGTATTGATTTTATCCGCTAGATTAATTTAAAACCTATGAATTATTAAAAATGATTTATTCCCTATATCCTTATTTAATTAATGATGTCGACGTAGGTAAGTGATATTTTAAAATAATTCAAGAGAAATTATTAAAACCAATCACCATAGAGTACATTAACAGGCCATCAACATATAGTACACATAGCTATATTGTGAGCTGAAATTGGAAGATAATAATTTTTGATCATTCTTAACAATAGTTTGTTGTCTAATCCGAAATTGAATTTTTCAACAACCTTAACCCATAATAGCGAAAAAAGACAAAAATATATCCGCGCATCATTCTAAACCCTTAACCTCAAGGCATTATTACCTCCAGAGCCGATCCATTCTTTTCCGGATATAAAGCGTTTTTATCCTTTAATTGATTGATAAGATTGGCAATCATTTCTTTTAATACGGCAGGTTTGGTGTTGGCTAGATTAGTAGTCTCAAAAGGGTCTTGATTTAAATTGAACAGTTCATAACGTGGGTTCCCATTTATTTGATAATGATAGACCACTTTACAACCATCTTTCACCAAGCTTGTGAAATAATCGGTACGATGCTCATGGGGAAAATGATTAAGAAAAGATTCCTTTCGAGATTTATTTTTATTACCTCTTAACTGTTTATTTAAATCAAATCCATCCAACGCATATCCATCTGGAGCGGATACTTCAGCAATATTGATAAGTGTGGGAAAAAGGTCTATTACGGTTCCCATTTGCTTCTGAACTGTACCTCCAGGTATTGGCAATGCCTTTTGCAAGGCAGATCCTTTGTTCGGTTTAACCCATGCAGCAATGAACGGAACTCGCATCCCACCCTCCCAATGCTTTCCCTTCTTTCCTTTTAGCGGAGCAGAACTTCCATAACCGTCTGGATTCTTTAGTGGGGCGTCGGAACCATTATCACCCATAAACATTATTATAGTATTTTCGCCTAATCCCAGTTTTCGAACGTGTCTCACTATATCTCCGAGTGATTTATCGATTCCCTCAATTAAAGTTGCATAAGCTTGAGCCCGTCTGTCTTTACCAGAATTTTGGTAATGATCTGCAAAACGGGAATCGGATTGAAAAGGAGTATGAACCGCATAATGGGACATGTAGAGGTAAAAAGGCTTACCATCCTTTGCGGCCTGTGTTATGGCTTCATTGGCTTCCTGTGTTAATGCTTCTGTAAGAAATACCTCTTTGCCCCAGTATTTTTTCAATCCCGGAACAGCTCTGCTTTCGTTTCCGCCAAGATTACCGAAACCATCTACACCATAATAGCTTCCAGGCTGGCCTATGGAGCTACCTGCAATATTGATATCAAAACCGAGATTAAGCGGGTCCGCTCCTTCATACTCAAAAGGTGCGAAATGAGCCTTACCCACATGTATTGTTCTATATCCTTTTAGTTTCAACAAACCAGGAAGCGTCACAGATTCTTTGTCTAGACCTGTCCAGTTCCAATTAGGCGGGCCATATGGGGTTTTGTTATTATTTTCAGATTTAATCCAATTGGTCGTTCGATGGCGGGCCGAATTTTGTCCGGTCATTATGGACACCCGAGTAGGCGAGCAGACGGAATGCGCATAAAAATTCGTGAATCGTATTCCTTGTGCCGCCAATTTTTCCATATTTGGTGTTCGATAGTAATCGTTTAAAGGATATTTGACAGGTTCACCACTTTTGTTAGCAATAAAAGGAACCGAAGTGTCCATCAACCCCATGTCATCCACCAAAAAGAGGATAATATTGGGTTTGTCTGAGGTTTTATCATTTTGTGCAAAGGATAATACCCCGCAAAACATAACTATTAGGAATATGGATTCTTTTACTATCTTCTTGGGACTTCTAATCCAATTAATTTTCATCGCTTGTCTCGTTTCTTTTAGATTCTTGCCTTTTGATAGATATCTTTTGTCAAGCTTTTTATTATGATTCTAATTCTATCCGTGTTTAGTCGTAACCCTAAAACTTCATGGAAGTTTATGCAACTAATTCCAAGTAAGAATGGACTATTAGAAATTAGCTATGCTACCTTGCATAAAAGGTCAAAATTAGCTACAATGAAAATAGTAGGGACAAAAGCTAACTTCCGTCCCTACTGCAAAAAAACTAACTCAACTCAAATTTATCACAATTAATCTAATAATCATTCTCAATCAGATTCCAAAGCCGTTTGTCTTAGCATTAACTAATCATTTACCTTTCTCAGAACGCACGGATTTTAGCCATGCCTCATGCAGCTCCAAAAGCTCATTCAGCTTTTTCGGATTAGAAGCTCCAAGATTGTTCTGTTCAGATATATCGTTGTCCAAATTTGTTAGGAATAATTTTGGCAGGCCTTCTTTTTGTTGATCCTTACCCTGTGGTTCCCGAACGTTGCCAATCAACTTCCACGGGCCTTTACGCACCGCCCATTGAGCAGTGCGGTCATCGTAGTCCCCTAGCTGCCAATATACCACATCATGTCTGGATTTGGTCTTTTCATCCAAAATAATCGGCATAAGGTTTTTACCATCGACTTTTTCTGTGACATCAGATCCCGTAAGGTCTGCGACAGTAGGAAACCAATCCATTTGGGTGACGAGCTGATTTCGTATTTGATTTGCAGGTATTTTTTGGGGATAGCGGATGATGGCTGGGACACGGATCCCTCCCTCGAACATACTGAATTTGCTTCCTCGATATGGGCCAGAATTTCCCCCACCCCAAAATGCCCTTTCTTCAAGGGAATGTCCGTGGTCGGATTGAAAAATCACTATGGTTTCATCCGTAAGTCCCTTTCGGTCCAGATGGTCGAGCACGCTCCCGATCGCTTCGTCTGTTTTGGACACGAAAGCGGCGTATTCTTTCCTTGGCGTCGGTAAGTCCCTGTAGTGATCCAACCATTTCGGTGTACCTTGATAGGGGTAGTGAGGTGAATTAAAAGCCCAATAAATAAAGAAGGGTTCATCTTTCTTTTTATCGATTACCTGTTTCACCTCTCCGGTCATCAAATCCATAAAATGTTCCCCGGCGTAATATACTTCATCGGAGTTTCTATAAAGATCGTGTCTGTTGGGTCCGTCCCAGAAGAAAAAATGGGAGTAGTTGTCAATGCAGCCTCGTTGATGGCCAAAAAAATAATCGAAACCCTGGGCGTTGGGAAGATTTTGTTTTCGATGACCTAGATGCCACTTTCCAATCAAAGCGGTATAATAATTGTTTTCTTTGAGCATCTCTGCCATTGTGATTTCTTCCGTAGGCAAACCGTACTGTCCGCTTTCTTCAGCACGTTCGGGAATAGGAACATTGTTCGGAAGTCCTGCGCGCAGATTGGTCTTTCCGGTCAGAAGTGCCGCCCGGGATGGGGAGCATACCGGTGCCGCTGCATAGAACTGGGTAAACCGTACCCCTTCCTTTGCAAGTCGGTCCATATTTGGGGTGTATAGGTCTTTGGCACCATAGGAGTTGAGGTCGATCGAGCCCTGGTCATCAGTCAAAATAACGATGACATTGGGTTTATTCGTCCTATCCTGTGAAAAAGCTGATAACGGTAAAACTAGAAAGGCCAAGGTCAATTTTGCTCGCAATAGTTGCTTGAACATTCTCATATATATTTTTGAAAATTTTTAATTTATAAAGGCCAAAAAATCAGGTATCGATATTTATATTAACTAATAACCGGGATTCTGCTCCAAGTTGGGGTTCAGCAGGATATCTCTGTCGGGTATGGGCCACAAATAATCCTTGGCGGGATTAAAATTCCGATTTTCTATCACATTACCATCTTGATCCAGACCATCTTGATTCATGACATCCTCCGCCGTTCGCCATCTAATTATATCCTGATAGTATAGTCCTTCTCCCGCAAACTCGATTCTTCTTTCCAATCGGACCACTTTGCGAAATTCTTCCTTATCCAGACCTGGCGATACATCTGGCATATCTACCGACTCCCTACTTCTGACTTGGTTGATGGCGTCAT
This sequence comes from Pricia mediterranea, assembly GCF_032248455.1. NCBI lineage: Bacteria > Pseudomonadati > Bacteroidota > Flavobacteriia > Flavobacteriales > Flavobacteriaceae > Pricia > Pricia mediterranea. Next base: position 1,630,447 of record NZ_JAVTTP010000001.1, read on the forward strand.
AGGCCCTAGTCGTAGGGCCGTTAAGTTCGTTCTCGGCCTCGGCTATGGTCAACAAAATTTCAGCATACCTGAACAATATCGGATTTATTTCGGATTGACCCGGCTTAGGGGTCGAGCTTACTACGTCATCCAACAAATACGTGTATTTTTTAAACGCATATCCGGTGAGGTCGGCAAAAAGCTCATCACCCGTTACTAACTCTCCATTTAGCATTGAACCAATAGTTATCAAAGTTTGGGACAATCTCGGGTCTCTATTAGCGAAAGGGTTTTCCGGGTCATAGAGGTTGGAGTCGAATATAGTTTGCCCATCGGCAACTAGATAGGCATCTACCAAATCCTTAAATACATTACCTTGCTGAAACAGCTCATTATAACGGTTCGTTATTTCGGGAAATTGAAATTCGACATCGAAAATTACCTCGTTGTTTCTTTCGTTCTCCAAAAGGAACAGTCCACGGTAATCAGGAAAAAGACTGTATTCGTTCAAATCGACGACCGCTTGTGCGGCGGCAAGGGCTTCGGCCCATTTTTCATTGTAAAGGGCCGATCTTGCCCGTAGCGCTAAAGCGGCACCTTTGGTCGCTCTGCCAGAATCGGTATTGGAATAGAAAACCGGTAAATCTACAACGGCATCGTCCAGATCGGCGTTGATGACTTCAAGTACTTCGGCCTTCGTGTTACGCGGCAGCTCGCCCTGTGTATTATTGTCGGGAGACTCCAATATTAACGGCACGCCCCCGTAATATTCGATTAAGTTATGGTAGTATAGTGCCCTTAAAAATTTTGCCTCTGCCTTGTACCGTATTTTTAGCTCGTTGTCCATCGGAACTTGATCTATATTTGCCAAAAACGTATTTGTTCTTCCTACACCCTCATATGCAGTTCTATAACGAGAATTGATTAGGGGAAGAGTGGGGTTGTTATCTCCGCGTGCAATCGACGACGCCCCACTTCCATCATCGATTTCAAATGAATTGGGTGTAATATCCTCAAGTTTCAGTAGCCAGGAACCCTCACCCATATATGGCCCGACCAATGTCTCATAGCATCCTGTGAGAGCCGCTGTGGCTTTGTCTTCAGAGGTCCAGAAAGTCTCAACGCTACTTTGGTCCGCTGGCTCTTTGTGCAATAGGTCCTTGGAGCAGCCTACGGAAAAAATAATACCGGAGGTTGCTATGAAGGTATATATAATTCTTTTCATGGTATTTAATTTAAAATGATACATTAAGACCAAAGGTGTATATCTTGGTAGACGGATAGTCGAAAAAATTATTACCAATCAAATCCGTTTCTGGATCGAAATTTTCCAATGGTGTAAACGTTATTAAGTTCTGAGCATTGCAGAATATGGATAGTTTGGCCATACCCAATTTTTCGAGTATTTCGGGTTTAAATTCGTAGGTCAGTTGAATGTTTTTTAAGCGGAGATATGAGGCATCAAGCAGCCAAAAATCGCTGGGCCTGAACAAGGTGGCCTGAGTATCTTGGTATCTGGTCAAAATGGGAAAGCTTGCATCTCGATTTTCCGGTGTCCATGAATCGTTTGCCCATCCTGTCGGTAAAGACGTACCGAACCAAAAAGGAACTCCTGAAACGTGCTTGTTGTAAGTCTGGACCTCTTCCACCCCCTGCCAAAAGGTGCTCAGGGACCAATTTTTATAGGAAAAATTCATATTAAAGGAATAGGTGTACTTAGGTATCGTATTGCCCTCGGCCTTCCTATCGTTAAGGTCAATTATACCATTGTTGTCCAAATCCTTGAACCGTATATAGCCGGGCCGCGTGTCGGACCCTTGAAAGGCATGGGTATCGATTTCTTCTTGTGATTGAAAGAAGCCATCCGATTGATACAGCAAAAATTGGTTGATCGGCTTACCTTCTTGGGTGATATTGAAAGGCCCTCTTCCATCAGAAGAAAAGTCCTCCAAAATAATTTCCCCATCTAGGTCTACAACCTTGTTAGTAATTTTGGTCATACTTCCGGATACATCATAACTAAAATCTCCAATAGAATTTCGATACCCTAAGGCTACCTCAATACCATTATTCTCTATCGTTCCTATATTCCTGATCGGCCCGCCAAGTGCACCGACCTGTGAGGGGATACCTACCGGCCTTAGAACATCTTTGGTAGTTTTTTGAAAATATTCTAAACTCGTGGTAAGCTTGCTACCCAAAAAAGTAGCGTCGATACCGACATTCGAAATTGTAGTGGTCTCCCAGGTAATCTCATCATCGTTATCCACAAGAACTGCAGTACCAGGGTTTATGGTATTTCCAAAAATATAATCCTGTCCAGGTGATACTAGGTCCAAATATCGGAACAGACCGATACGTTCATTGCCTAACTGACCCCATGAACCCCTGATTTTCAGTTGGCCTAACCAATCGATATCCTTAAGGAATTCCTCTTCGTTCACTCGCCATCCTGCCGAAACCGAAGGAAAGAACCCCCATTTGTTGCCCTCCGCGAAACGAGACGAGCCATCGTAACGGAAATTGGCCTCAAAAAGATACTTTTCGTTCCAGACGTAGTTTGCACGACCAAAATAGGAAATCAAGCTTGATACCGTAGAGGTACCCGATACGGTGGGGTTTGTACTTCCGGCGTTTAATTCATAAAGATCGTTGCCAAGGTAGCCTTCATTGGCCGCCATAAAATAACTATTGCCAAAATTTTCGTAGCTGGTTCCCAATAAAATGGAAAGGTCGGTATCATCTGCAAACGACTTGTTCCATTTCAAGGTATTAAACACGGTCCAGTTCAAGGATTCGTCATCTCTTTGGTCGACACCCCTCTGTTGACCTGCAAATGTTACGTAAGGGTTTCCTCCTGCTTGAATTTCTGTCGGTTCCTTGGTTTTGGCATCGTACAAGGTAATTTGAGGAGTAAATATTTTTTGTCGCTCGTTCTCACTGGTCAAGGCAACATTAAGCTTATATTCAATATCGAAAGGAAGTTTTACCTCGGCAAATGTATTCAAAAACAATTTTAGGTTTTTAATGTCGGTATCGCCCTCCTCCGCAAGCGCCAAAGGATTACGAAACCTACGGTGCCCAGGAATATCGAAAAAGTTCATCCCATAGTTTCCGTCCTCAAGTTTGGTAGGATGATAGGATTGTGCCTTAAAGGTCATTTCCATGGTTTCGGCTATGCCGACAACCGGCTCATTACGGTTTTTATAAGAGAAATTGAAAGTCCCTCCGACCGAAATACTCTCGTTCATTTCTGAATTAATCGTAAAATTGGCATTGTATCGATTTGAATTGGTTCCCCTCAAGACCCCGTTTTGGTCAAGTACTCCCAAAGAAAGCGCAAAGCTGGTCTTTTCGCTGCCTCCGGTAAATCTCAGGTTGTGTTCCTGAATAATGGCTAGATTGAACATGATATCGTACCAATCATTATTTGGATAGGTGAAAGGGTCTGATTTCATGCCTGCCCTATACTCATCGATCAATGACTGGGGAAATACCAATGCATCCTCGCTTGTACCGAAATTCAATTGTGCTTGCGAGTATAATTCAAACCAACGTATAGGATCCTTTACGACCTTTGGCAACGAAATCACTTCTTGCACTCCGATCGAATTGCTATAGGTTATTTGCGAGTTTTCGGAACCTTGCTTAGTTGTTACCAATACCACCCCATTTGCCGCACGAGATCCATAAATTGCAGCAGAGGCTGCATCCTTAAGTACGGTTATACTCTCGATATCTTTCGGATTCAAATCGTTTATGGGGAATTCTATTCCATTTACCAAGACCAAGGGATTATTGTTGTTCAATGTCCCTACACCTCTTACTCTGATTGTTGCAGCGTCATTCCCAGGCTGTCCACCAACTTGGTTTATGTACACTCCCTGGACTCCTTGAAGCGCCTGACTGGCGCTAGTTATTGGCCTATTTTGTAGGTCCTCACTTTGAACTGCGCTGACTGCTCCTGTAAGGTTTAACTTTTTTTGTGTTCCATATCCCACCACCACCACTTCGTCCAAACCTTCGGCGCTTTCCTCCAAGGAAACATTGATTGTACTCTGGTTACTAACATCCACTTCCTTGGTCGAAAACCCTATATACGATACAACTAAGGTCGCGTTTTCATCAGCAACGTTCAATGAAAAGTTCCCGTCAAAGTCAGCAGTAACACCGTTTGTGGTTCCCTTCTCGACTATATTGGCGCCCGGTAAAGGCACGTCCTCTGAATCCGTAACGGTGCCGTTCACTGTCATTTGTAAAGGGGTCTTTATGGTATTCGACCCGTTATCATCGATACTTGGCCCTTTTTTGTTGATGATGATCTGTCTTTCCATAATTTCGTACCCTAGGCCGAGGGGTCCCAGGACATCGGTCAATATCGCTTCTGGCGTAGCATTGCTGGCCTTTACGCTAACATTTTTAGTGTTCGCTATAACCTCATCTTTATAGATGATGACATAATCGCTTTTCTCCTGTACTTCCTTGAAAAAAGTTGTTATGGGAACATCCTTAAGGTCGATATCGATATTTTGGGCATTTGTAGTATGGGCGAAAACGCTGGTCAAACCAATGCACAGAAGTAAGATGGATACTCGCATGCCAATCAGAAAAATATTGTTCGTTCGACCTAGAAATGGAGATAGAAGGTAGTTTACCTTTTTATTCATAATTTTGTTTTTTAATATTACGTGAGCGTAATGTTGGAACCGCCGGAGGATGTTGGAGCATCTTCCGGTTTTTTTATACCTCATTTATTCGTCATGGGCGTTCTCTATTGGGTTTGTTGATATTTATTCTATTATCTTTTTTCTCAATTTCAAAATTGGAAGTCCTTTTCATAATTTCCATGACAGTATCCAAGTCGTTATCGATATCCAAGTTACCGGAAAACGTCTGCCGTGCCAAGGTGTCATCCGTAATGGTGATGGAAACTCCGTAATGTCTGGATATCTTTTTCATGATATAGCGTAGGTCGTCGTTCTGAAAAATGAACTCCCCGTCCCTCCAAGAGAAATAGGGAGCGATATCCGTTTTTTTTGCATTTATTTTCTGCTTCTTTTTATTGTAGGACGCCAAGGTGCCGGGAACTATGGTAATGGATTTATCGCTGTCGAAAAATCGGCTCTCATCGGTGTATCCAATCTCAACGCTACCGCTCTGTAGTGCCGTGCTGACGTAATCATCGTCCCTATAGCTGGTCACATTGAAAACGGTTCCCAAAACCTTAATATCGTTTCCGCCTGCCAATACGTGAAAAGGGCTCTCGGTATTATGAGCGACCTCGAAAATGGCCTCCCCTTCCAGAGCGACCTCCCGTTTCCCTTTTGCAAAACGGCTCGGATAGGTCAGTTTCGAACCGGAATTGATCCAGACCTTGCTCCCGTCCGAAAGGGTAAGTTGGGATTTTGTACCTAAGGGAACAACAAGCGTGTTGTAGCTGGTTCTGCCAGGACGGTCGGTGGATTGATTTAGACTTCTTTCGTTATTGATCTTTATCGCGGTACCGTTACTGGAATATACCAGCTCCGGTTCTTTATCGGAAATACCTATCTCCTCTTGATCATTAAGTATTAACCGGACCTCGCTACCGGAAGTATCAAGGTTGCTCGATGCCGCCGCCTTTTGAAGCAAATTCGATGGGGAAGTCGCCTGGTCAAAATAAGAGTAGGTAAATATACCTATGATCAAAATAGCGGCAATCGATGAAATGTAGGATATCCTTATCACCCGCTTCCGGCTATCGTAACGATCAACGGATGCAAGGATCCTATCGTTCAACCGATTTTTTCTATCCTCGTCAAAAGTATCGCTCAAAATAAGGGTTTTATTCAGCTTCTAGATAAGAATCGATTGAGGAAAAATTGCAATCGAAAAACATCTGTTGCCGGACCATTCTACTATATAGTATGGTAGAATGGCTTTTTATAGACAAAAAAAATCGATTATTTTACTTTTGTGAAGCAATATGAGGTTGAAGATGGGCGCAATCAGGACAGGTTCCTCCTCATGTTTTGCATAGACCTGTATATCAGGGTGCGTGCAGTGCCTATTGATACACCAAGGTCCAAGGCCATTTTTTCATAGGTGCTATTTTGGTAGAACCGCATGAGAACCCCTCTTTTTTGTTTCGGGGTCAGCTTGTCGATAGCATTCGATAGAAGAAAGCCTAATTCTTCTTTTTCCTCATTAGCCATTATTTCGGTTTCTTTCGAAAGCTCTTGGTTTCGAAATATTTTACCGTTCGGGTCTTCCTCGGAGGAGATAACTAATGGTCTATTTTTAGATAGTGCTGCTATTTTCCTCTTCAGTATTGTAAACAGATAATTTTTAACGTTCCGGGCAACGGGAAGTTTTTTTCTACGGATATAAAGTTCGAGGAACAGATCGTGAATGGCGTCTTCAACAAGGCCGCTGTCAGAAGAGCATGACTTTCCGAACTGGTAGAGAACATCGGCGTACATTCCATAAAGGTCGCTCAGAGCTTTTTTATTTCCCTTTTGGATTTTGGTCCATAATTTCGACACCTTGGCACAATTGGAATCCATAAATGTTCTTTAATAATGAATCTCTCTAATTTCGAAAAACTACATAGGTATTCGCTATAGTTTTAAGCAATTATTAACTAATATTATGGAATAATAAAATAAAAACAAAACTGAAGTTAAAGATTCTTAATTTCTAATTGCCATCCTGCGGTATATTTCCAGTGCAATATTAAGGGTACAAAGTCAATGATAGGTGTATTTTGAAAGTCGTTTTTTGAGGCATTGAACGACCTTTCGAGATGTAGAGGCACAATAAAATCCAACAGCAAAAATCAAAGTACAAAGGTATATCCGTGTTGTTTCACTGTCTGTCCGAATCAGTTTGAAAAATAACATAACTTCATTTAACTCTACTCCAAACATCCAATAAAAATTGGAATAAATCCGTAACCAGTGTCTTAAGAAGTATCGCCAAAGTCTTCGCAATCTCAATCATATCCCAAATATTTAAACATAGTCTCTAAAATCGAAAGCGCGTATGCCGAGATGCTGGACTCCTTACCGATATGCCCGGCTTCAGCTTCGTTTGACAAAAATCCCAATTCCAGCAAGACGCTAGCCTCGCATCCGCTTTCCCGAAGCACATGAAAGTTTCCGACCATTGATCCCCGATTTTTAAGACCTAATTTCTTGCTTAAACCTTCTACGAACAGGCCGCCCAGCTTTGCGGACGGTTCATTACTATTTTTAATGTAGACCTCAAAACCCTGCACATCCTTGCTGTCGGCGTAGTTAAAATGTATGGATACTAAGACCGAGGCTTTTAGGGCGTTGGCAAGTTTCGCCCTATCCTTCAAGGATACCAGCGTATCGATATAGCGGGTGCTGTAGATTTTCAAACGATCTCGGTACAACTCCCTGTTCAGACGAAGTATTTCCGCAGCGATTTTCAGGACCACTTCCTTTTCCTTGCGACCGTTTATTCCGACGGTACCCGAATCCATACCTCCATGGCCCGGGTCGATAACGATAATTGGCCCGGCGCCGTCGTCCTGCCCGGATACACAGTAAGCTCCAAATGCAAAAACGCATAAGAAAAAATATAGATAGGACCTTTTCATCGATTGAACTTTTAAGTGCGTGTTGCACAATTTTCATCGAATTCCGTCCAAAGCTTAGAATACTCGAAATTTTAACGCCCGAGGGTGTTAATTTTTAGTCGATTCTCGTAGTTCCGTCCCTTCCTTTAGAAATTCCACAACGAATAATTCATCCACCGCCCGATTTGGGCATCAAAAACTAACAGTCATGAAAAAACAGATCAGGATGCTTTTGTTGTTACTACTGGTAACCGCACCCACCTACGCCCAGATCGGCGGGATAGAGGATTCCGTCAACGAGATTTCCGATACGATACGGGTAATCTTTCCGATTATCCTTGGCGTCATCTTTCTGGTCGGGTTCCTTTTCAATGCGGGACATTTCTTCGGCGAGAACGCGGACCTCAAAAAAGGGATTACCCGCGTACTAGTATTCGTGCTCATCGCCGGGGCCGTCGTCGGTATTTTCACCTACCTGATAACCTTGGTCGTCTAATGAAAGGATATAAAGTATATCGAAATATTCGCAGACGGGCATTGATTTTCGGGCTTCCCGTTTCATTGTTCGCCCTGCAGATGATGGGTGTGATCGGGTCGCTGCTGGTCATCATATTTTCCTTCAGCCTCATGTTGCTCATCGGGGCGGTGACGGTCAATCTTATGATGTACTTCGTCCTTCTAAAACTGACGCACCGTCCGCATCTTTTGCATTTTACCAAAATTTTCCCTTCGGCCATTTCCAACAAAAAAACAAGTACCCTACACTATGAGGATTGACCTGACACAACATTATCCGATAGCGGACATTCAAGAGAATATAATCTTTGCCAATAATGGCAACCTGATATTATGTTACAGGGCAGACCTACCAGAAATCCATTCCCTTTCGGAAAAGGATTTTGAGGACCTGCACGGCAGTTGGTTCCAAGCCTTGAAGTCACTCCCTGCCGGAACGGTCGTCCATAAACAGGATATCTATCAGAAGCTTCCCTATACCGCGGAACAGCTCCCTAATTCTACCTTCTTGGAAAAAGCGACGCATTCCCATTTCAAAGGTCGCCGGTTCATATCCCATGGGTCCCATTTATTTTTTATCTGGCCCAAGAGCAAGGGGATGAACAGGGCGAAATATGTCAATCCGTTCAAACGGATTTCTACAAAGGTGCCGGAAGAATTGAACGAGACTTTAAGGAGCTTTGTCGGAGCGGTCAAGGATTCCATAGGATTTCTGAACAACAGCCAGAAAATGGATTTTGTTCCCCTGAACCAACTGGAAATCCTAAATCACACCGACACTTTTTTTAATGGGTTCAATGAGGGTTTCGACACGGATATCGTACTCAATAAGGACCATGCCCAGATCGGATCCCATTTTTTTGACGTGCTCGCCGTCAACAACGAAATGTGTTTCGGGGAAAAGGTGCATAGCAGCAAGACCGACGATGTATTCACCTCCGACGACTTTGTTTTCCATCAGGGGTTTATCGACGGTCTGGGGCTCAAGCTCGACGAGAACCATATCGTCAACCAGATCATATTCCTTGACGACAAGCACAAATGGCGCAGGTTATTGGAAAAAAGATTGGAGGAACTCAGCAAAAGCTCCAATTTCGGCACCCAGAACAAGGTGGTTCATGAAAAAATTAGCGCCATCCTCGACCAGATCAATCGGGACGATAATGCCAGGATTATCCGAGGTCATCTCAACGTTGTTTTTTGGAGCGAACGCAAGGACGGACTAAGCCGCATTGCCTCCCGTATCAAGACCGAATTCAAGGAGCTGGATATCGTACCCTACTATCCCAAGGGTGAGGAACGAAAGAACTATCTGCTGAACAGCTATTGCTGCTTCTCGCCGAATTTTTCCGACGACGATCTGTACGTGACCGATCTGAAACATGCGCTATGCCTTCTGATCAATAACACGAACTACAAATCGGATGCCAGCGGTATCATTTTTAACGATCGACGGCACAATACGCCTGTCCTTAAGGACGTGTGGGACGAACGGAAAAAACGGATCAAGGCCAGGAACTTTGCTATTTTCGCGCCGACAGGGGAAGGCAAATCCTTTCTGGCCAACAATATCCTACGCCAATATTTCGAAAGCGGGGTCCGTCTGGTCATCATCGATCTCGGAGGAAGCTACACGAAATTCGCAAAACTATATCCCGATCAATATATCACCCTGCGTTACGAGCAGGGAAAGAGCCTTGGCATCAACCCGTTCTACATCAACGACCTACATGACCTAAGCCCGGAGCGGTTGGAAGACCTGACAATCTTTCTTCTGGAGCTCTTCGCTTCGGGTCTTAAGGTCGCCAAGGCACAGGAGGTGGCTTTGAAAAAAATCCTGCGGCATTACTACACGAGTTTCCCGGATGGCACCCACTCCCTGGAAGGGTTCTACAATTTTGTAAGGGACAGCAAACAGGACCTGCTCGACCGGCTCAGTATCGATGCGGCCTACTTCAACATATCCAATTTTCTGCATATCATGTCCGAATATGTCGGGGACGGACTCTATAGCTTCCTGTTCGAGGTAAAGGAAGACCAGTCCTATAAGATAGAAGACAAACGTTTGATCGTGTTCGAACTGGACGAGGTAAAGGATAACAAGGAAGTGCTCTCGGTGATGCTCAAACTTATTAAATCGGCCATCCAAAGGACCATCTGGCGCAACCGTGCCGAAAAGGGCATCATCCTCTTCGACGAATTCGCCAAACAGCTCAAGTTCGACAACGTCCTCGAAAGCGTGGAGTTCTATTACCAGGCCATCCGCAAGCAGAACGGTGCGATCGGCATCATACTGCAGTCCATCAACCAATTGCCCGACAATTCGGTCTCCGCCAGCGTGCTCGAGAACACCCAAGTCATCTATAGCCTTCGGAACGAAAAGGGCTACGCCGAGCTGGCTGAACGCCTGAACCTCTCCGGCCATGACCTGAACCAGTTGAAATCCATTAAGAACGACCTGAGGGGCGAGCGGAAATACACCGAGATCTTTATCAAGATAGGTAAGGAGAGCAACATCTTCCGGCTGGAAGTGCCATCCGAGGTCTATGCGGCCTACCTCACCGATGGCGAGGAGAACGAGACCATTATGAGGCTTTACCGCGAACATCACGATATGCAAAAGGCCATTACGGAGTTTATCGGCCAAAAGCACTAAAACCCACATCCATCGAATTAAAACGAAACACTATGAAAACAGTAATCAAAACAATCGTTGTGCCCGTCTTGATGTTCATGGCGACGACCGGACAAACACAGGCCCAGGGAATCCCGGTCTACGACAATACCAACTTCATCTCATTGGTCAAGCAGATTTTCGAGTCCGCCAAACAGACCTCGGAAATGATAAAGACGGTCAAGTTTCTAAAGCAGGCCAAGGAAACCATAGAAAAGGTCAACAACGCCGTGAAACAATACGAGGCCGTAAAGGAGATTACCGAAAACAACAAGGCCCTGGTCAACATGGTCCGAAGGGACTTGAAGGGCATCCTGAATTCCCCCTATATCCGTCCCGACGAGGTCGAAGCGGTGTCCGATGCCTTTAATACCATCATCGACGGCTCGCTGAGCAATCTCGAATTCATGGAACAGGTGCTTTCCAACGACTTTTTAAAATTGAACGATGCCGAACGTTTGGCTATCCTCGAGGCCCAGCGGGACGATTCCAAGAAAATGGTAGCCGATATCACCCTGAAGAACAAGCGGTACCTCATGGTCATTTCCTTTCGGGAAATGCAGGACAAGATCAACAACAGGGAAACCAACTACTAAAGCCCACAACTATGTTTTTGTCCATCGGATTGGAATATGTGGATGCCGTCTTCAGGACCATCAAAGAGAGTGATTTCGCATCCTACACCATAGTTGGGATGAAGACATTGGCCGTTCTATTTTTTCTGGTGAACATCATCAAGAAGTACTACGAGGGAGGGGCCTCGAGCCAAGGGCTCACCTGGGGACTGACCCCTGCCGAGCTGATCAAGAACTTCGCGGTTGTTCTAGTGGTCATTTTCTCCACCGAGGTGCTGGACGCCTTCGATTCCATTCTGGTGGCCATCGAAGCCCAGTACCGGGGCACGGCCCCCATCCTTCTGCCCCTAGGTATCCAGGAAATAGAGGTAGAGGAAGATCTCGGGCTGTTGGATGCCACGGCCAAGGCAATGGGCCTGCTGTACGAGTGGCTGGCCACGCCCTTTTTGGGCATCCGTGCCTTCGCCTGGGCCTTGAGCCTTGTGCTTTGGGTGCTCGACCTGTTCATTTACCCCCTATTTCTGGCCGAACGATATTTTCTCTTGGGCATCATGCAGGCATTCTTCCCCCTGGTGATCAGTATGTCGGTGTTCGAAAAGTTCAGGGAGTTGGGCTATCGCTTCTTTAAGCTCTACGCCGCGGTGTATATGATCGTTCCGGCCTTTTTTCTGGTCAACGTTTTCGTCAATGAGCTGCATAACGAGATCAACGACAACTTTTGGCCGAGCCTTTTCGGGACCGACTTCGGGAGCGAGCTGTTCGCCCCGGTGATCGAACTGGCGGGCATCGGGTTCATCCTTTTGCTCAAGTTCAAGCTCTACAAACGGGCGACAAGTTTCACTTTTAGGCTGTTCACGCCATGACCGGTATTAAACACTCAAATATGAAGACACCGTATAAAAACATCTATAGCGTTCTCCGGACCAACCGCTTTATCGTACTCACGGTAACTGTTACTTGCCTATTGACCAGCGTGTTTGCCATACTGACCGTACTGCGGTTCAACGACCGTATGTTGAACAGCGCGTTCGTTGTGAACGGCGACGGATCTATAATCCCCTTAAAACTGGTGTCCCAAAAAGAGAATATCGAGGTCGAGGCACTTGCGCATCTCGATCTGTTCCACAACTATTTCTATGGGATAGACGAGAGCAATTATCAACGAAATCTTGAAAAGGCCCTTTGGCTCGGCGATAGTACCGTCGACAACGTATACCGACAGAAGAAAGCGGACGGAGTCTATAACCGGCTGCTGCAATATTCCCTGGTTCAAAAGGTGATTTCCGTGGACACCGGACTGACGTTGGCAAAAGGCGGAATGTCCTTCAGGACGGAAACCGTTTTCGAGATCAACAGGGGCTCGGCAGTCGACCGCTATCTACTTATCACCATCGGTAACCTGATGACCGTGGACCGAAATTTCCCCAACAATACCCATGGACTATTAATAACTGGGTTCTTCGAGAAATCCCTAAAGAAAATCAACAACGGCAAATAAGTATGGAAATGGACAGGAACAAGATCATATTTATCGGCATTATCGGTATCGTTGCGACCTTTATCATCGCCTATGCCGTTTTTCTTATGGGAAACGAGGATGAGGTCGAAGCCGACCTGAAGCAGCCGGACGTCCCGGAGCTAAAAGAGGAAACAAAAGAATACGATTCGAAATTGGATGCCGTCAACGACCTCAAGGAAGTCAGGGAGTCCAATGCCCCGAGCATCTATGACGAGTCCCTTCTGGACTCTTCCGGAACGTCGCTCCAGGAAACGGAAAGGCAGCGGATCGTCGATAGCATCTACAGGAACGGTCGCATCGACTATGGGGCGGAAACCAATTCCGGGTCCGGTCCGCCCACTAACCGTGAAGGTCAGGAAAAGAACAAGTCTTCCAAGCCCGATTTCTCAAAATCACATAACGCCTTCTTCGATACTCCGGAACGGCCTAAAAGTAAGGCCGTGAACAGCAAGACGAATAAAACGGATGCACTAATTATGGTCGAGGTCAACGGAGAGCAGACGGTCAGAAACGGGGAACGTCTGGAGCTCCGACTGGCAGTGGACGCCATCATCAAGGGAGACTCGATATCCCGCAACTCCCTGGTCTATGGTTTTGTCAGTTTCAAGGCGAACCGGGTCTTCATCCGTATTACCAATATCGACAACAATGCCGTCGATCTCAAGGCATTCGATCTGATGGACGGCAATGAGGGAATCTATATCAAGAACAGCGTCCGCGCCGAGGCGACCGGGGAGGTGCTGGACGATATTATACAGGATATCAATATTCCGGGCGTTCCCCAGATAGGTGGGATCAAACAGGTCTTCCGCCGGAACAACCGTAATGTAAGGGCTACGATCTACAACCAGTACCAACTCATATTAAAACCTTCGTTATGAAACTATTTTGGTCTCTCATAATCTCTATGGCCCATGTCGGCATATACGCTCAGAGTCTGAAAACCATCTTCACCAATGAAAGGGATGCGGTGGCCTTGTTTTTTCCCGGTACAATAAGCCAGGCCCTGACAGGCTCCGAGAACTACACCTTCAGCTACAACAGGGACAGTCCACAGCACGTAGGGATTGTTCAGGGAGTAAGAGGGAAGAACAGCAATTTGCTCGTTATTACCGAGACCGGTGACATCTACAGCTATCGGCTCGCTTACCGGAAGGTTTTGGATACCCTGAGTTACTTTGTGAAGGATGTGGATCGCATCGGCAATGAGTTTCCGCCTCGGGTACATGCAAGAGTTGATAGCGTTTCAAAGACCGTTGGTAGCGAATCGTATGATAGTGGTGGCGACTCGCTCCGGTACCGGATGAAATATTTTGAAAACTTCAGCTTCTTCCAGCTCGAGCAAAACAATGGCTCACTTAAACGGAAGCGGAAAAAGGGTGTTGTTTTACGGTTGAGGGATTTAATATATGACCGCAACGAGGTGTACGCGCTAATTGAAATTCGCAATCGTTCCGGTGTCGATTTCGAAGTGGACTATTTGAAAAATTTTAAGGTACACGGCAATAAACGGCGAAAATCCTCCTATCAGAAAATACCGCTGAACATGCTGTACACAAAGAATTTCCCGAAAATGGTCAAGGATAGACAGAATGTTTCATTTGTCGTGGTGCTGCCAAAGTTTACGCTGGGGGATTCGGAGAAATTGATGCTCGAACTGAAAGAGCGTAACGGCGGTCGAAATATGCGGTTGTTCTACAGATAGGAAGCTTGTTTTCAGTATAGTTGAAACTTTGGATGTCCATCCAAGTCTCCGATAGTGATTTTCGTTAAAAACTCTCCGTTGCTTTATAGCTGGAAATCGAGATAATCGAGGGTGTAAATATCAAGCTGTCCAGAGATGCTCTGTAGCGGTATAACTGTTTCCTGTTTGGGACTATCTCATAATTTACCCCCTACCCCTTTAAACTTTTCTACAAAGGATGAAATCTTATCAAAAATCTTTTGTTTTAAGGTTAAATATTGCGGGTTTAAAGGGCTCATTTTAGGTAATATAGAGTTTAATTCTGTACCGTTTTCACTAGCATATTCGCGTTTTAGAGAAGATAGTATATAGCGCTTGGCGGCTTCTTCATTTAATCTTTCTTCTTCAATTAATGCTTCTGCTTCTTTCTTTTGTTTCTTTTGAGCAAATTCAAAGAAGGCATCTATAATGCTGGATTTGTCTTCTATAGCATCTAAGTCTGTAGTATTAATAAAATCTACCACTAAGCTTTCTTTTGCTCTATTCCCAATACTGGCACGAATTACGCGTCTTATTTCTTCTACTAAGTCTGCCTTACTTTTTGTTTTCTTATTATTTTCAAATATTAATTCAAGAATATAATCTAAGTTTATCTCTTGTGATTTTAACAAGTCTATTTCAAATACTACATCGTCCCAATCTATAGTAGATTCTTCTGCTTCATTACCTTGTTTTTCTCTTCTTATCCAATCGCGAATATCGTTATAGGTAGAGCGATAGTCTTGTACAGTTCGTTCTTCCAGCACTTCAAGGTCCTGCATTTTTTCAATATCTGCATCACTTAAGAAATTATCCTCCTTAAACTCTTCAATAGCTTGTATATCATTCTTATCTATTTTTTGAAGTTCTTTAAGGTGTGTAAATTCATCGTAATTCTGTAAGATGTTTTCAACCCTTAAATATTCCCCAAAAAGTTTAGAAAATTCTTTTTTATCTTTTTCTTTTTCTATTTGATCTGGATTCGGGAACTTTTCGTTTAGCTCATTTACAATTTCTATATAACCCCGACGTGCTTTTCCTGTGGCAATATCTTCAAATCCTTCTAAATATTCTTTATAGCTTTTTTCTAAAACAACATTCTTTGTCTTACTATCACCGAATAGCGTAATCGCATCTACCGTAGCTTTTTCTAAATCTCTAAAGGTTACAATATTTCCAAAAGTTTTTGTTGCATCGTAAATACGATTGGTACGTGAGAAGGCTTGCATTAAACCGTGATAACGCAGGTTTTTATCTACAAACAAGGTGTTTAAAGTAGGAGCATCAAAACCGGTTAAGAACATCCCTACGACAATTAAAAAGTCGATATCCTGATTTTTTACTCTTTTGGCTAAATCACGATAATAATTTTGAAATTCTTTGCTATCTACCCCAAAACTTGTTTTAAACATTTGGTTATAATCACCAATAGCCTTGGTTAAGAATTCTTTGGCACTCATATCCATTGCAGCAGGCTCGAAGGTCTCATCCTGAATCTCACCTATTGCATTTTGTTCTTCATTGGCTGCAAAAGAAAAAATGGTTGCTATTTTTAAAGGCTTATCGCTATCTTTTTGCAACTCATTTATCATTTCGTAATAGGACTTTGCTGCATCTATACTACTTACCGCAAACATTGCATTAAAACCGCTATTGCCTCCTTTAGTTCTATGGGTTTTTTGCCTGAAATTGTTTAAAATATACTGTGATATTTCTTTGATTCTTGTAGGATGTAATAATGCCTTTTTGTTCTCTTTGGCACTTAATTTATCTAAATCCTGTTCTGTTTCTATTCCTTTAAATTGAGGGCGAACATCATTATAATCTACCTTGAATTTTAATACTTTTTCGTCCCGAATCGCATCGGTAATTACGTAGGAGTGTAATTCACGACCAAATACGCCTGCCGTTGTATCTGCACCTAAAGCGTTTTCAGGGAATATTGGCGTACCTGTAAATCCAAATTGATAGTACTTTTTAAACTTCTTCTGTAAGTTTTTTTGAGCTTCCCCAAATTGTGATCTATGCGCTTCATCAAATATAAAAACGACTTGCTTTTGGTATAGGGCTAAATTATTTTCACTTTTAATAAGATTATTCAATTTTTGAATGGTGGTGACAATAATCTTATTATCGTCTTTCTCTATATTTCTCTTTAATCCGGCAGTATTTTCTGAACCGTTTACACTATCTGGAGAAAAGCGTTGATACTCCTTCATTGTTTGAAAGTCTAAATCTTTACGATCTACGACAAACAATACTTTATCTATAAAATCTAATTCTGTTGCAAGGCGTGCCGCTTTAAAACTGGTTAAGGTTTTACCTGAGCCTGTGGTATGCCAAACATAACCGCCACTTTCTGTAGTTGCCCATTTTTTAGCTTCATAGCTACTTTTAATTTTCCATAAAATTCTTTCGGTTGCAGCAATTTGATAAGGACGCATTATGAGCAAGGTATTACTTATATCGAACACCGAATAATTAAGCAAAATATTGAGTAAAGTATTTTTCTCAAAAAAAGTAGCCGTAAAATCTTTTAAATCTTTGATAAGCGAATTATCAGATTTTGCCCAATTCATTGTAAAGTCGAAACTATTTTTGTTTCGCTCTACGGTATTTGCAAAATACCGGGTATCTGTACCGTTAGAAATTACAAATAGCTGTAAGTATTTAAACAGTGAATTTGTAGTATTAAAACTTTCTTTAGTATAACGGTGTACCTGGTTAAAGGCTTCCCGAATGGCAATACCTCTTTTTTTAAGTTCAATTTGTACGAAGGGTAAACCATTGACTAAAATCGTGACATCATAACGATTGGCGTGTGTGCCTTTTTGCTCAAATTGTGAAATGACTTGCACCTTATTACGCGTCATATTCTGTTTATCGACTAAATAAATGTTTTGTATATGCCCATCGTCAAATACAAAATCATAGATATAATCGTCGTGTACCTTTCTTGTTTTATCAGTACTATTATCGCTGGGTTTATCTAAATATTCTACTAAAAAACGCTGCCATTCACTGTTCGTAAATTGCATATCGTTCAGGTTTTGCAATTGCACCCGAACATTTGCCAGCATACGTTCCTGATTAAGCTGCGGAAGTAGCTCGTAACCTTGATTTTTTAGGTCTTGTATAAGCTCTTTTTCTAAATCTGCTTCTGTTTGATAGCTAACTGGTGCTTCGTTAAGCTCTGAAAACTTTTTATATTTATCTAAAACAATAAAGTTTTTTGACTCTGCTATGGTTTTATAAGTACTCATTGTTCTTATGGTTTTGGGAAGCTTAGTAGCATTTCACGGTAATACTCATATTGTTTTTGTCTCAATTCTATTTCTTTAGGTAAACCTTCACTTATAGAAGTGGTAAGGGTGTCAAATTTATCTAAAATTGAAACAATACGTTCTTGTTCTTCTTTTGAGGGAACACAAACTACTGGGGCCTTTAAAATGTTATAAGATACGAATGGTTGTGAACCACTATTAGCTTTTGATCCAAAATTTTGAAGTAATAAAAGATGGTAAGCATATTTAGGCAAAACATCCTTCGATTTGGGCTTGCATATCACTCCATTATAAGTAACAAAATGTTTGCCTTTTCCCCAGTTAACTATACCAGCATAAGCTCCTATGTGACCAATTACAGGAGCATCTTCACTATTAAACTCTTGGTGTCGCCCCACAATACCATTACTACCATATACAGGATAATCTCCTCCAGATTTAGGAATTGTATTTCCTGTACCATATTTAAAATCATAAATTTCACCTAATGGTATTTGCTTGGTTTCTTTACCTGTCTCAAAAGTCAACAACTGTTCTCGATAATAGCTAAATTGCTGCTTACGCGCGGTAAGCTCTGCTGTAAGCTCTGCTGTAAGCTCAGTAAACGTATCGAGAATATCAACTATTTTTTGTTGAATTTCTAAAGATTTTTTAGGGTTATCGGGGCAAGGGATGGGGATTTCAAGTTTTTCTTTAAGTTTATTTGAACTTAAATTAGGTTGAGCACCGCCACCAGCCAAAATATAAATAAATTCCGCTTTAGTAAGAAGGTAATGATATAAGTAACGAGTATTAAGTATTTCTTTTGGTTCAAATTTGCCTACACGTTGATTAAGATAAGCAGGATCTATAAAATTATAATATCCTATTTTACCTGTAGTCGCACCTGACATAGCTATTAAAACATCGCCTTTTTCTATAATATAATTAGATAGATTACTAGTATTATAATCTTCCGCATTAAAAAACTTAACATCAGACAAATCAATATTCCTTCCATCGATATTAGTAATCCGAATAATTGGTAACCCATCTTCCTTAAAGAGACGACTTTTAAAAGCAAAGCCATTCTTGAAATCACAAACTTCACCTAATGATTTCCACTCAACTTCAACCCCTTCCAATAGTTTATCTAACTCACTCATTTTTTACGGCTTTCTTTTTTTGCTTTCTTTTCTAGTGCAGCAAGGGTTTTTAAATAATCTTTTTCTACCGTACTTAGGTTTTTGGCTTTGTACTTTTTGTATTCTTGAGATGCTTTCTCTTTGGCTTTGGCATTAGAGATTTTACCTGCATTTTTTAATACTTTACGCCCTGTGGTTGCTAAAATATTATCTAATTCTTTTACATAATCTGCCATACGCATTTCTTTTTCTTCAATAGCGTTTAATTCCGCTAAATCAAAATACGCGGCTACTAAGTTGTTGAGTACTTTTAGCTCTTTTTCTTCTAAGAAGTTTTTAGCGACCATAGCTTCGGCCTGTGTAGGTTGTTCTCCTTTAAAATTGGTTAAACCGGCAAAGGGTTTATTGCTATCTACTCTTAAAAAAATAACTTCGCTGGCGGTATTGCCGTGAGCGGCGTAATGCAGTTTATTTTGTACGATTTTAAAAAAAGTAATGCTCTCTTCACTTTTTGGGTCGTAGTCTGTTGCAGTAGCATACAAGTCTAATACCTGGCGGTACATTACTTTTTCGCTTGAGCGTATATCGCGTATGCGGTCTAATAACTCTTTCCAATAGTTTCCACCGCCAAGATTCTTAAGACGCTCATCGTCCATTGTAAAACCTTTTACAATATATTCCTTTAAGCGTTGGGTTGCCCAAATACGAAAGTGTGTTGCAATTTTGGAATTTATTCTATACCCCAAAGCAATAATCATATCCAGATTATAGTATTCTAAATTTCGAGCTACTTCTCTGCCACCTTCCATTTGAACTGTTCGGATTTTCCGAACAGTTGCTTCGGGTCTTAATTCTTCATCGGCATAAATATTCTTAATATGCTCACTCACTGTAGATTTTGCAGCTTGATAGAGCTCAACAAGTTGTTTTTGGGTTAACCAAACATCTTCATTTTCTAAATGAACTGATAATTGAGCAAGTCCATCATCATTTTTGTATATTATAACGTTACTGTTGTTTTTGCTCATCCTTCAATCTCTTTTACAATAATATCAATCTCAGAACGAAGCTTATCTATTTTTTTTACGGTTTGCTCAACTTCTTTATTCAGTACCTTTATATCTATTTTCTCTCGCGTATCTTTAGGTTCTACATACGAGCTTACCGAAAGGTTATAATCGTTTTGGGCTATTTTGGTATTATCTATAGTTGTGGCTACGTGCGCTACTTCTTCTTTGGTATCAAACATTTTGATAATCTCATCGATATGCGAATCTAATAGTACATTATTGTTCGTTTCTTTTTTAAAGAAACCTTCTCCGCTTACATCAATAAATTGTGTTTTAGTATCAGTTTTACTTTTAGAAAGCACCAAGATATTTACCGCTATAGAAGTCCCAAAAAACAAGTTAGGCGCTAATGAGATCACCGTTTCTACAAAGTTGTTATCTACCAAATACTTTCTAATCTTTTGCTCTGCACCGCCACGGTAAAAAATACCCGGAAAGCAAACTAAAGCTGCTCTACCTTTACTCGATAAATAACTTAGGGCGTGCATTACAAAGGCGAAATCTGCCTTTGACTTTGGTGCCAATACCCCAGCAGGGGCAAACCTATCGTCGTTAATTAAAGTGGGGTCGTTATCGCCAGCCCATTTTACAGAATAGGGCGGATTAGAAACAATGGCATCAAAAGGTTTTTCATCGCCTAGCTCGGGATGTATCAAAGTATCGCCGTGAACTAAATGAAATTTATCGTAATTGATGTTGTGCAAAAACATATTCATACGTGCCAGATTGTAAGTGGTATAGTTAATTTCCTGACCGTAGAAACCATCTTGGATGATATGACTATCAAAGTGTTTTTTGGCTTGTAAAAGTAAAGAACCAGAACCCGCAGCGGGATCGTAAATTTTATTGACTGTGGTTTGCTTATGCATTGCTAGTTGTGCAATAAGCTTAGAAACATTTTGAGGGGTAAAGAACTCGCCACCAGATTTACCCGCATTGGCTGCATAGTTAGAAATTAGAAACTCGTAAGCATCACCAAACAGGTCAATCTTATTATCTTCAAAACTGCCAAATTTTAAGCCAGCCACTCCTTTTAGCACTTTAGCTAAACGGCTGTTTTTATTTTCAACCGTACCACCCAACCTGCTACTGGTGGTGTCAAAATCTGCAAACAAGCCTTTGATATCTTCTTCAGAAGGGTAACCATTTGCAGAGTTTTCTATAGCCGCGAAGATAGCGGCTAAGTCGGTATTTAAGTTTTCATTGGTATTGGCATCTTTAACCACATTTGCAAAAAGCTGACTCGGGTAGATGAAATAGCCTTTGGTTTTTACAGCATCCTCCTTTATTTCTGGAGTGATGACATCATCTGATAAACTTGCATAATCTATGCTATCATCGCCACCTTCTATGTAAATAGTAAAGTTTTCACTAATAAATCGATAGAAAAGGGTTCCTAAAACAAAATGTTTAAAATCCCATCCATCTACCGAACCTCGAACATCGTTGGCTATTTTCCAAATTTGACTTTGTAATTGGGCGCGTTGTAGTGTACTTGTCATATAATATATTTTGTTTACAGAAGCTGCAATTTAACGATAAGGGACAGGGCATCCAATACGTTCTTGCCGTTTTCGAAAGTTGTGTCGATATTGAGCTGTTACGTCTGTTCTTGGGGGTTCTCGTACTGAAAGAGCATTCGGGTAGTTCCGAGTTCTTCGTACGTAGTGCCGGGCGGCGGCCCTAGGTGTACTTGCTCGGATGCTTACAGCATATAATTGCTCGGACGGACCACCAACGCCGTGGAAGGGTTCCACCGCCAGGTGCGCAAGGTGACCAAGACCAAGGGAGCCTTCACAAGCGACATGGCATTGCTCAAACTGGTCTATCTCGCCACCAGGAACATCGAAAAGAAATGGACGGCCCCGTTGCATAACTGGAGCTTGACGGTGCAACAACTTTATATTAAATTTTGGCGACCGTATACAGCTCGACCTGAAAACGGACCCCAATGTGGTGCCACTGCCGCGGGGGCGCATTCCAAAACCCGTCGGATTAAAACCCGACATGTTTTGAAATGGAAGAAAAGTAAACTGGACAGATTCTAAATTACACTCCCGTTACTTCCGTCTCATTATAACTACTGTTGTGTT
This sequence comes from Pricia mediterranea, assembly GCF_032248455.1. Lineage (NCBI taxonomy): Bacteria > Pseudomonadati > Bacteroidota > Flavobacteriia > Flavobacteriales > Flavobacteriaceae > Pricia > Pricia mediterranea. The sequence goes on from NZ_JAVTTP010000001.1 coordinate 1,652,589, forward strand.
CAAGCCTTATCAAATTCATTAATGTTGCCGGTCCCCATACACTGAAAGCAGACTCCATTCATGTAATAGTGAAATTTACAAAGAACTCCCGAACCACAGCATTTAGAACATATTTTTGCATACGATTGAAATTCCAATTGTTCATTGTAAACCCGTATTTTTGTTTTTTGATGTTCTTTTTTGTGACAACTCGCACAAAGAGTCACCAAAGCATCATTATCATATTCCCACGCCTTTCTGCCGTTTACGTAATATTTGTGGTGAACATTCAAATCAAACATTTCCCCGACTGGCGTATTTTTATCAAAACAGACATATCTCCTCGTTATAGCGCAAAAGGATTTTGTGGTTTTACCCACTGCAAAGCATACCGTAAATTGTTTAGATTTAATATCTTTCGATTCCCTATATAGATGCAAGAACTTTCAATTTTATTTTTGACTAAGAGTATTTTAATAGAATTATCTAATCTTTTAACAGAATACCCTTTGGCTTTTATTTCATTGTAACTATTTATTCCAAATTTTCTAATTAAACCCAACAGCTGATTTCTTTTAACATGACATCCCTTGCAAGAACTGTTGTCGCGGGAGATTATTTCTTCCCTCTTTTTTTTCCATTGGTCAGATTGTAATTGTTCATTATAATCCATTCTATTGTTTTTTAATTCTAAAAACTATTCCGTCTTCCTATTTATCCACAACGAAAGATTCCTATCATTGTTGTGGCTATAATACGAATCCGGTCTCCATCGTCATTGCTACAGAGCTGTCGAAATTGTTCGCCTTACCGAAGCTGTGAATTAACCGGAAACAGCCTTTGCTGATATAATCTCGTCGAAGTCTTAAATAGTCAATGTGTGTCTCTGCGAAAAGACTTTGAAGTCCATTACGACCCTTTCAAATACATTCTCTATGGAGCAAGGTTGCCAGTCAGCTTTCCTGTCCAAAAAATTTCGGCAGGCTTTGGTTCCTACTAGGGGGTGTAGCCTCCCATGACGGTAATTCGGAACTGTGGTGTCGTCTTTGGAGATATTGCAAGCACCCCGTATGTTCCCATAATTCTAAGGGCTCGCTGTGCAGATTAGCAATCCCCTCAAGTGATTCTAAACGCTCCGGGAGCAGTTCGGTACGCTGCCTAGTGAGGTGTAAAATATTCATAAATGGCATTGAGAAGACCAAAGCGTAAAGAAAAAATTGCATAACTAGAATAGATGTTTGCTCAGTTTAAAGGTTCCGCAAACAACCGCTTTCCCCAAACCTCCGTCCCAAAATAGACCAACTCCTCATGACTATAGAGCTCATCGAACTCCCGATCAATCTTACCGACCACGTCTAGATCTGTTACCCTCACCCTAGTCTCATAATTGTACCGGGTACCGCTCTCGGTGAAGTTCAGAGATCCTAAATAGGCGGTGTGCCCATCGATAATATAGATTTTGCCGTGGACGAACATATTGTTTATCCTATTCGAATCGGGAGTGACGAAAACCCTAAAAGGAAATAGTTGGGAATAGGAATAGGAATAAATCCTTGTTCGCTTGGCCTTGCCTCGCAAGTATTCGCCGATTATGAAAATCGCAGCAGGCAATGCCAAAGCAAATAAATAGTCCCCATTAGTGCTCGAGAAAAACCAGTACACAAAGTGTATAGCAATTGCGATACCGACAATTTGCAGTATTGTCCGGGCCCTATTTAATCTTTTTCTCGACCTGATGGCCCGGGAATCAGTATGCCGGTTCTGTACTACGAGCGGCTTTATGCTCCTTTCCTGTCTGCCGTTATGTCCGTGGACCGTGTCCGAAGTAATCACCGATACCTTGACACCTTGATGGTGCAGCCAGATGAGTTCGTCGACCATTTTTGGGGAGAGATACGGCGAGGAAATCTTGACGGACTTTTGTGCGTTACCGATTTCCTTCAGGAGTTTGGTTCCCGCGCCGGTCCCCATGTAGATATCGCATTTTGCCTGGTTGAACCACATCGTTTTTTGTTAAAAGAATAACCTTTAAAAATACGCAATCCAGCAAACTTTTGCAAGGAGGTAGCATCCTTAAGTATTGCCGTTCTTTATCCTTATCATTTTAGTAGGTTATTCATCATTTCGCGTACTTCCAGATGGATGCGCTGAAAATTGGCCGTGATTTCCGCATGGTCGTAAACGAATCGAGGTTCGGGCAACGCTCTTCGGATATTCGGCCTTTTGAACCGGACCCGCCTATCCTTTCCGTCGGCGAAGGAGATAAACTCGCCCATTCGAAGACGGAAGAAGGCATCCGAACGTCTTTTACTGACCTCTTTCTCTCCTTTGGTAATACGCGAATCGAAATTCCAGTTGGAGCTCTGGCTTACACTTCTGGTCTGCCTCTTGACAATCTCAAAAAAACGTTCATAATATTTTGCCGTATCGGGGTCGTTGGCCTTCCCGAAAAATTGGTAGGACAGGTTGCTGAGTATGGCCTTGCTCGCCTTGTCCCCGTACATGAGGTCGTTCTGGATCTTGTCCTGAAGTACATAGACCGTCAGGATATCATAGCTTCTCAGGGTGGCCGGGATACGCTGCATGTTGAGCAACCGAAACGTGGAGGCCTCTTCCGCCAGGAAGAAGGACGAAATCCGGTTGCGTACGCTCATCTGTTTGGTGATGGTATGGATGATGGTCGCTATGACCGGGGAATAGGCGGTCTCGAACTTGGGATTGTTCACCACCGAGACGACCGAGGGATTATCCGGATTGTTAACGTCAAGGGGCACTTCGTCGGCCGACAGCGCCATAAATATACGTTTGGTGCTGATCTTCTTTAGTGCGTTGGCCAAGGTGCTCATAACACCAGCGGTCTGCCGTTCCGAACCTATTCCGGAAACAAAGGCATCGGCCATGGCCTTGGCGGTGAAATCGGAGCTTAGCCAATCGACCAGGGCCTCCGCGTCCAGATATTGGTACAGGGCGATCAAATGGGGAAGGGTGCAATACTTCGGACGGTCCGTTTTCAATTTCCATATCATCCCCCCTAACAGCCCCTCGACCGCATCGTTAAAAAACTTGGAAGATCCGGCCGCGACCGATTCTTTTTGTTCCAAAAGATTTTCAAGAAGTACACGTGAAATTTCGTTTACACTTTCCTCGTCTTCCAGATACCGGGGCGCAATGGGGTTGACCCGCTTGTGGATGTCGTCGAAAGAAATAATATGAAAGGGTATCCGGGGGCTTTTGAACAAGGGATAGGCCATTTCGGTGATCTCGAAATACTTGTAGTCATGGATGACCCCGCAAAAACCGTGTTTACAGAAATGCTTCAGCAAACTATAGACCACCGATTCCGTTTTCCCGCTTCCAGCGGAGCCGATTATAGAAATGCCCCGACGGATATTGTCCATACTCAGGATTCCGTTCCTGAGCAGGAACCTGACCTTGTATTTCTTGGATGTGGCGCTGTTTTCGGTTTCACCGGACAGGACCAGAAAGCACGTTAGGCTTACCAACTGAAGAGGTGCCAGCCAACGTACCGAAAAATCCACGGAAAAAAGGAAACTTTGTCCATAGCATGCCGTAAAACCCATGTAGACCAAAAGTGCCGATACCAGTAGGATCGAATAGTCCAGGTAACGGTGTATCAAGAGGATGCCACCGGTGGCGGTGACATAATATAGAAGTATAGTGGAGATAGTATCCATAGCCCGTCAGATTCCGATGGAACCCGAGGACCGCGCCACGTCCATCGCCCTCTTGAATTTTTTGATGGTCTTTAGCGCCACCTGCACCTTGCTCGTGGGAATGCTGACGATTGGCATCTTAACGCCCGCTTTTCCCAGTATTTTGAAAGCGGCACTCCTCTCGCTCGTCGGTAGGTCAAGTAAACGCGCAAAATACTTGTGAGGGTTCTTGAGATAAGTTTTTCTTGCTCCATAGGTCTCCACGAAATTCCGCTTGTGATCGAACATCGTATCAAAGGTCTTCTCCGCACGTTCATAGAACAGGTTCCTGTTAAAGCCACGTTTTACCAGCCTGCCATTCAGTTTGGATTCCGATTCCATATACTTGCTGCCCGGGGACAGGCTGTATCTGTTGGTCACATCCTTTCGGCTTACGATGATATGCACATGCGTCTGGAACCCTGGCTTTTTCATCCCCTGTACGATCGCCTCACCGTGAATCTTATGTGGGATTTGCGCATACAATTCAGCTATCCGCTTTTCGGTCCTTCGGATATCGCCCTGCAGTTCCCCGCGCTCGATTTTTCTTATATCGTTTTCCAGCTTTACGATCTGTGCCCGATAAGGACGGTTTTCCTTAACTTCCCTGTCAAAGCCCTTAAAAGTGCGTCCGTGTTCGATCTTCGCAAAGTATTTGATGTCGTCCACGGTGACCGGCCTATCACGGTGGAAGGATGCCGCATAGTCCCTCATTGCCTCCCTCACGTACCGGCGCAACAGTTCCGGGTCGTTATTGATAGCCTTCAGTTCGCGTTGGCTCGGATTGATGGTCAGGGAATAGAACTTGGGCTCCGTTTTTTTTAGTTTGGCAGTATTGCCGTCGATTTCCTTTGTTACCTGCTCGGGTGGAATACGGTCATTTTCCTGGTCGAAAAAGTGTTCCTGCACTTCCGGTTCCTTTCCCTGATTTTCCTTTTGTAAATAATCCACAAAATCCGATGCGCTCCGGGAAAACGTTTTGTCGAGATGCTGCTTTGTAATGCTGATGTACATATGGCGTTTATTTTGCTGGTGATTTCAATTGCTGAAACTCCTTAAGGTCCATTTCGAGTACCAACTTGGACTTTCCGAAGCTGCCCTTGATTATTTGGACTTTGTCCAGGATCCCGGTCAACCGTTTTTCGGACTCTTCAAGTTTTTGTTTCAGGATGGTGTTCTCCTTTTGGAGTTCGATGGCATCAAAGGCAGATCGGAAAAATGCATCGTCCCGGATGTTCTTTTCCTTGGACGACGGTTTGATCGAACTTTGTCGCCCGTTTTTTTGGGGAGTATGCTCGAAAAGGAGTTGCATCATGGCCTTGGTGGGAAGCACACCGTGTTTCTCCATATCCTTCATAATGGCGGCCAGTCCGCTGAACCTTTTTTTGATCAGGCTCTCCAACGTCCGGGCGTTCGGACCGAGCGATTCCCTGGGCGATATCTCGTTGTACTTAAAAAAATCCAACATACCTTCCAAGGCTAGGGACTGGGTGCTATAGTTCGTTCGTGCGAAAGCCCGAAAGCGTACTGCCGTTTCTTTTTTTATGCGTAAAGTCCAAAAAGAATCCATCACGTGCCGTACATTTTTTGATTTGACGAAAATTCGGGCCTGTTTTCAGGGGCCGGGAGGCTATTTGACGAAAATTGGACCGATTGAACATCCGACCCCCCTACACCTTCTAATCTTAAAACACTGTTTATCAGTTTGTTAATAATATATCTGAACATGCAACACCGCGCCAGCGTGTTGCCCTCTTGCTATTCCTTTTTTCCCGCAGGGAAATTTTTATGGCTTTGAATGAAATTAGCACCCGTTTCTTCGGCTGCAAGATTCCCGTTAAATTTTAAGAGTTTTTCCGGCGTACTTTTGAGGAATCGGCACGGGTAAGGGTAAAACGTTGTAGATTGGGCAAAGGAAAAAGGACCACCCCAACGGCGGCCCTTCGTGAAATAACATCCCTTCTATAGGATACCTTCGTCAGCAAAACTGAAGTACTCACCGTTTGGGACGATGATCAGATGGTCCAACAGGGTGATGTCCAAAAGTTGGGCTGCCTTTTTGATCTTGTTCGTGATTTTTCTGTCCGCTTCGCTCGGTCGCAATGTCCCACTAGGGTGGTTGTGGGCTAGCACGAAAGCCACCGAGAGTGATTTTAGGAGCACGGCAAAGATCAACCGCACATCGACCAATACCCCTGTTATTCCCCCTGTGGACAGTTGATAGATTCCCTTGACCTTATTGCTGTTGTTCAACAGAACGATCTTGAAAGTTTCATGCACCTCTATATTGTCCTTGCTCCAATGTTCGTAGAGCAGATCGGCAGCATCCTTTGAGGAATTTACCTTTTTCCAAAAGGACGATTTTACCCGTTCCTTATAAGTTATCCGGATTTCATTAACTTTGTTTTTCATGGCTTTTGATTTTGACGGTTAACTGTGATGAAAAAGAGGGCGGAACTTTCGACGGTATCGCCCTCTTGTTTTTTACTCGTTACACGGCATTTCCATTGTCGTTCTTGGAACCCAACAGTACAAGTTCGCTGACCACGACTTCGGTTATAAAGCGTTTTTCGCCTTCCTTGGTCTCGTAGCTCCGTGAGGTCAGTTTGCCCTCAACAGCGATCTGCTTTCCCTTGCCAGCGTACCGGTCGACAATTTCAGCCGTTTTGCCCCAGGCTACAAGGTTGTGCCAGTCGGTGGACTGTACCTTTTCTCCCTTGGCGTTCTTGTAGTTTTCGTTGGTGGCCAACGAAAAACGGATTACTTTTTTACCGCTTTCCAAAACGGTCATTTCGGGGGCGTTACCCACGTTGCCAATCAATTGGACTTTGTTTCTGAGCGTACTCATGATTAAGATATTTAAGGGTTTATTGAATCCCGTACGACCATCGCACGGGCATTGAAAACTGATTTACTTATTATATCCGGAGCGTTTTCCTTTTTTTTTGTTCTTTAACTTTTGTTCCGCTTCGTTTTTGAGGGTTCGATATGATTTCATGGTTTTCGTTTTTGATTTACTTCCCATAGAGCCGTCGCCGTTACCTTTTTTTGTTGCTTGATGCGATACAATATCCGGGCTTGGTAAGGCGTATAAATAGTGGAGTGTAGCTGGAGCGCAGCGGAAGCGGAACGGAACGGTTTATGCCGCCGTCCAAGAACGGATGTTGTTTTTTTGCCATCAAAAAAAGGAAACGGTTCAGGTCGGAAGGGAATCGAAAACACAAGGAGTTTGAAATATCAAGTCGTCTTGAAGCGGAATAAAAAGAACAGGGATGAATCGGGGCCGAGCGGACGCTGGTCCGGATTTGAGGTGGGAATAGAGGGTCTGGGCTCGTTAGTTGTTATGGCGCAAATAGCACCGCCATACTAAATATATGAGCTAAAATCCGGGCCTGTGTCCAAGACCTTTGGTACGAAGCTCTTTGCCCGGAATGGAGCGCAGCGGAATGGAGTGGCAATGTGCTGAGGGGAAACCCGGCAATTGTGGATTCTACTCTTTACCAAAAGCGGATTGTATGAAGAGTTTCACCTTTTTGAAGTTTAGCTTATGGAGTTCGACCGCAATCCTAAAAATATCCCGGAAAGGCCTAAATTAAAGAGTTATCAAAAAGTTGCATCAACTACCGTTACCGTATTTGGAATGGGTAATATCAGGTTCATAAATTTAACCTGTAATTAAATACTGGAATGGCGTTATTGTACTCATTTCCTCATTGTTGATTTATCAAATTAAACATTTTTGGTTACTTTTAAACGCTCTTCATTTGCATATCACGACCTACAAGATAATTTACCTTGTTATATTGATATATCTATTTAAGAATGACTTCAATCGAACCTTCCAAAGCCTTACTAAAGCATTTTGATATAAGTGACTACGAACGCGCTAGCCCGGGGGGTCAAAAAACTGTTTTTATTGTTACTATAGCGAATCAAAAATATGCTTTGAAGATAATAAAAGTGGCTGATGAAAGGTTTGAAAGAGAAGTTAAAATCTGCAAACAATTTGACGGGAACAAAGGAATACCAGTAATAAAAAAGATAGAAAAATTTGGAAAGGACACAATTATTCTTGAGGAATACATTGAGGGAAATGACCTTTCAGAATTAGTAAGTGACTATGTTGGCAATGCCCCAAAGGTTTGTAAGGTGATATATGCTGCTAGCAACATCCTCAAACCAGTTTGGAATGCCAATTATGTCCATAGGGATTTGAAACCTCCCAATATTAGAATTAGGGCGAATGGACAACCTGTTATTCTCGATTTTGGTATTGCAAGAGCATTGGATGATGAAAGTATCACAGGAACCGGTATCCAACCATATACTTGGCCCTTTGCCAGTCCTGAGCAGTTTGATGGCCATAAAAAGCTAATTTCGTATAGAACGGATTTTTTTTGTCTGGGTATAATTGCATATCATTTGTACACCGATTCACTACCGTTTGGAAAGACGAGAGATGAAATTGACCGATCCTTTCAAGACAACAGGCTCATAGTGGATTCAGGCAATGAGAGTATAAATATCTTTTGTAATGGCGTATTTAAACACAATCCGTCTGAAAGGCCAAGAAAAATTGAATCTTTTTTAAATCTAATTAAATTATGATGGTAACTCATGCACTGGGACATAATTCCAATTGGAATATTGAGTCCTATCTGGAACACAATATTGGAGACTTTTTTTTGATAACGGCATTTACTCATGGTGCGGATTTTGACAAGAAGCCGCTGTTGAAAAAAGTGATTGACCTGTCGATGGTTGATCTTCAGTTTTATGGCAAAAAAGAAAGTGCAAACTTGGAGAAAGGCAAGCTATCCGAATTCCCTTTCCATCCTGCAAATTGTGATTCGGATGAAATTACTAATCTGTATTTTGACAATTGTGTCAAACAAGCTATCGAGTTCCAAAAAGATAAAAACATCAAACATATTATAATTCCTAATTTTTATGAAAACGAAGATGTTGAGGATATTGTTGCTACCATCAAAACCATCAACAAATACGTTTCAAAATTAAAAAGGAAAGATGAAAAATATTTTATGACACTGCCTTTTGCCAATCATGTCATCACTGATAAAGCCAAAGTTGAAGAAATTTTATTTGCATGTACCGATATGAATATTTGTTTTGACGGGTATTACATTACCTGTGAAAACAAACCGGAGTATAGAAAAAAATTAACAACTGATTTTAAAATTTACAAAAATTTATCTAGAGTATTTAAAACACTAAAAGACCAGGATTTCACGACTATATATGCCTATGCAAATTGGGATGCAATTCTCTATTTGGCACAAACCAACATTGACTATATAACTGTTGGAACATACGAAAATTTAAGAAATTTCGATGTAAAGCGCTTTACGGAAAACACCTCTGGTGGGGGCTCAAAAGGGTATTATTTTTCCGAAAAACTTTTGAACATGGTCCGGGCTGATGATGTAACCATGTTAAATGAAACGGGGAAAATCAGTATTATTAAGAATGAGAAGAATATTTTTTCGGATATCATTTTACAACAAGGATACCCCTGGAATATTCATAAACCAGATGTAAATAAGAATTATCTTTTATCCATCACAAGACTTTTAAAGAAAATTTCCCGTATTGACGACTTAGGTTCGAGAAAGGATTTTGTGTTGCGTTTAATAGATAGTGCCATCAACAACTATGACCGACTTGAATCAAACAAAATTTTTCTGAATAATGAAAGTAGTAATTACCATTTAAACACTTGGAAGACCTACTTGGCAAATTCATAGTTATTCTTGATTTGTTCTGAAAAAAGAATTTGCATTTTCTGATCAAAAGGTCTTTCCCTTGTGGGATTATAATATCTCTTTAGTTCTCCTGTTGTTGTAATAGTTGCTAATCCCACATTATATTTTTCAAATACATCTATATTCTTGATAGCCGAATTCGAATAATGGGCATCCATAACGACGTATGAGTATTCGGCAAACCACTTATACCTATAGGCCTGTTTTAAGGCTCTTTTCCAATCTTTCAACTTTGCCTCAATTGCAAAATTTACATTAAAGGGAAACTCATAATTCTTATCAATGTGGATATCGCACCCCTCGATTTTTACATATTTGTTAGCAATTAATTTTACTACTGATTTTGAAATTTTGTTCTTCGAGTTTCTTGTAATATTTTCTATTTCAGAAAATGAAATATGCCCAGTCCTAAGTATTATATTGTAAATATTAATATCATAATTGGTTAGAAAAAATTTGGATGATTCCAGCTTTTTCCGAGGTTTAACAAGTCTAGTTAAAACAATATCCGCAACGCCATATCCAAGAGAGACTTCTTCAAATATTTCAATGTAGTCTTTGCCAAAACTACGTTTTAAGGTTTTCATTAATAGCTCAACAAGTTCAGTCTCAGTTTGAAATTTCATTTTTAATGATAATATAGGACGAATCGTCGCTGTTATTCCCTTTCTGTAGACTCAATAACTTCTTTTTAATATTCTGGAGCTTTCTAAAGTTCAGAGTCGCGAAGTATTCCTTCAACTCGTTCTCCATTAACGTATAGAATCCATCGGTACACAATAAATAATTGCAATCGTTACTCGTTTTTTCGAGCTGAAAATCGTCCAGCGTCAAAGTCTCTAACCCCAAGTATTTAGTAATAATATTGTTGCGGCCAAGCAGCGCATCATCTTCTGTTATTTTTTCCAGATATTGATTTGTAAAAATATAGATTCTTGAGTCCCCAATATTCAAGAATTCAACATTGTTCCTGATGATATTAAAAAATAATAAAGACAAGGTACTCATTCCTTTCAAACCCGATTGAATAAGCTTCTTATTTATTTCATATAGGACTTTACCCAAAGTATGCTCCGAAATCTCGGCAACTTTAGATTCAAACATAACCCTTTTTTTAAATTCATCTATAAACAAATAGCTCATTTGATTCGAACTTACACCATCAAATACCATGAATAAACTATACCTATCTTTTTCAATTATCAAAAATCGATCTTGATTTTTGTTTCTATTAGTTCCCTTTTTAGAACCAACCAAGTGTTTTAACTTAAATGTAGTTATATCCGTATGCACCTTTCAATAGGTTTAAAAGAGTCAATAATTAGTACACCTAAATTTAGGGAAATTTAATCGATATTATCTGAGAATTTTTAAGCGCTTAAGAAAACATTAAGCTGATTAAGGCTTTATACCTAGTACTAATGGTACTCACTAGTCGTAAATATTTCATAAAATCGAAGAAAAACAAAAGGTATAAATTGTCTTCAGAGGTAACAATTAATTTGTGTCCACACTTTATAAATCGCACCAGTTTTAAAGAGTGCATCTATTTTGCATAATAATCTCTTCCTTCAAAAAATAGTCTTCTTTGAAACCGGGAGGTATTGCTGACTAACAGCTGACCTCTCATTTATATACAATTCAATCGAAATCAAATTATATAAAATTCCCTTAAGAAAAATATTATCAATTCTCAATTTCAAGAGTAAATCGAGAGTAAAAGAAGTAATTCAAAATAAAAAAGGCCTCCAATCTCTCGGAGGCCCTTATTTACTTGGCGGTCTGGACGGGACTCGAACCCGCGACCCCCTGCGTGACAGGCAGGTATTCTAACCAACTGAACTACCAGACCAATGATTTTGTTCACCCGGCGACGGCTTATCGCTCGCCCTTCGGTGCACTCCCGCAACAGCGGGATTCAAATCTTGTTCAAACGCTTCTCAAAAAGGTCACGAAAAATCACTTCGAAGCCCTTAGCTAAGCAGGTGCAAATATACGCTGCTATTTGAATTGTGCAAACAATTTTTTTAAATAATATTCCTGTTTCAAAATTAATGGTCTTAAACCGTGGTCCAAGTCCTCGACCCGATAAAATAATCGACTCAGGCATCTGGCTATGGACTATAGACCTCTCGAAAATACCAAGGAGTTCGTCAAGCTTTCGTATTTCAATGCGCTTTTAGCTCCTGAATTCGGCATGACATACAACAAATTTCGAACGGAATAGAGCTATTCCGGGCCAACGCATTGATGGTGAAAGGAATATTAGTGAAAGCGAACAGTTTGGGAACCTATGACGGGGCGATAAAACCAACTACGGCCGTTTTATACGAATTGACTGCAATCGCCCGGAAAGTATTCGATGGAAGCAAATGTGTCTGCAAAAGAAGGGATGCGGATCATAACACAAGGGTTCGTAGTAAGCAAATCTGTCCATAGAAGACGAAATGCCGGCGCAATGCATTGTCCGGCTCAAACAAATTTCTGCCGCTCCGTCATAAAGGTATTGAGCACGGTGGAAAAATTCCCTCCGATATCTACGCCGACATATTTAATACGGTATTGCGCGCACTTCAGTTTCAAGTCTTCAAAGTACCCGGTAACACGGTTTTCGTAGGCTTCCTTGATGGTGTCGGAGTATATATCGATGTGTTCCCCAGTTTCGACGTCTAAAAAGCGTTTGGGAACGTTTTCAAAATCGAAACGCAATTCGGTTTTCTTGTCCACCAAGTGGAACAATACCACTTCATGTTTGTTATATTTTAAATGCCGTAATGCCTCGAATAATTTTTCATCATCGGTTTGGGTCTGGAACATATCGGTAAAGAGAAAGATGAGGCTACGGCGCTTGATCTTTTCGGCGATCAGATGCAAATAGGTGTAGGTTTCGGTCTCCGCAACGGGTTCAGTCTCCTGGCTTATTTCGACTAGCTTGGCCAACAACATCTGATGGTGCCGCTCGCTTCCCTTTTCGGGGGCATAAAAATCGTAGGCGTCGGAGTAAACACTTAGACCAACGGCATCCCGCTGTCGTTTTAGAACGTTCATCAGGGCGGCAATGGACAGAACCCCAAATCCGATTTTGTTCAGGTTATCGATGGATAAATCTTTTACTTTGGGATAGTACATCGAGGCGGAACTGTCCAAAATCATATGGCAGCGTAAATTGGTTTCCTCTTCGTAGCGTTTGGTGTAGAGTTTGTCGGTTTTGGCAAAAAGCTTCCAATCGATATGCTTGGTGCTTTCGCCATTATTGTAGATTTTATGCTCGGCAAATTCCGCGGAAAAGCCGTGAAAGGGACTCTTATGGATCCCACTGATAAATCCTTCAACGACCTGGTTGGCCAGAAGTTCTAGGTTTTGGAAAAGGGATGCCTTATTCAGTTCGGATTGCAGGTTCATAAGATAAAGATAGGGCTTTTTAATCGGGGTGTTCGCCACTCGGCGTGGATGCCCGGTTCAAAAGGATTGTAGGTAGCAGTTTATGTTCAAATCGCAATCGCCGTATCGCAACTGATTGGGTTCCAAACGGATTTTTGACACCTTAAGCTGCCCAAAACAAAAAAATCCCGCCAACAGCGGGATTTTTTTGTTCATACGTCCTTTGAGGACTGAAAGATCGAGGCCCTAGAGTAGCGTGTCGATCGCATCGGTATAGGCCTTCTTCGGAGATACCCCTACTTGCCGATTTACGATTTCGCCATCTTTAAAGATCAGTACGGTGGGAATGTTTCGCACCCCATATTTGGCCGCGTATTCCTGATTGGCGTCTACGTCCAGCTTCCCTACGACAGCCTTGCCCTCGTATTCCTTGCTTACCTCATCGATGATGGGACCTACCATTCTACAGGGGCCGCACCATGCCGCCCAAAAATCTACTACTACAGGTTTATCGTTTTTAAGGACCACTTCGTCAAAAGTAGCGTCCGTAATTTCTAATGCCATGTTATTTCCTTTTGATTATTATGCAAACTTAGTCAAATATTCGATGTTTTGCTTACTCAAACGATATTGGATTTGACTATAACGGTATCGGCATACCCGATCAATTCAGTTTATAGTGAACTTGACTCTCTTCCAAACTGGACAATAGCTCACTGGAAATCTGTACTTTTTGTTTTCGGCTCGAAAGCCGGACCTTTATTTGCCGGTCCATTTCATAGACCACAAAATTCAGGGGATGGCTGCCCTTATGCAGCACTAAGGTATCCTTCAACTGGTGGATGCCCTCCTCTTTCATCTCATCGATGTTCAGCCTAATGGTCAGTTTTTTGGCGTAGGTCTCCATTACTTCCTGTAACAACATAAAACTGTTGTACTGCATTCGCGGGTCGCCTTTCTTCCCGGTATCGCGATTGACCCATCCTTCCCTAACGAACACTTTGACGTAGGCAAAGGAGTTGATCATCAGGAAGTGGCGGAACTTTAGGTATTCTTCCCCAAAAATTCGGAATTCATGGGAGTCGGAATAGTCCTCCATGGTGAACAAGGCCCATCCTTTTCCGTTTTTCGATACCCGATGCTGCACGTCGGTTATGACCCCGGCAAAAGACACTTCGCGGTTGATATGGCTCTCCAGGTCATTGGCAAATGCAACCTCGGCATTACAGAAAGCATCGATTTCGGTCTTGAAATCGTCCAGGGGATGGCCGGAAATATAGATACCGACCACTTCTTTCTCCCGTCGCAGCTTCTCCATAGTACCCCATTCCTCGCAGGGAGGTACGGTCGGTTCAGGAATCTGCACCTCGCTGGCATCCCCGAACAGGCTCACTTGGGCGGAATTCTCGTTCTCCTGGAATTTGGCTCCGTATTTGACCACTTTTTCCAAAAAGCTTACTCCGTCGCCCTCGTCCTGAAAATATTGGGCGCGATGGGCGGTTCCGAAGGAATCGAAGCCCCCGGCAACGGCCAGACTCTCGAAAGCCTTTTTATTCGCGGCGCGTAGATCGATGCGTTTGGCCACGTCGAAAACGGACTTGAAATGCCCGTCTTCCTTCCGGTTGGCCACAATAGTTTCGACCGCAGATCGGCCAACCCCCTTGATGGCGCCCATCCCGAAACGGACGGCCCCTTGTTTATTGACCGCGAATTTGTAATAGGATTCGTTGACATCGGGACCCAAAACCTCAAGGCCCATCCGCTTGCATTCCTCCATAAAAAACGTCACCTGCTTGATGTCGTTCATGTTGTTGGACAGCACCGCCGCCATGTATTCCGCGGGATAATGCGCTTTCAGATAGGCCGTCTGATAGGCGATATAGGCATAGCAGGTGGAGTGACTTTTGTTGAAGGCATAGGCGGCAAAGGCCTCCCAGTCTTTCCATATTTTTTCTAGGATATCCCTCGGATGTCCCTTTTTCTCGCCCCCGTCCAAAAATTGGGGCTTTAGCTTGGCCAGCAGCGCGAAAATCTTTTTTCCCATCGCCTTTCGTAGGACGTCCGCCTCGCCCTTTGAAAATCCCGCCAGTTTTTGGGACAGCAGCATCACTTGCTCCTGATACACCGTAATACCATAGGTTTCCTGTAGATACTCCTCCATATCCGGAAGGTCGTAGGCGATGTCCTCGTCCCCATGTTTTCTTCGGATAAAACTGGGGATGTACTCCATCGGACCGGGACGGTAGAGCGCGTTCATGGCGATGAGATCGTCGAAGACCGTGGGCTTCAGGTCCTTCATGTGTTTCTGCATCCCGGGGGATTCGTACTGGAATATTCCCACCGTATCCCCACGCTGGAAAAGCTCGTACGTCTTTTCGTCGTCCAAGGGAAAATCGTCGGGTACGAGATCGATGCCGTGTTTCGCCTTTACGATCTTGACCGTGTCCTTTATCAGGGTCAGGGTTTTTAATCCGAGGAAATCCATCTTCAGCAATCCCGCGCTTTCCACGACGGAGTTATCGAACTGGGTCACGTAGAGGTCGGAGTCCTTTGCGGTCGCCACGGGAACGAAATTCGTGATATCGTCGGGGGTAATGATAACCCCACAGGCGTGGATACCCGTGTTGCGCACGGAACCCTCAAGGGTGCGGGCCATGTTTACGGTCTGCCCCTCAAGGTCATCGGTCTCCGCAATATTCAAAAGCTGGTTGACCTTTTCAAGATCGTCGGCACGGAACTTCTTCTTCAGATCGGCCTCCGGCACCCCGAAAATCTTGCCCAATTTGCTCATAGTGGGAATCAACTTGGCAATCCGGTCCGCATCGCCCAAAGGCAGATCCAGCACCCGGGCCGTATCCCTGATGGAGGATTTGGCCGCCATGGTACCATAAGTAATGATCTGCGCCACCTGGTTCGCCCCATATTTATCGATGACATAGTCCATCACCCGGCCCCGGCCCTCATCGTCGAAGTCGATGTCGATATCGGGCATCGACACCCGATCGGGATTCAAAAACCGTTCGAAAAGCAGGTCGTATTTCAGGGGATCGATATTGGTAATGGTCAGGCAGTATGCCACCACCGAGCCCGCCGCGGAACCCCGGCCGGGCCCCACGGAAACGTCCATGTTCCTGGCTTCTCTGATAAAATCCTCCGTAATCAAAAAGTATCCGGGGTAACCGGAATTCTTGATGGTATCAAGCTCGAAATCGATACGCTCGCTAATTTCGGGGGTAATCTCCCGGTAGCGTTTTTTGGCACCTTCGTAGGTAATATGCCGCAGATAGGCGTTCTCCCCGCGGTTGCCCCCGTCGACCTCATCCTCCGGCACCTTAAATTCTTCGGGAATATCGAACTTGGGCAACAATACGTCGCGTGCCAGTTCGAAAGGTTCGATCTTATCGACGACCTCCTGCACGTTCAGAATAGCTTCGGGGATATCCTGAAAAAGATCTTTCATCTCGTCCTGACCCTTGAAGTAATATTCCGAATTGGGGAGGCCGTACCGATAGCCCCTGCCCCGTCCGATGGGGGTAGCCTGCTTTTCACCGTCCTTGACACAAAGCAGGATGTCGTGTGCCTCGGCATCTTCTTCGAGGCAGTAATAGGTATTGTTGGTCGCGACCAGCTTGACATCGTGTTTTTTGGCGAACTGCAGCAACACCTGGTTGACCCGGTCTTCGTCTTCCTGTCCGTGCCGCATGATTTCGAGATAGAGGTCGTCCCCGAACTGTTGCTTCCACCAAAGCAGGGCCTCCTCGGCTTGGTTTTCGCCCACGTTCAGAATCTTTCCGGGCACTTCGCCATAAAGGTTCCCGGTGAGTACGATGACATCTTCCTTATATTTTTCCACGACCTTCCTGTCGATACGCGGCACATAGTAAAATCCGTCCGTATAGGCAATCGACGACATTTTGCAGAGGTTCTGATACCCCTTTTTGTTCTTGGCCAGCAGCACGATCTGGTACCCGTTATCTTTTGTATTTTTATTGGTATGCTCTTCACAGACGAAAAATTCGCAACCGATGATGGGGGTAAGTTCCTGTTCCGTTACCGGCTCGGCATTTTCCTTCGCGGTCTCGTTTCGCTCCCTGACCCCCTTGTTGTATGCGCCGACCTCCTTGACAAAGTGAAAGGCGCCCATCATATTCGCATGGTCCGTTAGCGCCACGGCCGGCATTTTGTGGTCCGCGGCGGCCTTGACCAGGTCCTTGATGTTGATGGTGCTCTGCAAGACCGAAAACTGGCTATGGTTGTGCAGGTGGGAGAAGGGCGCATCTTCAAGGGTCTTGATGTTTTCCTTGATCTCTTCCTTGGATATCTCCTCGGTCTCATGGATGCCCAGTTGGGCGGCTATTTTTTCGGATGCTTTTTTTAGGTTGATGTGCTTGAGGCCGATCAGTTGGATTTCCTGGGGATTGGCCTCGGAGAAATTTTGGAAATAATCGGGCTGGACATCCAGTTTTTCAATAGGATAGAATTCCCTCCGCAGCAGTTCGAGGAAGCATCGGGTCGTCGCCTCGACATCGGCAGTGGCGTTGTGGGCCTCGTTGAAAGGTTCGCCAAAAAGATGCTGGTGCAGTTCAGTCAAGGTAGGAAGTTTGAACTTGCCGCCCCGGCCCCCGGGAATTTGACAGAGCTTGGCGGTCTCCTCGGTACAGGTATCCAAAACGGGCAATTGCTGTAGCGGGTTTTCAACGGACAGCCGGTGAAATTCCGCTCCCATGATGTTCAGGTCGAAGCCAACGTTCTGGCCAACGATGAACTCGGTCTTGGCCATGGCCGCGTTGAACTTTTCGAGCACTTCGGACAAGGGGACTCCCTGCTCTTCCGCCAATGCCGTGGAAATACCGTGTACCTGCTCCGCATCATAGGGAATGTTGTAGCCGTCGGGACGGATCAAGAAATCCTGATGCTCGATAAGCTCGCCCATCGCATCGTGCAACTGCCAGGCAATCTGCACGCAGCGCGGCCAGTTGTCGGTGTCGGATATAGGGGCATTCCATTTTTTTGGCAATCCGGTGGTTTCGGTGTCGAAGATTAAATACATGAAAGGAACTTAAGTTTTTAGTGTTGCCAGCCAAGCCATGTCAGGGCAAATCGATCAAGGTTGATTTCTCAATGTAAAATTAGGCAATCGGACAGGGTTATGGAAAAGGATTTTTCAGGAGTTATCAACGTGTGCCGATAGCAGGGAAGGGTCGCTCTTACCGGTTCGGGGGAGGAGCCTGTTTTTGAAGAACAGCACGCAGACCATCCTATTTAAACTAGTTGGAAACATTGTGGCCCGGCAATTTCAAAGATACAAAATTTGTTTACCTTCAAATCCCAAAAAACCCACCAAAATGAATGCTACAAAGACACTCCATAAACCATCAGGACATCTTTTCATCTTATTCCTTTTTATTTTAGGAATGTTCCAGGTTTCCGGCCAAACCCCGTCCGACGCTCAGAACAGCGACGAACCCCGCCCCATGAACTTCGTCATCATCTTCGCCGACGACCTGGGCTACGGCGACTTGGGGGTTTTCGGCCATCCTACCGTCAAGACCCCTCATCTCGATCGGATGGCGTACGAGGGACAGAAATGGACGAACTTTTACGCCGGGGCCAGCGTTTGCACCCCCAGCCGGGCGGCCCTGCTTACCGGTAGGCTTCCCGTACGTAGCGGTATGGCCAGTAACGTGCATCGGGTGCTGTTTCCCGATTCAAAAAAGGGACTCCCCGCCGACGAGGTCACCCTGGCCGAGCAATTGAAGACGGTCGGCTACAACACGGGCTGCATCGGCAAATGGCACCTCGGCCACAAGGAGCAATTTCTGCCCACCAACAACGGTTTCGATTATTATTTCGGGATCCCCTATTCCAACGATATGGACAAGCTCGCGGGCGAAGAATATTGGCATTACTGGGAGCGGCCCGACGACAGCATCAAGACCGAACATTTCAATGTACCCTTGTTTCGCAACACGGACATCATCGAGCGTCCGGCCGATCAGAATACCATCACCAAACGCTATTCCGAAGAGGCCGTTTCCTATATAAAACAACATAAGAACAAGCCCTTTTTTATCTATCTCGCCCACAATCTGCCCCATATTCCCCTTTTCGCCTCTAAAGACTTTTTGGGAAAGAGCGAACGTGGACTCTATGGCGATGTGGTGGAGGAAATCGATGATGGCGTCGGCAAAATCTTAAGGACTTTGAAGGACGAGGGACTCGCCGAAAACACGATTGTAGTCTTTACCTCCGACAACGGCCCCTGGCTGCCCTTTAAGCTCAACGGTGGTAGTGCGGGACTGCTCAGGGCGGGCAAGGGCACCACTTGGGAAGGGGGAATGCGCGAACCGACCATTTTTTGGTCGCCGGGCAGTATCGAACCGGGCGTCGTGACCGACCTCGGGGCGACGATGGACCTGTTTACCACCTTCAGCACACTGGCCGGAGCGGAAATTCCAGATGACCGCGTCATCGACGGGGTCGATTTAAGCGGCACCTTGTTCGAACAGCGCGAAAGTCCCAGGAAAAACATGTTCTACTATCGCGGCACGGACCTCTATGCGGTTCGCCTTGGCGATTACAAGGTCCACTTCGTCACCGAAGGTGCCTACGGCCAATTTGGCGATAGGCAGGAACACGACCCGCCCCTGCTCTATCATCTCGACCACGACCCCTCGGAACAATTCGATATCGCGGCCGAGCATCCAGAAATTATTAAAGAAATCAATGCGCTGGTATCAGAACATAAAGCGAACTTGGTGCGCGGCGAAGACCAGCTGGCGGAGCGGGAATAAAAAAGTAGGAACAACCGCCAATAATTTTTCCGCAGTATTGTCATTTTCGAGAAATGGAGTATATTTGCACCCGCTTTAAAGAAAAGTGGGAAGCTTTCCCTTCGCAATTCACCCAGAGTGCGGTCAAAGGGAGAATCATTAAAAAAAATAAATTTCAAGAATTAATAACGAGGGTCGGGCACCCTGCAAAATTAATGTGATATGCCAGTAAAAATCAGACTTCAAAGACACGGTAAAAAAGGAAAACCATTTTATTGGATCGTCGCGGCGGACAGCCGAGCTAAAAGAGACGGTAAATATTTGGAGAAATTGGGCATCTACAACCCAACCACCAATCCCGCGACTATAGAACTTGATGTCGACGGTTCCGTTAAATGGCTCCAAAATGGGGCGCAACCGACCGATACCGCGCGAAACATTCTCTCCCATAAAGGAGCAATGCTAAAACACCACCTACTGGGAGGCGTACGAAAAGGAGCCTTGACCGAGGAACAGGCCGACGAAAAACTTCAGGCTTGGCTAGATGAAAAAGAAAGTAAAATTGCCAAACAATCAGAGGGACTTGCCCAGGATAAGGAAAAAGCGAAGGCAGAAGCCCTGAAAGCCGAGAAAGAGGTCAATGAGAAGCGCAAGCAAGAGGCCGCCGAGGCAGCACTGCCGGAGACTCCCGAAGGTGAAGATGCCAGCGAAGAGGTGGAAGCCGTAACGGAAACCGCTCCAAAACCGGAAGCATCAGTCGAGCAAAGCGAGGAAAAGGCCAAATCAGAAGCAAAAAAATCGGAGGACAGCGACTCTAAAGACGCCGAGAAAAAAGAAGACGGAAAGTCCGCGGAAGCAACAGCAAAAAGCGAGGGCAAGAAGGAGGCCGATAAAAAGGAAGACGATAAAAAGCCCGCGGAAGCGAAAACCGAAGAGGTAATCGAAACTCCGAAAGCTCCGGAGCCGGACACCGAAAATGCCAAGGACAATTTCGCCGCGCCGGTCGAGGACAAAGAGGATATCAAAAAAGACGACGACAAGAAAGAGGCGCCTAGCGTTCAGGAAGTTGTTTCCGACGAGGACTTCGAAAAGAAAGATTCCGATAAGCCCAAGCCGGCCGAAGACAAAAAGTAAACTGGGATTTTCTGGCAATTCCCTTGCCATGTATTAATTGCCCTACATCACACGAATTCTTAATACAGAATTTTTAATTCAAGGGAAACGATGGACAAGTCAGCTTGCTTCTACCTCGGTAAAATCGTTTCAAAATACAGTTATAAAGGGGAGGTATTGGTTAAGATCGATACCGACGAGCCTGAAATTTACGAGAATATGGAATCAGTGTTCATCGCCATGAAAGGCGGTAACCTGGTTCCATTTTTTATTGACCGCTGTCGGTTGCACAAATCCCAACTGCTGCGTATCGACTTCGAGGAGGTCAAAGATGAGCGCGCCGCCGACCGGATCATGAACCATGAATTATACCTTCCCCTATCCATGTTGCCCAAGTTGGAGGGCGATAAGTTCTACTTTCACGAAATCACCGGCTTTAGCGTTGAGGATACCGTACATGGGAATATCGGAACGATTACCGGCGTCAACGACACCACCTCACAAGCTATTTTTGAAATTGACAAAGATGGCAAAGAAGTGCTGGTTCCTATAACGGACGACATCTTTAAGGGATTGGACCGAGAGCGCAAAATTGTGAATGTTGCTACTCCTGATGGTCTGGTCGAACTCTATCTTGGGGAATAATGGAAATTTGACACTTATTCGATTACCGCTAAGCTACAGGACCCAAGAAACTTAACTTTTGGTCTTGGTTCTTGGACCTTGTTTCTCGGTTCATAGAAACCGCTATCTTTATCACATTAACCAACATCCGAAAACCATGCATCGCGCAGTCATCCTGTTGATTCCCATTGTATTTACCTCCATTCTACTATTTGCCTGCAAGGGAACTAAAAAATCCCCTGAAGAAGAAAATCCGAAACCACCGAATATCGTGCTTATTTTTACCGACGATCAGGGCTATGGCGATGTGGGCGTATTCGGAGCGGACGATATTGCGACCCCAAACCTTGACCAAATGGCGGGAAGCGGCATCAAACTGACCAACTTTTATTCCGCACAACCGATATGCTCGGCATCACGGGCCGGTATCCTGACCGGTTGCTACCCCAATCGTATTGGTATCCATAACGCCCTAGGCCCTGGCAGTCCCGTGGGCATCAATCCTTCCGAGACCACCATGGCCGAGATGTTAAAGGCCAACGGCTACAGCACCGCAATCTTCGGAAAATGGCATCTAGGGGACAGTCCCAAATTCCTGCCCACCCGCCACGGCTTCGACGAATGGTTTGGCATCCCCTACTCCAACGATATGTGGCCCAAACATCCGTGGCAGGGTACGGTTTTCGACTTTCCACCGCTTCCGCTCTATGAAAACGAAACGGTCATCGACACCTTGACCGACCAAACCCAGCTGACTACCCAACTAACCAAAAAAAGTGTGGACTTTATAGCTCGTAACAAAGACAATCCCTTTTTTCTCTACGTGCCGCACCCGCAACCGCATGTACCGCTCTACGTGTCGGACAAGTTCAAGGGAAAATCCGACAGGGGGCTCTACGGTGACGTCATCATGGAAATCGACTGGTCCGTCGGCCAAATCCTGGAGGCCTTGGAAGAAAACGGACTGGAAGACAACACTTTGGTCATCTTCACTTCCGATAACGGTCCGTGGCTGGCCTACGGAAACCATGCCGGAAGTGCTCTGCCCTTAAGGGAAGGCAAAGGCACCGCTTGGGAAGGTGGTCAACGCGAACCCTTTGTTGCACAATGGCCGGGGAAACTTCCTGCGGGGAGAGCAATCGACGTGCCCGTCATGGCCATCGACCTACTACCGACCATAGCGGCTATCACCGGCTCTCAACTCCCGGAAAAAACTATGGATGGCATGAACGTCTGGAATGTGTTGACAGGAGCATCCGAAGAAAGTCCGCAGGAGGCCTATTTCTTCTACTATCGGGTCAATGAACTGATGGGCGTGCGCTATGGAAAGTGGAAACTCTATTTCCCCCATACCTACCGCACCATGAACGGCCAGGAGCCGGGCAAGGACGGTCTTCCCGGGAAGTACCGTATGGTCGATTTGAAACAGATCGAGCTTTATGACCTGGAAAATGATATCGCCGAAACCGAAAACGTGGCCGGTCAGCATCCCAAAATCGTAGCAAAAATCAAAGAATTGGCCGATGCTATGCGGTCACGATTGGGCGATTCCCTCCAAAACATCGAAGGTTCCGAAAACCGGGAACCGGGAAGAATCGCGGGATGATCGTATTTAAAATGAATCCTATTTACCGAGGGATTTCCACTAGAAGAGACCACTAAAAAACCCGCTGCTCGAAAGCAACGGGTTTAAACTGGTAGGCTATTCGCTTATTACTCGGCATCCTCTTCGGCCGCATTGGCGCCTACATTGCCTTGTGCAATCAAAGTAGCCAGGTCAGCGGCACTCAAGTGTACGTTGATATAACCATCAATGGCAGTGATGGCCGCGTAGTCAATGGCTTCCCCAGCATTGGGCGTACCGTCTTCCGCGTTTAAAGCGGTTACGTTTTTCGCCAAAGTTCCGGTTTCTCCGTCCACTTCGCCCAAGGAAACGATAATCGCTCCGGGCGCATTCGCTACGGGTCCCATATGAATGTGCGATGGATGGGAGTTGCCGGCGGTAGTACCTTCCAACTCAATGGTGACCAAGGTTTCGCCGTTCACCCGCTCCGCGAATTCGGCCGAACCGGAAATCGCAGGATCTGAAACCGATCCAAGGGCGTATGCTTCGCTCTCCCCCGTCAATTCGTTCTGTCCAACATCGCCTTGCGCGACAAGAGTACCCAAATCATCGGCACTCAAATGAACATTGATATAGCCATCGACTTCCATTACGTCGGCGTAGCCAAACGCAGTTTCATCGTCTAGAGCGGCTACATTGGTCTTGCTCATCCCCGTAGTTCCGTCTACCGAATTAAAGGTAAAAAGAATATCACCGCCTTCTGCTGCGGTATTGGCATGGATGTGTGCCGGATGCATCCCTCCATCAGGAGTGTTCTCCAACATTAGCACTGCCAGCGCCTCGCCGTTCTTTCGTTCGTAAAAGATTGCGGTTCCTTCAATATCTTCCACGGCTTTGCTGTCAAGCTCGTATTCTTTTGAGGTACCGATAAGCTCGTTCTGGCCAATGTCTCCCTGTGCTACAAGCGTACCCAAATCATCAGCACTTAGATGTACGTTGATATACCCATCGTATTGCAACAGCTCTTGATAGGTAATGGCGGTTCCATCGTTCAATTCGGTCACATGGGTAGAACTTTCACCGGTGTCACCATCGACACTTTCCAGATCAAGGGCAATATCGCCTCCCTCGGCCGCGGTATTGAAGTGAATATGAGCCGGATGCATTCCCCCATCGGGAGTATTGTCAAGTTCCAGTTCAATTACGGTAGAATCGTTACTGAACGTTACAAATTTGGCCGTACCGGAAATATCGGGATTGGCGACCGAACCTAGCTCATAGGTTTTTGAGTCTGTCTCGGTTACCGTTTCGTCGGGATTCTCCGGGTCGGGATCGGGCGGTGCAATCGATCCATCGTCGTTGCTGCAACTGGCCATAAAAATTAGCGTCATAGCTGAAAATGTCGATAAAGCAATCTTTTTAAATCTCATTTATTATGTTTTTAAATTAATAGCATCAATATATACGGAGCATGACCCAAAAGGTTTGCTCTATCGACGAAAATTTGTGCTTTTATTGCATTTTTGACTGTTTTAACGAAGAAAGTTAGCAAACCAGCACCAAGGAGCTATAAGGAACTTATATAAAAACAACTATATTTGTATATATAATCTATATACCATGGAAAAGGTCAGAAAGTTGATCGATGTCGATCACGATGTAGTAAAGATACTTGAAGAGGAGGCCAGAAAGCAAAAGCGATCCCTAAAAAGTCTGCTGGAGTACACCATCGAAGAAACGGCCCGAAAACTCGAGTCGCCCTCTGCGGAATATAGAACGATGATAGAAGATATGCTGAAAAAATTGGATGAGGGACAGTTGGAGTTTACCTCTATCGACGAAATAAAATCCAAATATGGTCTATAACGTCCGGATTTCCAAAGAAGCCCAAATTGAATTGGATGTGGCGGAATGCTTCTTTCGTGAAAAAAATCTCCACGAAGACTTTTTGGAAGAATTTTTCAAACAAGTCGAATTTTTGAAATCCATCCCAAAGGCGTTTGAACTCAAGTATAGCGATATTAGGATTCTTCGTTTCGAACAGTTCAACTATTCCATTCACTATGTCATCGAGGAGGACAAAGTGTTGATCCTCCGCATTCTCGGTCAAAGACAAGATTTTTAATTTTGGACAAACCCTTCCGTTTTAAACAGTTCACCGTGCGTCAAGACCGCTGTGCCATGAAAGTTGGCACCGACGGGGTTTTACTAGGTGCATGGGCTGCCCTGGACAAAGATCCAGCTTCGATTTTGGACATCGGGGCCGGCTCGGGACTCCTTGCCCTGATGCTCGCCCAAAGAAGTGCGGCGGAAACCATCGATGCCCTTGAAATTGAGGAAAATGCCTACGAACAGTGCGTTGAAAATTTCGAGGCCTCTCCTTGGGCCGATCGGTTGTTCTGCTATCATGCGAATTTCGACGAATTTGTAGCTGAATGGGATGACCGATATGATTTAATAGTATGCAACCCTCCCTTTTTTTCCGAGGATGTCTCGAGTGGAAACGCTTTCCGGGATGCGGCCAGACAAAACATCACGCTCCCCTTTGAGGAACTTTTGAATGGGGTTTCTATATTACTTTCCAAGGATGGAATATTTGTCACCATCATCCCCTATAAGGAAGAGACCGATTTCTTGGTTCATGCCGATAGCTTGGGCTTGTATCCACAACAAATAACCCGCGTCCGGGGAAATCCCACCGCCAAGATCAAACGGAGTTTGCTGCAAATAGGATTTGAACGGACCGAGGTGGACATTGATACGCTTACCATCGAACTTGATCGCCATGAGTACACACCGGATTACCGAGCGCTGACCGAAGCATTTTACCTAAAAATGTAACATGTGACAATTGGGATGTTATATTTCATCAGTATCTTTAACACAAAATCATCTTTATGAAATCCGATCAGTTCGAAGCTCCCGATTATTACAATTTGGACGCACTTTTATCCGAGGAACACAAACTCGTACGCGATGCCGCCCGTCAATGGGTCAAGCGCGACGTGTCCCCAATTATTGAAGAATACGCCCAAAAGGCTGAATTTCCCGAACAGATCTTAGACGGATTGGCGGAAATCGGGGCCTTTGGACCTTACATTCCCGAAGAATATGGCGGGGCCGGACTCGACCAGATCAGCTACGGCCTCATTATGCAAGAGATCGAACGCGGCGACAGCGGGGTACGATCCACTGCCTCGGTACAGTCGTCATTGGTCATGTACCCTATTTACACTTACGGCAACGAGCAGCAGCGTAAAAAATACCTTCCAAAACTGGCGACGGGCGAATTGATGGGGTGCTTCGGTCTGACCGAACCCGACCACGGCTCGAATCCCGGGGGGATGGAAACTAAGTTCAAGGACGAAGGCGACCACTACCTTTTGAACGGCGCCAAACTCTGGATTTCGAATTCCCCTTTCGCCGATATTGCAGTGGTCTGGGCAAAAAACGAGGATGGCCGTATTCACGGGTTGATCGTGGAGCGCGGCATGGAGGGATTCTCCACCCCGGAAACCCACAACAAGTGGTCGTTACGCGCCTCCGCGACCGGGGAACTGATTTTCGATAATGTTAAGGTACCCAAGGAAAACCTATTGCCTGGCAAGTCGGGACTCGGAGCACCCCTCGGCTGTCTCGATTCCGCCCGATACGGCATCGCATGGGGAGCCATCGGAGCTGCGATGGATTGCTATGATACCGCCCTACGCTACGCCAAGGAACGCGAACAGTTCGGCAAGCCCATCGCGGCCTTTCAATTACAGCAAAAGAAACTCGCCGAGATGATCACCGAAATCACCAAGGCCCAGTTATTGGCCTTTCGATTGGGACAGCTGAAAAACGAGGGCAAGGCCACCACCGCCCAAATTTCCATGGCCAAGCGTAACAATGTCGATATGGCCCTAAAGATAGCCCGCGAGGCCCGGCAGGTCTTGGGTGGGATGGGAATCACAGGCGAATATTCGATCATGCGCCACATGATGAACCTCGAAAGCGTCATCACCTACGAGGGCACCCACGACATTCACCTCTTGATTACCGGAGCCGATATTACTGGGCATCAGGCGTTTAAGTAAAGATTCTTTTTAGACGTAAGACGATAGGACTTAGGACGTAAGACCCGCGGCCTGTGGTGGTGTCTCCCGTCTCCCGTCTCCCGTCTCCCGTCACATACAAAATGTCTTTTTCTGAATGTTGTGAGTAGTCTCAAATCTTGCCGACTCGGAAGAAAGGCTCACTAAAGGATAAAGGACGAAAAGAGCAAGGAAGAAAGACAAAAAAAATTGCCGCCCCGGAAGAAAGGCTCAAAAGAGGGACAATGCGCAAAATCATCCTTTTCATCAGCTATCCTTTTTCCTTCTGTCCTTCCATCCTTCCGTCCTTCCGCCCCCCTACTGCTCCATTTGACATCAGATAAATCCCACAAACCACAAAATCCAGACCCTACACCACAACTTTCGACCGATTCACAACAAAGAATTTGCCGCACCGCCCATCCGCCCTATGTTTGCGATGTAATTATTACGGAGTTAATTTTTTCATTTTCATATAGTGTTCTCGATAAAAGAGTCCGGTCTTCACTGATCGGGCTCTTTTTGGTTAATGACCCTGGCCTTCTACTCGCTCTGAGTATCCGTTGAACCTAATTGCTTCATCCCAAACACCTTCGCGCTCGTTTTCATATCGGCATACCGCGGATCTTGTACATAGTCTTCCTTTTGCATTTTGACGACCTCGATACTCAAAAATCCGAATTCGCTGACCACTTTACCGTAAAAACGATAGATGCCCCGGCCCCGAAAGCGGTATTTGGCGGCTACGGGAGGAAAAAGCACGGTATCGAAGACCTGGCCCTCTTGGTCGAGCAGGGTGGCGAACTGCATCGGCTTTTTTCTGTGTGTCTTGGTGTTCTTGACCGTGACGAGGTAGCCATAGATATCGATATGTCGACCCAAATACCGCTCGAGGTCCTTACTGCCTGCGGTATTTTTTGGGGACTCGACCAAGAGTTCAAAGGGACTACACAAGGCGAATCCCAATAGCTCGAGCTGGGTGAAAGCTGTTTCCAGATCGGTGGTATGAAGGTCGGGAATCTCAAAATCCTGATGATCGGGCCGGAACAACTTCGGATGGTCGATTTTGGGTGCTTTTCCCAAAAAGAGATGCGCCTTCCAAAGCAGTTCATGCTTGTTGGTGCACGTAAACCGAAAAGCATCGATTCGGATGAGGATGCTGACCTGTTCTATGGATAGGCTTACCCGGTCGAGAAAGCCCTCCAGAGAAGTAAAACGCCCGTTGATTATCCGTTCTTTTAAGATGCGTTCCGCGACCCGTTCCTCAAGGTCCCGCAAGTAGCCGAAACCGAGGTAGAGGTCTTTCCCGAGGATGCGATTCCCGTGGTTACTGGTGTTGATGCACGGGGGATGGATGCTCGCCCCCAGCATCCGTGCCTCGTGTATGTAGAATTCGGGACGGTAGAATCCCCCGCCGTTATTGAGTACCGCCGTCATGTATTCCAAGGGATAATAGGCGCGCAGGAACAAGGTCTGGTAACTTTCCACGGCATAGGATGCGGAATGCCCCTTGGCGAAGGCATACCCGGCGAAACTGGCGACCTGGTTCCAGATTTCAAAAATAAGTTTGTCTTCGTAGCCTTTTTTACGGCAGTTGTCGATGAATTTCTGCTCGACCCGCTGAAATTCCTCTCGCGAGCGGAACTTGCCGCTCATGCCCCGGCGGAGCACATCGGCCTCACCTAGATCTAGGCCGGCAAAATGGTGGGCGACCTTGATTACGTCTTCCTGATAGACCATAACGCCGTAGGTCTCGGGCATGATATCGATCATAACGGGATACGCTTTCTCTTCGGTCCTTCCGGGATTGCGGTGCCTTAAGATATACTCGCGCATCATCCCGCTCTTGGCCACGCCCGGCCGGATGATGGAACTCGCCGCGACCAGCCCTAGATAGGTGTCGACCTGCAATTTTTTGAGCAACATCCGCATGGCGGGAGATTCCACATAAAAACAGCCCATGCACTGTGCGGACTTGATCATGGCATTGATTTTTGGGTCCCTTTTGAACGCCTTGATATCGTGAATGTCAAAATCGGTGAACTCTTCCGGCCTATCGTGCTCGAGAATATCCAGCGTTTCCTTGATTTTCGAGAGTCCCCTTTGCCCGAGGATATCGAACTTGTACAGCCCGACATCCTCGGCGATGTGCATGTCGTACTGCGTGGTAGGGAACCCCTTGGGCGGCATATTGGTCGCCGAGAACCAATGGATCGGTCTTTCGGTGATTAGGATGCCCCCTGCATGGATGCTCAGATAGTTGGGCATACCTTGCAGGAGTTCGGTGTACTTGATGACCAGGGCGGCGACCTTGTCGAGCCGTGAAGCCTGAAAATTGCCGTCACAAAGGATATCGATTTCCTCCTTGGGCAGGCCGAACACCTTGCCCAATTCCCGCACCATGCCCCGCCACTTAAAGGTCACGTAGGTACCGAGCAGGGCCACGTTTTCGAACCGATCGAAGATATATTGGGTCATGACGGGCCGGTCGCGATGCGAGAAATCGATATCGAAATCCGGGGGATTGGCCCGATAGAGGTTGATAAAGCGTTCGAAGTAGAGGTCGAGCTCCATGGGATCCACATCGGTGATTCGCAGCAGGTAGGCCACGATGCTATTGGCCCCGCTGCCCCGACCCACGTAGAAGAATTTCTGTTTTCGGGCGTAGGATACGATGTCCCAATTGATAAGAAAATAAGAGACGAAGCCCATCCGTTTGATCAGGCCCAGCTCTTTGTTCAAACGCTCGGTAACGGCCTCACCGCCTTCGGGATAGCGGTAGGACAAACCTTCTTGACAGAGGCGTTCGATCAGGGCCTCGTCATCGGGCCGGGTGCCGGTATAGGTCTTCAGGTTCTGCGGTTTCCGCCCTTCCGAAAAATCGAAGTGGATGGAACAGGTGTCGAGCAACCGCTGCGTGTTTTCGAGAATAAACGTGTACTCCGAGAAAGCGGCCACTAGATTCTGGATAGGGTACATTTTCTCATCCTCCGAGGCCTGTTCGGTGGTGGACAATTTGCTGAGCAGGGTATTGTTGTCAATGGCCCGCAACAGCCGATGTGCGTTGAAATCGCGTTTGTTGCGGAAGGTGACCGGCTGCTGTACCACGAGCCTATCCCTGAATTTTAACAGCCCGGAAAACGGAAGCCGTCGCAGATCATTGATAGAGACTCCGATAAATTCGTGGTCGGCGAAGGTGGTCCGCTGCTCTTGCACTACTTTTTCAAAGGGATAGACGACGTAGGCATTTCGGAATGCAGGGGCATTGGCGGGTAGTTTCGCAACACCGTTCGGATGTTCGGGTTTACAATGCAAATTTTCGGATTTTTGATGCGTGTGTCCTGATTTCCGGTGCAGGTATTCGGAAAGAAAGTCGTTCAGTTCCAGATAGCCCTCGTTGTTTTTTGCGATACCCGTAAAACAGGGGTCGACCCCGTTACGGAAATCGATTCCCAGCACGGGGCTTACGCCGTATTCGGGCGCCTTTCGGACAAAATTGAGACCCGCCGAGGTATTGTTGATATCGGTCAGCACCAATCGGGTCACATGGTTCTCCTTGGCCAACTGCAAAAGTTCGACCTCCGAAAAGGTGCCGTAGCGCATGCTATAATATGTGTGACAGTTTAAATAGATGTTGCAGGTTAGATTTGCGATGTTAGACCATCTTAATACTCACTACTTTGTACTTAATACCAACTTATTGCTTCCGATGTGCCAGCACCACCGGTGGCTGCCCATTGAACGGGTTCTGCATGCGTCCGATAGTCTTGGCGCCGAGGCCCGAGGCGCGGAGCACGCTCTTATCGCCGTAGCGTTTTCTGATGTTGTCCATCGCCTGGTACAGGTTCAGGGCCTCTTCGGTGTCGTCGAAAAGGTCGATCTGGTAATTGCCGCCCACTAGATGGCTGAACCGGATGCCTACCAAACGTACCAGCAGCCGACGGTTATAGAGTTTTTTGAACAGTTCCAGAATCTTGGGTATCAAGATATGATCGGCACTGGTATAGGGAATCCGCATTTGTTTCGAATAGCTGTTGAAATCGGAATACCGGATCTTGACCGCGATACAGGCCGTCAGTTTTTCGCCCCGCCGCAACTGGTAGGCCAGGTTTTCGGTCATAGCGATCAAAATACCTCTCAGCCTGACTACATCGATGGTGTCTTTGGTAAAGGTGCGCTCCGTTGAAATGGACTTCCGCTCGCAGAAGGGAACGACCGGCGTATGGTCGATACCGTTGGCACGCTTCCATATCACCTCTCCGTGCTTGCCCAACACCCGTTGCATGACATCGACCGGCATTTCCTGCACGGTGCGTACCTGTCGCAACCCGAGGTTCCGAAGCGTCTGGTAGGTCTTATCGCCCACCATGGGTATTTTTTTGATGGACAGCGGGGCCAAAAACGGCTTTTCCAGTCCGTAATCGATTTTGAGCTGGTTGTTGGGCTTGGCCTCGTTGGTGGCCACTTTCGAGACTACTTTATTGGCCGACAGCCCGAAGGAAATGGGGAGTCCCGTTTCCTTTATGATCTTTTCCCGCAGTTCGGTAGCATATTTATAGGAACCAAAAAAGCGGTCCATTCCCGTCAGATCGGCGTAAAATTCGTCGATACTGGATTTTTCGAACAGCGGGACCCGTTCTTTGATGATCTCGGTAACGACATCGGAATGCTTGCTGTACGTACCCGCATTTCCCCGAATGACGGTAGCTTCGGGACAGAGTTCCCGGGCCATTTTCATGGGCATCCCGGAATGTACCCCGAAGCCCCGGGTCTCGTAGCTGCAGGCCGCCACCACGCCCCGATCGCCCGTTCCGCCCACCAACAGGGGCCTGTTCTGTAGTTCGCGATTGATCAGCCGCTCTACGGATACGTAAAAAGTATCCAAATCGATATGTAATATTGTCTTGTCCATAGCCATCCTATCATCATACCAAACTCTCTTGGCACGATATTTAAAAACAGGACAGCTAAGATATGGAATATTTCCTATTTTATGGATTTTATCCTAATTACAGTATGTTAAAATACGTACTCCGACTTGTTCCAATGAATTCATAGGGGCACCGTTACCCTTATCAAGTTTTAGGATGCTATTTTTATTCTACAGGGTAATTTTATCCCCTGTCTCCACCGCCTTGTAGATGGCATCGATAATTTTCATATCCTTGACCCCCTCTTCGCCATCAACGGGTACGATGGGCTGTTCGCCGTCATAGATGATCCGGGCCATCCCGTCCATTTGCAGGGTCTGATGGGTGATGTGTGGCTGGGTCAGTGGACCTTTGTGAGTGCGGCCTTCAATGGGCCCGTAGCCCGTGGAGGGCTGCATTTCGACAAAACCATCGGAGCCCGTCATAAAAAAGCGATCTAGGTTGCTCATGTTATAGGTCGATAAGCAGTTGGCCACCGCCCCGCTAGGGAAGCCCATTTGAAATTGGATGGTCTCATCAACGCCTTTCCCGAATTTTTCGGGATCCGTCTTGGTTTCCTGCGCGGTGACCCATACCGGCTCCTCGCCCAGCATGTAGCGTGCCCCGTTGATAGAATAGATTCCGATATCCATCATGGCACCGCCCCCGGCCAGCTCCTTGTCCAGCCGCCATTGGTTCGGATCGCCGATTCGAAAGCCGGACTGGCCCTGAAAGAATTTCGTTTTCCCGAATTCGCCATCTTTCCGCATTTGGATGACGTGTACGGTTTTCGGTTCGAAGTGCATCCGGTAGCCGATCAACAGTTGTACTCCGGCCGCCTTGCAAGCATCCACCATGGCCTGGCCTTCTTCCGCATTAACGCCCATCGGCTTTTCGCAGATGACGTGCTTGCCGGCCTTGGCGACGCGTATGGACTGGTCCGCATGAAGGCCGTTAGGGGTGATCACGTACACGGCATCGATTTCGGGATTGTCCTGTATTGCGTCAAAATTTCCGTAATTATAACGGTGCTTTTCCGGCACATCGTATTTCGCGCCCCAATCCTTCAGTTTGGAAGGCGTACCGCTTATGAGTCCCGTTATCTTGGCCCGTTTACAGTCTTGCATCGCCTTGGCGACCCTGGAGGCGTAGCTGCCGAGCCCCATTAGCGCGACCTTGAGGATGGGACCTTGAGGTTCGCCAAGCGCTGGAATCCGACCGTCAGGATGGCCCCTAAAGCTCTTATAATCGTTCAAAAAACGTTCAGGATTGCCGAAAGTTTTTGTAGGATAGCCCAACAGGGGCAATCCCACCGCCGAGACCGCAATTTTTTCGATAAATTTTCTTCGTGTTCCCATGGTGTACTTGATTTGGTTTAAAAATACGGTTTTTGTAAAAACTGTGGATTTGTATTCGACATCATCCCGCAATTAGTTCAAGGTTCAATCGCTGCTGCGCAGCCGTTCAAGGTTTAAAGTTCAAGGTTTTAGGCTGCAAGTATCCTAAAAAGGAAGATTTCCCAAATCCACATTTCCCCCTGAAACGATAATCCCCACTTTCCGGTCGGCGAATTTTTCCTTTTTCCGCAGTACGGCCGCCAAGGCCACCGCGCTTGAAGGCTCGACCACGATTTTCATCCGTTCCCAGATCAGCCGCATGGCTTTGATGATCTCGGCTTCGGTGACCCGGATGATGCTGTCCACATACCGCTGTATGAGAGGAAAGCTCTTATCCCCCAATTGGGTTTTTAGTCCGTCTGCGACGGTATCGGTGGTTTCGTTGGCTTCGATCCGCCCGCTTTTCAGGGAGCGATAGGCGTCATCGACCGCGAAGGGCTCCCCGCCGATGACGCGACAGCTTGTTCCGAAATAATGGGCGGCCAAGCTTGTTCCCGCAATCAGTCCCCCGCCGCCTACCGGGGCCAAAACGAATTCAAGGTCCGGGTGTTCTTCCAGCAATTCCATACAGGCCGTTCCTTGCCCAACGATAACATTTTCATCGTTCGAGGGATGGATTAAGACCGCGCCGGTTTCCCGTTCGATCTCTTGGGCAGCGGCTTCCCTTGCGGCAAGGCTGGGTTCACATTCGATGATTTTTCCGCCGTATTCCGCAACGGCATTCTTTTTTACCTGGGGGGCGGTCGAGGGCATCACGATAAAGGCCTCGACCCCCGCACTTTTTGCCGCTAGGGAAAGGGCCTGGGCAAAATTCCCCGAAGAGTGGGTAACCACGGGAAGTTTCCCGAACAATTGCAAGACTGCGTTGGTGGCTCCGCGCATTTTATAGGCTCCGCCTTTTTGGAAGTTTTCGCATTTGAAAAGAAGGTCCGCCCCCGCCATCCTATTTATAGCTCGCGAGCTTAAAACGGGGGTGTTGTGGATGTACGGCCGGATGCGGCGATGACACTGGATCAGGGTATCCTTTTGCATAACAAAGCTGTTAATTTTCCTTTTAAAACTACAAATAAATCCCTCCGGACATGATACTCCCTGATGGGCAAAGTGAAAAAACCGATTCAGGATATCATAAAAATCACACCTTTCATCCAACATTTATACTGATTCTTCGTTCTTGGTACATCCAGTAAAGTATTTACGATCAGACTTATGCCAAACGCAAAGCCTACTTTTAGCATCCCGAAGTTTTCAGCTCCCTTTATGGTGTTATTTGGCTTCCTGATCTGTCACAACCTATCGGCAGCGGACACAACACCATCCTATCAATCACCCCTTGCTGATAGACCTTCCGAAAAAATCGTCTATCAGTCCCCCAATGATCGAGGTCGGTCTAACAGCACATCCGAAGGAACTTCGCGGATACCTCGAGTAACTCCTCCAAAATCCGTCATTGAAATATCCGACCCAGACCGGCATACGGTATGGACGGTCTCCGAGCCGGTAAAAATCCGATGGAAAACCGAGAACATCGCCGCAAGCAAATCGATTCGGTTTTTTTTGGCCAAAGATGATATGGTGGTGCAGGAATTGGGCAGCTTCGAGAACAATTCCTCCGTCGAGGGCATCGAACTGGCCAAGAACGTCGGCTCGGGAGACCATTACCAAGTGGTGGGCATCGAGCTCTTTCCGGACAACAAATTCCGCGTAGCCAAATATGCCACCCCCTATTTTTCAATTCGAAATCCGATGGCCGACGCCCGAAAAGCGGCAGCACTGGCCCGGATTGAGGCTAAAAACTCCGCGGGTAGCGATTCGAGACCAAAGACATCCGAGCGGACCGGCAACTCCAACAAACAATCAGGGGAACACCACGTCGCGGAACATAAAAAAAATCGTTCGGAAAACTTAGCCGATAGCAAACCCTCAAATTCCGGTATACGAACAAAAATCGAACCGGCCGCTTCCCCAAGGGACGAG
Source organism: Pricia mediterranea (assembly GCF_032248455.1). Lineage (NCBI taxonomy): Bacteria > Pseudomonadati > Bacteroidota > Flavobacteriia > Flavobacteriales > Flavobacteriaceae > Pricia > Pricia mediterranea. The sequence continues at coordinate 1,687,876 of NZ_JAVTTP010000001.1, forward strand.
TTTAAGAACCGAAAGATTTCGTACATCAAAAACCTCAGCTTCTCCACCGAAAATATCAGCGTCAGTCTATGGGACCACGGCCGGCAAGACGGAGATATCGTATCGATTTACCTTAACGGGCAACCCGTCGTCTCCAAGCACAAGCTCACTTACAAGAGAAAAAAAGTGGATTTCAAGCTGGACCGGGACAAGACCAACGAACTTTTTCTTTATGCGCACAACTTGGGAAAGGCGCCGCCGAACACGGTATCCATAGCGCTCACGGACGGCAGTACTTCTGAAAAAATCGTATTGAATTCGGATTTGCAACGTTGCGAAGCGGTGCAGATCAAGGTGCAGTAACCGCTGCCATTACCTTTTGCATGCCCGGGTTCGCCAAGAGCCCGCCATAGGTAACATCGGACATAAAAAGATGGGGGTCTTCATTGCCTTCGATAAGGGTCGGACCTTCGGGGGTAATAGCGACATCCCATCCGATAAAACCATTGGGGATGTGCCGTGCCGCCTTTAACACCAGCTCGCAGGCCTCCCGAAACAATGGGATCTGGAAACCTTCAAAAACGAAACCGGTATCGGGATGCTTCGTGAATTCCCCGCCACCGAACTTCATGTCCCTGTAGCCCGTTCGTTTTAAAATTCCAGTAGGGTCGTCAATGCCGACAAAAAGCCCTCCCGAAGAGCCGTTGTCCACAATACTCCCCCCTGCGCCGATGCGTATGAACGAAGAAAGAATCTCTGCTTTTTCCCCATCAAAATAGGTCAATATTCGAAGCGTGTTTATCGACTTTGCATAAATGGCATCGATGGCGTTGTGCTGTTGTGAGGTTTCCGTAAAAATATGGTCCCCGGAAAATATGTTGCGACCTGTCCGCGCCAACGCTTCCTTATAGGTTGACCGATCTAGCCGGAAACACCCCTGACCGCCGTTTAGGGCAAGGGGCCTAATAAAGATGGAATCCGAGCCTGAGGAAGCAAATAGCCGCTCGAAATAGGCGGCCAAGGCACCCGTTTGGCTAATTTGCCATCGCTCCTTGTCCGCAAAGAAGCTACCGCCAAAATTATGGCCTACCAACTCAGGGGTGCGTATCGCGTTGCGCTCACAGTAGAGCGCGAAATTGAGTTTGTTGTGTAGAATGGAAGTATATTCCGATTTGTGCAGGTTGGGACTGCCATGTATCGTGCGCACCTCCCCGGGGGACAGATAATCGCGATAGTTCTCTATGCCGTTTTTATACAGGTGCTTGAAATAATACAAGGGCACCTCTTTTTTGGTAGTCCAAAGCACGAGGACTTCCTTGAAAATTCTAAGAACATTCTTTTTCTGGGCATCCTTTAAAAATACCTTGATTCTTCCGGGATCCTGAAAATGCATGCGCTGTAATTTTTGAGAATGTACCTCCGCGGTTTTTATACGATTTCACTTCGGCCCAAAGATAATCATTTTGTGATTCGATCATCGCGCACCATCATCCCATAGAAGTAGCCGTTCGTCTTTTTCGAACATAATTCGTCGGTACTATCGCGACTACCTATATTATAAATCGTATTTTGGTCGCTTTAACCCGTCCAACGTGACCCCTATTTTTATAGATACCAGCTTTGATGAGCTAAAACCTTACATCTACGGGGTGGCATCCGTCTTGGTGCTGGGAGCTCTTCTGTTTGCCTTTCACAGGCCTTTCAGGTGGGGACTTTTCGAGTACATACGTACCCATTCCTTTTTTCTTACCGTATTCGGGGTTTACCTGTCGGTTTACGTGATTTCCCGACTATTCTTTTTCGAAGAAGCTTTCGTGCATCTGTACACCGAAGACGGACTCTTCGAGTACCTTACCGCGATTTTCTTTTTAATCGCCGCGATTTTCTTTGTGCTGGCCTATCGTCATCACCGAAAGCAGTGGAACGGATATCTTAAATTTGTGTTCCTTACCCTAGCATTGCTGTGCTTCTTTACGGGCATGGAGGAAATTAGCTGGGGACAGCGCATTCTTGGCATTGAAACCCCAGAAAGAATGAAGGAGCTGAACTATCAGCAGGAAACTACCCTGCATAACTTGATCGACGCCCGCCACTACACCGCAATTTATACGCCCATAAGCCTTTTTCTGATGGTCTTTTTCGCCTTTCGGAACACCAACTATGCGTCTTTCTTCGGCATTCCCAGAAAATATATGCCTTCCAAAAAGTTTTTGGTAATAGCCATATTCTTACCTTTGATCTGCTGGTATGAAAAAGAGCATTTCGAGGCCGTGCTTTCTTTTTTGTTCTGTGTTTACGGTTATCAATTATACCGGTCATCCCCATCGGCCCGTTTCTAAGAGACTGTTTTGAAATCCAATCCGTCTCTAAAATCATGAACACTTAGTTTTTTTTAATATGCCCCTCAATCTTAGAAAAAGCATTTTTTGGCTCCGTGATCGCTTAAAAGGCGCGCCGATCAAAAAGCATTATAAAGATATTAAACGGCTAAACGCGAACCACGGCTCGGAACATTCGATTCAAAAAAGGCGGCAACACCTAGATAAAATCCTTCAACACTGCTGCGATACGGTACCCTATTTTCGCAATCTCGGGATTAAGGAAATGCGCCTTGATCGATTTCCGGTAACCAACAAGAACCTGATCCGGGATAATCGGGAAGACTTTCTATCCGATGCCTATCTTGACCAAGAAAACCATAAGGTCACGACCAGTGGGTCGACCGGCACCCCTTTTACGGTAGTCCAGGATGTCGATAAAAGAGAACGGCATACGGCGGACGTGCATTTTTTTTGGGAAGCGGTCGGCCATCCCTGGGGAACCCGTTTTTATTACCTTAAGATATGGAACGACCGGAACGAAAAGAGCAAACTGGTTCAAGAACTGCAGAACATCGTGCCCGTCGACGCCTTTAAACTAGACGATGACCGCATCCGACAGCTTTTAGAAGACATCCGTTCCGATTCCGGGCCCAAGAGTATTTTAGGCTATGCCTCCGCCCTTGACAGTATCGTCAAATATCTAAACCGCCGACCTACCGATATGGGCGATGCCAATGTCATCAGCATTATCGCGATGTCGGAAACCCTTGACGAACCTACCAAAAAGGCCCTTGAAATAAATTTTGATTGTCCGGTGGCGTCCCGCTACGCCAATATGGAAAATGGTATGCTGGCCCAGCATACCTTGGACACCCCTGAAGAATTTCTGGTAAATTCGGCCAGTTACCGGATGGAAATCCTCGATCTTGAAAAAGATATCCCAGCGCAGGAAGGGGAGCTGGGCCGCATCGTGGTCACCGATTTGTTCAACAGGGCAATGCCCATGATACGCTACGATACCGGAGATTATGGGGTAATGGCCTTATCGGGCGACAACGGAAAGAAACTACACGTTCTCCAACAGATCGAGGGAAGAAAAATGGACGCCATTTTCGATACCAAAGGCGAACATGTTTCTTCATTTATCATTACCAACAGCATGTGGAAATATACCGAACTGAAGCAATACCAATTTATACAGGTTTCGGGAAAGGAATACGAATTCAAGCTAAACAGCGACGGCCGTTTTGAAAGGGAAACGGAACTACTAGATGAGTTTCGGGGTTATCTGGGAAAGGATGCTAAGATAAGCGTAGCATACGTTGACGACATTCCTTTGCTTAGCTCTGGAAAACGTAAAAAGGTCTTGAATCGATCTCGCCGCGTATAGCATAGAGTAATGCCACTGCAATGTTTGGCCTAAAAATAGCGGATTTTCTTCAAATCACTTTCCGGGGGTTTAGGCTCTTTATGGTGGGTACCGGGCTGCCGGTAGATTTCAAATCCCCACTCAAATAAGGGTCATCGACCTTTCGTTTCCTGACAAAACGAGCGGGGCTACCGTAGGCTACCGAATGATCGCCTACGTCTTTAACCACTAATGAACCGGCACCGACCAAACAGTTTTCGCCAATCCTTATATTCTCTATTACATTGGTTCCCAAGGACAATGCAGAAAACTGTCCCAGATACAAATTACCTCCCGTGCATACCCCGGAAGAAATGGTCGAGAAATCGCTCATAATACCGTCGTGACCCAAGGATGAGTTGGTATTCACGATACAACATTTGCCAATAGTCGAATTGGCATTGATGATACCCCCTGCCATAATCACCGTACCCCGTCCTATTTCAACGTCCTTACCGATTTGGGCGCTGGGGTGGATCGCAGAGACAACCTCTAACCCAGGCACCATTTTCTCTACAGCGTCCATCATCAGTTTTCGGGTCCAGTTGTTCCCTATTGCGGGGATGACCCCGGCAATGTTAAATTTCTCTATACACTCGGGAAGGTCCATTTCGCTTCCCAAAATCTCATAACCGTTCTGTAGATCACCTTTCTTCCGATAGGAATCCAAAAAGCCGATAACGCTGTACCGGCCCTCTTTCTCAATACAATCCAGCACCATAGAACCGTGACCGGAGGCTCCAATAATAACAATGTTCTTCATATTTGGGGGAATTTACTTACAAAGTGCAAGATAGCAATAGTCTTTGTAAATTTGGCTTGGGAGCCGGTTTTTTCGATGTACGGGTTGTTTCCTGAGCACCATGCATTACAAACGGTACAAAAAAGCAGACCATCGGTATCGTAGATCTCACTTTTTATATACGTTCAAAACCCGCCGTATGGTTGTCTGGCATTTACCGCCCTTTTATTCCGGGCTGTAAAATTCGGTAGTTCTTTTTCGCTTTCGCAGCCTCTACCTGTTTTTTTACATCCTCCAACAAGGCTTTGGCATCGTAGACGATACCGTCTTTAACGGTGTATTTCACCCCGCCGACGCGAACGACCTCATTGTCTTCCGTCAGTTTAATGGCGCCAGTACCGTAGAGCACCTTTAGATTTTTCAAGGGATTTTCTTCGACCACTACAAAATCAGCTAACTTTCCTACGGCGACGCTACCTATTCGGTCGGCCGCTCCCAAGGCTTCCGCTCCATTCAGCGTAGCCGCCCTGATAACTTCCAGCGGATGAAAACCGGTTTCGCGCAATAACTCCAGCTCACGGATGTAGGCAAAACCATATAGCTGAAAGATAAAGCCGGAATCGGAGCCCGCGGTCACACGGCCACCACGGTTTTTATATTCGTTCACAAAGGTCATCCATAACTTATAATTGTGTTTCCAGGCCACTTCTTGCTCCGTGCCCCAATCGTGCCAATAGCTGCCATGCGATATCTTACTAGGCTGGTAGAACTCCCAGAGCGAAGGCAGGGTGTAGTCTTCGTGCCATTCGGCCCTCCTCGCACGCTGCAGGTCGCGACTGGCTTCGTAGATGTTGAAGGTGGGATCGAGGGTAAAATCCAGTTCCAACAGTTCGGTCATGATATTTTCCCAATGCTCGGAGTAGGGTTCCGCCGCCTGTTCCCACAGCGCCCCGGCATTTTCGAAGCGGTGCTGCTCGTTTTGATAATTGTAGTCCAACGGATAATCCTGTACCGTGCGGTCGTCGAAGAGTGCTTCCGGAAGTCCGTACCAATGCTCCATGGAAGTGAGTCCCGCGCGGGCGGAGTGCAACACGTTCCATCGGGCCACGCTCAATTGCGCGTGATGACAGGCGGAACCCAGTCCCAACTTTTTGTTCTCGTCTAGGGCGGCCTTCATGATTTCGGGCTCGGCCCCGAAAAATTTGATACCGTCCGCTCCTTTTTCCGCGTTGGCCCGCACCCATTTCCGTGCCTGATCGGGCGTGGAAATGGGGACACCGTTCAAGGGATCAAAGGATTCGCTCGTCTGTCCGAATCCGGTATAGGCATAAATTCGGGGGGCAACGATTTCGTTTTCCGCGCTTTTGCGTTTGAGGTCCATCGCAAAGTCGACCCCACGCCCGCTGGGTTCCCGTACCGTGGTAATCCCGTGGCCCATCCAGAGTTTGAACACATAATCGGGTTCGGCTCCTTGCGCCTCTCCCCCGATATGGCCGTGCATATCGATAAATCCCGGCAGCAGGTACATGCCGCTACAGTCCAGTTCCTTACCGCCAGGTTTCACCTGGGGGCGTTTAGTCTGGTCGATGTCCACCCCGGGATAGCCGACCACGGCGATTTTTTTGATGATATTGTTTTCGACCACGATATCGATGGGGCCCTGCGGCGGAGCACCGGTACCGTTGATCAGCGTCACCCCGCGGATAATGAGCTGGTCGTGGGGACCGTCGCCTTGGGCGGATTGGGATGCGGCCTGGAAAATCGCCCCGAGTATTAGGAGCGCTGTCAATACGATACGATTTGATGTCATAGTTCGGATTTTATTAATTGGTTATACCATATATTTCTGTGGATAAGAAATTTGAATCTTAAAACCTGAAATAAGACGAAAGGACTTAAGACGTAAGACTTCTAGCTGTAAAATTTTGACACAAAGATGTGTATTTTTGATATCATGCATCGAGGACATTGTTTTTTGTCTTATGTCCTACGTCTAAAAGTCCCACGTCAGAATAATCCATGCTTCAATCCCCATGACATTCGTGGTAGAACCTATTAATTTAATGCTGCCAAGGAACTTGTGGGCCATCTTCAGAGCCTGTCAGCCAATAAAAAGACCAGCTAGGGAGAAAGGCCTAAAACACTCTTTTGTTCCCCCTTCCTTTTATCTTTTGGTCCTTTCGTCCTTTCGTCTTTTGGTCCTTTCTTCTTTTCATCTGCTAGTAATCAGTCCCTTGACGGCACCTCAATTTCGTCCCCTAGAAACAGGGCGTTCAGAAACAGCCGGTTCGTACCGTACCAGCTTCCCCTGAAATTGGGGTTGTCGGCGAACAGCACCACCCGACCGCCGCCGAGTTTGCTGACCACGAGCGAGGCCGAAGGCTTTAGGTTTCCTTCCAGGTTTTTTTGGGTGACAAACCCGTCGATGTGGGGGTCGTTGCTGTATTTGGCTACCGTGGAATATTCGTTCTTGCTCGGTGCCAGCCATACGGTGTTGTTCTTATAAACGGGAATGGAAGTATCGTTGTAACCAAAAGCTAGCGGGTGGGTCGTGTCCAGGTCCACCTCTACGATGATACCCCCCACGCTTTCCTTGCCTAGGTTTTCGTCGGCATCGACGTAGGGCTTGCGCTCCGTTGCTCCGAGGGAGTCCATTTTCACGGAATTCTTCTTCACTTCCAACGAATCCCTCACCTGATCGGTGAGGCGCTCCTCGACCAGATTTTTTTCGATGGCCCACTTGGTGGCTGTTCCAATGGTTATCAAGGTGTTCCCGGCACTGACCCAGTCTTTCAATTTCCCGAACTGTTTCTCCGTTAGATCGTAGTCTCCCGAAACCATCACCATGGTATTGTATTTGCTGAAATCGGCCCTGTTGAACGTCCGCATCGGCAGTTTGGTGATCGGCATGTGTACCCGGGTGTCCAACAAATGCCATACCTCCCCCGCCTCATAGGAGCGGGTACCGGTACCGATGAGCATCGCCGCCTTGGGCTTTTCCAAAGGTCGGACGAACCGGCTGCCCAAGTCGATTCCTTGGCTGCTGTAGCCCGTTGAAAGGGCGTACATCGGCACCTGAAAACGTTCTTGCGCCTTCCGAAGGATCTCAAAGACCTCATCGGCATTTTTCTTTTGCAGGCTTACCGGTACCACGAGGCTGCCATAACCCATTTTTTCGGTCGCACCGTCCATCGTGCGAATCTCAAACGGCTTGAAGGCCGAGGAAACCACAAGTTCACGTTCCTGAAGGTAGTGAAGTACCGCCGGGGCGTTGTAATCGTCCCAATCGATGACATAAGCATATTCCGAACGTGTTACCGGGGTCGTTTCGACCAAGCCTTCGGTCGTGGTCACTTGGTTTCCCAAGTCGAGCGATCGGACCGACCGGTAGGGCATGTTATAAAAATTGGCGAGGGACCAGGCCGAGGCGTCGTAGAAAACGCTATCGCGGTATTTGTCATAGGTCTCGAACATCGTCTGCACCATCCGGTATTGAGGCTGCTCCGTCGGTACGGTAAAATCGTCCCCCGATCGATAGACCTTGATTCGGTGCAGTAACAATTTGTCGATAAAGGCCTTGGTGCGATTTTGGTCCTTGATATCGCCGAAGGTATATCCCTTTAACTTGGGCTTTGCGGCCCGGTTTAGCGCACTCTTAAAGAAATCCTGTTGGTATTTTCTGAGATAATCCCTGTTTTTTACGGCCGCCTTCACCGTAGCCATGCTGGAAACATATTGGTTGCGGATGGTGAAGGGAAAGGTGATCTTGCCAAAAGCGGTGGTCTGCTCATGTCCGCGTGAACTGGCCTGTTCGAACAGCAGTCCCAGCCCCCCTTGTAGATCGGGATACGAAGAGCCGTAGCCCGGGTAGGTACCGTCAAAAACCTCCTTGGTAAAATAAAAAGAGCCGATACTGTCCAATGCGGTCGCGAACTCCTGGCCGAATAGCTCATTGAGGTCTTCGTAATTCTCCTTCGGCATGATGGGGTCGAGGCTGCCGATGGGTTTCATCGGTTCGAAAAAATAGCTGCTCTGGGTACCCATCTCGTGAAAATCGGTCACCACGTTCGGATACCATTCGTGGTACCAGTTCAATTTCCCTCGGCTTTCGGGATGGATGGCGAGCAGCCAATCGCGGTTCAGGTCGAACCAGTAGTGGTTGGTGCGCCCGCCCGGCCAGTATTCGTTGTGCTCGGCATCCTGGGGATCGCTGACATTGGGACTCCCCTGATAGCTATTGGCCCATTGGGTGTGGCGGTCCCGCCCATCGGGATTGATGGTCGGGTCGACCATGACTACCGCGTGGGAGAGGTATCGCAAAACCTCGGGATTGTCGGAGGCGACCAGGGTATAGGCACTCAACAGGGCGGCTTCAGAACTGGAAGGCTCGTTGCCGTGAACGTTATAGGCCAGATTGATAAAAATAGGGACCTCGCCGTAGTTCGACACGTTTTGCGAGGGGTCGGTAAACGCTAGATGTTGCTTTTTCAAGGATGTTAAGTTGGATAGGTTTTCGGGCGTCGTGACCGTCAAGATGACCAATTGGCGCCCCTCGTGCGTCTTCCCGTAGGTATGTAAGGATGCCCTGTCGGATACATCGGCCAATTTTTGTAAATAGGATACGATACGATCGTGGCGGGTGTGGTGCTCCCCAATGCCATAGCCCAAAAACTCTTCCGGGGAGGGGATGTCTTCATTCAAGGGCGCGTATTTTTCAAGAAAATAATCCTGCGCAAAGGCAGCGGGGCTCCATAAGAGCACCAAGAAAAGTAACTTTTTGAACATAAAAAGGGTTTTGAAAGTATTGGATGTTAGAACGATTCGGTCTTGAAATCGACGGAATAAATATAGGTAAAATACTCTCGGATATAAAGGTGCGCTCAATGATTCCAATCACACGATTGAAAACAGTCTCTTAGCTCCCAAATGTAAATTCCGGCAACCGGATAATCTCCCCGCCCCTCAAAGCCGATTCATGGGCCAAAATCCCCACACAGGTCATATTGGCGGATTGTCTCGCATTCGGGTAGGGTTCACGCGTATTCACCAAGGCATCGACAAATTCGTGCACCAAATGCGGATGCGATCCGCCGTGACCCGCCCCTTGGGTAAAGGAAAGATGCTGGTGCTCGTCTTCATCATATACGCCCTGGGTGGTAAAATGCCGGATTTCCTTGGGTAGTAACTTGGCGAAATCGGGACACTCGACTTCTTCGGGAATTTCCGGTTCGGGTTTTTTAGCAGTGTGTACGACCAAGGGTTTTCCCTCGATCAGGGGCCATTCGACCGATTTTTTGGAACCGTACACCTCGAAGCTCTCCCGATACTGCCGCGCGACATCGAAGAGCGAACGGTACACCTGCGCGCTCAGGTCGGAATTACGGAACTTGATATGGGTGGTCTCCACCGCATAGGGAGAATCGTATTCCTTGATCAGTTCTTCCCGGATGGTTCCGGATCCGAAACAGGAAACGTATTCCGCCTCGCCCCGGGTCAACGCCAGCACCGGGCCCACGCAGTGGGTGGCGTAGTGCATCGGTGGCAAGCCGGGCCAGTAGTTGGGCCATCCGTCCATGTCCTGTTGATGGCTGGCCTTTAGGAACTGGACCTTGCCCAGATCGCCATTGTCGCTGAGTTCTTTCATATAGAGAAACTCTCGCGCATAAACCACAGTTTCCATCATCATATAGGTGAGTCCCGTTTCCTGCGTCAACCGGACGATTTCTTCACATTCCTCTACGGTCGTCGCCATGGGCACGGTACAGGCCACGTGTTTACCCGCCTTTAGCGCCTTGATCGATTGCTCCCCGTGGTCGGGTATGGGCGTGTTGATATGTACGGCATCGATGTCGGTATCTTTTAAAAGTTCATCGTAAGAGGTATAGCGTTTTTCGATGTCGAAAGCGTCGGCCAGCTCATTCAGTTTAGATGCGCTACGTTGGCAAACCGCGAGCAAATTGGCGCTGGGATGCTTTTTGTAGATGGGAATGAATTCCGCGCCGAAACCGAGGCCTACTATGGCGATGTTGATCTTTGTTTTCATAATTTTAGGATTTAGTTTTTATCATTTTTGCCGCCGGAAAAATTTAAGGTTCAATTCTGCCTGCCGCAGGTTCAAGGTTTGAGGTTTGAGGTATGAGGTTTGAGGTTTGAGGTTTGAGGTTTGAACAACTTTGAAACTTGAACAGCTACGAAGTAGTGATCGAACCTTGAATTTTTTATTGCAGACCGCTATCGTTGTTGGTAATTAGCCGAAAGTTTCCTGTAAAAACCGCAGCCCTTGAGAGGCGAACTGATCTTGGCTATCGGCCATATGTTTCCAGATGCAGACGGCACCGGCGAGTTCCTTGACCTCGGGGGTAAAACTTTCTATGGATATAATCCCGTTGTACTCGACATCCTCCAGGCCCTTTTTAAAATCGGTCCACGGGGTGAGTCCCGTTCCGGGGATGCCCCGATGGTTCTCGGATACCTGAACGTGGATGAGCTTTTCACCTACGGCATTGATCGCTTTGCGGAGGTTCTTTTCCTCGATGGTCATGTGGAATCCATCCAACAATACCCCGGCACTTTTATGGTTGATGTCCGCTATCAGGCGCATTACGTCCTCCGCCGTATTGACTAGGTCGGACTCAAAGCGGTTCAGGGGCTCCAAAGCTATCGACACCCCGTGATCTTGCGCCATGGCACAGACCTTTCCCAAATTGTTCACCGCCCGTTCCCACTCCAATTTCCGTTGTTCCTCGGATACCATCCTCGCCTTGCCCACCATGGAATACATGGGGCCGGCCAAAAACTCCGCGTTCCAAGTGTTGCAAAGCGCAAAGCACTGCTCCGCGTACCGGAAACAGTTATCGTGCAAGGCCACATCATCGGAAGTCAGGTCCTTAGTGGGACCGAACACCCCGCAGACTAAACCTTTCAGGCCATTATCGTCCAACGCCCTTTTCACGGTGGCCCCATCGATCAACGAAGGGTCTTCCACGGGAATCTCCACCGCATCGAACCCCGTTTTTTTGATTTTGGGGAAGAGCAAAATCGACTCCGTGGTAAAGGGAGATTGCCAGAGCCAGGTACTGACGCCGTATTTTAAGTTTTTTGACATAGAATTAATTCAAGTTTTAAGTTGGTTAATACTCTGGAATCGGTTTAAAGTTCAATGGCTACTGCATAACTGTTCAAAGTATCTAAGCACTTCTGACAAAGTGTGAAGCAAACATTGAACTTTGAATGCGCCCATGGTACTTTCAAACTTTGAACTTCTTCGATCGATACCGATAATCTATTGATCAACGACCTTCATCACCCCCTGCATAATCCGCCAATGCCCGGGAAAGGTACAGATAAAGGGATATTCTCCCGGCTCGGTGGGCGCGGTAAACGTTAAGGTCGCTTTTTGTTGGGGGTCGATCAAGTCGGTCGCGAACAGTACCTCTTCCATTTGAGGGACATATTGCATTTCGGCACCCTTTGGGTCGGTGGCGAGTCTGTCTGCAGCGGTGCCCACCTTCTCCTTGGCCCCTTTTTGTACGATGATCAGGTTGTGCTGCATAAAATCGACGTTTTCCAGAACAAGCTCCACGGTTTTTCCGGCCTCAACGACGAATTCGGTCACGTCGTACTTCATTTCGTTCTTGACGGTCTTGATCAGTACGACCTGCGCCTTTTTACTTTCATCGGCAGCATCGGCATCGGAAGTTTCGGCACTATCCGTGCCTACCTTATCTTTATAGGAAGCGTAGAATACCTCGGCGATCGATGCATTTTCGAACGGGGTCGAAGTCGCTGTATCATCTGGGCCCATTACCTTCGGTTCATCCTTTTCCACCGATTTTTGACCAATTCGGGGATTATCCTTTTTATACGCGGCCATAAATCCATTCGGATGTTTGCTGGCGGCCGCGTACACCGCTTTGGAAAGCCAAGGGTCGTTGACGACCTCTTTTTCCGTACTAAGGTCGTACAGCTTGTTCCCGAGATTATTCGAGGCGGGGCGTTCCGAGAAATACAGTAGGGCGGCCAGCTGTACTTCGGGGTCTCCGTCGTTCAATACTTTAGCGCTTTGTAGCGCGTGGTCTGTGGTGCCGTTCTTCGGAAGAATTTGTATGGCGGCTTTCCTTACCGCTCCGGAAGGATGGTACAGGGCGCCGCCGACCACGTTCGCAGCCTCAGGATCGGTATCCGACGCGCCCAGGCCCTCGATGGTCCAAAGCGCATGTAGGGCAGCGGGGTTGAGCCCCATGTCATCCACGTTCGAATCGTTTACCAAATCATACAGTGCGGGGAGGACATCGGACTGGCCCCGTTCCACCAGCAGCCGCTGGGCGGTCATACGCCAGAACATGTTGTCATCGGAAAGGGCGTCCAGCAGTTCTTCGGGATCTTCCCTGTCCAAGGATTTGGGTTCCTGATCGCCCTGGGTTTCGGGAACGACCCGCCAGATACGGCCGTGCGATTTGTCCCGTAGGGGATTGATATAGGCATTGCCCTCGCCGTTCTCGGCATCGTAGCCGCCCCGCTCCTCGTTGGGCGTCGGGTTGTGCTGTACGATAAAGTTGTACCAGTCCGCTACCCAAACGTTGCCGTCCGGTCCGACCCTGGCCTCGACAGGTGAGACCCATTCGTCCGCACCGGCGAAGAGATTGCCACCGTCCTTTTCGATATAGCCCGCACCCTCATTTTCGATATTGGCGATATGTACCAGACCTCCGGTGGGTTCGCAAACAAAGGCATATGTGTTCCAATATTCCTTGGGATAGTCGCGGGCCGTATAAAAGTGATGCCCCGCAGCGGCGGTAAATCCTCCGAAAACATCCACTTGACGGTAGTTCGGAGTGATAGGCCGCATGTCGTAATGGCCGTCGATTTTCAGGCTTCCCTGGGCTGGAATACCTTCTACTTCCATCAGGTTCGCATTCGGAATGCCCATAAAAACGCTATGGGTATTATTGGCCGTCGAACCGAAAACGGCATTGCTCTCGGTAATGCCCAGGCCCCAGGTATTGTTACTTGTTCCGGTCAGAAACTCAAAACTCCGAAAACCCGGGTCGAAGCGGTACAGTCCTTGGGAGAACTGGTGGTCCTTGCCAAAGATACTGCCTTCGAAGCCCGAATATCCGACAGCCCCGTACAGCTGATTGTCGATACCCTGTTGCAGGTTCGAGGGACCGGCATGGGTGTCGAAGGTGCCCCAGCCGTCGATTAGAACTTCCTTTACATCCGCCATATCGTCCCCATCGGTATCCTTTAAAAACAAAAAATACGGGGCTTGGGAAATCACGATTCCCCCATTGTAAAAGACAAAGCTGGTGGGAATGTTCAGGTTTTCGGCAAATACGGTCACTTTGTCGGACTTGCCATCGCCGTCGGTATCCTCCAAAATCTTTACTTTATCGTCCCCCACGGCTTTGTCGTCACGCACGGTATTGGGGTAATCGACCGTTTCGATGACCCAGAGCCGGCCCCGCTCGTCCCAGTTCATGGCGATGGGGTTGATGATATCCGGTTCGGCCGCGAAGAGCTCCAGATCGAAACCGACCGGCACCTGGATCAGCTTTGCGGATTCCTCCGGGGAAAGCGGCAATTGATATTGGGGAGCGGGATTCCGTTCTTCATAGTTGGGGATATTGTCCTTCGGCTCATAGACCAGTTTTGGGATATCCTTGGAAAATTCCTCCCAATTTTTCTTGGTATTGTCATCCACCGCCCACAGAATGCCCTCCTTGATCAGTTTTTGGAATCCCGGTCGGTTCCAGGTTCGTTCATCATGACCGTACGCGGTATAGAAAACCTTGCCTTTCCCGTACTCTTTTACCCAGGTCCAGGGTTCTTGCCGTTCGCCTTCCTTACGCTCCATCAGTACCGTGATATCATCGGCAATGTTATCATGTACATAGGTCTCGTCCCACGTTGAGAATTCCGTGAGATTTTTGGTGATAGGATGTTCCTTATCCACGATATCCGTGGTAAATGTGCCCGTGCCGTGACTGCTGAACCGGCCGCCGACCATGTCGATATAGGACTCGGATTCATTAAAGCTGAAACTGGCGCAGTGGATGGGGATAAAGGCATGGCCTTCCTTTACATAGTCCTCCAGAGCCATTTCCTCTGCGGGATGCCTTTTCTCGTAGTTGGCATAGAGGATTACGCCGTCGTACTGTTCAAGGGTTTTGGCATTCAGGTCGCCCACCTTCTCGGTATAGGTCAGGTTGATACCGTCCTTCGCCAAAGCGGCCGCCAAAATGGGCTCGTAAGCCCTGGAATTGTGGTGTTCGCTAGCATGGCCCAGGAACAGCATCTCTATTCTTCGCGGGGTATCGTCGGCTGCGGTTTCTTTGTTTTGGTCGGATTTGCAAGCTGCCAATAAAATAAATACAACCAGACAACAAATAGTGATTTTCATATTTTCAAGTTTTCTTAGCGTTTAGCGGTCAAACGTAAGTTTTAGCCGCCTCTACCTACTCATTGGATAGCGAGTAGGGGCCATCTTCGTTCTGAACCCTAGGCTCTTTATTGGGGCTGCTACTCTCTGATTGTATCCGCCGACACTCCCTCAAAAGTCATTTTTACGGGCTTGATAGTACCGTCGTCGTTGAAATCCATTTTATCGAGGGCGACCACACGATGGTCACGGTCTTCGTTGGGAACGGGCCTACGGTGGTATACCATAATATATTCGTCGGTGCCCGGTCTTTTGACGACGGAATGGTGCCCGGCCCCGGTAGCGATATCCCCCTCCTTGGATTCCAGAATAGTGCCTATGCGGTCGTAGGGACCGGTCGCTTTGTCCGACATGGAGTAGGCCACCCGGTAGCTGCCGTCGCCCCAGTTGCCCTCGGACCACATAAAATAATAAATGCCGTTCCTTAAAAACATAAACGGACCTTCGACATAGCCTTCGGGCGTGATTTCCTTGAATTTTTCTCCATTTTCCCACGGGACGAATCCCGTAAAGTCAGCGTTCAGCACGCCCAGGTTGCAATGGCTCCATCCCCCGTAGAAAAAATAATAGGTACCGTCGGTATCCTTAAAAGCAAATTGATCGATAGGCTGTGCATCGTTGTAAAAATCGGATATCAAGGGTTCGCACAGATAGTCCTCATAAGGTCCTCCCGGATTATCGGCGACCGCCACCCCGATACCCCCGTAGTGGTTGATGTCGTTATCGGGGTCATAGGAATCCCTGCCGGGCCTTTGGATGTCGTTGGCCCCGAAAAAGAGGTAGTATTTATCGTCCCTTTCGATAATCGAAGGTGCCCATAAGGCCTGGCGCAACCATTTGATTTTGGTGGTATCCAGGATGCGTTCGTGTTTCTCCCAATGAATCAGATTTTTGGAGGAAAAGGCATCAAAATGAAGCTGCTTGTCGAAGTCGTCGGAATAAGTGGGGAAGATCCAATAGGTGTCGTTGAAGACTGCGCCTTCAGGGTCGGCGTACCAGCCCTCGAAGATGGGGTTGTTGCCTCTCGATGTTTCCGGGGTTTGGGCAAAAACCGACAGTCCAACGGTCAGGGTCAGGTAGAAAAGATATTTTTTCATTGGCCTAGTATTTATTCCTGTAGTACTTTTATTAGCTCTTGGTTCACCTTTTTCACCTTCGCAAAATCCATTTTGTCTACTTTTCGGTCGTAGGTCATAAACCCGTTGACCTCGCCTTCGACATCGGTGGTCTGGGTGTAGACGGCCCCGGAGAAACCGGATTTCACCATCTTTTTCAGTTTCTCGGCGTATTCAATATATTGATCGGTCGCTTCCTCGGAATTTTTGAACTTGACGTAGCCCCAGTTTTCATCAGGACGCCAAAGGTGGCCTTCCAAAGCAAGGCCTATGCCGCCATATTCACCCAAAACATTGGTGCGTTCGGCATCGTAAAGGTACATGGCGGGACCGGGATAGTTGTGCAGGTCGACGATATCGCCGGTTCGGTAAAAATTGCCGCCACTGGCCGCGTTGACCAGTCGGTTAGGGTCATAGGCTTTGGTCCATTCCGAGATCTCCTCGGTCTTGAACTGGCCCCAGGCCTCGTTAAAGGGGACCCAGGATACGATACTGGTGTGGGAAAACAAATAGTCCATGATCCCTTTCCACTCATTTCGGTAAATCGCCTCCGATCGGGCGGTCCTTTTGAACTCCGTTCCGTTGAAATAATTGTGGTTCTGCCATTGCGGGCCATCGTCGCCGTTGGGCATGTCCTGCCAGACCAGAATGCCCATCCGGTCACAATGGGTGTACCAGCGGGCGGGCTCCACCTTGACATGCTTGCGGATCAGGTTGAACCCGAGTTCCTTGGTCTTTTCGATATCGTATTTCAGGGCCGCGTCGGTGGGTGCGGTGTAAAGGCCGTCGGGCCACCAGCCTTGGTCAAGGGGACCGAACTGAAAATAATCCTCGTTGTTCAGCTGCATCCGAACGATACCGTAATCGTCCTTTTTCATGGATATCTTACGCATGCCAAAATAGCTTTTTACCTCATCTTGAAGGGTATGCTCACCCGCGAGCGAATCTTTGGCCAGCAGTTTTACCTCCATCTCGTAGAGAAACGGCGATTCGGGCGACCAAAGCTTGGCGTTATCGATACCCAGCACCACTGATTCCCCGACCGCCGATTTGCCGGTAGCTATCTCCGCAACCCCGTCCATGACCGTTACTTCGACGATATCGCCGTAGATACCACCAACGATATCGGCATCGATCTTTACGCTGCCGGTATCGATATCGGGCACGGTCCTCAGGTTCGCGATACTCTTTTGCGCCACGGGTTCCAACCATACCGTCTGCCAGATGCCGGTAACGGGCGTGTACCAGATGCCCTTCGGTTCCTTGACCTGCTTGCCCCGGGGCTGGGGGCCCTCATCGGTGGGGTCCCAAACCTTGACGATCAGTTTTTGTTCCCCTTGGCCCAAGAACGGGGTAATGTTAAACGTAAAAGGGGTATATCCGCCTTCGTGCGAGCCTACTTTCACCTCGTTGATCCAGACATCCGTCTTCCAATCCACCGCCCCGAAATGCAACAGAACATTTTTTTCATCCCAATTCCCGGGCACCTCAAAAGCTGTGCGGTACCAGAGTTCGTTGGCCTTGCCGACCTCCTTCATGACGCCCGACAGACTGGATTCCGCCGCAAAGGGCACCAAGATCTTGCCGTCGAATTTTTCGGGACGGGACTTTCCCCGGGGCCGTATGGCGTACTCCCACAATCCGTTCAGGTTTTTCCATTCCGCCCGCTCCATCATCGGGCGGGGATATTCGGGAAGGACGTTTTCTGGGTCGATAGTTTGCGCCCATTCGGTTTTTATTTTGTCCCCGGCGGGTTTCCATTGGGCCAGAAGCGAGGTAAAAGAAAGTAGATATAGCGCGAGAACAAGACTGTTTTTCATTGGATGCCGGATTTTCGGTTGCTGGTTTTACGAACTTTTAAGTCTGGGGAATGTCCTTATTCAAATAAAACGATTTTCGGGGATTTAAGCTAATGCTTTTCCTTCTTTTTAGGGTGGTATTCTATCAAAACAAGGAATTGTGGGAAATCAATGGATGCTATTGCATGCTCCGGGGCAACTTGCAGTTACACACGAATTCGGAAGAGCCAATTACATATAACCCATTAAATCGTACGGTGAACCGCAAAAGGTTCTTAGCTTATCAGAAGAACAATGCTTAAGTAACTGCTACAAATTTACAGATAAGAAGTATTTATATTAGCTTTATACAAAAGTTCAAATGGACTATAAAATCAAACCAACCCTAGGGTGAGTAGACGGATTCAAGATGCCTGACACCTAACATGCGCTGCTCAAACTTTAAAAATAGTGTAACCACAATCCAAAACAATACAAAAATGAAACATCCTACAACCAAGCACTTTAAAATTCCATCGTTAATCCTATTTTTTATAGCTGCCATTTTTCTGAATTCTTGCGAAACCTCACAACCAAACCCCGATAAGGAAGAATGGGTCGAGCTGTTCAACGGATCCGATATGAAGCAATGGACCCCGAAGTTCACGGGATTCGAATTGGGCAATAACTATAAAAACAGATTCCGTGTCAAAGACAGTCTTTTAAGTGTCCGGTACGCGGAAAAGGACACCTTCAACGGCGATTTTGGCCATCTTTATTACAATCAAAAGTTTTCTCACTACAGGTTAAAGGCGGTTTATCGTTTCGTGGGCCAGCAGATGACCGGCGGCCCGGGTTGGGCCGTTCGCAACAATGGCCTTATGCTCCACTGTCAAGACCCCGCCACCCTCGGGCTGGATCAAGATTTTCCGATATCGTTGGAACTGCAACTTTTGGGCGGTGATGGCGTGAATGAGCGTACCAATGCCAATTTATGTACGCCGGGCACGAACGTCGTTCTTGGAGACACCTTGTTCACCCCGCATTGCATCAATTCGACCTCTAAAACATATCCCGGAGATCAATGGGTGGAAGTCGAAGCTCTAGTACTTGGCGATTCCCTGATCCAACACATTTTAGATGGGGAGGTAGTCATGGAATACAGAAAACCGACCATTGGGGGTGGGAGCGTAGCAGGTTATAAGGAAAGCGCGTACCGCGAGGGAACTCCGGTGAAGGAAGGGTTTATCGCCATTCAAGCGGAGACCGCCCCAATTGATTTTAAGTCCATTCAAGTCCTGAATCTCGAAGGGTGTATGGACAAGAAGGCGAAAAACTATAAAAGCTACTACGTGAAGGCGGACAATACCACTTGTGAGTATTAATAATTGAGTCCGTTCAAGGGTGTAATAGTCAATTAATTCAAATTCCTAAACTCACTCGGCGAATGTCCTACCCTTTGCTTGAATAGTCTCGTGAAATGCTGGGGATATTTAAACCCAAGCTCATAGGCTATCTCACTGACCGATTTTTTCGGGTCGAACACCCGTTCTTTCGCCTCATCGATCAATTTGTTCTGAATATATTCCTGTGCCGATTTTCCGGTTTCCTTTTTGACCAAGTCCCCAAAATAGTTGGAAGATAAATGCAGCTGATCGGCAAAATAACCTACCGAAGGCGTACCGTGTTCTTGAGGTTAATCGGATTTGAAATAGGCGTTCAACAAATTATTGAACTTCTCTAAAGAACCTTGGTTTTCCAGTTCACGGGTCAAGAATTGCCGATCGTAAAAACGGGTACAATAATCCAAAAGGAGTTCAATGTTGGCCACGATCAGTTTTTTGCTGTGCTTGTCCAGGTTCTGTTCCAACTCGAACTGTATTTTTTCGACCAAGCTTAAAATCGTTTTTCGCTCTTTGGCGGATAGGTGCAACGCTTCGTTGCTTGAATAGGAGAAAAAGCCGTAGGTATGCATTTTTTTGCCCAGCTCGGTGCCCGATAACAAGTCGGGGTGAAATAGCATCGCATATCCTTTGGGTACATAATCAGGGGCGAAACCACTAAGTTCAATAGTTTGGTCGGGCGCCATAAAGACAAGGGTTCCCTCATCATAGTCGTATGGCTTCCCTCCGTAACGCATTTTGCATCCCTTGGCATCCTTCAAGAAAATAGCATAGCAATTATAATGGAAGGCATCATAATCTTTGTTCTCATAGCCTTCTTTGTTCACGTCCTCAAAATCAACAATACCTACCAAAGGGTGCAACACCTCTTGTTTTCTCAAATTAAGGTAATCACCTACAGTATCGATGTGCAGTACATTTTTCATGGACCTATAATTTTACGTTAGAACTCTTCTTGACTTTTTGTTTGGAACCGAAAATTTCGGCTTTTGTGCCTTTATGAAGGCTTTTTTTAGTTGCATAGCCTTAGCTACGGAACTCAAAAAAAACAAAATAAGGGTGCAAAATGTGAAATTTGCAGGCAAAAGAAAAGGTCCAGATGAGTTCTCAAAGATAAGCCATTGATTCCCAGTAAATCAAACGGCTTTTCCAAAATCCGTAATAGTGGTAGGTATATCCGTAATTTAGGTAAGCCCTTTTGCCAAATGACCTTATACTTTTGTATCCTACCAATGATATGAAAACAAGAACATTAGGAAAGAATTTGAAAGTATCGGAAATCGGCCTTGGCTGTATGGGCATGAGCTTCGGTTACGGACCCCCGAAGGACGAAAAGGAAATGATACAATTGATCCGTAAAGCAGTTGATATGGGGGTTACCCTTTTCGATACCGCCGAAGTGTACGGGCCTTATATTAATGAAGAATTGGCAGGAAAGGCATTAAAACCGTTTAAGAACCAAGTAAAAATAGCGACCAAATTCGGATTTGGGTATCAAGATGGAAAAGTGATAGGACTGGATAGTAGCCCTACCGGGATTCGAAATATGGTGGACGCTTCCTTGAAACGTTTACAAGTAGACGCCATTGACCTCTTGTACCAACACCGTGTAGACCCGAATGTACCCATTGAAGAGGTCGCCGTTACTGTAAAAGAATTAATTGCGGAAGGAAAAGTGAAGCATTTTGGTCTGTCGGAAGCCGGGGTAGATGTGATCAAAAGGGCACATGCCGTTCAACCGGTTACGGCGCTGCAAAGTGAGTATTCATTGTTTTGGAGGGAACCTGAAGAAGAAATTATTACCGTACTGGAAGAACTGGGCATCGGTTTTGTACCTTTTAGTCCCTTGGCAAAAGGATTTTTAACCGGCAAAATAGACAGAAATACAAGCTTTTCGGATAATGATTTCAGAAGTACCGTGCCCCGTTTTTCAGAAGAGAACCTGAAACAAAATTTTACATTGGTCGATCTCGTTACGGCTTTTGCCAAGGAAAAGGATGCCACCCCTGCACAAGTGGCCCTGGCCTGGATCCTCAACCAAAAACCATGGATTATTCCTATTCCCGGAACTACGAAGATTTCTCGCTTGGAAAAAAATCTTGGAGCGGCCAATATCACATTTACGGATGAGGAATTGCAACAAATCACGGAGGCTACTTCAAAAATCGACCTGGTTGGGGAACGGTATTCCGAAGCGAACCAGAAAATGATCAACAGATAGTGCCATGAAATATTTCGTCCCTATTCTTTTTATGAGTGTATTTTATCTATCTATGCTGTGGAGCAATCCACAGGAAAAGAAGCCACGATCGAACAATATACTCGACCAGCTTCTTCAAGCCCCTAATGCCATAAATTTAAAATCGGTATTGTGAAAATAACATTAAATAATAAAGTCATGAAATGAGCATGACCGATAACCGGTCGCAAACACGAATGAAGATATGCGAATTACATATGACCATTAAAAAACAATAATATCTACATATGAAAAAGAAAAAGCCTTCTAAGGGCCTAATCACGTGCGTTTTGTCCATTATAATGATGGCAAGCCTCTCGGTAGAACCCATACTTGCACAGGAAACACAGAACCAGGAACCATATCCTGTCGGGAAACCGCTCGGCCTTACCACTTCAGATGGAGATTTTGAGCCAATTACATCCAATGTAAAGGTTTATGGCGGTATCCAATCAGCGGAAAGCTGTTCTTATGATGCCGCGACCGGGCTTATTGTGGTTCCCAACCGTGGACTTCCACCAAATATGCAGACCAACGATGCCTGGGTTTCCCTCATCAACCCCGATGGGTCGGTAAATTCCCTGAGATGGATCGGCGTTCAGCGCCCTGATGATCGCAAAGAACTTACCCCTCCCCTCATATTAAATGAGCCGTTTGGTAGCGACATCATAAACGGCATGCTGTATGTGGCCGATCGTGATGGCGGCACGGGCCAAGATGACCCAAGCGTTGCCGTTATCCGCAAGTTCAGTATGCAGTCCGGAAAACCGGTCGGTGAGGTTAAGATCGAAGGTGCAGGCTGGATCAATGATATTGAAGTGAAGGAAGATGGCACGATTTACGCCACGGAGACCGGTGATTTCTTTGGAGAAAATCCAAATCCTGATACATGGAAGGTCTGGAAGGTTACTCCCACAGGGAAAGCAACTGTGCTAGTACAAGGCAAGCCGCTCAACGCGCCCAATGGCATCGCCTTTGATCCCGAAGGAAATATTGTGGTCGCCAATTTTGGGAACGTCGATGTGCTGACATTCTCGGAAGAAGGAAAATTATTGAAGACGGAATCTGCCGCCCAGCCGGGCAGTGACGGCCTGGTGGTCATGCCGGACGGGACGAAGTACGTATGCAGCGTAAGGCATGGCGGGGTTTCCCGTATCCATCCCGGCGAATCCGCCGAGTTGATCGCAGAAAACGTTCCGAGTGCGGCATCCATGTGCTACGATGCCAAAACAAACCAACTTGTGATCCCTATGAACGCGAACAACAGCCTCGCATTTATACCGCTCGACTGATCGACGCCTTTAATCGGACGCTTTTCTCAACGAACCTAAAAAACATACTACCATGAAAATCCATAAAAGTTGCCTCGAACTATTTGGTAAAAAACTCGGCGGCATCCAACTGTTTCCTGTTCTGCCTCTTTTTGCTATACTGCTAATAGCAGGATGTGGCGAGTCGAAAACCACGGATGTACCAAATCGGTCAGATGCAAAGGTAGTATGCGATCCGGAAAACGGCGGCATTACCTTGCCCGACGGGTTTTGCGCCAGCCTTGTGATCGACAGCCTTGGCCTTCGCGACGACCACAGCGCGCGTCATCTTGTCGTGGCGGCCAATGGCGACATTTATATGAAGACGCGCAGCAAAGAGGGCGGCATCGTCGCCCTGCGCGATACCACGGGCGACTTCCGGGCCGACGTCATCAAATACTTTGGCGACATGAACGAGACAAAAGAAGGCATTCTGTGGGAGACGGGCATGGCCATTCACAACGGCTATCTCTGGGCCTCGAACACCACGGCCGTCTATCGCTGGCCCATGCCCGAAGGCGGTCGGCTCGTTCCCGAGGGCGAACCGGAAATCGTTGTCGGTGGTTTTCCCGAACAGCGGTCGCACGCATCCAAGTCCTTTACCTTTGACAACAGCGGCAACCTCTACGTAGCCGTGGGCGCTCCGTCGAATGCATGCCAGACGGAGGAACGTACGCCCGGATCTCCGGGGATCGAACCTTGCCCCTTGTTGGAGGAGCATGGGGGTATCTGGCGCTTCGATGCGAACCGAACGGGGCAGACCTTCAGTGCGGATGCACGCTATGCCACCGGCCTGCGCAACGTCGTCGGCCTAGACTGGAACACTACCACCGATGCGCTCTACGTGATGCAGCACGGGCGAGACCAACTGCACACCTTGTGGCCGGATTACTATACTATGGAGGAGAGCGCGGAACTCCCAGCCGAATCAATGTATAAAGTGGATGAAGGAGACCGGTTTGCCTGGCCCTACGGATACTACGATCAATTAAAGGATACACTTATGCTTTCTCCGGAATATGGCGGGGACGGAAAAATACCGATTTCCGAAAGTAGGTATGCCGGACAGTTTGAAGGTCCCGTCATTGCCTTTCCCGGCCACTGGGCCCCCAATGACCTGCTCTTCTATACGGGCGAGCAGTTTCCAAAAAGGTATCGTGGCGGTGCCTTCATCGCCTTCATGGGCTCCTGGAACCGCGCCCCGTTGCCGCAGCAAGGCTATAAGGTCGTCTTTGTGCCCTTCAAGGAGGGACGGCCCTATGGCGACTATGAGACTTTTACCGATGGTTTTGCCGGGGTAGCGCCCATCCCCGACCGTGGTGCGGCGAAATATCGTCCGATGGGCCTGGCCGTGTCCCCGGACGGCGCACTCTATATCTCCGATTATAAAAAGGGACGCATCTGGCGCGTGGTTTACACCGGAAAATCGGCACCGGTGCAGAACACCATGGGGTCGGCGCAACCGGACACAACGGGCGTAGCCCCTGCCGGCACATTGGCCGCCTCGTCATCACCCGGCGCAACGCTCTTTAACAAAATGGAATGCGCCACGTGCCACAGCGTTGATCCAGATGCCCCGACCTCTACCGGCCCACCACTGTACAACCTTTACGGAAGCGAAGTGACCTTACAGGAAGGAAAGACGGCAGCGGCGGATGAAGTCTACCTTCGCGAGTCCATCCTATGGCCGAACGCAAAAATCGTGGAAGGGTATATGCCCGTCATGCCCGGCTACGAAGGTCGGCTCAAGGAAGAAGAGGTGAACCAACTCGTATCCTATATAACGTCTTTATAATGGGAAAGCTGAAAATTCAGCCTCGTTACTTTATTAGCTGACCTATGAATTTAGAAGAAAACAAGCGAAACGCAATCGCTTTCTATAAAACCGCTTACGAAAGAAAATCCGACATTGGCAGTAGAACGGTATGTGGGAAATAAGCTTGGCTTCAAAAAATGGATATAAAACAATTAGAATGGCGCATAAATTCAGTAAAATAACGACAGGCCTTTTGTTCTTAATGACAATAAATATAAACGGGCAAAAACAAGACCATCTTGATAATGCACTCAATGCAAGACAGCTATCGATCATCACCATTGCATCGCTGACCGCAAAGGGCGATCTGGAAAATCTAGAAACGGCTCTGGCGGAAGGTCTGGATGCCGGACTGACCGTGAACGAGATCAAGGAGGTTATGGTTCACCTATATGCCTACTGCGGATTTCCACGGAGCTTACGGGGATTACGGACATTTATCAAAGTGCTGGACGAACGCAAGGCAAAAGGAATAGAGGATACTTTGGGTGCGGAAGCTTCCCCAATTGAAGATAAACGTACAAAATATGACCGGGGCAAAGCTAATCTGGAAGCATTGGTACAGGCAAAATTGGACGGTCCACCGGCCGATTACGCCCAGATTGCCCCAATCATCGAAGTCTTTTTAAAGGAGCATCTGTTTGCGGACATTTTCGATCGGGACATTTTGGACTATCGGCAAAGGGAACTGGTCACGGTTTCCGTTCTGGCAACGATCGGCGATGTGGAACCCATGCTGCGTTCGCACATGAACATCTGTTTGATACAGGGCATCACACCGGCACAATTAAAGGAATTGGTCGATGTGGTCGGAAAAAATGTAGACGAGGCGAAAATCGAATCGGCCAGAGATGTCTTGAACAAATTACTGCAATCAAAAGAATAATATCACTTGAAAAAACCTAAACCTTATGAACAGCAATAATATTTTAGCGATTATATTGATCGGAACGCTTATTTTTTCCTGTAAACAAATAGAGGAAAAAAGTCAAGCCACCGATTCAACTGAACAAGTAGATTCAACTAAACGGCAAGAATTGATTTTCCCGAAAGGGGAAAAGGTCACGAACAACAATTTCATTGGCGATGTTTGGGTGCATATGCAAGTGAGGGCCGATAGTGTGAACCGAAATTCCGTGGGAACGGTAACGTTCGATCCCGGGGCAAGGTCCAATTGGCATTCGCATCCGAACGGACAGATTATAATGGCTTTGGATGGCGAAGGCTATTACCAGGAAAAGGGAAGTGCGAAAAAAATCCTCTATAAAGGCGATGTGGTCAAATGCCCTGCAAATACTCCGCATTGGCACGGTGCAAGTGCCGATAAGGAGTTTATCCAAGTCGCCATTTCCAGCCGGGAAAACGGCCCTACGCAATGGCTGGAAGCCGTTACCGAAGAGGAGTATGCAAAATAGTGGCGGAAAATAATCTATCATTGTGCTATCCGATAAATCAAACTCTCGGATATGAATGCTGTAAGAATCCTTACATAGCCTTGTAATCAAAAACATAAAGGATTTATGAAATGAGCCATAACAATTTTTGATACCAACCGAGATGGTTATTGGCGAAATCGAAGATTCATGAACTCCGTTAAAAACAATAGACTAAGATGTGAATAATTACATCTGACCGATAAAAAAGAAATAAAAATAAA
The DNA here is from genome assembly GCF_032248455.1 of Pricia mediterranea. Lineage (NCBI taxonomy): Bacteria > Pseudomonadati > Bacteroidota > Flavobacteriia > Flavobacteriales > Flavobacteriaceae > Pricia > Pricia mediterranea. The sequence continues at coordinate 1,714,085 of NZ_JAVTTP010000001.1, forward strand.
CAGATGAAAAAAATCATATTCATTATAGCAATGTCATTACAAGTATTTGGATGCAAGGAAAACAATACCGGGCAGACCAAGACTATCGACAATACTACCGATAACAATATCATTGCAATTAAGCAACAGGGTGCGTTCGCCGTTGGGGGAAGCGTAAAAGAGAGTCCCGGCTCTTTTGACCCTATCGCCCACGGCGCGTTCAATCCCACAGATCAAAGTACGGAAGGACAGACCCTGCACGGTGACCACGCATCGGTATTCTATCAGATTCCGGTCGATGCCAGGGACCTACCCCTTGTATTCTGGCACGGCTACGGACAGTCGATGCGTACCTGGCAAAGTACCCCTGACGATCGGGAAGGCTTTCAGGGCATTTTCTTGAGAAAACGGTTTCCGGTCTATTTGGTGGACCAGCCCAGACGCGGCCTGGCAGGTCAAGGTTTGGAACCCGGAACCTTGCAGGCCAGAACGGAAGACCAGCTTTGGTTCGGTATTTTCAGGATGGGCGAGGGAACCGAATTTTATCCGGACATACAGTTTTCAAAAGATCCGGAAGCGCTCGATCAGTTCTTCCGCCGGAGCACCCCTGATACAGGGCCTTTGGATATCGATCTTAACATCGATGCGGTTTCGGCCCTCTTTGACAGGATAGGCGATGGCATCTTGGTCACCCATTCCCACAGCGGCGGGCAAGGGTGGCTTACGGCCTTGGAAAATGACAACATCAAGGCCATTGTGTCGTACGAGCCCGGTAGCAATTTTGTTTTTCCAGAGGGCAATGTGCCGGAACCCATATCGTACGTAGGAGGAACATTACAGGCCCGTGGTGTGGCGATGGAGGAATTTGAAAAGCTGACCAAAATTCCCATCGTGATCTATTATGGCGATTACATCCCGGAGACCGAAGTGGAAAATCCCGGCCAGGAGCAATGGCGCGCGGCCCTTTTGATGGCCCGTAAGTGGACCAAGGCCGTAAACGATGCCGGTGGTGATGTTACTCTGGTGGTGCTGCCGGAAAAAGGGATAAAAGGTAATACCCATTTTCCGATGTCGGACCTGAACAACCAAAAAATAGCCGATTTGATGTACGAATGGCTTGCAGAAAAAGAGTTGAACTAAAAACTATAAAAACATGAAAAATCTAATCACAACAGTACTATGTATTATTCCCGTATGCGTTTTAGCCCAACACAACGAGTACGAGGTCTCATCCTATCAAGAAAAGGGGGCCAAGGCACCGAATACCCATTATATCGGGGAGGCCTGGCTGAACGGCATACTGGAGGCCGATGATGAAACGGACTTCAACATCACAAAGGCCACCTTCAAGGCAAATTCCACTTTGGACTGGCACAAACATTCGTCATCCCAGGTCTTGATCTACGTTGACGGCGAGGGATATTATCAGGAAAGGGGGAAGGAACCTGTTATCCTTAAAAAAGGAGATGTGATCAAATGTGAAAAGGACACGGAGCACTGGCACTCGTCCACCAAGGATAGCGATGTTACCTATTTGGCATTATATGGCGGGGAAGAACCTACCACTTGGACGGAAACGCTTTCCAAAGAATACTACGATAGCGTAGCGAAGAAACTCAGGAAATGAAAAAAATACCGAAAAATTTATCCTACAGCCAATATGTTCTTATCGGCATAGTATCCATCCTTATTTTGTCCAATTGTAAAAGTGACCATGAAGAAACCAAGAACACATGGACATCCTACAAAGCCGATGCGAAAGCATCAAGCTATTCCCCATTGGATCAAATCAATAGCTCCAACGTAACCCAATTACAAAATGTCTGGACGTTCCAGACCGATGATGTTGCCCAAGGCGAGGATCCGGTATCCAGTCAAAGTAATCCTATTATAATCGATGGAGTGTTGTACGCCAATTCTGCCAAACAATCGGTGTATGCCGTCAATGCAGCAACAGGCGAGCAGATCTGGAAATTCAAGGCCTTGGAAGAAGGCGAGCCCAGTGCCGCCAGTAGGGGCGTGACCTATTGGGAGGATGGAGAAGATAAACGCATTCTGTATTCCGCCGGCAATTATTTGATGGCCATCGATGCGGAAACCGGCGAACTGATTCCCTCTTTCGGTGAAAGCGGAAAGGTGAACCTCAACGTGGGCGTGAGGGATGACCCCGAGGAAATTTCTGTAACCTTGACCACCCCTGGCAGCATTTTCAAAGATCTCATTATAATTGGTTCACGATTGCCGGATTTTTATGGAGCGCCCCCGGGCTATGTCCGTGCCTATAACGTAAAGACCGGGGAATTGGCGTGGACGTTCCACACGATTCCGCATCCCGGCGAACCGGGCTATGAAACATGGCCTCCGGACGCTTATAAATATGCCGGAGGGGTCAACTGTTGGGCAGGGATGGCCATTGATACGGAAAAAGGAGTAGTCTTTTTGGCATTGGGTTCCCCATCCTACGATTTTTATGGAGCGGATCGAATAGGGGCCAACCTATACGGAAATTGTGTTCTAGCCTTGGATGCCGCCACAGGCACTTATAAATGGCATTTCCAGACCGTACACCATGATATTTGGGATTATGATCTGCCTGCGCCCCCTACCTTAGTAACCATCCAAAAGGACGGAAAGGAAATTGAAGCGGTGACCCAAACTACCAAACAAGGTTTTGTTTTTGTATTGGACCGCGAAACGGGCGAATCCCTATATCCCGTGGAAGAACGCAAAGTTCCGGCTTCGAATCTTCCGGGCGAAGTAGCTTATGAGACGCAGCCTTTCCCCGTAAAACCAAAGCCTTTTGTAGAACAGTTTATGACCGAAGATGACCTGAACCATTATTCCGAGGCCGACCACGATTCCATTTTAAAGACATTCCGTTCGGTACGTTATGAAGGCTTGTTCACACCTCCCGATTTAAAAGGGACGATATCCTTGCCGGCCACCAGAGGGGGTGCCAATTGGGGAGGATCCGCTTATGATCCCGATACCGATTATCTGTATATCCGTGGAAACAATCTTCCTGAAATTCAGACCATCGTGGATGCCGACGAACATTTCAAGGCCCAGAACAATACACGGTTCGAATTGGGACGGGTGACCTATGAAAAACACTGCGTGGCCTGCCATGGTGCGGATAAGAAGGGAGCGATGGAAGATGTACCTTCCTTGGTCGATTTAAAAAATCGATTGTCCGAAAATAAAACCCTTTTAAAAATCCAGCAAGGTGGCGGTAAAATGCCCGGTTATAAAGGAGTGATTACAGAGCAGGAAGAAAGCGGGATCATAGCATTTCTATTTGAGATGAAAGATGCCACGATAGATGCCCCGCAAATAACGGAAGGGGAAGAAAAGCCTAAGCGGTTTATGAACATAACGCCGTACCGAACATGGAGCGACCCAAGCGGCAATCCGGCCCTAAAAGCACCGTGGAATACCTTGAACGCATTAAATCTTAATACAGGGGAATACGATTGGCAAATACCCTTGGGCAATGACGAAAAATTACAAGAAGAAGGCGGGCCCGACACAGGGTTATTGGCGCGCTCGGGACCTATGGTAACGGCAGGTGGCTTGGTATTCATAAGTGGTGCGGCCGATAAAAAGCTTTGGGCGATCGACAAAAAATCAGGGCAGCTGGTTTGGGAAACGGAATTGCCCGCTGCCAATAACGCGAATGTTTGTTCGTATTCCGTGGATGGAAAACAATATATCGCACTTTCTGTGGGAGGCACGGAAGAAAATCCTTCGGGCTCGGTCATGGCGTTTGCGTTGCCGTCCGATAATCCGTAAGTATTTCTGGAAGAGAACGATGAAAAAACTTTCCTTAATCATACTGATATTTTTGGGTCTACAAACAGGTTGCGCCCAAAAGCAGGGTGCAGCTTCGGAAGGCATTCTCATCGTCTATCTCTCCCGCACCAACAACACCAAGGCTATCGCCGAAATCATACACAAGGAGGTAGGTGGCGATTTGGTAGCGTTGGAACTGGAAAACCCCTATCCCAAAGATTATGACGCTATTGTAGAGCAGGTGGCCGAAGAAAACGAGACCGGATTTTTGCCTCCCCTGAAGACCCAAGTAGCTATGGATAAATACGATACCATTTTCCTGGGCTTCCCGACCTGGGGCATGCAACTGCCCCCGCCAATGAAAAGTTTTTTGTCTGCTCATGACTTGAGCGGCAAAATTGTCGTTCCTTTTAATACGAACGGGGGCTATGGCATTGGCAGCAGTTTTAGAACGGTCAAGGAACTTTGTCCGGATAGCGATGTTCTCGACGGATTTTCCATAAAGGGCGGCAGTGAAAGGGACGGAATCTTTTTGGCGATAAAGGGGAAGCGATACGATGAAGCTAAAGAAGAGGTCGGGTCGTGGTTGGAAAAATTGGATATGACCAGTGTATCGAAAAAATAAAAACTTTGGAGGACGGCTTTACCCGTGGCTATTTTGATACTAACGCCTTTACCGATCTGGCAGCGATCGTAGGCAAACCCCCTTTGTTCACCGATTGTTTTCCCGCCGGCGCGGTCGACAGCTATCTGGCGCAGCAGTAGGATAAATTCAATCTCGGACCAAAAAATATCGCCAATTACTTACCCTTGCGAACGATTCCTGCAACACTTTCACGATAGGTCTCCCCTATCGACAACTCCTTGTCCCCCAGAAAAACGCTGTTCTTGCGAACGGCGGTGATTTCCGATAGGGCCACGGCATAGGATCGGTGGATCCTGAGAAATCGGTTCTTGGGCAGTTCCGATTCAAGCTCCTTAAAACTGGTACGTACCACCAGCGGGTGTTGGGCATCCTTCAAATGGAACTTTATATAATCGCCATAGCCTTTCATCCAGATGATATCGTCGAACTTTATTTTTACCTGACTGTAATCGGCATTGACGAAGAAATGATCCGGAGCATTTTCGGCGGGCGAGGTTTTAGCCGACTTCAGCTCGAACAATTTCTTGGCCCGGTTGCAGGCCTTGACAAAGCGTTCCATGGAAACGGGTTTTACGAGGTAGTCCACCACATCCAAGTCATAGCTTTCCACGGCGTACTGTTTATAGGCGGTAATGAAGATCACAAGGGGCCTGACCTCCAGGCTGGCGATAAACTGGAGTCCCGTAAGGCCGGGCATCTGGATATCGATAAAGACCAGATCCACGGAATGTTCCCTCATGGTCTGCATCGCCTCAAAAGCGTTCTCGCAGGCCCCCACTAGATTCAAAAAGGGCACCTTTCCGATATTATCGGTCAAGAGCCCAAGGGCCAAGGGTTCGTCATCTATGGCGATACAGTTCATGGGGCTTCGAAGGTTAATTGTAAGGTAACGATATACCAATCCGCGGTTTTGTCGATCTTAAGATCATGTCCCTTCCCATAGAGCAGTTCGAGCCTTCGCCGAACATTTGACAATCCGATTCCGGAAACCTTGTCCTTGGCCTCGTCCTTCTCGATGTATTTATTCTTTACGGAAAACAGAAGCTCCCCGTTGTCCGCCTTGAGCGAAATGTCGATGACCGGATCCGCTATCATTCCCGTACCGTGTTTGAAGGCATTTTCCACAAAGGGGATCAGGAGCATGGGCTCGATGGTATGCCAGTCCTCTTTCATGTCCACATCGAAGTTGAGGTTCAACCGCTTTCCGAACCGGAGCTTTTGCAGGTCGATGTAATTGCCCAGATAATCCACCTCGCTTTTTAAAAGCACCTTATCCTCGTCCGTTTCGTATAGCATATACTGCATCAGGGATGACAGTTTTAAAATGGTCGGTTCCAGTTCCTCACTTTTTAGGCGCACCAGGGCCACGATGTTGTTGAGTACGTTGAACAGAAAATGCGGACTGATCTGGGAACGTAAAAATGCCAGCTCCGTTTTAAGGGTTTCGCTTTCCCTTTCCTTCGCCTTTCGTTCCAGGACCAAACGGTCGCTCACCGTTCGAAAGGCAATGGCGATCAATACAAAGAACAGAAAGGGCAGTGCGTTGTGCACGAGGGCCTTGTTGATTGAGTAGGGAGCTCTGAACAATAACGCTTCAAAGACCAAACGATTGATCAGGAGTATGGCGGCCAACAGCCCCGAATTCACCGCTAGGTATATCAAAATATTTTTGCGATACAATATACGGGGAACAAGAACTTGCGTATTCAGGTAAAAGGTCCCTGCCCAAATAAGGTTCATGACGATATTCAGGACGAGTATCTTACGGGCAAATTCCGTGGGCATCCTGCCCTCTTGCCATTGTAGGGAAAAGATGTAAGGCAGCGAGAATACGAAACCCCAGACCAACAGATGAATGACCACTGCCTGAAATCTTTTAAAGGATATAAACTGAAGTTCCATCTATCTCTTTACTGTTTTAATTGGTCGGACCTGCCCGTCCGGCAGGCGGGTGCAATTCGCCGATCCCCAAGTCGGCCGGGGCCACCGGATCTTCAGGGCTCATTTCACTAATGATGGTCCTTCCCGATTGCCAATATAATTAAAACCTGGGTAAGCTACCTACGGTTATCATTAAATGATGAATGCCGGCCAATGGAAAAACGGCCTTCAACATCGATTAAAGACCGTTTTCCACTAAAAATGGATATAGTGCCCTTTTCTATTTCACGGAGATGGTTTGACGGTACACATTTTTACCGTCTTCTACAACGACCCTATAATCGTCCACTAGCGCATTTTCGAAATTGAAGACTTTACCTACGGTAAAATCGTTCTTGAAGACCAGATGCTGCAATTGTTGGTTGTTGCCGTTGAAAACCTTGGCCCTTACGGTGTTCAGATCATTGTTCAACAGGTTGAGATAGATCCTATTGTCCGATACCGTTAAAACCGGGGTCTGTGAACTTTCCATTTTGCTGTCGATCTTAATTTCCCTGCTTGTCAATGCTATGGCATAGACCACCTTTTTCGGAAAATGTTCCACGGTGAAGTAATACGTTCCGTTTGCCAGCTCCTCCATGTTGAACTTTTTGGAATAGGTACTTTTCGACAGATTTTCGTAATGGACGGTTTTACCGTTCGAGTCGGTCAACCGTATCTCCGATGTTCCCGATGCGTCATCCATTTCGAGAACAAGGCTCTTTGCATCGTTGCCGGTTTTGAGATCGATTTTCGGCTCGGTGGCCATTACTGCGGTTGTGGCGAGCAACAAGGCCGATACTGCGGTACCTTTTAAAAACTTTTTCATGATATCCTGTTTTATGTCCGTTTGTAACGGACGCGTTATTAATGATTTACAGGACAAACATACGGCGCGGGACAAGGCGATATGACAAGTTGCGATGAACCGGAAAAAGTTGGCGGTGAACCCCAAAATCTTTGCGATGAAGGTTTTTTTGCGGCCAAACAAAGTTTAACCGGGTAATCAAAACCGTATTCACCTTTTGTTTGAATTTTGTAACTATCGGTTTGAAATATATTACCGGCCCATACTGTTCAAAATTACTTTTGTGCTTGTAGAAATCAAACAATTGCAAAGATGGACTTCATGGTTCTAGACTTTCGAAAATTTCTTTTGCTCGCTATTACCCTACCGATCACTTTTCTCAGGCCTATTACTTACGTCTTGACGACAAAACGGGGTATTACGTTGTAGGTTTTTATTACATTGGCCAAAAAGGACTTTCCACTTTCCATTTCATCGATTCTGAACAAGGCCATCGACACGCAGATAGTGCCAGAGGACGATTTTGTATGGAACATTTCCTTGAATTATAGTTTTGGAGGGCCCAAAAGACGAAAGGTAAACAGAAAGCCGTGATGGTTTCCTTGATTTTTGTAACTTTTAAACATGAAAACGGTGGAAAGCCTAGAAGGCTTCTATAATCGCAAGTTCGATTTTATTCCCGATAACCTAAGAAAGGAAATCGGGCATTTCAATATATTCAAATTGGAGCCCTTTGCCGGAAAGAATGCCAAGCCTGTAATAAGCGGCGTGATTTTTACAAAGTGATGTTGGTCAAAGGGGGCTTACTAACATAATTCACATGACATGAAAAATAGAACGCATTTTCTGGCTTTATTTTCGGTAGCTTTCTTAATACTGACTAATAACGCGACGGCACAAACCACTGGGGACGAAAAGAAATACCAGGCCAAAGCGCCGAAAACCCAGCCTTTCGGCAAGGAAGCCTTTGAAAAATCCGGTAAAACCGTTTTGAGATGGCTCGGAATGGGCGGCTTTTTCATCAACAGTCGTGGTACGACCATGATGATCGACCCGCTTTTAAAGGACTTTGATATGCCCGTAATGATAGAGTACCCAATCAAGACCGAGGAGGTACCCAGCTTGGATGCGGTTTTGGTCACCCATGCGGACAACGACCATTATAGTGTACCGACCACTAACGATTTAGCCGAAGTCACCGAGACATTTCACAGTACGCAGTTTGTCGGCTCGCTTTTAAAAAATGAGGGCTTGCCCGGTATCGGCCATGACATTGGCGATGTGTTCAAGGTGGGTCCGGCAGCAGTTACGCTCACCCCAGCGGACCACGCATGGCAGAACGCATACCCAAGAACAAGCCCTCGCAAGTTCAAGGACGAGGATTTCTGTGGATTTTGGATAGATACACCCGATGGAACCGTTTGGGCAACGGGCGATTCCCGTCTGATGCCCGAACACCTTACAATGCCCGTTCCCGATGCCATTCTTTTTGACTGGTCCGATAGCGAATGGCATTTTACCTTCGAGGGTGCGGTCAAACTCGCGAACGCCTATCCGAACACTGTTTTGCTGTTGAATCATTGGGGTTCGGTCGATGCACCGGATTTCCCGCCGTTCAATGCCGACCCCAAAGACCTGTACGATGTGGTTGTCAACCCTGAGCGGATCGTTGTTCTTGCACCTGGGGAACCGTTTACCCTTAAAAAAATAAAGAACTAGAAATGGCGATACCAAGATTGTACTGGATTTTAATTTTCATGGTTGCGCTCAATTCGTGTGAACGACAGGAAGATTCCAACAGGACTTTCGATTCGGAAAAGATGATGATCAGAATATCGGAAATCGAAATAGTGCCTGAATATCTGGACGAGTATTTATCGATACTAACGGAAGAATCAAAAGCTTCGGTGGCATTGGAACCCGGTGTGATTTCCATTTATCCAATGTACCAAAAGGAAAATCCGACCGAAATCAGGATATTGGAAATTTACGCGGACAAAAAGGCATACGAGGACCACTTGAAAACCCCACATTTTAAACACTACAAAACGAGAACCCTAAAAATGGTAAAATCTTTAAAATTGGTCGATATGAGTGCCATTGACGGCCAGACCATGCCTATGATCTTTGAAAAGGTGAATTAAAAAGGGCGACTACAGGTGATTCTTAAAACGGCCCATTAACGGAACCTGACTTGATTGTTTAAGGGTTCATAAACTTGGCAATCCCTTGTTTGGTCAAAATGGGATTCGCCCCTTCACTACCCGCCACTAAAGCACCAACTGCACAACCAAAGTTAATTGCCTCTTGGGGACCGTCTTCGTTGAAAAGTTTATAAATCACAGAGGCCAAGAAAGAATCCCCGGAACCCACTGTGTCCAAGACTTTAATTCGATAACCGCTATTGTGGTAAAAATCACCCTTGTTGTATAAAATAGCTCCGTAAGCTCCTTTGGTCACGCAAATGGTTTCCGTGCCGGTTTCCTTGGCTATAAACGCAATGGTTTGTTCCATTGAATTATACGGGGAGCCTAAATAATCGGCAATCTCAAAAAGCTCCTCATCATTGAACTTAATAAAATTCGATTCCTCCATCAGATCAATGAGACGTTCATAAGTATAATGTGGAACCCTAAGATTTACATCAAAGACTTTATATGGGGCAAATTTTAGTATGGATTTCAATGTGGATCTACTTACAGCATCGCGAGAGGCCAGGCTTCCGAATACCAAAACATCGCTATTCCTAACTAAGTCTTCATATGTGTTGAGCACGGGAATTTTATCCCAAGCTACAGGATACGAAATATCGTAGGATGCCACACCTTTATCGTTAAGAATTACATTTACTTTTCCTGTTGGATACTCCTTCTGCACCAATATACCGCTGGTATCCACGCCCTCCTTTATAAGATATCGGATAATATCCTTACCATTGGAATCCGCACCCACGCCACTTATCATTGAAACGTCCATGCCAAGCGATTTCAATCTTACGCAGACGTTGAGCAGCGCACCCCCGATTTTAGAGTAGGACGGGAAATTATCGAAAAGAACTTCTCCGAAACAGACGGCCCGCATTTGACGTTTAGGTTTTTTCATTGCACCTTCCATATTTTTCATTTTTTATCACTAAAAAAGCACGGGAAACAACCGCCGTGCTTTTAAAATCTAACCAACTAACTCAGATTACTGAATTACTTTCAAAACAAGATGTCTAATATCCGGGGTTTTGGATATATAATCCACCTGTAAAGTCGATTTCACGCTGCGGTATGGGGTAGTATTCGTCCCTGCCGGCAGTAAATTGGGCATTGACCAAGAAATCCCTTTTTGTTTTTTCCTCGGTCAGATAGGCATTCAACGTTTCGGCCGCGATGCCCCAACGTACCAAATCGTACCAACGATGGCCTTCCATGGCAAACTCCAACCTTCTTTCGAACATAAGGGCTTTCCAGGCAAAATCCTTTGAGGGGAAGGAGTCATAGGTTGCGATATTGTAGATATCGGTAGCACCCGCCTCAATAGGGCGCTGTGTACTTGCGGCAGCGCGATTGCGAACCTGGTTAATAATGGGCAAAGCCTCGTCCCATCGGTCCAATTGAATCAGTGCTTCGGCCTTCCACAAAAGGACGTCGGCATAACGTATGAACCGAACATTTACCGAAGTGCCGACGAACGGACCCTCTTTTACATAACAGGAACAATCAGGTGCCTGTTGCTCTTTCATGTTTCCAAAATAGCCATATACTCCAGGATCTCTGGCCCAACTAAAGTTATACACCATATCACCGGCTTCGTTGACCGTATTCCGATATTTAAAGGGACGGCCAGGTATCCCAACGGTATGGTCCAACCTGGGATCCACGGTAAGCCCGGCATCGGGAGGGGCCGCACCATTTGCGTCCACGTTTGTAAAGATATCGGCATCATTAAAAGTATCCAATAAGGGAAGCCCGCTGGCATCGGTCCTAAACGCATTTACCATATTCTGGCTTGCCAGATGGAAACCGCAGCAACCGTACAATCCGGTGCCGTGTGGGGAATTTAATCCTGTCACGAAACTTACCCGGCCTACGTTCGTACCATCGTTGATCGAGAATTGTGCCGCCCAAATCGATTCGGGGCCATTATCGAATCCGTCCAAAAAGTTGTTCCCGTAATCGGGTTGCAAGCTTCCTGTGACCTCATCGGCAAAATCAATGACTTCTTGCAGACGCGCAGGGTCGATAGCGGTCACCTGATGTTGTTCATTTTGTTCGTATGCCTGATATAGGCGAAGTTTCGCCAAATAGGCAGCGGCAGCGTTTCTATCCGCCCGACTCACCTGTTCCTGTGATTGCGGCAGGTTATTGTAGGCGAAAAGAAAATCCTCGGCAATGGTGTTCCAAAGAGCATCGTTATCGACATCATTGGAAACTTGCGCTATCTCTTCCTGGGTCAATTCTTCCGTGATATAGGGAATCTTCTTGAAAATCAATTTGAGCATAAAATGGGAATGGGCCCTCAAAAAACGAAGTTCAGCCTGCCTTAAGGTCTTTTCGGGATAGTCCGCATCAGGTATCCCATTTATTACCGATAATGCGAAATTGGCCCTTGAAATCGCCCTGTAAAAATTGGTCCAAGTGCGTGGTGCCATCGCATCTCCTTGATCCGGGATGGTGAGATTGTATTGTTCATATCTGTCGATTTCGCCAACGTCGCCTCGACCACCGCCGCCCTTATAGGCGTCATCGGAACGTACACTGCCATACACCCACTGGTGGGTCATAGGCCCTATCATCTCATCATTGGCAATGCCCGCATAAGCGGCAATGACCAAAGATTCCGCATTTTCGGCCGTCGCCACATTTTCGCTGGACAGCACTCCTTCCGGTTCATATTCCAAGTATTCATCCGAACAGGAAGCAAAAAGCAGTCCCGCCCAAATTCCCAATGCTAATATTCCATTATATTTCATGATGTCAGTTTATTTATTAAAAGTTTAGGTTAAGTCCTATAGAATATACCGTCGGTACCGGTATCCTGTTCACGTCTATCCGTTCCGGATCGGAACCTATATACCCGTCCGGGGTGAACCAAAACAGGTTCTCGCCCTGAAGGTAGATTCGCAATCCGGTCATACCACCCAATTTCCCTATGATATCCGTTGGCAATGAATAGCCCACTTGCAAATTCCGAATCTTGAAATAGGAGTTCTTCCGAAACAAATAATCGGAATTATCGGTGAAATTATTGACCAATGAAAGCGATGGGATATTCGAACCGGTATTCTGGGGGGTCCAAGCATTGAGAACACCCAGACCTGCATTGTCCCTTCCCTGTACAAAATTGTTCCAGAATATATAGGAATCGACCCCGATCCTTCCTGCCACACCGGACCCGAATGCCGAAAAATCAAAGTTTTTATAGCCAAGGTCCAAACGCACACCATACTCCAGGTCCGGTAGTGTATTTCCTATAAAATCCCGATCATCGCTATCGATTACGCCATCACTGTTAATATCGACTATCTTAATCCCGCCCGGTCTCGCATTCCCGGTCTGTACCCCCCCAGTGGGGTGCGCTTCGACTTCGGCCTGACTTTGGAAAAGCCCATCGGTACGGTACCCGAAAACAGCGGATTGAGATTGCCCCAAAATTGAATTCTGGGCCGTTCCGGGGAATGCTGCCCTAACTTCTTCCGGTAAGAAAGTAATCTCATCCTTAAAGGCACCAAAATTTGTAGATATCCCAAATGATAGTCCGTTGTCCCAGGCATTGGAATATCCCACGGCCAGTTCCCAACCTTTTGTTGATGTTGCGGCACCGTTCAAAACGCGCTGTTGGCCTTCACCAATAACGGATGCAATCGGTGGGGTAGTCAATATATCCGTTGTCTCCCTTGTAAAATAATCAAAAGATCCGCTGATCGCATTATTAAAAAAGCCGAAATCCACACCATAGTTCCATTCCTTTGTGGTTTCCCATTTTAGATCGGGATTCGGTGCCTGCGTGGATACAAATCCCGAGGGCAGTGTTCCCGTATTGTTGCCATTAATGTCATAGGCCGTGCCCACATTATAGTATATCTCAAAAAAACCTCCCGTCAATTGGGCCTGGGTGGTGCCATACCTCGATTCATAGAGACCGAATCGGGCAACGTTGCCTATCTCCTGATTCCCCACTTCGCCATAACCAGCCCGAAGTTTTAGCTCGGAAAGGATCTCATTGTCCCTTAAAAATTCTTCCTGGCTGACCCTCCAACCCAAAGTAGCGGCCGGAAAAATACCGTATCGGTTGTTCGCACCGAACCTTGAGGAACCGTCCCTACGTACCGTGAACGAAGCCAGGTATTTATCGGCATAGGAGTAATTCAGTTTCCCGAATTGGGACTGAAGGCTGTACTGTGTCGAGATTCCATTTGTCGTCCGTGCGCCCGTGGCCGCAGAGAGTACAAAATAGGATTCCTGTTCCACGGCAAAATCGTCCGCTTGAGCCAAAATGGTATCAAAATCCTCGCGTATCGATTCGACCCCCAATAAAGCCCCGAAGCGATGATCTCCCAGGACCAAATTGTAGTTCAGGGTGTTTGAAAACGTCAGTGTCGTTAACTTGTTGGTGTCGAATATAAGCCTGTTGTTACTTCGGGTTATAAAACCGTTGTTCACCCTGGGCTCGATATCCTTGCTCTTAAAATCGCTAAAGTCGATTCCCAGACTTGACCGAAAGGTCAAGTTGTCCACTATCTGAAGTTCGGCAAAGACGTTCCCAAAGAAATTGTTCTTGGTGGCGTTGTCCCACCGGTTCAAATACTGCATCAGCAATGGGTTATTACGGTCGGAATACCCAGCTCCCAAAGGCCCGGCAAAGTCACCGTTACTATCAAATACCGGAATGGTCGGTGCCAAAGTTATCGCAAGGCCGGTAGTAGGAGCTCCGCCGACATCACTGGCCACCAAGGTTTCATTGGATGTGGAAAACTGGGTGTTGACCCCAAACTTCAGTTTGTCGTTGAACAGGTTGGTGGTTCCGTTAATCTTTGCGGTATAGCGGTCATAGCCCGTATATTTGAGCATGCCGGTATTCTTCAGGTATCCCAGATTGACCAGGAGCGATGATTTTTCCGAACTCGCGGAAACCGTGACCTCGTTGTTGAATACATAGCCCGTTTCATAGACCTCGTCCTGCCAATCAGTGTCCCCGGCGGGCACATCGGGATTTCCACCTACAAAGGGCTGTACGGAAACACTATTAAGAACAGGGTTGGCAAAATCACCGTTCCAGTCAAAATCATAGATTTCACCATAACCACCCGTGGGATCCGCTCCATCATTAACGGAAGCACGCCAAAGCGCCTCACCTCTCTGAAGCGAATTCAACATATCATACCGTTGTTTTCTTTCGGATTGTACGGACAGGTTGGAATTGATGCTGACCGTCAGACGTTCGCCCTTCGCCCCACTCTTCGTGGAGACCACGATTACGCCGTTTGCGGCCCTTGATCCGTATATGGAAGAGGCAGATGCATCTTTTAATACCTGTATGGATTCTATTATCTCCGGGTTCAGGCTTGCAAAGACCTCTTGGCGTTTTGTCGGTACCCCATCTATTACATAAAGCGGGTCGTTATTGCCCAACGTGGTGATACCCCGAATTAGGATTCTACTGTTCAGCCCTGTGGGATCTCCCGATTTTTCGACGAAGAGACCTGGAACGCGTCCTTGTAAGGCCTGCATTGCGTTACCCGAGCTAAGGCTTTGGCCTTCGATGGGTGCCGTTTCCACCACGGTAACCGCGCCGGTAAGATCTATCTTTCGTTCGGAAGAATAGCCCGTCAAAACGACCTCATCGAGTTGCTGTGCATCTTCCTGCATGGCCACATCGATCCTCGATTGCCCATCGACGGGTATTTCGACACTTGAAAAGCCAATATAGCTAAATACCAAGGTTGCATCCGCAGCGGCATCCTCGAGGATATAATTGCCGTCAAAATCGGTCGTTGTCCCGACGGTCGTTCCCTTTATGATAACGGAAGCACCGGGCAAGGGCATACCATCGCCGGCGGATGTGACCGTACCGGTTATCTGTCCCTGGGCCCATAGGCCCATCGGGGCAGATATCAATAGAAAAAATAAAATTATTGATTTCATAATAGTTGAGTTTAGTTAAAGTTCAATTCGTGTACTTCTATATAGTCCAATAGGAATTCACCGTTTTCAGACGCAATGGACAGGGTTTCAAAAGGTGCGTTGGGAAAGAATATTTCGGTCATTACCGTTTCACCATCATCATAGAAAAGTTCGATGGAAGTTTTATCCAATAGTATTTTTCCCGATAGATTTACTGCATCGGACGTTCTAGGGGCTGTGGAAATGTTATTGGCAAAATTTTCGGAAAACCCTGTTTTTCCTGATTTTGACCGATCTATATAAAAGCTCTTATCACGATGGTCGTACCCAAAGGACAGTTCGTCCCCCTCATTATTGGAAAGCCTCAAAGTGTATATGTTATCCGCTAGATCTGAAATGGAAAAATTGATTTCAGTACGTGATAGATCGGCAGTTTCCGAACCAATCAACTTTACTTCATCCTTTACGGAAATGTTTTCCTTTTTGTACTTGGAGCTTCGATAACCGGAAAGTTCTTCCACCGGTATGGAAATTAGGCGATACTCATCACCGCTCTTTATCAATTCCATTTCCCTGGCCACGGTGGTGGCACTTCTCCAAGTTTCCGTTGGCACTTCGTTGGCATATTGCCAGTTGGACATCCATCCTATAAAAAGTTTTCCGCCATCGGCAGTGGCTACGTTCGACCAGGTTACCCCTGCATAGTTATCCTTCCCGAAATCCACCCAAAAATCGTGTTCATTGACCATGGCGTTCTTAAAATCGGGGTCCAACGTAAATTTTTCCCCATTAAAATCGCCAACGAAATATTGGGTGGCACTGCCCCCGTTCGGCCCCCCGGGATTGATACTCACCAAAAGGACCCATTTTTCTTCATCGGAATCCTTGACCTTTAGTGGGAACAGGTCGGGGCATTCCCATACCCCATTGTGGTTGCCGACACCTTCCCCGAAATCGGAAAGAAGTTTCCAGTCCTTAAGGTTTTGGGAGGTATAAAACATGATTTTTTGACCTGCGGCCAATACCATGACCCATTCTTTGCGAAGGTCGTTCCATGACACCTTGGGATCCCTAAAATCCCTTTCGCCGGGATTTTTGATAACTGGGTTGCCCTCGTACTTTGTCCATGTTAATCCTTCATCCAAAGAATAGGCTATCCCTTGGGTCTCCACATCGGTACCCCCTCCTTTTTCCTTTTTGGGATCGTGGTAGGTAAATAGAGCCACAATAGGAATTTTCCCCTCTTTCCCAAAACCGGAGGTATTCTCATGGTCCACCACGGCACTGCCCGAAAAGATGTATCCCAATTCATCGGGATATAAAGCTATCGGCTGTTCCTTCCAGGTCACCATATCGGTACTGGTGGCATGGCCCCAGTGCATGGGTCCCCATTTACTGCTGTCAGGATAATGTTGGAAATACAGATGATAATATTCGTTGTAAAAGAACATACCGTTGGGATCGTTCATCCATCCCTTTTTTGGGGAAAAATGGAAATTGGGGCGGTACAGTGCCTCCTCTGAATTTGCGCTAATCCTCTCGTTGTCCGCAACAATCTCATTCTTCATATCCGCTTTGTCCTTACAGGCAAAGACCGTTAACATCAATGCCGAGATCATGAATAGTTTGCCAGTTGTGCTTTTCATCTTTTTTATTTTTAAATTTTAGTTTTAGTTATCCTTTTGTTCCCTTAGCGGGAATAACCTTTTCATCACGGTTTTTTCCCTTAATTAACGTTTTACTTAACTCTTCCAATGAAATTCCCTTTGTTTCGGGCATTACAAAAGCAACAAACAACAATTGAAGCAACATCATGAAGGCAAAAAATGTAAATACGATGCCCGGGCCGATAGTGGCAAAAAGTATAGGGATCAAAGAAGGGACCACGGCGGCCAAAATCCAGTGAACCGAACTGCCAAAACTCTGACCGTATCCTCTTAAATGATTCGGGAATATTTCGGAGATAAATACCCATATTACCGTACCCTGACCTACGGCATGGGCAGCGATAAACAGGAATAGGAAAATAGCAACCGACATCCCTTCCCAATTAAAGAAGAAAGCACAGGCTACCAATGAAAGGGATATGATATAGCCCACAGACCCGATGTACATGAGCTGCTTTCTGCCCATTCGGTCTATTAGAAATATCCCCAAAAGGGTAAAGAGCATATTGGTTACCCCTATACCTATACTGCTTAGTAGGGCGGTACTGGCACCAAGGCCTGCTTCCTCCAAAATTCTGGGAGCATAATATAGAAAAGCGTTGATCCCGGACAATTGGTTAAAAAAAGCGATACAAAAGGCCAGGATTAAAATGAATCTATATTTTTTCATGAAAATGTTTTCACCGGTTACGGTAGTTTTATTTTCGGTATTGATCTCCAACATTAGTTGCTCTACATCTTGACCGGGATTAATAACCCCCAATACATTCCGAGCCTCATCTACTTTTAACTTGGACAACAACCATCTTGGACTTTTCGGTATCGTCAAGGCGAACACCGTATAGATACTTGCCGGAATCGCCTCGACACCGAGCATCCACCGCCAGGAGTTTTCGCCTATATTGTTCAAGAGATAGTTGGAGAAAAAAGCGATGAGAATACCGAAAACAATGTTAAACTGGTATAGACCGACCAATTTGCCCCTATCCTTTGCCGGAGCGATCTCTGATATGTAGGCGGGTGCCGCAATGGTAGATGCCCCAACGCCAAGGCCTCCAAGAAACCGAAAGATGGCAAAGGTTATGGGGTCATTGGACAATGCGGAGCCCAGGGCAGAAATCGTATAGAGCACCCCGATCCAAATCAAAGTTTTCTTTCGGCCGAGCTTATTGGTGGGTATGCCCCCGAGTAGCGCCCCGACCACGGTACCCCATAAGGCCATTCCTATAACGATGGCCCCATGAAATACATCGGATGAGTCCCAAAGGGTTTGGAGTTTTTTATCCGCACCGGAGATGACTACGGTATCAAATCCGAATAGAAAACCTGCCAATGCAGCGGCAATAGACCAAACCCATATTTTTTTCATAATCGTAACTCTCTAGCGTTGGTGCTAAAGTATTCGTAAAATAAGGCTTGGTACTTTGATGATATTCCAATTTCTTATGTTTTCGTTAAGAAATCGGGAAAGACATATATTGTTCTGTAAATCAAACGATTACAAGAAAAAATTAACATACGTCAAAAACGTACAAGTATACTGGTGTTACCTTTTGTTTGAATTTGATACGTGCAATTGGTAGAAATAAAATGGGACCGGACAAGAAATGACTTAAACTGATTTTCGAAATGATCCGGGAGGCATGCCATACTTATTTTTAAAAGCGGTAGAGAAATAGTTGGGTGAGGAAAATCCTGTGGCGTAAGCAATTTCGGCTACAGTCAACGAGGTATTTTCCAACATGGATTTTGCTTTTTCCAAACGGATGTTACCGATATAATCGCTAATGCTAATACCCATCAAAGCTTTTACCTTTCGATACAATTGGACCCTTGAAATATTCAGGTGTTCCGCCAAGTTTTCTACCGAAAAGTTTGGATTGTCCAGATTATCCTTGATCAATCTGTTCACTTCACTTAAGAACCGTTGTTCCAGGTTACCGAAAGCATCGGAATCTTCAATTTTATGAATATTACTGGTATAATAGAACCGGAGTTTCTCCCTATTATACAATAGCGATTTAATGGACTGTACCAAAATGGAATAGCTAAAAGGCTTCGTGAGATACAGGTCGGCCCCTGATTCAAGACCTTTTAAATACGATTCCTTATCGCCCATGGCGGTAAGTATTATGGTGGGTATATGGGATGTGCGCAAATCTCCTTTCAAGATTTCACAGATTTCGAACCCATTCTTATTCGGAAGGCTGATATCACATAAAACAATATCCGGGACTATTTCAAAAGCCTTTTCAATGGCGTCCGTACCGTCCGAGAGATGGATGTCATACTCCGATTTCAATTTGCTCTTTAGAAACCGTAGCAGATCCCGATTATCTTCTATGATTAGAACCGAATAGTTTTCTTGGTCCCTCTCAGGTACCTGTACCAGATAATTTTCGTCGACCAAATGTTCCGAAGAGAAATCGATTATGTTGGTATCCACCAAATCTTGATCGGCAATGATCTGGCTCTCATCAAAATGCGCCCGACCTTTTTGCAGGGTGATAATAAACTCCGTTCCATGAAAAGATCTGACTTCAATAGTGCCCGCGTGTATTTCAATAAATTCCTTGCTTACATGCAGCCCGATGCCCGAACTGTTTTTTCTATTGTTCGAACCCCTAAAAAAGGCCTGAAAAACACCGTCCAATTCCTTTTCCGGAATACCGATGCCGGAGTCCCTAAAATGGATAGCAACTGTATCTTCATTGACATGGTCTCGAATGTCTATCTCGATTTTCCCATTTTCCGGGGTAAACTTGAACGCATTGGAGAGTAGATTGAAATACACCTTGTCCATCAGGTTTCTATCGATGAACAATTCCATATCTTCATTATTTATACTTAGTTTGAACG
Organism: Pricia mediterranea; assembly: GCF_032248455.1. NCBI lineage: Bacteria > Pseudomonadati > Bacteroidota > Flavobacteriia > Flavobacteriales > Flavobacteriaceae > Pricia > Pricia mediterranea. The sequence goes on from NZ_JAVTTP010000001.1 coordinate 1,733,867, forward strand.
TAATGTTCCTTTTTTTCGCCTCTCGCTCAAATTCCTTGAAGATATTTTTGGAAAAGGTGAAGATATTTGTTTTTGATGCCCGTAGGGTAAATTTGCGATCTTCGACTTTTCTAAAATCCAATAGTTGATTGATGAGCCGTAACAAACGGTTCGAATTGTTGTAGATCAATTCCACTTCGTTCATAAGTCTCAAACCTTTTTCCTTGGCGACATCGTTTATTGATTCGATAGAACTCAATATCAACGTAATCGGAGTCTTGAACTCGTGTGATAGCCATGTAAAGAAATTCAGTTTAGCTTCATTGATCTCCTCGACCTCTTTAGCGATTTTCTCAATTTGATTTCGTTGTACGGTAATCTTCCTGTTCGTAAGCTCTAATTGTCTATTTTTCTTCCGAATGGCAAAAATGGAATAAACGCTGTATAACGCAAGACTAAGAATGATTGCCAGCAACGCCATAGTTATTTTTAATAAATTATTTTGGGAATAGTAGAGTTCTTCCTGCTGCTTGATGGCAACCAATTGATTTTCAATTTCTTCCTGTTGCTCATTGATCTTATCGAATTGGTTCTTCATGATCTCGGCGTTCACTTCGTCGATAATAGTGGTCGTCAAGATGTTGTTTTTGGGCACACTCTCCCCGTTCAGGATTTTAAGGGCCAATTTTATGGCCTCTTCGCCTCCGGTTGGGTATAAGACCGTTGCTTTCAACATACCGTCCTCGACCATCCGGATGCCACCATCCGGGCTATTGAGTCCATCTACGCCAATAAAATGTATAGTGCTTTCTAGCCCAAGGTCTCGGGCCACTTCCCAAGCGCCCCTTATCATACGGTCGTTGTGTGCGAAAACATATTCAATTTTGCTATTCTTTTGAAGCAGTTCCCTAAATTGACCCTGAATGGACTCCTTTTCCCAATCGCCCTGAATCTGTTGAACAATTACGGCATTTTTGTAACTGTTGATGATTTGTGCAAATCCCAGACTACGTTCCTCCGCCGGCGAAGAACCCGCCATGCCTCTTATCTCGACGATACGAATGGAATCTTTGGCATTGGAGGAAATTATTTTCTTAGCGGCGTTTCTACCCACTTCAATATTATCTGCCCCCAAATATGCCGTGTACTTTTCATTTTCCGTTTTTCTATCCACTACGATTACCGGAATTCCAGCATCAAGTGCCCGCTCTACAACCGGAGTAATGGGTTTCGATTGTATAGGAGACACAATTAGAATATCAAGGCTATCGGCTATAAATGCCTCAATCTGTTCAATTTGCCTTTGTACCTCGTAATTGGCATCCCTTATGGTCAAATCGATATTCGGGTTGAGCGATGCCTGCAACTCCATGGCATCGTTCATCGACCTCCGCCAATCGTCATCGGACATGGCTTGAGAAAAGCCGATATGGATGGTATCCCCTTCTTTGCCTGTACTACAAGAGGCTAGAAATAGGAGAATCGCAATCAAAAAAAGCGGCGTGTACCTCGTTTTGAACATTGGCAGTTGTATTCTTTACGTAAACTTAAGCAAAATAGACTTCACACAATCTGACCGAAAAAATGATTTTCTTGAAGTATCGTTCAACCGACCTTTTACGGTATTGAACTTTTACACCTCTTAAACCTCCACCATGGTTTTCAAGATATTTGTATACTTTTTGGTTATACCGTTATTTCTGTGGATAAGAAATGAGAATCCTAAAACCTGACATAAGACTAAACGACTTAAGACGTAAGACTTATACCTGTAAAACCCTGACAAACAGGCGTATACTTTTAACAGTATGCATCGAGGATATTGTTCTTTGTCTTATGTCCTACGTCCAAAAGTCCCAAGCCAGTATAATCTATGATTCAATTCCCACAACATTCGTGGTAGAACCTACTTTTTTAAAATGTCTCTAAAAAGAGCGAAGAAGTTGAAAATAAAAAAATGAACTCAACCCTATTCTTTGGACAGTTCCAAATACAAAGGTTTAGTCCATTTTCATTGGCATTAGACCATCAAAAGGATCACCGTAAGCAAAAGCCCAGCCCTCCGCGAAATAAAGCCCCTTTTTATAGACCGGCCCTCGACCGGAACATAAAAAAGGCCGAATCGGAAAAGAACAAGGGCGCGATGCCGAAGAATATACCCAGCCAGAACAAAGTGTTGCCTGAAGGCATCTTATGCAGCTTGTTCATTTTTTCCAAAACTATGGGCAGTTTCTTCTCGGTGTAGGATGCCTCGCCAGTGGTCTTATTATAGGTGCCCCCATCAAAATAGGTCGCGTTGCCCTCGGTTTTATCCGCTTTAAAACCTCGCCGCTGTAGTGACCTTCGCAAGACTTCGTCTTCCAAATTGGTTTCCAAGGTGCGATTGTCCTGCAATTTGCTTTTCAGGTAGTCGGTGTTCTTCCCATTATTCAACTTTGCCCGTTTTAGATCTATGAGTTTACCACGATAGCTTTTTCAAGCACATAGCCTTCCGAAGCATTTCCGGAAACGGCATCGGCCATATTTTGCTTTAGGCTACTGCCAAAGACCCCGTCCCTCGAATTAGGGATATAACCGGGTCCCTGATAATTTTGGGTAGCATAAACGGTGTCGCAAACATCCTCCGGAATTGCGATCTGCGTGACCAATAGCGATTTTTCGCTACCACTTAGAATTTCCAAATGGATGTGCGGTGCACGCCCCCGATAATAACCTGGAAAGATACTGATGAAAGATACCTTGCCGTTAGAATCCGTGGTCTGCCTGCCCCGTAGAAAATGTTCTTGGGCCAGGTCGTCGCGCTGCGTTCCAAAACCGCCGTATTCGGAATAATTTCCCTGATTATCGCAATGCCAGATATCGACCAAGGCATTAGGCAAGGGTTCACAATTGGAATTCTTGTTCAAAATGGTCAGGGTAACCAACAGGGCAACTCCCTTGCGGTCGCCGATGATATTTTCGCGAACGTAGTCCGCAGGGGTCTTGTTCGGAAAGGGGCCTTTGGTCTCACGGGGCGACACGGTACAATCCTCGGAAACGGACTCCTCCGTCATTTCAGTTTTGCCCGAATTGGCCAGGGCCGTCAGGGCGACGACCCCTCCCAGACCGACCATTCCCTTGGTCAGAAATTCCTTGCGTTTCATCTTATTGCTGTGCCATTTCCAGATTAATGGTCATATCGACCTCGTCCCCTAGCGTGGGCGTATCACCTCCTACCCCGAAGGCCAAGCGGTCCACTGTTCCCGTTAATTTCAATCCCGCCTTTAGTTTTTTGCTGCGCTCATCGGTAATGATTCCGTTCAGCTTTCCTTCTAAGGTAACGGGCTTGGTAACGCCGTGCAGGGTCAGGTCGCCAGTCAATTTAAAAGTCTTTTCCCCGGTTTTCTCAAAGGAGGTCGTATTAAAAGTTAGGGAAGGATGTGCCTCGGCATCAAAAAAATCGGCACTGCGCAGATGGTCGTCCCTTTTTTGGTTGTCCGTGTCGATACTGGCCGTTTTTATGTCCACCGTAAAATCGGGGTCGCCAAAGGATTCATCCGCGGTAGCCTGAATGTCGAATTCCCCGAAATGTCCTTCCACTTCGGAAATCATTAGATGCGTAATGGCGAAACCTACCTTGGAATGGGCGTTGTCGGCCTTCCAAACGGACTGTGCCGTCAAGGTGGCGCAGGCTAAAATCGATACCATAAAAATTGCCTTTTTCATAATGTTGCTCTGTTTAATTGTTAGTATTTATTGAAAAATTTCAGTTAACAGGGATGGTCAGAATTGTTTCTGTCCCGAAAACTCCATCGCCTCGCCCTTGCCGAATCCGAAGCTGATACCGAAGGTTACGAATCGGCCCTGCCGGCTGAAATCCCGCAGATAGAAATTGGGCCGGTCGGTGATGCTCTCCCGGATGCGGGACGCGAATACGTCCCGGATGCTCAGGTTCAGTACCGCCTTCCCTTTTAATATTTTCTTTTTCGCGCCGAAATCCATGAACAGGTTTTCGGAGATTTCCTGCTGGAAGGTGCGGAAGCCGGACCGATAATTTCCGATCAGCTCCACATCGATGTCTGCGGGCAGCTTGACCTTGCCGGTCAATCGGGTGGACCATTGCTCGCCCTTAAAATCGAAGGAAGTGCCCTCAAAGGAACCTTCGCGCACAAAACTGCTGAAATTGAAATCGTTGGTAAACGAAAGCCAGTTGGTCGGCAGATATTTCGCGTTGAACTCGATACCGGTGGTGTTGCTGGTACCTATGTTCTCGGGCCGTGAAATGCTCACATTGTCCTCGAAGGCGACGACACGTTCCACCACCTCTTCGGTATGGCGGTAGAACACGCCCAGGTTCATGGAAAGATCGCCCAGTTTATAGATGCCGGTCACCTCGTAGCTATCGGTAAATTCCGGCTGCAGATCGGGATTTCCGGTGCGGATGTTGAAATTGTTCCTGATGTTGAAGAAAGGGTTCAGGTCCCACAGGCGAGGACGGAATATACGTTTGGAATACCCGGCCTGTAACGAAAGGTCGTCATTGATCTTATAGGAAGTGTGGCCGCTCGGAAAGAAGTTGCCGTACTTTTGGTCGTTGCGTTCATTGGTATTCTGCAAAACGGTGCCCACATCGGTATCCTCGAACCGGAGCCCCAGTTTTACGCCCCATTTGTCGCCCTCATAGGCGGCGGTACCGTAAACGCCCAAGACCTTTTGCACCCACTCGAAAACATTGGTCAGATCGGCGTTCTCGATAAAGTCCGAGCCGTCGAAATCGCTGATGGCAAAGTCGTTCTCCACATCGTTGATCTGATATTGGGCCCCCGTTTCAACGGTGTACTTTTCCGCCCACGGATGGGTGTAGTCGGCCTTGAAGGTATAATCGGCCTGACCGAAATCGGTGCGCGCCCGTTGCAGCATATCGTCGCCATCGCCCAAGATCACCGTGTTCTCGAAGTCCGAGGACTGGTCCTTGGCGAACAGGTTTCCCGTGGCACTGATCAGGAGGGACCGGTCCTCGTTGCCCTCGAAATCCTTTTTGTACTGCAGCTCATAGGCGTATTTGGGATTGGTGGCCGTGGTCAGTTCCCTACGGCGGAAGGCATCCGTCAGGGCATTCCCGGCGTCGAAAATACTGAAAACCGCATCGGAGTTTTCCTTTTCCCATTCGTAGGCAAAATGGCCGGAAAGGGTCAGCACGTTGTAGTCGTCGATGTGGTAATCGGTGCCCAAAATGACGTTCACGAAGGTCTCGTTCTTGTCGCTTTCGCCGATGCTCGTGATGTAAGTGCCGTCGCCAAGGTTCCGGTTTTCGGTCTCGTTGTCACTGGGGAAGGTCCTGCGCCCCACGCCCAACTGGCTGAACAGGTTGAACTTTTCCGTACGCTTGTTCAGGCTCAGCCCGAGGCTATGGTTGTTCGGGATTCCCGTATTCAGGGTCACGGAACCGTTAAGGCCCTTTTTTTCCTCCTTTTTCAGTACGATGTTGATGATGCCCGAAGTGCCCTCCGCATCGTATTTCGCGGACGGGTTGGTGATCACCTCGATACGCTCGATCATATCGGCGGTCAAGGTACCTAGGGCGTTGCCCTGTTCACTGGCAATGGCCGAGGGTTTCCCGTTGATGAGCATCTGTACGCCCTGGCTGCCCCGCAGGCTGACCGTTCCCTCGATGTTTACGTTGACGGAAGGTACGTTGTTCAACACTTCCAGGGCACTGGCACCCGTACTGCTGAGGTCGGTCCCTACGTTGAAGATCCGTTTGTCGAGCTTGAACTGGGTCTGGGAAACCTGACCCTCGACCACTACCTCGTCCAATTGTTGTGAATCTTCGGAAAGGCTTACCGTTCCCAAATCGATGATACCGTTGACGGCAGCAGGGTCTTCAATGGTCCGGGGCGCAAATCCGATAAAACTTACCTCGATGTAAAAATCGGAAGCATCCGTTTCCAGGGTAAACGAGCCATCCTCCAGTGTGGTGGTGCCCGTAATCGGTTCTTGGGTGGCCGGATCGCCAACGAGCACCGTGGCGAATTCGATGGGGCTTCCCCCGCTTTCGATAATCTTCCCCGTGATGGTCACGGAACCGTTTTGGGCAAAAATAATAATGCCGTTAAATAGGAAAAATAACATGAATACGGGATATATTCTTTTCAAATGCATGGTGTTGTCCGTTATGATATCGTGGTCCAAAGATGCACTATCCAATATAGAACGGGAAGCAATTTTCCGTGAACGACAAAAACAACGCAGCGAACGACATTTCGCCTTAGAATTGTCGTTCACACCCCAAAATCCGTTGATGGGGGATTAACGTTATCCCTCCAGACCATAAAACCGTAATTTTGGGGGATGGCCAATAAATTCACATGGAGCAAAAGCGTTTCGGCGGAAGTATTCTTTCAGGTACTGCTGCATGTGGTGCTGTTCCTTTTCTTTTCGTTCGATAAGCACAACCATGAAATACAGCCATTTCAGGTCGCTTATTTTATCAATTATGCCTTCGGGGCCTTTATTATCAACTACGTGTTATTGCCCCGGTTTTTTTACCGGAAAAAGTATCTGTTGTTTTTTATTTCATTGGTGCTGGTCATTGCTTTCGTTATTTCGATCGAGGAATTCGTTTTGGAAAAAATCTATTTCGCCGATAGCCGTGGCCAAGGTTTCCCCGGTCTGTTTTTCACACTATTGGAGGTCATGCCCCTAATTACGATTCTCTGTGGATTTAAATTTGCCTGGGATGCCATGAAAAAACAGCATGAAGTGGATACTTTAAGCGCCATGGTCAAGGAAAGCGAGCTGCAATACCTGAAATCGCAGATCAATCCGCATTTTCTCTTCAACAACCTGAACAATCTGTATTCCTACGCCATCGATAATTCCCCCAAAACGCCTTCCATTATTTTGGAACTTTCTTCCGTATTGCGCTATATGCTGTATGACTGCAGGGAGGATTTTGTGCCGTTGGCCAAGGAAATCGAGCACCTTAAGAACTTTACCCAGCTGAGCGAACTGCAGATCGAGGATCGGGGAAAAGTGGAATTCAATGCCGATAATATCCCATCGGGATACCAGATCGCGCCTTTGATATTGAACGTTTTTGTCGAAAACGCCTTTAAGCACAGTACGGCCAGCCAATCGGAGGATATTTCGATAGAGATTCAAATCCATGTAACCGAAAATGGCATGTTGGAGTTTGCATGTGTCAATTCCTTCCAGCCGCAAACCAATACGGATGACCTTTCCCATGGTATCGGGTTGCAGAACGTGAAAAAACGCCTGCAATGGATCTATCCCAACGCACACACACTTTCGATACAGGAAACCGATTCGTTATATTCGGTACGACTGAACATCGAACTAAAAAAGGGAACCGTATGATCCGTTGCATCATCATCGAAGACCAGCCTCCGGCACAGCGCGTACTGCAAAAGTTCATCGGCGATGTGGAGAGCTTGGAACTCAAGGCCACCTTCGCAGATGCCCTAAAGGCGATGGATTTTCTAAAGTCCGAACCCATCGACCTGATTTTCCTCGATATCCATCTGCCCAAGATTTCCGGTATCGCTTTCCTGAAAGCATTGCCGAACAAACCCCATGTGATCTTGACCACGGCCTTTTCGGAATATGCCCTGGAAAGCTATGAATATCAGGTAGTGGACTATCTGCTAAAACCCTTTTCGTTCGAGCGGTTTGTAAAGGCGGTCTCGAAGGTACCGGCCGCCAGGGTCGCACTGCATAAGGAAAAAATTGTGCCCGAAAACAATTCCACACCGGAAATCCTCTTTATCAAATCCGGTTATGAGCATCTTAGGATCTCTATCGAGGACATCCTATTTATCCGATCGGAAGCGGACTATACCGAAATTTTTACTCCCGAAAAAAAGCACCTAACCTCACATTCCCTAAAGTATTGGTCGCAGACCCTGCCCTCCGGTCAATTTACGCAAGTGCATAAATCCTACATCGTGAATACCCGAAGGATTCTAAAGGTTTCGGGCAACAGCATCTTCTTTGATAAAGATACATTCGTACCGATTGGACGGGCGTTTAAAGAGGAGTTTGTAGAGGGCTATTTGAAGTGATTGGTGTTTAATGCCCAATAGCAGTTTCATAAACCGCAAATGCTATAAACTCGCCTAGAGCTTTTGTTTGGAACCGAAAACTTCGGATTATGTTTCCTAAAGTGGGCTTTTTTTAAATGCATAGCCTTAACTGCGGAACTCAAAAAGGACAAGGCCTACGAAGCTTCTTCTTGCTAACCGACTGCTTGCATAGCTTGGAATTAAAAACCGTAATCGATTCAAGTCCATATCCCGGAAGGTAACCATAGCTCCTAAATTATTAGCCGAATGGTTTAAAGCATCTACTGAATGGGAAATTTTATTGGGAGATTGTCGTTTGTTGTACCTATGTTGTACCTGAAAAGAAAAAGCCGACTCGTTAAAGTCGGCTTATCCCCTGCTGTACCTTGGGTGGGAATCGAACCCACACGTCCGAAGACACTGGATTTTGAATCCAGCGCGTCTACCAGTTCCGCCACCAAGGCAAAATGCAATCAAACCATTTCTGGACCGCTTCTCCATCGGAGGAAAACCTAGCTTCACTCATCGAATCGATCGCTGGGTTGAAATGGACTGCAAAACTATAAAATATTTCGATTGCCGCGCCAAAAATATCAAGATTTATCCTTCCCCGACCCGAATAAATGTCTAAATTTGCACCTCGCTTTGAAAAAGCTAGGCAGAGCTTAGCATCGTGATTAACGCAACAAACAGGAGTACAATCATTTAACCATGCCCTATCAAGTTCCCGAGCCTAAGATCTTCGCCTGTACCCAAAGTACCGCACTGGCTAAAAAAATAGCGCTAGCCTATGGCACCGATCTTGGCAAGATTCATTTTTCAAGGTACAGTGACGGGGAGTTTCAGCCGTCTTTCGAAGAGTCGGTACGCGGCGCCCGGATCTTTATTATCGGTTCGACCAACCCGAGTTCCGAGAACTTGATGGAAATGCTGCTCATGCTCGATGCGGCCAAGCGGGCGTCGGCACGACATATAACCGCCGTGATGCCCTACTTCGGGTGGGCGCGGCAAGACCGTAAAGACAAGCCACGCGTCCCGATCGCGGCCAAACTGATCGCAAAAATGCTGGAAGCGGCCGGGGCGACACGTATCATTACAATGGACCTGCACGCCGACCAAATTCAGGGGTTCTTTGAAAAACCGGTGGACCACCTATTTGCATCGACCCTTTTTCTTCCGTACCTGAGAAAAATGAACCTTAAAAACCTGACCATTGCCTCGCCGGATATGGGAGGGTCCAAAAGGGCGTATGCGTATTCCAAAGCCTTGGAATGCGAGGTGGTCGTCTGCTACAAGCAGCGCGCCAAGGCCAATGTAATTTCTTATATGGAACTCATCGGCGATGTACAGGACAAAAATGTGGTCTTGGTCGACGATATGGTCGATACGGCCGGAACCTTGACCAGAGCGGCCGACCTGATGGTAGAACGCGGTGCGCTGAGCGTAAGGGCGATAACGACACACGGACTCCTATCCGGCGACGCGTACCAGAAAATAGAAGATTCACAATTGTTGGAATTAATCGTTACCGATTCTATTCCAACTAGAAAAGACAGTGATAAAGTAAAAGTATTGAGCTGTGCCGAACTGTTCGCCGATGTCATGCACCGCGTTCACCACAACACCTCGATTTCATCGAAGTTCTTGATGTAAACGCTGGGTCAGTGGGCGGTGGCAGTAGTAGCAGTAGTAGCAGTAGAAAATAAATGTAACCGGTAATCAAAAAACAATTCAATCCAAAATTAATAATCAGTAATCCATAATTATCAAAAATGAAGTCAATTAAAGTTAAAGGATCAGAAAGAGAAAGCGTGGGCAAAAAGGCAACGAAGGCCCTACGTAATGCTGGAAAGGTTCCTTGCGTTATATACGGAGGGGATAAGCCGATACACTTTTCAGCGGATGAAATAGCATTCAATGATTTGGTGTACACTCCCGCCGCACATACCGTAAGCGTTGACTTCGGTGGTGATGTAGGTATTGTAAGGGCGATTATGCAGGATATTCAGTTCCATCCGGTAACCGACAACATTCTGCACATCGATTTCTATGAGCTCTTCGACGATAGGGAAGTGACGATGAATATCCCCGTACGTCTGCAAGGCAATGCCCCCGGGGTCCGCAATGGTGGACGCCTACTTTTCAGAAAGAGAAAGCTGGCAATTCGGGCCTATCCCGACAAATTGCCCGATTTCTTCGATATTGATATTTCCAAGTTATTGATCGGTGACAACATCACCGTAGAGACCTTGTTGAATGACGATTTCGAGATACTGCATCCCGAGACCACGGTTGTGGTACAAGTGAAAGAAATGCGTGCGGCCATTGTCGTCGATACCGAAGATGACGAAGAGCTGGAAGGCGTTGAAGGAGAAGAAGGTGTTGAAGGAGAAGAAGGCGCAGCCGAAGGAGGCGAGGCGTCCGAAGGAGGCGACGATAGCAAAGAATAGTTTTTCTTTGGATTATCATAACGGAGCATTCCGAATACCCATGACTATCGGTATTCGGAATGCTTTTGTATTTTTAGGGAAGCTTATTTTTCAGCATATCCGGTCTCGACGGATGAAGTTAATAGAGATAACCTAAGCAAGAGAAAACCGATGCTCCAATTTTTGAAATCCCTTTTTAAAACCGATACCCCCCTGTTGGATGAACCAGATACCATGAAAAAATTTTTAATTGTAGGATTAGGAAATATAGGCGAAAAATATGCCGAGACGCGCCATAATGTGGGATTCAAAATTTTAGATGCCCTCGCGTCGAAAGAAGAACTTTCGTTCGAAACCGCAAGATTGGGCGATGTGGGGTCATTCAAGGTGAAGGGCAGAAGCCTTTTATGCCTAAAACCCTCGACCTTTATGAACCTCAGCGGCAAGGCAGTGCACTATTGGATGGAACAGGAAAAAATTCCTTTGGAAAATGTGCTGATCATTACTGACGATATCAACCTCCCCTTTGGAACGATACGTTTGAAATCCAAAGGCAGTGATGGCGGACACAACGGACTCAAAGATATCCAGAACGTTTTGGGAACTACGAAATACAACCGCTTCCGGTTTGGAGTCGGCGCCGATTTCGGGCAGGGAAGACAGGTAGATTATGTCTTGGGCGAATGGAACAAGGAGGAGAGAAAAGCCCTGCCCGAACGTTTTGAAAAAGCAAATGCCCTTATAAAATCCTTTGTCCTCGCCGGCCCTAAGATTACCATGAACGAGTTCAATGGTACTTAAAAAGGCTAAAATTCCAAATCCCAAAATGCGTTACCACGGCAACCACTATCCTCTGTCACAAAACGTCTAAAAACTAACGTCTATCGTTTAACGACTAAAGACTACCAACTAAAAAACCTTAAAGTCCAAGACCCCCGTATCGGAGGTGTTGCCTAACGCATCGACGGTGACGATCCTCCAGTAGTAAACAACATCGGAGACTACGCTAACTTTTTGAGAGGTATCATCGGTATCTAGTAATGCAATCAACGCCTCCGGCGGATTTTCGGTGGAGAAGTAGATGCTATACCCTTCGATATCATCGTCAAGATCGGTGGCCGTCCATTGCAAGTTGACTTCATTATCGATATCCTTGAATACCGTGGCCCCGGGTTCTGGGGCGATAATCTCGGCGGGGAACGGAACATGTTCGGTTTGCTTACCTGGATTATAAAAATGCCAGATCGGGCTGGTCGCAGTTTCGTTGGTTTGACTGTTCTTTGAAATAACGAACCAGGAATAAGGCATTCCCTCTTCCAAGGGCAAGGTGAGGTCGATGGTTCGCTGCTCCCTATCGACCACGAGACCGGAAATCAAGTTCGTGACCACTATTTCGTAGCTCTCGCTGTGATTGCCGGGCAGCCAACGAAAGCGGACGAGATTATTTCCATCGTCCGTCTTTTGTACCGGTATACATTCCGAATTTCTTGCCGGTTCGACCAGCAGGGCCTTCTGGGGCGGGTTCGGGGGGTTCTTTTTGCATCCCGACAAGAGCAGCACCCCCAGTAAAACAAAAAAAAATGTTCTCATCGTTTAATCACTTTGATCGTTCCTTTGACGTTATCGCCTTCGAACTTGACGACATAAACGCCCTGCGGCAGTCCCATAAAATCGAGATTCACCTGATTTCCACTCGGTGTATACACTTCTTCCCGGACCCATTGCCCATCCACGGTGAAAATTGCAATGGTCACGCGCTCTTCGACAGCCCCTAAAAACAGATGGGTATCCGTGCGGAACGGATTTGGAAATGCGGTCGGGCCGTTGGATACAACAAACTGATTTTGGTAAACCCCTTGACAAACCATGTCCGTAGACACCTTAAGTCCATTCTTTCCGGTGGCGAGATCCAGGGTGATTTCGGATTTTTCGGTACGCAGCGCTCTTCCATTCAATATAATCGTATAGACATCGGCACCAGCCAATGCAAGTACGACCTGCTTGCCGCTTTGGGCCAAGCTCGCGGTTACGGCCAAGGGTTCGGGCTGGGTGACCACCACCTCAAAACAATACCCCTCATATTCGATTTCGACATCGGACCCATCGATACATACGGTATAGGTGCCGACGGGCAGGTTCGAGGCCGTAAACCTATCGGTAAAGGTATCGGTTATCGCCGTCCCGTCCCCTGTAATGCTTATTCCATAATCGATAGTGTCGAGCAAAACCGCTTCCACCCTGATTTCACCGTCGTCGTTCCCGCGGCAAGACAGGCTTTCGACGGAAACCAAAAAGTTATCGCTGGGAAATCTGTAGATGGGACATCCTGACGTATCCACTTCCACACCTTCAGGTGTACCAGGACATAGGTCGTCCCCGTCGTCGAACACCCCGTCGCGGTCGGCATCGGGACGGAAATCGTCCTCGACGCAGACATCCAACGAAAAATTGTTCAAGGTTCCGCCATCGCCCCTCGAAATATCTTGTATTTCCAACACCCATTCCCCCAAAATGGACTCCCCCTCAAAGGAATCCAACGACCCGGAGGGTTTTACGGTACCGGAAATTCCGGTATCGGCAACGGCACCACATTCAAAAGCGGCCGCATCGTCGTCAAAGGTCGCGTTGATATTTCTTAGGTCCCCACAGGAATTAGCAACCAAGCTCACCGTGGTATTCAAGGGCGAGGTCAAGGTAATCCGTAGATCCTCCAGATAGTCATGGTCGAGATTGAGGTTGACATTGATGTCCGCCAAGCGTAAATCCTCAAAAAAAGCGATGGTGGAGGTTATTGTCAATTCCCTATTCGATGCTATCGGAGTGGGGGGTCCGTAAGCGGATTTGGCATCACAGTTCACAGGAAGGGTTGTAAAGCCAAACTGCGCGCTGAAAACTCCTTCTCCACAGGCGTTCGAGGGCTTTATCCTCCAAAAATAAGTGCTTTCGTTCTCCAGATTTTTCGCGGTATAACTGTTCGAAGCTATGGTCTCCGTCTCCACGATATCGGTAAAGGCGGCATCGGTAGCAATTTGGATGTCATAGGAGGAATAGGCCGGACCGCCTTCCCATTCCAAGCTTGCCCACTTCGAGACATCCGTTGCTCCATCGGCGGGGGATTGCAGTACCACAGCGGGAAAATCGGTATCGAATACCGCCAGCCGGATTCCGATCTGTTTAGTGGCGCTTGCCGAGGTCGCGGTCAACAGCACCTCATAGTTTCCCTCGGGAACGCTCCCCGTGTTTTCCAACAAGATGTTCACCGGAATATCGCCTGCCGTAGCGGTCGAAGGGGAAAAAGAGACCTGCAGGCCTGCAGGCAACCCGGCCATGCCAAAGCTCACCTCCTCCGAAAAACCGAGGTAGGTTTCATACACAAAGGGAATGTTCAGATCTTGGGATTGACACACCTCATAGTCCAAATCGGCAAGGTTCAGCACAATCTCGGAAGCCTGGATGGTAAAATTGGAAGCATTGACCGCGAGAAAAATATTATCGGCGGCCTTGACCATGATCCGTGCCGCTTCGGTGGGTTGGCCCGGAAAGACTATTTCTTCCGCCCCATCGTTCGGCACGGCTTCGGCCAGTGTAATCGGGAAGGACTCCCCCCCGTCAGTGGACAGGAAAATATCGACGGACTCCGCATTGACCGGGGCCGCATCGGTGTTCGCCACGTTCCACAGAATCTCATGGGCTTCCCCGGCCGTATAGATTTCGCCCACCGCCTGCGAAGTGACCGAGAAAGGTCCTGCCTCGTTGGTCACCGACACCTTGACCAGTTCGGAAACCACTTGTCCCCCGCCGGGGGCATTGTCCCGCACGGTAAAGGCGAAATTCAGCTCCCGCTCTACCTCGGAAACGGTTTCCCATTCGGTATCCAAAGTCGGATTTGTTTCCGTCAGTTGGCCTTGGACGATTCGCGAAAGCAACGGAAAATAGCGCGTCGGTTCGGTCATAGGGGGTCTGGATCTAAAATTGGCCCCGTTCGGATTGGTCGGTCCGAAGGTCGCCTCCTTGACGATTCCGTTATCGATCTGTTCCCAAGTATAGGTGAGAACGTCCCCGGCATCCGAATCTGTGGCGCTGCCCGTCAAAACAAACGCGGTGGATTTCGGAATCACATGATCCGCAAGCGCATTGACCACGGGAGGATTATTGGAAAGCGGAACGACCTGCCCGCAATCCTTCGTTTTTAAATTTTCGATAATCTGGTCGATACTCACATAATGGAAATAATCGTCCCCGTTCGGCACCACATCATCCTGGTCGGTGATGCCGGCATACCCCATAATCGTAGAGCCACTACCCGGCTCTACCTGTACGGGCGTACCTTCCCATTCGTACGACCAGCTGTGGTTCGCCCCCAGCTGGTGTCCCATCTCGTGGGCCACAAAATCCAAATCGAAAATATCGCCTTGGGGGCTTTGGCTCGAAGAATAGGCCTGGCCCTTTTGGTTATCGACGCAGATGGCCCCGATAAAACCGGCATTGCCCCCGTTCGCACCTTGGTGGAATACGTGACCGATATCGTAATTCGCCGGGCCGATCTGATCCGTCATCGCACTTTGGCCCTCGTTGCCCAAAGCGCTGAGCGAACCCCGGAAAGGGTCGGTCTCGGCATCGGTATAAATAGTCGCATCGGTTTCTCCGACAAGCTGTAAGGTCACCGCCAAATCGGTCTCGAAGACCTCGTTCACCCTGGTTATTGTAGCGTTAATGGCCGCCAGCGCGTCAGCTACGGTACCCCCGTGAAATTCGGTGTACTCGGCCGAGGCCGCTATGGCCAGCCGATATCTGCGCAGCACCTGCCCATCCACCGGTTTGGCGGTCAGATTGTTTCCTCTGGCAAGAAGCTTATCTTGGGTGTGGCAGATAAAATCACTATCCACCTGGTTTTCGGAACTCCTTGAATACATAACGTACGTATCCCCGGAGACCTTTTGTACAAAACGAGTATCGCGGCCATCGCTATGTACGATCATGGCCTGAATGTTTTTGGGGGACATACTAAAACGGACCCTAACGTTCGGGTTATCGACACCTTGGCCCACATAGGATTTTATTCCAGGGTATTTTTGGGACAATGCCGGAGAAAGCACAGGGGATTCCACCACCCTGAACGCAGTAAATTCACCTTCGCCATCGGGAAAATGGATAATTTTGGCGGATTTTCCATTGCGCGAAGTGGATGTCAACGATAATCTGAAAGCAGCTTCCCGGAAGGAAAACACATCCGATTTCTTAACCTCGAAGCGTTCTGTAATCTTTTTCGATACGTCGTTCCGTGCGGTTTTTCGTTCCCAGTATTGCCCCTGTGCGGATGCGTAAAAGGAAAGAAATACTATGGTAATTGAGAAAAGTAACCGTAATTTTGCGAGCATTCGAAGCATTTAATGCATTCCCAAATATAAGTCTTTTTATTACTTTTAGTAGGTGGTTACAGTCCAAAGCATCTCCAATTACGACAAACGACATCCCACGGCCATCACCATAGGCACATTTGACGGGGTGCATATCGGGCACCGTAAAATACTGGAACGGCTGATCAGAAATGCGGCTACATTGGACTTAAAATCCACGGTACTTACCTTCTTCCCACATCCCCGGATGGTGCTGCAAAAAGATATGGATATCAAACTGCTCAACACCATCGATGAAAAGACGGGAATATTGGCGGATATGGGGCTGGACCAGCTCATCATCCATCCGTTCTCGAAAGAATTTTCACGGCTTTCCGCGACCAAGTTCGTTCGCGATATTCTCGTGAACGACCTGAAAGCCAAAAAAGTCATCATTGGCTACGACCATCGTTTTGGCAGAAACCGCACCGCGGATATTACAGACCTAAAAGTCTTCGGCGGAACCTTGGGCTTTGAGGTAGAGGAAATTACGGCTCAAGAGATCGACGAGGTATCGGTCAGTTCGACCAAAATCCGAAAAGCTTTGGAAGAAGGCGACATCCCCACGGCAAATTCCTATTTGGGATATCCTTATATGCTCACCGGAATTGTGGAAAAAGGCAAAGGTTTGGGTCGTCAGATCGGATATCCGACCGCCAACCTGAACATTTCCGAAACCTATAAATTAGTGCCCAAAAATGGGGTCTATGTAGTGCAGAGCGAACTTTTCGGGCAAACTGTGCACGGCATGATGAACATCGGCAACAATCCGACCATACAAGGAAAGGGCTTCAGCATCGAGGTCAACTATTTCGATTTCGAGCAAGACCTGTACGGAAAGAATATTCAAGTGGACATTTTATATCGCATCCGGGACGAGCAGAAGTTCGATTCCTTGGAAGTCCTAAAAAGCCATCTTCAAAAAGATAAAGAAAGTGCCCTGGCCCTAATTTCGAAGTAAGGGACTGCTTTGAATTGTGTGATTAGAATTTTTATAGGTTATTTTTGATGCCATTTTAGGCAAAATTTTCTGGCATAGCCCTAGCTACGGTATAAAATTTTAACGACCAACGGCGCAAAAAGAAGCATAAAAAACTAATTGACATATTTCAAAACAGTCTCTCAAATGGTAAATCGTTTTCTCTTCACGAAAATCGATAACTCGCCCCTGATCATCTTCCGAATATTTTTCGGGATACTGGTCGCGCTCGAGTGCTACGGCGCCATGCTGACAGGCTGGATCAAAAGAACCCTGGTCGAGCCCCGGTTTACCTTTAATTTTATCGGTTTTGACTGGTTGCAGCCCTTGCCCGGCGTCGGCATGTACATCTATTTTTTCATCATGGGTACGCTAGGCGTCATGATTGCGCTGGGCTACAGATACCGGTTCAGTATCATCTCGTTCACCCTGCTGTGGACGGGGGTTTACTTGATGCAAAAGACATCGTACAACAACCACTACTACCTGCTGGTGCTCATCTCGGGATGGATGTGCTTTTTCCCGGCCCACCGGAGCCGTTCCCTAGATCTGCGGCGCCATCCTGCCCTTAAATCCGATGCCATGTACGCTTGGGTCAAATGGGCCATTATCTTTCAGCTGCTGATCGTCTACGTCTACGCTGCGATCGCCAAGGTTTACGGAGATTGGCTCGACTTCGGAATCATTAGGATATTGATGCTCGGCAAGGAGCACTATTACGTGATCGGCGAGCTGCTACAACAACCATGGATCCATAAGATTATCGGGATCGTCGGCATTCTTTTCGATCTGCTCATCGTACCGGCGCTACTTTATAAACCGACGCGCAAGTTCGCCTTTTTTGTATCCATCTTTTTCCACCTGTTCAATTCCATCGTCTTTCAGATCGGTATTTTCCCGTACCTGTCCCTCGCCTTCACGGTTTTCTTTTTCAAGCCGGAGAGCATCCGTAAAATCTTTTTTAAACGTAAAAAACCGTATCTGCCGAACAAGATGGAGGTACCCGCCTATAGTACTTTGCTCTACACGCTAGGGGGACTCTATTTTCTGGTGCAACTGGCACTCCCCCTACGGCAACATTTCATTGAAGACGAGGTGCTGTGGACGGAGGAAGGTCACCGGCTCAGTTGGCGGATGATGCTCCGCAGCCGCAGCGGCACGCTCCAGTTCAAGGTCGTGGAAAAAAGTAGCGAAAACTCCAAAATCGTGAATCTGGACGACTATCTAAGCAAGAAACAAAAACGCCGCATTGCCGCCTACCCCGATTTTATCTGGCAGTTCGCCCAGTACCTGAAAAAGGAGTATGCGGCCCAAGGTACCGATATCTCCGTTTATGCCGTCAACTCGAAGGTCAGCATCAACGGTCGCCCTATGCGCGCCTTTATCGATCCTAAAGTCGATCTGGCCGTGGCGAAATGGGATTATTTTTGGCACAACGAATGGATACTGCCGAGTCCCAATTTCAAGTCCCGACCATCACCGGACCTTCACCCAAGAATAAAATGACAGGACAGCCTCCGAAAATTAGCATCATTATCCCAACTTTGAACGAGGCCCGCCGTATCGTACCGCTACTCGCGCATGTACGGGATAACGGTTCACCGGAAAACATTTTGGAAATCTTGGTCATAGACGGGGGCAGTACCGACGGTACGGTGGCAATGGCTTCGGATTTCGGTGCGAAGGTGTATTCCTCGGGAAGAGGAAGGGCCAGGCAAATGAACTTCGGAGCGGGGAGGGCAAGGGGCGAAATCCTCTATTTTTTGCATGCCGACACCATGCCGCCCAAGGGTTTCGATCGGCTTATTGTCGAAGCCGTCGGCAACGGCGACAAGGTCGGATGTTTCCGACTGCAGTTCGACACGCCGAACCGATTTTTGTCATTTTTTGCGTGGTTTTCCAGGTTCAACCATCCCCTCTGCCGGGGAGGCGACCAATCGCTCTACATCACCGGGCAACTTTTTGACAAGACCAGAGGATTTAACGAAGATTATGTTGTTTACGAAGACGTTGAGTTTATCGGTCGCCTGTACCAAAATTCCAAGTTCAAAATACTGCCGGGGCAGGTCGTGACCTCCACACGGAAGTACGAACAAAATGGTACGATCAAGCTGCAATACCACTTCGGGGTCATCCACCTTAAACATTTTCTCGGTGCGGGGCCGAAAGCACTTTATGACTATTACAAACGCAACATTATAGCGTAAATTGAGCGTGAATTCGAAGCTGTGCAATCCATAGCGTCTCCAGTCATCTTCCTTCATAATCCAACAAAATCCCTTCGGCGATCCATTTCGCGAGGGCCTGCCGATTTTGATGCACTAGAATACGTCGTTGGTCCTTTTTGTTGCGGATATTCCCCACCTCGATAAAGGTCATCGCAGGATGGGTCTTTTTGACCAGATACAAGGAGGTCCGGTCTTGAAAAGTACCCGAATAGACCCGGTTGGGCTGGTACTTCTTGTAATTCTTTCGGAAGGTGTTGTGGATGCTCTCCGCCAATCTTTTCCCGTTTTTGCTCTTTTCGTGATGGTAGAAAAAAACATCGATATTCTGGCCGACGCTACGGCTGTCGATATGGGTGACGATCAGACGTTGATATTGGCCGCGATGTCTATTGTAGAGCCCGTTCACGATATCGACCCGCTGTTTCAGGCGCTTTACCTGGTTCAAAGGGATGGGCTTGTTCAGATAGGCCACCTCGTCATGGTCCATTTTTAAGATACGCTCATCGCGAATACCGTCATTTTCGTCCCGGATGATCACGTAAACCATGGCCCCGTGGGAGATGAGCTCCCGGGTCAAACGCAGGGTAATGTCATAGGCGTACTCGTCTTCGCTGATGGTCTTGCCCGCATATTCGGCCATGGCACCGGGATCGGGACCGCCGTGACCCGACACCAGATAATAGACCGTACCGGCGAGCCTATCGCTTTTCATAAGCACCGTGGAATGCTTCTCGCCTAAAATAGGAATCTCTCGGGTCTTGATATCTTTTACCTCGGATGCCTTTCTTTGGATGGAATCGACAACTGCCACATGTGCATCCGCAGCAGGAATGCGATATTCCCGGCCGGCATATAGGTGGATGCTATCGCGAAGATTATCCACGTTCATGGCAATAAAATCATCGTAGTGGGCGTAGGGATCCACTCCCTGCTTTCGCAAAAGTGACAGGATGCCATCGCCTTCTTTGGCCACCACGGTCTGTAAGGTATCTTGTGGAAAAAATAGCGATGGCATGCCCATGAGCAGCATCGGGATGCACATTTTGCAAATTTGAAAAAAAGAATCCAACTTCATCAAAAAGCGTACATTTCAAGAGTAAAGGATTTCCAAGCCCAGAGACGCACTCCAGTCCCTTTTTTCGGGCTCAGCCCACCCTGGGGAATTCAACCCACTGCGATAAAAATCAAAAACAATGCCTAAAGTTGAGCCAATCCGTTACAAAATTAAAGAACGCTTGCTTAATTTTGCAGGCACTACTAGAATTTAGTTAACGAGGTAGTTAACATAGTGGCTAAGGGTTTGGGATTTGGGGTTTAGGACTTAGGACTAAATAGATTTTGCACTGCTTGCGCACAAGGTATGTGCCGCGTTTTGTCCCTTCATTTCAATAAAATATACTACATGGGCGCTTTTAATTTTCAAAGAATAATGAAGTATTACATCTCCGTCCTGTGCCTGGTCGCTTCAATTGGTATCGCCTCCTGTGGCAGCGAAAAAAACAAGGAGACTTCGTCCTCCCAAGAAATAGAAAGCATCGCCAATCCAAAGAATACACCCTTGGAAACTGCCCCTATGGACAAAGCGGATAGCCTGGTTGCAGCAACCATTGCGGCACACGGTGGCAAACGCTACGATACGGCCCATTACGGATTTCGGTTCAGGGACAAGAAGTACACCTTTCACAACACCAACTCCGGCTTCACCTATACCGTGACCGGTCACAAAGAGGGAAAAACAATCAAGGACATCCTTCAAAATGGGACATTGACCCGCATGGTTGACGGAGATACCGTACAGCTATCCCCCAAGGATGTCGCAAAATATACCGAGGCCCTGAATTCCGTAGTGTATTTCGCCACCTTGCCCCACAAATTGAAAGACCCGGCGGTCAATGCATCCTACGAGGGACTCACAACGATCAAGGGGAAGGACTATCAGATATTGGCCATATCCTTTGATCAGAAAGACGGGGGGGTTGACCATGAAGATCATTTTATGTATTGGGTCCATCCACAGACGAAAATAATCGACTATATGGCCTACGATTATGAGACCAATGATGGCGGGGTGCGGTTCCGAAGCGCTTACGACCCGCAAACGGTCGGAGGCATACGGTTTCAGGATTACGTGAACTACGAAGCCCCGGTCGGCACGCCCTTGAAAGAATTGCCCGCACTCTATGAGGCCGGAAAGCTGAAGGAACTATCCAGAATCGAGACGGAGGAAGTGACGGTATTGGAAGAATAAACTGCCCCCGTCGGGCAAGCTGTCCGAACATCGGCCCCTAAAGTTCGGGCAGACCGCTTGAATCATTCTTTCGAAAAGGTTGTAAGCTTCAGGATTTCTTTATCTTGGCTTGGCCCATCATCTAATAACGATATGCCCCACTGATCGATTAATCGGAATATCTGGTCGAGCGCAGTCAAGACCGATTTTGAAAGTCGGGATATCGTTTCTTGCGATTTTTAGTATCTTCGGGGAACTAAAACCAGCCCATGCCGCTCGCCATAGTCATTGCAGGAATCATCCTGCTTTTTATCCTGATCGCCCATTTTAAGCTCAATGCATTTATCTCTTTTATCATCGTATCCCTTTTGGTGGGCGTCGCGGAAGGGATGGATTTCCTGACCGCCATCCAATCCATCCAAAACGGTATAGGCAACACCCTGGGCTATCTGATATTAATCTTGGGCTTGGGGGCCATGTTGGGCAAACTGGTGGCCGATAGCGGTGCCGCCCAGCGTATCACCACACAACTGGTGGATAAATTCGGGAAAAAGAACATTCAGTGGGCCGTGGTGCTGACCGGTTTTATCGTGGGGATCCCCATGTTCTACACGGTCGGGTTCGTAATTTTGGTGCCCCTGGTATTTACCGTAGCGGCCGCTACGGGGCTTAACCTGATCTACGTCGGACTTCCGATGTTGGCCTCGCTCTCGGTTACCCACGGCTACCTGCCCCCCCACCCCGCCCCCACTGGTATCGCGATTATGTTCGACGCCAATATTGGCAAGACCCTGTTGTACGGGATAGTCATCGCCATTCCCGCCATTATCGTTGCCGGCCCCCTTTTTTCCCGCACCATCAAAAACGTAAACGCTACCCCTTTAAAGGAGTTTATGAATCCGAAAGTGCTTACGGATGAGGAGATGCCGGGTACGCCGATCAGCATCTTTACCGCTTTGTTGCCGGTCGTGTTAATCGGTCTGGCATCGCTTGTAGCCTTGGTGCTTCCCGAAGAAAATATCGTCCGGAAAATTACCGATGTATTGGGCGACCCGGTCATGGCCATGCTGATTTCCGTGTTGGTCGCAATCTATACACTGGGACTCGCCCGCGGTAGAGAAATGAAGGACGTGATGGAGTCCGTGGCCAGTGCAGTATCGGGCATTACCATGGTACTACTTATTATCGCCGGTGCCGGTGCCCTAAAGGAAGTGCTTATCGACAGCGGGGTAAGCGAATATATCGGGAACATGCTCAAGGGTTCGACCATTTCGCCCTTGGTCCTGGCCTGGCTTATTGCGACCGTGATTCGGGTCTGCGTAGGATCGGCCACGGTAGCGGGCCTTACCGCGGCAGGCATCGCCCTGCCCCTGATCGCCAATACCGGGGTCAGCCCCGAACTGATGGTATTGGCCATCGGCTCTGGCAGTTTGATGTTATCCCACGTCAACGACGGCGGCTTTTGGCTCTATAAAGAATACTTTAACCTCTCGATAAAGGACACCCTGCGCACTTGGACGGTCATGGAAACCACCGTCGGGGTCATGGGGCTTATCGGGGTACTGGTGTTGGAGCAGTTTGTGGGGTGATGTCAGACCATACCGATCATAACCGAGCGGGGCGCTAGAAACGGACAAGCATCCGGGCGGGTCTAAACACTAGGTTTGACTCGCGAAATCGTCCAAAATTTCGTTCTTTTGTAATACATCCTTTAAAGTAAATACTATGTCATCCGTATCAAAAAAAATCGAAGAACTAGGCCTGATTTTGCCGCCAGCCCCACCTCCGGCGGGGCTTTACAAACCTGTACTTGTGGTCAATAACTTTCTATATGTATCCGGCCAAGGTCCCATGCTGCCCGATGGCTCCCTGATGAAAGGCAGGGTCGGAGATGATCTGGACCTTGAGAAGGGAAAAGCAGGGGCTCGCCAAGTCGGCCTTACGATGCTCTCGACCATACAGACCCATTTTGGGGAAATCGACCGCATCAAACGTCTGGTCAAAACCTTGGGCATGGTCAATTCCACCCCTGATTTCGAAAATCACCCTCTTGTAATCAACGGCTTTAGCGAGTTGATGGCAGAAGTTTTCGGCTCGGAGCACGGGGTCGGGGTGCGCAGTGCCGTAGGAATGATGCTCCCGGGTGGCATTCCGGTAGAAATCGAAGCCATGTTCGAATTGCATTAGAGCGTACAGAAACAGAAGTTTACAATGAAAAGAACAAACTGGTACGCGTTAAACGATACCCATGATGTGATTACGCCCGCCTTACTGGTATACCCGGATTGGATCCTTCACAACATCCGCACTATGATAGAAATGGCCGGGGGCGCCGAACGGCTTCGTCCACATATCAAAACCCATAAAACGGCGGAAATCATTGAGATGCAACTGGATCAGGGCGTCAAAAAGTTCAAGTGCGCAACTATCGCAGAGGCCGAATTGCTGGCCATGTGCAATGCCCCTGACATTTTATTGGCGATGCAGCCGGTAGGGACTAACATTCAACGGTTCTTCGAACTCATGTCCAAATATCCGGAGTCAAAATTCTCCGCTCTGGTCGATACGCCCGATATCCTTGATGCCTTGTCCGATATGGCGAAATCACAGAAGGTCGTTGTTTCCCTTTGGATGGATATCAATTGTGGGATGAATCGCACGGGTATCCTTCCCGACGAAAATGCCGTCACCCTCTACCGCCGGATGGACGCCGACCCCAATGTTGATGCAAAGGGATTGCATGCCTACGACGGGCATATACGGAATACGGAGGTCACGCTACGAAAAGAAGTCTGCGATGCATCTTTTGCAACCGTTACGGATCTCAAAAAAGAACTGGAATCAACGGGAACCCAAGTCGCCGGCATCGTTGCCGGAGGGTCGCCCACCTTTCCATTTCACGCCCGGCGCAACGGGGTAGAGGCCAGTCCGGGAACCACCCTGCTCTGGGATGCCGGCTATGGCGGCCAGTTTCCCGAGATGGAATTTCTTCCGGCCGCCGTGCTGCTCACCCGCGTCATTAGCAGGCCGTCAAAAAAGACCATCTGCTTGGATTTGGGACACAAGCATCTCGCTTCCGAGATGCCATTTCCGAGGGTAGACTTCCTAAACGCTGAAAATTGCACTCAAAAAGGCCAGAGCGAGGAACATTTCGTGCTTGAATGCGAAAACACGAAGGACTATGCCGTAGGAGATGTCTTCTACGCCGTTCCGGTACATATCTGTCCCACTGTCGCCAAATACACAAACCTAGAGGTAGTTTCCGAAGGACGTATTATCGATTCTTGGGAGGTCGCGGCTCGAAATCAGCGAATCAGCATCTGATTATCGATGAATTCGATGGTATTCAAGTCTGAAATCGGTTCGAACGGGCCGCATCCCACGGCCCTATTTCGACGACATACGATTACCCGAAAATCATCGTTTAATATTGTAAAGGTGTCCGCATGGCAGGGTATTTGCTATCTTTAAAGCGGACTTTTTATCGTTTCATAATGCCAAGAAATTATCTGTTCCCCGTTTTAATTTTCCTACTTGCGGCTGTAGCGGTGCGTGCCCAGACGGACCTTCCTACAAAAAAACCCTTGGAAATCGACGTGGCCAATAAAATCGATGACACCGCCGAACCCGATAAGGGCACCTCGTTGAAAATACCTTCCGTTATAGACAACAATCCCGAGGTCAAATTGGACATGGGAAAAAGAACCCCCGTTAAGATGCTTCCGGAGCGGGAACTCGTTCAAGCGGGCACGGGCATGAAGATTGACCCTAAAGCGGGTCCAAGACAACCCAAGGAAGGGTCTAGGGAACATTTCTCGGACATGTACCTTGGCGATGTCAAAAGCAGCGGGAAGTTTGTCGGGATTGTCTGCCGCGACCATGAGTTCGTTGACGGAGATCGAGTCAGGATATGGCTGAACGGGAATGTAGTGGATCCAAACACTTTTTTGACCGGTTCTTTTAAAGGTATAAACGTCGATTTGGAAGAAGGCTTCAACCGCTTTGAATTCGAAGCCCTAAACGTCGGATCTTCGCCCCCGAACACTGCCCAAATCAATGTCTACGACGATAAGGGTGAACTTATTTACTCCAATAAATGGTTATTGTCAACCGGGTCGAAGGCTACTTTGATTATAACGAAGGATGAATTGTAAGCCCGGCGTTTGCCTTTCTAGAGTTTAAGACCCTGCAACCGTCCGTCCGACGGGTCTAACATTGTGTGAATCTTCAAATAGTTCGGACCTCAGGTTCCAAAATTGTTGCAGTTTTACATTGCACTATTTACGTATTATTCCTATCGTTCCCCGGGCCGGTACCGCTCCTCCGCTCTTTTTAGCACATCTTTTCTGTAATAGGGAACATTCTTCCAATCTGCTTTGGCGTAGCGTTCGATCTGATCATCAAAATGTGGGGATTCGGGGTCGCCACTCTGCCCGCCGGCCAAGATGCTCTTTGCCTTGACCTGCTCGCCGAACTCCACCACGGCCGCGAAACTATTGCCCCGGGTACCGTAGATTTTTTTAGTATTGTTGTCATATCGCGCTCCATAAGCGGCTAATGCGCCCCAGCGGCCCGAAGCGAAGCCAATGGGCCGGCTGGGCTTGTCGTCGTCGAAGGCCTGGCGGATATCGCCGTTGAGACGCTGGTAGCGGTTGACCTCCCCCCACGACATCTTCCAGGAACCGAAATCGGCCGTGAGTTGGTCGACGACCTCCTCAAATATCCGCAACCCATCATCCGAATTTTTGCCCAGCCAGGTGATGGTCTCCATAGCGCTGAGCCCTTCAGGATATTTGGCATCCCGAAGCATGGCCGTCCCGTAATAATGTGCCAAGGTCATGGCGACCGATGCGGACCCTGTTCTGTAATCCCATTCCCTTAGTAGTTCAATAGGATCCAACAATTTGGGATTTCTATTATCGAAGCCATAATAATTCTGGATCAACCCGGGAATTAAGGCCTCGAATGCGGGCAAATATGGGTCGTGCGCCAGTTGTATCAAACTGTCGAGCGTGTAGCCGGTTCTGCCCGTCAGAAGCTCGATGGCGTGTACGCCCCGAAAATTCTCCCTGTCGATGGACATATAGCCAGGATAGTCTTTCCGCTTCGGACCGAATCCCGGCGCAGCGGTGTACGGGGTGGAATTGCAATTCTGTATCCATCCATTGCCGGGATTTTTGATCAGGATGTTCTCGTCGACCGTATGCAAGCCTTGCCAATCGGTTTTCGGATTACTGCCGTCCACCGGTCGGGTATAATCAAAACGAGTATCCCTTCTCGGAATAAAATTGCCATGGAAATAGGCGATATTCCCATCGGCATCGGCATAGACTGTATTGTTACTGGAATTGGTACGGATATCCATCATCTTTCGAAACCCTTGGTAACCATCTTGCTTGGTACGGATAAATGATTGTTCGAGCGCCTTGGGCGGTGCCCACATCATAGCGGAGGCCGTCCATTGGCCATCTTCCAAATGCGTAATCGGACCATGGTGGGTGCGGTAAGCAGGAAAAGATTTTTCCTTTAGTCCGTCGCCATCCTTATACTTCAACACGATGTCATAGGTTTCCACCGGCCGCAGTTCCTCACCATATTGGTAGAGCAACTTGCCGTCGATATTGACGATCGTTTCCTTGAACTCGTCGATAATATCGGTATAGGTGCTGGTATGCATCCATCCTGTTTTTTCATTGAAGCCCTGATAAACAAAAAATTGTCCCCAAGTAACCGCCCCGTAAGCGTTCAAGCCCTGTTCGGAAACTGCATGCACCTCGCCCCTGAAATAAAAAGAGGTGTGGGGATTGATCAGCAGCATCGCATCACCCGAGCGGGTCAATTCACCTGAAATCGCGATACCGTTGGACCCTTGGGGCTCCCCTTCCTCTATTCGCTCTTCCGTTTTGCCTTCCCCCTTTTTGATCTTTTGGGGATGGGTTTTATTCATCCTGGTCTTCTTAGGCTGATTTTTTGTGGGATGGACTTCCCTAGATTGGATTTTCCCGGACTGCATTACCCGTGCTTCGGGAATTTTGACTCCACTCTCGTAAAATGTCCTGATTTTTTCGGTAGAAATTCGCTCGATATCGCCCCCTATGGAGCCTTCGCTAAAGTACATGGGCATCCAAGGTTCGAAATGGGTCAACAGCTTGGGGCGCACCTCCGGATGGGTGTACAGGTAGTAATTGACCCCATCGGCAAAGGCATCGCAGAGTTTTTTTAACCATTCGGGACTCTCCTCGTAATTGGCTTTTGCCTCCTCCTCGGTCATAAAAAGCTTGGCCCTTAAATCACTGTAAAGAGCTTCTTCGCCCTCCATTTCGGCCAAGCGGCCGGTCGCCCAGATGTAATTCCTTTCCACCCGGTTAAAATCGTCCTCACACTGGGCGTAGAGGAGTCCGAATACCGCATCGGCGTCGGATTTACCGTAGACATGGGGAATTCCAAAATCATCGCGAAAAATTTCCACGTTCTCCGCCTGGGCCTGCCATCGCGCGACCTCGGCGGTAGATTGCGCAGTAAGGAGCAAGGGAAGCAGCAAGGTGGCGCTGATCAAAAAGGACAGCTTGTGTATCATAGGGTCAGGCTTTTATAGCGTGAATGTACTAACTTTTGTCAATATTTATGCCCCCGAAATCAAATCGACCTTCTTGGCATCATTCCATTTGTGTCCCACTCCGGCAACCTGTAGCCAATGTCAGCTACCCATTCCCAAACAATCATTTATGTTCCGTCCGTATTGGGTATCGTCCTAATTCAAGTAACTTACACGTTCTTTCAAAAAAGCACCATGCCCGATCAAAAAGTAAGTATCCTTAGCGCCTTTAAGACCATTATCTGGCCCAGGCGCAGATTGGTATTTATCGGTCTGATCCTCATCGTAATCAGCAAAGCCGCGAGTTTCGTCACCCCGATCGCCTCAAAATATTTGATTGACGAGGTCATCGCCAACAAGGACATCGAAATGCTCAAACTGCTTGTCGCCGGGGTCATCATAGCCATATTGGTACAGGCCGTCACCTCGTTCTTGCTGACCAAGATCCTAAGCGTTCAGGCCCAGTTCATGATTTCGGAACTGCGGGCCGATGTACAGAAAAAGGTGCTCTCGCTGCCCATCCGATTTTTCGACAATACCAAGTCCGGCAATCTGGTCTCCCGCATAATGACCGATGTACAGGGGGTCCGGAACCTCATCGGCACGGGTTTGGTGCAGTTGGTCGGCGGTACCGTAACGGCCGTAGTCTCCCTTATCCTATTACTGAATATAAGTCCCGCTATGACCGCCTTTACCTTTATTCCCCTGACCATTTTTGCGGTTATCGCTTTAAAAGCCTTTAAGATCATCCGCCCAATTTTTCGCAAACGCGGGAAAATCAATGCCGAGGTCACCGGTCGCCTGACCGAAACCTTGGGCGGCATCCGGGTCATCAAGGGGTTTAACGCCGAAGCCCAGGAACACCGTATTTTCGAGGATGGGGTTCACGAGCTCTATACCAATGTCAAAAAAAGCCTGACCACTACTGCCTTTATGACCAGTTCGGCCACCTTTCTCATCGGTATTGCCACTACTGGGGTTATGGGCTTTGGAGGATACAAAATTATCGAGGGCACACTGACCATCGGCGACCTCTTGATGTTTACGGTGCTCTTGGGCCTAATGGTCGCACCGATCGTGCAAATGAGCAATATTGGCAGCCAGCTGACCGAAGCTTTGGCGGGATTGGACCGTACCGAGGAACTGATGAACATGACCCCGGAGGCCGATGAGGCCCAACGCACAATTGAGCTCGACGGCGTACAGGGAGATATGGCCTTTCACGCGGTATCTTTTGCTTATGAAGAGGACAAGGAAGTACTTCACGACATCAGTTTCGAGGCCAAATCCGGTTCGGTCACGGCCTTGGTCGGGAGTTCCGGTTCTGGAAAAACGACCATTGCGGGTTTGGCGGCCAGTTTTCTGACACCCGATTCGGGAAAAGTTACCATTGATGGGAAAGACTTGTCGAAAGTGGACCTCAATAGCTTCCGTCAATATCTGGGCGTTGTTTTACAGGATGATTTTTTATTCGAGGGCAGCATCCGGGAAAACATTCTTTTCCCCCGCCCGGATGCTTCCGAAGAAAGATTGCAGCAAGCGGTCAAGGCCGCCTATGTCGATGAGTTTACCGACCGTTTCGATGAGGGACTCGACACGTTGATCGGGGAGCGCGGTATCAAGCTTTCAGGGGGACAGCGCCAGCGAATTGCCATCGCTAGGGCGGTGCTGGCCGATCCAAAAATATTAATCCTTGATGAGGCCACCTCGAATTTGGACACCGAAAGCGAGGCTTTGGTACAAAAAAGTCTGGCCGAATTGACCAAGGGGCGCACGACCTTTGTTATCGCCCACCGATTGAGCACCATCCGAAAGGCCGACCAGATCCTAGTCATAGAAAACGGCCGCATCCCCGAACGCGGCACCCACGATGAACTGATCGCTACCGAAGGAAGATATTACAACCTATTTACTTATCAGGCAAGGATCTAAGGAACATGGAATTGCGAGCAAAGCGCCGCAATTCACAAAAAAAAAGGAACCGTGCGTACACGGCTCCTTCTTAAAATTTAATTCAGGAGAACTCCTAAATCACTTTCTCTTCTTACTGCTCAACTGCGTTACCTTCTTCGTCAACGATAAGAGCTCCGGAGGTTCCATCTTCCAAGGAAACTTCCACTTTATAGTGACCTTCTTCGTTCTTGGCGGCACCGTTAACGGAAGCGCCAGGATAGTTAGTCTCGATCATTGAAGTAACTGCCTCAGGCAATTCTTCAACGGCAATCTCGTTGAATCCGTCTTGTGCGGTAGCAGCGGCATCTTGTGCAGCGTCTTGGGCTTCATTAGCTTGATCTTGCACTTCAGTAGCGGCATCTTGTGCCTCGGTAGCTTGCTCTTCTTGAGCAAATGCAGTCAAACTTCCCAATGCAAATACGGCTGTAATAAATAACTTTTTCATGGTGTTCTAGTTTTAAATTTGTTACTAATTTAGATTCGCTTTATACATTGAAAATAGTATTCCAAACAAATAAAAATTATACAACAACCTGGTTTTAAGTGTCTTATAATTATTTTGTATTTTCGCGGATTGTGTAAAACTGTGTAAACATGGAAGAGATGGGTAAAGTTTTCACGGTTTTTAACTCTCAGGGGCCAGTTCGACCTCTAGGCCTTCGAGGTCTTCGGTCATATGAATCTGGCATCCCAACCTACTGTTGTCCTCTACATAAAAAGCTTCTGCCAGCATGGCCTCTTCGTCATCGGATTTTTCGGGAAGTTTATGATCTGATTTCACATAGCATTGACAGGAGGCGCACATGGCCATTCCCCCACAGACACCAATGGTGCCTTCCGGAGCGAGTTCATAGGCTCGTACAACTTCCATCAGGTTCATGTTCATGTCGGTGGGGGCGTCCACTTCGTGAGTTACGCCTTCGCGGTCGGTAATCTTTAGGTTTATATCCAAGGGAATTATGAACTAATAGGTTTGTGAAAAGGTGAGATAGTGAGTTCACTAACTCATAGTTTTACTTTTAAATTTTAGTCGATCGCCTTTACCACTGCCTTCGGCGCCTCCTTCTTACTTCCGTCGAAACCTTTTATTCCCCCTACCGTGGTGTACTTCATCACATAACGTTTATCAGGGAAAATACGCTGATAGGCACTTTGACACATCAGGGTCGCCTCGTGGAAACCGCAGAGAATCAGTTTCAGCTTCCCGGGATAGGTGTTAACGTCGCCAATGGCATAAATTCCGGGTACGTTGGTCTGGTAATCGAAGGTGTCAACCTTGATCGCGTTCTTTTCGATTTCGAGCCCCCAGTCCGCAATCGGACCCAGCTTGGGCGATAGTCCGAACAAAGGAATAAAATGGTCGACCGCTATTCGTACATCTTCTACCGCGGTAGTTTTTCTGCGAACATTTACCGCTTCCAATTTTTCCTCCCCTTCCAAGACCGTGACCTCCCCGGGAGTAATCAATCGAATTTTACCCAGGTTTTTAAGGGACTGGACTTTTTCCACCGAATCGAGTGCCCCGCGAAATTCCTTTCTTCGGTGCACCAAGGTCACTTCGGAAGCGACATCGGCCAGAAAGATGCTCCAATCCAAGGCCGAATCGCCCCCGCCCGCAATCACTACCTTTTTATCGCGATAAATCTCGGGGTCTTTGATCATATAGGCAATCCCGTGGTCCTCATATTTCCTAAGATTGTCCAACAACGGCTTTCGTGGCTCGAAGCTGCCTAACCCACCGGCGATGGCAACGATGGGAGCGTGGTGTTTTGTACCCTTGTTTGTGGTCACAATAAAGGAACCATCCTCTTGGGTCTCGATATTTTCGGCGCGTTCGCCCAAGGTAAATCCCGGTTCGAAGGGCTTGATCTGTTCCATGAGATTATCCACCAATTCGCCTGCAAGGATTTCCGGGAATCCGGGAATATCGTAAATCGGTTTTTTGGGATAAATTTCGGAACACTGTCCGCCTGCCTGGGGCAATGCATCGATTAAATGGCACTTTAGTTGTAACAATCCCGCTTCAAAAACGGCAAAAAGCCCTGTAGGGCCCGCACCGATTATCAAAATATCCGTTTTAATCATTAAAATCCTTTCTTAGTTCATAAGGATAAACAAATCCAAACTTGAGCTGTATCCGTGATTCGTGTCCGGTTGCTGGCTTGACTGTAGCCTAGTTGCAAATCTCTCCCGTCCCAACTACAAAAAACATGACATTTATCACCAAATCTATCTAATCGTTTCCTTTAAAAAGGAAGCTGATTCGATTATGACTTCCCTACAAACCTATCCTCGCAACAGGTACGCTCTGGTATTTTCAAGAAACGGGTTGCCCGACGTTGACTACCTCTTCGATTTGGGGGGCGTACTTCTTCACGGTCATTTCCACACCGCTCTTCAAAGTCATCTGATTTACGGTGCAGCCGATGCAGTTTCCTTCTAACCTCACCTTTACGGAGTTGCCGTCATCAATGGACACCAAGGAGATGTCACCCCCGTCACTCTGCAAAAAGGGGCGGATTTCCTCCAAGGCCTTTTCTACGTTCGTTCTAAGTTCTTCCGATGTCATGAGCTCTTTCCTTTAACGGCGGAACAGCCCGCCATTGTTGTTATCTTAATCGCTTCCGTGGGAGGAAGGTTTTCATTTCGGTTTACCAGTTCCTGAACCGTATTCCTGGTCAATGCCTCGAAGGCTTCCTCAATGGGGGTAGCGGTCTGCAGTGCAGCCGGCCTTCCTACATCACCCGCCTCGCGGATGCTCTGTACCAACGGAATTTCCCCCAAAAACGGCACTTTCAGGTCCTCTGCCAAATGTTTGGCACCTTCCCTTCCAAAAATATAGTATTTATTGTCCGGAAGCTCCTCAGGTGTAAAATACGCCATATTCTCGACAATACCCAAAACGGGTACGTTGATGGACTCTTGCTGAAACATAGCGACCCCCTTGCGTGCATCCGCCAAAGCGACCTCTTGCGGGGTACTGACCACCAAGGCCCCGGTCACGGGAAGGGACTGCATAATACTTAGATGGATATCGCCCGTACCGGGAGGTAGGTCCACGAGCATAAAATCGAGTTCGCCCCAGTGGGCATCGAAAATCATTTGGTTAAGCGCCTTCGAAGCCATGGGGCCCCGCCAAATAACCGCCTGGCTCGGTTGCGTGAAGAATCCAATGGACAGCAGTTTGATACCATGGCTCTCGACCGGTTTCATCTTAGACTTCCCATTGACATTCACGGCCAACGGCTTTTCTTGGACTACGTCGAACATGGTCGGCATCGAGGGACCATAGATATCTGCATCCAACAGGCCCACTTTAAAGCCCATTTTCGATAAGGTAACCGCTAAGTTGGCCGTTACGGTGGACTTGCCCACCCCACCTTTACCAGAGGCCACCGCGATGATATTTTGGATTCCGGGTATCGGTTTACCCTTGATTTCGTTGGTTTTAGGCTTACCGGCCGGCGCATCTACCTTGATATTGACCTTGATTTTGGCCTTTTCGTAAACTTTGCGGTGGATCGTTTTTAGAATTTCGACCTCGGTCTTCTTGCGCGCCTGCAGACTGGGGTTGGAGATGGTGATATCGATTTCTACCTCATCCCCAAAAACCTGTATGTTCTTGACCGACCCACTTTCGACCATATTTTGGCCTTCCCCAGGAACGGTAATGTGTTCCAATGCCTTTAAAACTTCCTTTTTATCTAACTTCATTATACGTTGACTTTGCCGCTTTTATGTAAACTCTTTCTAAATAGCAAAGATACGGTATAGGGCTGAGATGGTGAAAAGGATAGGAATTAATTGTAGTACGTATGGATAAGCATCAAAAGATTCTAAACCTTCCTCCCATCCAAAAGGTTGATAGTGCGTTTTGCGTAGACCGCGTTATTCTCATTATGTGTGGCTTGAATGATGGTCACGCCCTCGTCGTTCAGTTCCTTGAACAGGTCCATGATCTCGGTACTCTGTTTCGAGTTGAGGTTGCCCGTAGGCTCATCGGCCAAAATCAGTTTCGGTTTACTGATCAGGGCTCGGGCGACGCCGACCAGTTGTTGCTGTCCGCCACTAAGCTGGGTCGGGAACAGGTCTTTTTTACCGACGATTCCAAAACGATCTAGCATATCCGCTACCAAGGCCTTGCGTTCCGTACCTTTATGCTTTTTATAGAGCAGGGGCATTTCGAGGTTTTCATAGACCGTCAGCTCGTCGATGAGGTGATAGGCCTGGAAAACAAAACCGATATACTGCTTGTAAAGGTTGGCGCGGTGTTTTTCCTTGAGCTGGTGCACTGGTTCATCTAAAAAGCTGTATTCCCCCTCGTCAAAATCGTCGAGCATTCCGATGACATTAAGCAAGGTAGACTTCCCCGAACCGGACGGGCCCATGACGGAGATGAACTCCCCCTCTTTGACGTCGAGGTTGATGTCCTTTAATAAGAAAACGCGTTGGCCTCCGGACTGGACCCATTTGAAAATATTGTTCAGTTGTAGTAGCATGGTTTAAGTTGTTTAATTTCTGGATTGTTATGTCATTGAATTACTGGAACGGTTCCAGCAATATTGTATCGGTTACCACTCCATAGATCCGCTCCTCGTCGGGGTGAAATTTGTCGAATGTCCAATCGTAATGGCCCATCGCCCGATGACCAGGACGGCACTTAGCCCGATAGAAAGACCAACCATATTGATCAGGGAAAAAACCTTGTGCTTCCAAATGTTTCGGAAGGCAGTTTTTAGGATGGTTTTTAACATGTGGTCCTATGCATTGCAGGCAGTGGAAAACCTAAGTAAGAAATCTATTTCCGTGCCAAATAGTTAGATTACTGGTTATTAGCGCATTAAAAACTATTCTTGATAAGCATCCTTTTTGATGTGTTAAATATTTGGACGAATACTGCACAAAATATTGACAACAAAATAAACGGTACCGGCATGAAGACCCTCCGCAAGGCTTAAGGTTGGCCATTACATCTCGTCTATCCGGTGCGCGACCTACCGTACATCCTAAAATCCCGCTGCTATCCGTTAACACCTTCTTTTTACGGTCAAAAGCTTCTATCGAACATACGAAACGGTAGAATATTTCGTTAAATTGTCATGTCATTTCTAGCAAAACTAATCGTCGATGGGAGGGAATACAATATCCTTGGATGCACCTACAACTTCGACCAGCCGATGGACGCCACCGGCAAACCTGCGGGAAAGCCTCAGGGCGGGCGGATTATGGCCACCATCGAGGCAGACGGCTCATACGACCTGCTCCATTGGATGACCTCGCCCGACCAGACCAAGGATGGTAGCTTGGTCTATTATAAGCGTGATGCCATGTCGAGGCTGCAAGAGGTCATTTTTAAAAAGGCCTATTGTGTTAGTCTGGAAACGGAATTCGATGCCCTGGACGATTCGCCGTTGCAGAACCATATCGTTATCTCCGCCAAGAGCCTGCATATCGGCGACATGAAGTTCGACAATTCTTGGGGAGACTGATGGGGATGGACATAGATGCACAGACCCTCATCATCGGACGGCAAAAGCTGAAACGGAACCTCCAAAGATCACTCGCGAACCTGCGCCTGTCAAAACGGGGAAGCCCTACATTGGCCGATAAGAACAAAATCAAAAAGGTCGCCGTGAACACGTTACAGCGCTATCTGAAAAACGAGCTTGACCGCACGCGGGCCAAGACCTACGATTGGTATTTTTTTAAGGATGGCGAGGTGACCCTTCAAATTGAAGCGATTCGGAACAACCTCTTACAAAACCGGTATTTCATCGTGGATCACGCGCATTTGCCTATCTTGTCCCTGAACAACTTTGGCTCGACCTACGGACGACGGCGCGTACAGGAGTTCGACATCACGTGCAAACAGATCGGTGAGATCATTTCCAGCTCGGCAAAGCAGTTCGCCGACATGATGAAGATCACCGTCAGCGCAAAAGAGGATGCAAAAATCTGGAAAGCCTATGATGCGATAGACGAAAAGAAAATCATAACCGTCACGATAGCACTACCCGCCGCCATCATAGCCGCGGCCGAGGCCGTGCCGCTGATGGTCATGGCAAGCAAAAGCAGTATCTTTTCGGCGATGACCTCTTCTTTGGGGGGGGCGTTCACCGTGAATATGGGAAGGCAGATGGCATTCAACGGTGGTTTGGAACTTGGCAGTAAATATCTGTCAGGTGGAATTGCCAATAACAACTGGGATGCTTCTAATATTGATATATTTGACGTCGCTAGCAGTTCCATTTTTGGTCATGGCGGAGACGTTTTCTTGAGATCGACATCTGATTCCACTTGTGAAAATGGATATAGATCAACTTCGATAGAAGAATTTTCCCAGAATATCGTCGGATGTGTTACATTTAAGGGAAGCAAGGCTTTTGGTAACTCGATGGAAATACCTTTAGAAAAATTTTCCGGAAAAAGCGGAAAAGCCACCAACTTTGGTGGACAATTTATAATCCAGACCACGGTAGAACCCTCCCGTAGGAAAGCTGAATAGATGACAATCACTAGAAATCAATACGTCGGTATCGGTGTAGTGATTACGGTATTAGTACTGTTTTATACTTTTTACGAATATCGAAAATGGGATATAGAAAGAAACAGTCATCAAACCATTGCCCAAGTGAACGGTTATTTGCGAGGTACAAAAACTGGACCCTCGCTCAAATACTTTTACCGTGACAATGACAGTAAATATGACGGAAGCATCTACATTGAAAGTGAAAAATATCCTGCATACAAAAACCGTTTTTTTATTGTCAATTATTCTGCCGAAAATCCTTCATGGAGCGAAATTCTATTAAGCCGACCCGTTACCGATACCCCCGCCATTAAAGCGGCCGGATTTAGACTGCCAAAAAAGAAAACAAATCAATTTCAACAACACTAAAACCAGTATCAAAATGAAGAACTTACCCCTAATGTTACTCTTGAACCTGCTACTGATATCCGCATCGTCTTGTCAAGATACGGTTAAAAAGCTGGAAACGACCGAAGAGGCCGACCTGAAAGGAACCTGGGTCTATTCCCAGCCCGCCGAGGAAAAAATCGGCTTTAGCATGACCGTTGACGGGGAAGAAATAGACACTCAACCAGAAGACCGGGGCGAAGATTACTTCTATCTGGTTTTTGATGGGAAAGACAATCTCATCGAATACAAGATAGTTTTCGGATTTCGATCGAAATACAGTGTAGAAAAAGATACACTTTACATCAATCAAAGGCCCGTGTACCGAATTGCCGAACTGACTTCCGATAACCTGACCTTGAAATACCTCGAAGAAACCAAAACGATTACCTACTCGAAAACGAAGGACGATCTACCGGACATCCCGATTATGAACTGATTTTGCATTTGGCGGAACCAAAAAGAGCCTACTCATCCTCCAAAGCCTTCACGGGATTCATCGTCGCGGCCCTACAACTCTTCCAGCTGATGGTGGCGAAGGCGCTTAACATAGTAATGATTCCGACCAGGGCAAACAGCCATCATTGCATCTCGATCCGATAGTCGAAACCTTGTATTCTAGATCGTATTGGTGTAATCCCCCTCGAGTTCACGATGCCAAGGGCAAGTCCCGCGATGTTGAGAGAGAATGTCCCCTGTTCTTAATACCGTTTCGCCAAGCGATTTTTAAGTGGTTATTGAACATGATTTTCGTTTTTCGACTTGATTTCGGTCGATGAATAAACTTTCTGCGGACAGTAGACCTGTTTAGTGTATTGAACTCATTTACTGTATTTTATGGATTGTCGCGTCCCCGATTATAATCCCCTTTTTGACCTTGGGGTTGCCCTCATAGACAACCGTCGTTTCGCCATAGGCCGTAATCTTGAGGTCGTCGGCAGCGTTTACGCGATAACTTCCTTCTCCATAGGCGGTAATCTTAACCGATTTGCTCTCCACGCCCAAGGTGTTGACTTTGGTCTCACCGTAGGCCGTGATTTTATGACGGCCCAGTTCGCCCTCTTTAAGCTCGAGATAACTTTCGCCGTAGATGATAGTTTTCAAATATTCCAAATCCACTTTATCGAGATATACCTGCGATGCCCCATAAATAGTCAAGTTGAATTTGTACCCTTCCAAAGAACTTTTACAGACAATTTTCTCCTCCCCGCGCAGGGAGAGTTCTTCCAGATTCTTATAAGTTACGGTCGCCTTTACGACAGTTCCGTTATAAATGGATTTCCGTTGTTTGTACCCGTTTTCTTTGACCTTCTCGCTTCTGGTCACATCCTTGGCCCCATCGAGATAGATGCGTAGCGTCTTGCCGTTGACCTCAATATTGATCTTATCCTCGGGTTCCGTACTACTT
Source organism: Pricia mediterranea (assembly GCF_032248455.1). NCBI lineage: Bacteria > Pseudomonadati > Bacteroidota > Flavobacteriia > Flavobacteriales > Flavobacteriaceae > Pricia > Pricia mediterranea. The sequence goes on from NZ_JAVTTP010000001.1 coordinate 1,772,040, forward strand.
TCAATGGCTACGCTTTCCGAATCGCCCTGTTGGAAGACGACCCGCACATGTGGACTCACGATGACCTTGTCGAAATAGTCGACATCAACGGTCTTAAGTTGGGCAAACCCGGTTTGGATGGCCAAAAAGGCGAAGAGGATGGGGGGAATGATTTTGATGTTTGTTTTATCTTTCATGGTTCTGGTTTTTGTGAGACCCCAAAGGTTTTGAAAACCTTTGGGGTCTTCCTTTATTCTTTTTATTCGGTACGCAAGCTTTTCACGGGATTGGCATTCGCCGCCTTGACGGCCTGAACCCCCATGGTCAACAAGGCGATGGTCATAGCTACTACCCCGGACAACCCGAAGATCCACCACGGAATGTCTATCCGGTAAGCGAAATCCTGTAGCCAACGGTTCATAAAATATCCGGCGATGGGAGCGGCGATCAGCAGGGCAAGAAGCACTACCTTAACGAAATCCAGGGCCAACAACCGGACAATCTCGGATACGCTGGCGCCCAGAACTTTTCGAATGCCGATTTCCTTGGTTTTCTGCTGTGCCGTGAACGCGATCAGTCCGAGTAGGCCCATACAGGCAATGAAAATCGTAAGGAAAGTAAACACCCCGAACAGTCTGGCCTGGCGTTTATCTGAGATATAGGCGGCATCGAGGTCGTCGTCCAAAAAGGAATATTCGAAGGGAACGTTGGGTTGGTAATTCCTCCAGCTATGCTCTACGGTCTTTAAAATCTCCTTCGTATTTCCCGCTTTCAGTTTTAGGGTGATATAGGAAACTCCGGTGTCATAGCTTTTCGAGGAATTTGAAAATAGGGCGAAGGGTTCGATGTGGCTTTGAAGGGATTCTAAATTAAAATCCTTTAAAACCCCGATAACCTTATACGACTCCATGTCACCGCCGGGGTAACGGATCATGCTTCCGATGGGGCTTTCCCATCCTATTTGTTTGGCGGCGGCCTCATTGATCACTACGGACAGCGAATCGTTGAACCGGTTATCGAATCCTCTTCCTTCCAACAATTCCAAATTCAGGGTGGGAATGAACTGATCATCCACCAAATAGGATTGCAGGGTGATGTCTTTGGCAATATTTCCATCAGGTTCAAGGGTTTCGGGCACATAGAAATCCCCAAAAGAACCCTTGGTCAACATGCCCGATGAAATGGTGGCACTCTTGATCTCGGATAGGGATTGCAGCTCTTGCCGGAAGGATTCCTCGCTATCCCCCAATTTCTCGGTGTTCCGCAGTACGACCAGATTTTCCTGGTCATATCCCAAATCCCTTTGCTGCGCGTATCTCAATTGCAAGTACACGATGGAGGTCGCTATGATCATGATGATGGCTATAGTAAACTGGAACACTACCAGTCCGTTACGGATGAATCCTCCCTTGCCGTCGGAGGTTGCGTTTTGTCCCTTGAGGATATTGGCAGGTTTAAAGGAGGTAAGGTAAAAAGCGGGATAAAGGCCTGCCAGCAGCGCGGCCCCGATGGCCAGACAGAGAATGAACAGCCAAATGCCTCCCTCAAAAATGGATCGGAAAGGCAGGTTTTTGCCCGATAGCTGGTTAAAAAGGGGAAGTACGGCCCATACCAGAATGACCGCTAATACCGTGGATGCGATAGTGTAAAAGAAGGCTTCGGTCAAGAATTGTCTGATCAATTGTGCCCTAAAAGAACCGAGGACCTTCCGGATTCCGATTTCCTTGCTTCTTTTGGCGGATTGCGCCGTGGCCAGATTGATAAAATTGACACAGGCCAGTACGATGATGAATAAGGCGATAATCCCGAATATGTACAGGTTTTTGATGTCGTTCTGTTCGGTAATTGCGGAGGCTATCTCCCCCGAACGCAGATGGATATCGGTCAGGGCCTGCAAGTGCAGGTCCCATTTATTACCGTTCTCGAGAAACTCATCGTAGGGCTGTCCGATACGCTCAAAAGCACCTGCCGCGTGGGCCCTCAACATGGCAGGAAATTGGGCTTCCAAGTGGGTTATGACATCGGGGTCGGCGGCGGCCTTATCGGCCAGTTTTACATAGGTCGCCATATTCAGCCAAACCCAGCTCCAATCGAAGTAGACTACCTGTTCAAAATTTGCGACCGGCACCAAGATGTCGAACTTTACGGATGCCGGTAGGTCCGCCATGTCCTGCAGCACCCCTGTCACTTTCAAGGGTTTTCTATCGGATCCGTAAAAAAGGGTCTTGTCCATGGGATCGACATCCCCGAAATATTTATTGGCGATGTTCTCCGTAATGACCACGCTGTTGGGTTCCTCAAGACAGGTCTCCGGATCTCCTTTTTTAAGGGGATAACTGAGGACATTCAGAAAATTCGAATCCACGGCATATACCTCGTTTTCGTTGAACACCCGCTTTTCACTACCGTTCCTATATTCAAGAACATCGACCCCCGGACGATACATCCTCGTATAACTTTCTATTTCCGGAAAGTTATCGACGAGGGTCTTTCCTGCGGGAGGCGGCGTATAGCCTGCATAGAACTCCCCATCGCCCATCTTGCCGTTGATATTGACCCTATAAATCTGATCGGCATCCTTAAAAAAACGGTCATAGCTCAATTCATCCTTGACAAACAGTGCTATAAGGATGACACAAGTCAAGCCTATGGCAAGACCTAAAATATTGATGATGCTATTGCCCTTGTGCCGGATGGCATTTCGAATGGCTATTTTTAGATGGTTTTTGAACATGTCCTATACTTTTTGTGTGCGCTCCGGAGCCAGCCGAAAAAATTCATTCCTCTGTCCGGACAGGGACTGTCACCCCCTCGACTGGCGTTTGAGGTAACAATCTACTGCCCTTACTCCGTCCGTAAACTTTTTACGGGGTTCACAATGGCGGCTTTTATACTTTGGTAGCTTACGGTCAGCACGGCTATCCCTATGGCCAGAAGACCGGCCAGGGCTAGCATCCACCAACTGATCTCTATTCGATACGAAAAATCTTCCAGCCATTTGTTCATGACGAACCAGCCGATGGGAAGGGAAATGAGTATGGCCACCCCTACCATCTTAAGAAAGTCGGTAGTCAACCGATAGGTAATTTGACCTACACTGGCCCCCAAAACCTTTCTGATGCCAATTTCTTTGGTGCGTTTTTGGGCATTGAAGGCGGCCAGGCCGAAAAGTCCCAGAGACGCGATCAAGATGGACAGGATGGTAAAGGTGACGAAGATGCGTCCCAATTGCTGCTCGGCCCGATAGGTGCTGTTGAAGGAATCTTCCATAAATCGGTACCCGAAAGGCTGTCCCGGGGCGATGTTATCCCATATCCCTTCGATACCCGCTATGGCATTGGAAAAATTCCCGGCCTTCAGTCGTACGGCCATGGAACCCGTTGAATTGTCCAAAGTCATGCTTAAAGCGCCGATATCCTCCCGCAGCGATTCATAATTGAAATTTTCAAGTACTCCGATAATCTTAAAGTAGTTGGAAGTACCGTCCTCAAAATTGCGGATTATCCGCATACCCAAGGCTTCTTCAGGCTGCACGCCCAAAATGGAAGCCGCCGACTCGTTGATCAACATGGCCGTGGAGTCGGTACCAAACTGTCGGTCAAAATTCCGGCCTGCCACAAGCTCCATATCCAAGGTCGGCACATAATCCTCATCGACCCTCCAAATCTGCATGTTAATGGAATTTTCGGCCGTTGCGCCTCCCTCCTTAAAAAATGAGGTGTTGCTGCGGGCGGACGGAGTTGGCAAAAAGCTGCTCAAAGATGCGCTCTCCACTTGGCCAAGCTGTGCCACTTCTTCCTTAAACGCACTAGCTTTTTCGCCCAAAGTATATACATCGTCAATAATCAGGACCTGATCTTTGGTGAAACCCACGTCCTTACTTTGAATGAACTGCAATTGTTGAAAGACCACCAAGGTACTTATGATTAAAAACACCGAAATGGCAAACTGGAAGACCACCAGCAGATTTCGGATAGTTCCGCCTCCCACGCTATTCTTACCCCCTCCCTTGAGTACGCTGACAGGCATAAATCGGGACATAAAAAAAGCCGGGTAGCTTCCGGCGAAAAGCGCCAGTACAACAGTTGCGGATAACAAGATCAGCCAGAAAAAGGGGTCTGAAAAGGGTATAGCGACCGACTTGCCGGAAAGCACGTTGAAGTATGGGGTGGCGACTGCCGCAATGACCAAGGCGAACAACAGCGAGATAAAGGAAATCAAACCCGATTCGGTCAAAAATTGTCGTATCAAGGCCGGTTTGCCGGACCCCAGCGTCTTACGGATACCCACTTCCTTTGCTCTTTTCAGGGATTGCGCCGTGGAAAGGTTCATGAAATTCACGCTCGCCAATACGATCAGGAACAAACCGATGAACGAAAGAATATAGACATTCTGAATGCTGCTATTGGCACTGAGTTCATAGTCCTTGTCGGAATACAGGTGTATATCGGGCAAGGCTATCGTACTAAAATTCAGATAATTTCCGGAGGCGGCCAGTTGCTCTTCGGTGACACCGGGCAAAAAGGTCTGCACGTACGGCATGATGTATGTCCCGAGCATAGACTGCAAGGGTTCCTGAAAGTCGGCAATATCGGCACCGGGTATCAGTTTGATAAAGGTAAAGTAGTTATGGCTGGTCCATTCCTGATTTTGTGCGTCCTCGTTCCCTGCCATTGCCATAAAAATGCTGTGGTCCCTGAGAAACGACCGCTTGGGCATATCATCGATTACCCCGGTCACCGTATAAGTATCGCTGTTGTTCAATACCATTTGTTGCCCCAGGGCGTTTTTCAATCCAAAATGCTTTAAGGCCGCCGTCCTGGTCATTATTAAGGTATTGGGCTCTTTTAGGGCGGTTTCTACATCGCCCACCAAGAGGTCCAGACCGAACATGTCAAAGAAGGTGGAATCGACGAAGGTTGCCCCCTCCTGCTTTACGTTTGCCCTCGTATCGGTCTTTCTAAGCAGCATACTGCCAAGATTCCTGAATCTTACGGTCTGTTCGACTTGTGAAAAATCGTTCTCCATGGCGGCGGCCATGGGTGCCGACACTTCTGCGGATTTCCCCTCCGCACCTCCGAATTTCGAATCCACATTTATTCTAAAGATACGCTCGGCATCCTTGAACATGGTATCGTAATTCACTTCGTCGTAGATGTATAACGCTATGAGCAACCCCCCGGCCATTCCGATGGCTAGCCCAAAAGTATTCAGGAACGCAAAAAAAGGTTGTCTTTTGAGGCTTCTCCAAGCAATTTTTAGATAGTTTTTGAACATGGCTACTCGTTTTTTAGCCCTTCTCTTGGGATGGGCAAGTTGATGGTAATTCTATTTCATTCCGTCCGTAAACTCTTCAACGGCTGTGTCATGGCCGCACTGATGGATTGATAGCTTATTGTCAATAGGGCGATGACCAAGGCGATTGCCCCTGCGGCCAAGAAGGTTTCCCAACCGATATTGATCCGGTAGGCAAAATCCTCTAGCCAACGGTTCATCATATACCAGCCTATGGGGACGGCGATGACTATGGAAACCAAGATCAACTTCATAAAGTCCAGGGTCAGTAATTTGTATATGCTCTTGAAGGGCGCGCCCAGAACGATTCGGATGCTGATTTCCTTTTTACGCTGCTCCACCATAAAAGCGGAAAGTGCGAAAAGGCCCAAACAGGCCACGAAGATGGCGAACAGGGCAAAGCTGTTGAAAATTTTGCCAATACGTTGCACATCTTCGTGCATTTGGGCGAATTTTTGATTCAAAAAAGTATAGCTCAGGGCTTGAATGGGTACGTTGCGGTCCCAAACGGCGCCTATGGAGGCCAGGGACTCATTAATGTCTTCGGAACGGATTTTTACGGCGACCGTACCTATATCGTTTCCAAGGGTAAAGGCCAATGCCGTAATATTTTCTTTCAAGGATTTGAAATGAAAATCTTCAACAACCCCAACGACGGTCCATTGTTGGAAATTATTATCAAGTTGTTTTCCAATAGGGTTATCAAGTCCGAGGTCCGAAGCCATTTTTTGATTGATGATGATGGAATTGACCGAATCGGAAGCAAATTCCCTTGAGAAATCGCGACCTTCTACGACTTGGATTCCTAAGGTTTTGATGTAATCGTAATCTACGCGCCAAGTTTGGCTCAAGACCCCTCCGCTTTCCGCCGCTTCGTCCAAACTTTTAAAAGTGGTCTGATTTCGTTTGGAACCTTCCACCGGTAAATAATCGCTTCGTGAGACTTTGGTTACTTGGGACAACTGTAAGAGCTGATCTTTAAAGTTATCCGCCTTGTTTCCCAAAACATTCGCACCTTCCAAAATCACGACCAGTTCTTTCTCGTATCCCAGTTCCTTTTTAAGGATAAAGTCCATCTGCTTATAAATTATAAGCGTTCCGATAATTAGAACGACGGATGTTGTGAACTGAAAAACGACCAGTCCACTTCGCAACTTTCCACTTTTTCCCCCTGTGCTTAGCCGTCCCTTTAAAACATTGACCGGGCGAAAGGCGGAGAGGTAGAATGCCGGGTAGAGACCGGCTATGATTCCGATGACCAAAGCGGAAAGCAAGATGATGGGCAGAAACCACAGCGCCGTAAAAGGTATCGTGATGGATTTTTCGGCCATGGAATTAAAGAAGGGAAGCAGCAGCCATGCTGTCAATACTCCTAATACGAAGGAAATAAGGCTGAACACAACCGACTCCGTAAGAAACTGGGCGACAAGATTGCTCTTAAAGGCACCGACTGTCTTACGGAGCCCGACCTCTTTCGCCCGGTTCGCTGATTTAGCGGTGGACAAATTAACAAAATTGATACAGGCCAAAAGTAAAATGGACCCCGCGATAGCCGCAAAAAGCCAGACAAAACGGAGGTCTCCATGTTGCAATCCATCGGCCATAGCAACATCCGATTTTAGATGAATATCGCTTATGGGCTGCAATCGGTATTCTATCCTTTTAAGGACCTCAATAAAAGAGGCATCCCTACCGCGTTGGATCTGGGCGGGAATCACATAGTTCTCTATAATCGAATGCATTTTGTTCTGAAGCTCTTTCACATTGCTTTTTTCATCCAACAGTACATAGGTAAAATAGTTCTGTGAGGTCCAGCTCATATTGGTATCCTCGATGGGCAGCAAAAAATCAAAGTCAAGGTGGGCATTGGTCGGAAAATCGGGCATTACCCCTGATACGGTATAGGGCCTGGAGGTATTATCGTCCAAAATCAAGGTTTTTCCCAAGGCATCTCCGTTGGGGAAATATTTTGCCGCCTTAGATTCTGAAATGACCATGTTTCCCGGTCCGGTCAGTGCATCTTCGGTATTGCCTTGTACCAGCGGAATTTCCAATAATTCAAATACACTTTGGTCGCCATATAAAAATCCTTCTTCAAAAACGTTTTGGGATTCGCCGCTCGGCCGAAAGACCCTTTTGCCGCCCGAGGAAAGTGCGGAACCGAATATTTTACCCGCCTTCTCGATTTCCGGGAAATCCGCTTCCAAGGTTTCGGCAAAAGGCAAAGGGAAATGGGTACTTTTTTTCATCTCCCCATGTATTTCGGCCTCCAGTACAACCCTGTAAAGACGTTCGGAATTGGCGTAGTGTTCATCGTAGCTCAATTCATCCTTTATGAACAGCGCAATCAGCAAACAAGCGGCTATTCCTACGGCGAAGCCCCCGATTTTTATAAAAGTGAACAGCTTCTCTTTTTTGATGCTTCTCCAGGCGATTTTAAGGTGGTTTTTGAACATGGTTCTTGTTTTTGTGAGCCCTCAATGAGACCCCAAAGATTTTGAAAACCTTCGGGGTCTTTCTTCTTGTTTTTTTATTCGGTTCGCAAACTCTTCACCGGGTTCGCCACTGCGGCCTTTACCGCCTGGAAGCTTACCGTCAATAGTGCAATGCAGATAGCAGCGATACCGGCAAGGGCAAATACCCACCAGTCAATTTCGATGCGATAGGCGAAACTTTCCAGCCAGTTTTGCATAAACCACCATGCTATCGGCGTTGCAATCAGAAGTGCGATGATGACCAAGCGCAAAAAATCCTTGGATAACAATCGAACGATTCCAGAGACGCTCGACCCCAATACCTTTCGTACGCCAATTTCCTTTTTACGCTGTTCTGCGGTGTATGCAGCGAGTCCGAATAGTCCCAAACAGGAAATGATGATGGCAATCAAGGCGAATATTTTCGAAAGACTTCCGACAAGCTTTTCACTTTTAAACCTGGCATCGAAAGCCTGGTCAACGAATTGGTATTCGAATGGAAAAGCGGGGTTGTGTTTCTTCATTACACTTTCCATCGTCGCAAGGGTTTCTGACAAAGCCATATCGGGCTTGGTTCTCACATAAAGAAATCGTGCATCGTCATGATAGTTGAAAAACATGACAGGGTCGCTCGTTCCGTACATATCCCCGTACAGATAGTCTTTAACTACGCCTATTACGGTAAACGCGTCATCATCACGCCTTACGGTTTTACCTAAAGCACTTCCCTCGCCCATCAATTTGGCAAAGGTCTCGGTGATCAGAATATTATTATTGGCGTTGTCGATATCGTCGCCAAAGCCCCTACCTTCGATAATTTTCATGCCGGCAGTTTCAAAAAAGCCGGAGCTGATTTCCCTAAAAGAAATCAGAACATCTTCGGTGTCCGTCCCACCAGGCCACTGGAAACCTGAACCGTTGTTTCCTCCAGAAAGGACTTGGGAATTGACCAATCCAATATTTTCGATCCTTCCGGATGCGATCATATCCTGTTGAATGGGATCGAAATTTTTTATGACGTCCCCGTTTACGGGAAGCCTAATCAAATTTTCTTTCTCAAATCCCAAATCACGATTCTTCACGTGATTCACCTGTTGGTAAACGATAATTGTGCTGATGATAAATACAATGGAGACCGTAAACTGGGTAATTACCAATCCCTTACGAATTCTTGATGCACTACCCTCCGTACTGCGCACTCCTTTGAGCACTGCTATAGGCTTAAATGAGGATAGATAGAACGCGGGATACCATCCTGCCAAAACGCCACAAATCAGGGTTATCCCCAGAAGGCAGAGTAAATGGGTAATCTCGAAAAGTCGAAGTTCCAACTGTTTTTCGATAAGGAGGTTGAATTGAGGGATCAGAATCAATAAAAAGAGGATGCTTACCGCAGCCGCAAAAGTTGCCGTTATTAACGCTTCAGCCATAAATTGGGAAATCAAGGTCCCTTTACCGGAGCCCAAGACTTTGCGAACGCCCACTTCGTTGGCCCTTTTTTCGCTCCTTGCCGTGGACAGGTTCATAAAATTGATACAGGCAATCAAGAGGATGATAATGGCGATCAAAGCAAACAACCGCACATAAACAATCTGACCACCCACCTGCTTCCCGCCTTCAAAATTGGAACGCAAATACCAATCCTTCATCGGATGAAGGAAGGCGATGGTCTCATCATCCCCGGTCTTGGCGGGAAGAATTTCGCGTACTTTGGCATCGACGGCCTCAAAATCAGCTTCCGGGGATAGTTCGACGAACGTATCCGAAAAGTTATTTCCGTATTCGGTCATCCATGGCCTATCAGCTACAAGTATTTCGAACGGGGCCACCCAATCGAAACTATAGCTGACATTGGTCGGTAAGTTTTCAAAAACGCCGGTAATGATAAAGTTGTTCTCGTTGTTCACTCGAACTATTTTGTCAAGAACCGATGTGCCTTCCCCATAAAGACTGTTGGCGGTTTCCTCGGAAATGATAATGCCGTTAGGTTTGTTGAAGGCGTACTCGAGACGGCCTTCCACCATGGTAAGCCCGAACATATCCAGAAAATCGGAATCTGCGAACCGTCCATATCTATTGATGGAATTGTTTCCTACCTCAAAAAGAAGGTCTTCCGCCATCGTGCGCGCACTCCCTACTATTCCGGGTATCTCATCCTTCATTACTTTTGCCAACGGGCCTGGAGTAGCCTGATAAAAAGTACGCCATTCCCCTTCATAGAGTTGGTTGGTGGGAACATAATATACCTGATCCGGTTTCGGAAAACTACTATCAAAACTCAGTTCGTCCTCCACCCAAAGCAGAATAAGACTGGCACAGGTAATGCCGATGGCCAATCCGAAAATATTGAGGGCACTGTAGCCTTTGTTTTTCCAAAGGCTTCTCCAAGCGATTTTTAAATAGTTTTTGTACATAGTACTCGCTGTTCTGATTAATGACAATAATAAGTCACTCCGTCCGTAAACTATTTACGGGATTCTGCCGTGCAGCCTTGAGAGCCTGAAAACTGACTGTCAACAAGGTAATCGCAATGGCGCCGAATACGGCCAAGGCGAAAATCCACCATTTGAGGATGACCCGGTACGGGTATTCCTGAAGCCACCCGTTCATGACGTAATAGGCGACAGGTATGGCGATGAAGCATGAGATGATGACCAATTTCAAAAAGTCTTTGGAGAGCATGTTCCAGATGTTAAGTACCGAGGCCCCCAATACCTTCCGAACACCGATCTCTTTGGTGCGGCGTTCGGCCACGAAAGAGGTCAGTCCGAAAAGGCCTAAACAACTGATAAAAATGGCCAAGGCGGTAAATATTGCGGCCAAGCTTCCTATTCGCTCTTCCGATGCGAATTTTTCCCCGTATTCCTCATCGACGAACTGGTAGTCGAAGGGGATGGCGGGAAAATGCTCCTTAAAGACCTGCTCGACCACAGCGAGGTTCTCGCTGGCACTCCGGGCAGGATTCAGCCTAAGGTTATAATAGCTGAAATTGTCGTTCCGGTCGTAAACGTACATGGCTTGCTTAACGGGTTCGTAAGGAGATTGTGCGACCATGTCCTCCACGACCCCGATAATTTTCAGGGGCGGACCGGGGTCTTCCTCATCATCGTCGCGCAACAGCATCCCGACGGGATCGGTAACCCCCAGATACGTCTTTGCAGTTTCGTTGATGAGTACGGCCAGTGAATCGGAGGCGAACTCCCGGGAGAAGTCCCTTCCCTCTATAATCTTAAGGTTCAGCGATTTGGCATACTCCGGGGATACCTCCGTCCATGCCAGGTCTTCCTGAAATCCCTCGGGCTTTCCTTCCCAGGTGTAGCCGCTTCGGTTCGACCAAATCTGGGTGGTGGGGCTGCTCGAGGTCGACATCTCGACGACTGCCCCGGATTTGAGGAACTGCTCCCGCATCAGATCGGTCTTTCCGCTGAAGTCCTTACTGAAGGTCGGTATCTGTACCAGCCCTTCCTTATCATATCCCACCGGCCTGTTCTTGGCATGGTTAATCTGTTGCATCACTATGACGGTACCGATGATAAAGGCCACGGAAACGGTAAACTGGAGCACTACCAGTATTTTTCGCGGTAAGCCGGAATAACTGCCCGCTTGAAAGGTGCCCTTTAAGACGTCGGCCGGCCGGAAGGACGAGAGGTACAGGGCGGGATAACTGCCTGCCAACAATGACGTGCATACGATCAATACTATGGATATGGCCCAAAAGATCCAGTTTTCATAGGGAAATACAATCTCCTTTCGAGCCAGTTCGTTGAAACCGTTCAAGAAGAGCAGCACGATGGCCAGGGCAAGGGCATAGGCCAAAAGCACCACCAAGAAGGATTCGCCCATGAACTGATAGATCAATTGTCCTTTGCCGGAGCCGATGGTCTTTCGGATACCCACCTCCTTGGCCCGTCGTTCCGACCGTGCCGTACTCAGGTTCATGAAGTTGATACAGGCCAGCAAAAGAACGAAAGCTCCGATTATCCCGAACAGCCATACGTATTTGATACGTCCGCCAGTCTGTTTTCCGTTCACAAAATTGCTCCTTAAATGCCAGTCTTCCATCGGGAGCAGAAAAAGCTGTGGGTCGAATTCGGCGGTATCCTCGTTCAACTCCTTTTTGACGTTTCTGATGGTGGCCGTCACCCGGTCGATCGTAGTATTGTCCGCAATCTGTACGAACATTTGAAAGGAGTTGTTGCCCCAATTGTCCTCCGCATTTTGGATCCATTCCCGGGATGCGACATACTGTTCCCAGGGAATAATATATTCGGTGTCATGAAAGGTATTGTTAAACGGAATATCCGTATAGACACTGGTGACCATAAGGTCATATTGGTTGGCGACCCTGACGGTTTTGCCGATCGGGTCTTCCTTGCCAAAAAGGGCATCGGCGGTAGAGGCGGAAAGCATAATGGAATTGACTTCCCTCAGGCCGTCCCGATCGCCCTTGATGACATTCAGGTTCAAGAGTTCAGGGGCCATGTGCTGCATGTAGTTTCCCGGCCTCGAAATGCTCGTCTCTCCGAACTTTAGGTACATGTCATTGGTCCACGACGCCATCATAAGATGTTCAAAGTTATCGGCATATCCGTCTCGCAGGGCCTTTTCCAAGGGTCGGGGAATGGCGGGACCGGTGCCCACCTGTCCGTTGAAGGTCTGGGATTGGAATACCTGTGCGATTTTGTCCTTGTTCTTGAAATAGCTGTTGTGCGTCAGCTCGTCCTCGACCCATAGTCCGATCATAATGACCACCGCCATGCCCAGGGCCAATCCCCCAATATTGATGGTGGAGTAGCCTTTGTTGCGCTTTAGGTTGCGCCAGGCGATTTTTAGATAGTTTTTGAACATTGATCTCTGTTATTATAAACATTAATTATTCCCTGCATTTGTCGGACCAGTCAGGTTTTCCCATTTCAGGTTATATCGTTTTTACACGGCCGGTGATGAATCGGCCTATCGATACCTGACCGTTTTGTTTCTTGATTGATGAATAAACTCCCCCTGCCCGCAACTCTCACACCCGTGCCTCCAACGCCCGATTATGGCTCTCCGTAACGATCTGCCCGTCGAACAGATTCACGACCCGGTGCGCGAAATGCGAATCGTGGTCACTGTGGGTTACCATGACGATGGTGGTGCCTTCTTGATTGAGCTCGGTGAGCAGGTTCATGACTTCGAGTCCGTTTTTGGAGTCGAGGTTACCGGTGGGCTCATCCGCCAGAATCAGTTTGGGGTTCGTGACCACGGCCCTCGCTATGGCGACACGTTGCTGTTGCCCGCCGGACAATTGGTGCGGGAAATGCTTGGCGCGGTGGGCGATTTTCATCCGCTCCAACACCTTCATTACTTTTTCCCGGCGGCTGCTTTTGCTTTCTTTCAAATAGATGAGCGGCAGCTCTACGTTTTCGAAAACGGTCAGCTCATCGATCAGGTTAAAGCTCTGAAAGACAAAACCGAGATTCCCTTTCCGGAGTTGGGTGCGCTGGCTTTCCTTGAGTCCCGCCACCTCATGACCGGCGAATTGGTAACTGCCCTCGGTAGGGTTGTCCAACATACCGATGATGTTGAGCAAAGTGGACTTACCACAGCCCGAAGGGCCCATAATTCCGACGAACTCGCCGTCTTCTACCTTAAGGTTTACCTTATGGAGGGCCAAGGTCTCGACTTCCTCCGTTCGGAAGCTTTTTTTTAAATTTTCGATCTGTATCATCATTTTGATTGGGTTTTAACTGTTTATATTAAGGACATCTCGACTGCGCTCGATGTGACATTCTACGATGTTTTTATTTCAAAACAATCTTCTCCGCCTCCCCAAAACTGTCGTAATTGCTCGTAATCACTTTTTCCCCGTCCTGCAAGCCTTCCAACACCTCGTAATAGCGGGAGTTCTGTTTTCCTATGCGGATGTTACGACGTAAGGCCTCATCCCCATCGGGACCGACAACGAAAATCCACTGCCCCCCGGTGCTTTGAAAAAAGCTGCCCTTGGGAAGTAACAAGGCGTCGCTCGATTCGCCTAACCGTAATTTGATGTTATAGCTCTGCCCGGTGCGGATCGTGGAAGGTTTTTCATCCGTAAAGACCAAATCGACCTTAAACTTCCCGTTGCGTACTTCGGGATATACCTTGCGCAGCCGTAGCGGATATTCCTCCCCATTACGGTCCAAAACAGCGGTCAGGTCCCGTACCACGCGGTCGATATAATGCTCGTCGATGGTCGCTTCGATCTTATAATCGGTCAGTACGTTGATCTGCCCGATACGCTCGCCCTGTTGGATGCTCTGTCCGATCTCGGCATCCAAAAATCCCAATTGACCGTCCGCCGGGGCCCGGACGTTCAGGTGATCGAGACGCTGATAGACCATGCCCAAAGTTTTTTGCATCCGAGCAAGGTCGGCATCCAATCCGGTCAGCGACGTTTCCGCCAACTCCTCATCATTTTCGGTCTGAACCTTTACGATATCGTATTGCTTTTTCGAAAGCTCGTAATCTTCCTTTGATTTGAGGTATTCTTCCTTCGAAATCAATTCTTCGTCGTACAGGGCCTGGTTCTGTTCAAAATTCCGCTTTAAGCGTTGCAGCTCCGTACTGGCCGTCGCCAAAGATTTCCTGCCCTCCACCAACCGGGAGTCGAAGTTGAGCTTGGTCGAGCGCAGGTCGTTCTGTTTCAGGGCCAGATTACTCTCACTTTGCAATATTTGCTCGTATAGGTTCATATTCTCCAATTTCAGGATGATATCGCCCTTCTCGACCATAGCTCCTTCTTCGATCAGCTTGTCGGTGACGCGGCCGCCCTCATAGGCATCCATATAAATGGTGGCGATCGGGGCCACGTTGCCGTTGATGGTAATAAAATCGTCAAATTTTCCATCGGTCACCTCTGCTATGGTCAGCTTGTCCCTTTCCGTACGGAAGGTGGAGACCGAACTCGCGAATATGAGCTGGTAACCCGCTACAAGCAGCAGTAGGCCCAAAGCGATATAGCCGTAGTGTTTTGGGCGGAGTCCTTTTTTCTTTTCTAATTGTATGTCCATTTTTTTTAGTATTGAGTACTTAGTATTTAGTACAAAGTATATTTTTTGGCCCCTACTGTATATCGAACACCGGCAGCCCGCGATAAAAATCCAAGGTAGTTTTATTTATCTCGGATTTCAGCCGTACCTGCAGATTTTCGTTCTGGGCACTGGCGAACAGGTTCTTGGCCTGAAACAGTTCCAAAGCATTGATCAACCCCCTTTCATAGCGTTTCTGGGCAATAGTAAAGGCCAACTGCTGTGCCTTCACCTTTTGGTTGCTCTGTTCATATTCCACTTGTAGCGAATTATAATCCTGCACCAGGGTCTGTACGGTCCGCAATAGCTCCTGTTCCTGAATTTCCAGATTGTTCAGCGCCCTTAACCGCTCTATTTTTCGTTGCTTTACCTTGGAATGTCCCGACCAACCGTTAAAAATCGGCACGTTCAGGGATAGTCCTATGTACTTGAACGTGTTGTCCCTGAACTGGTCGCGAAAAGGGATGGTGTTGCCCAGGGTATCGCGGGTGGTTTCAAAATAACCGGTGCCGACACCGCTAAAAAGCGTTAGTGAGGGCAGGAGCTCACCTTTTGCGGCGGCCACCTGTTTTCCGGCGGCATCGGCCCGTAACTGCCTCGCTTTTATGATGGGCATAAAGGCCTTTGCGGCATTAAAGACGGAATCGGAGCCTATTTCCGGAAATGTCCCCTCGCTATCTTTTTGGGCAATTCCCTCCTGTATTTCGATGTTTTCCGCACCCTCAAGGTTCATCTCCTGGATCAGCGCCAACTCGGCGGCCGCCAATTGGTTTTTGCTTTGGGTCAGGTTCAGCTTGTCGGTCAACAACAACGATTCGGCCTCGTACAGGTCCGCCCCGGCCTTAAGCCCCAGTTCGATCTGTTTTTCCACTAGGTCGTAATTGGACTGTGAGACCTGCAGCTGCTCTTCGGATATTCCGACCAGCCCCTTATAAAACTGAATGTCATAGAATGCCTGCATGACCCGAAATGCCAACAGGTACTGCTCTTGCAACCGCTCTTCTTTGGTGGCTCGGTACAGAAACTTCGTAGCCTTGATCGTATTGATTTTCTGAAAGCCCCGAAACAGGTCCACCGCCGTTTCCAAGGTATAATTGTTCGAAAAAAAATCGGTGGTCACCACATCGTTGGTAAACGGGTCGGTGCTCCGCCCGAAATTGATGGTATACTGCGTCTGTCCGTTAACGGACGGCAAAAGGTTGCGAACGGATTGCCGATACGTTTCCCTATCGGATTGTGCAGCGTACTCAAAGTTATTCATCTGCAGGTTGTTCTCTAGCGCGTAGGCTATGCACTCATCCAGCGTCCAGGTGGACTGAGCCTGTAATTGCGTTCCTAACAGGATCAAGATGATAAATGCTATTGTAGAATTTCGGTTCATATACTTTTGGTATGCCAAAGAATATGCGATCCGTGTGCCAAGATTACACATTGCTGCCTATCAACGCTTTATAATTATCAATTTGGATAGAACGGAACGGAAACGTAAAATAAATGTACAACTATTGTCAAACTTTTTTACGGTTTAGGAATCAAAACGGATGGGAAGTCGTAGTTTTGAGGATGCAAAATGCCAAGATCCTTGTAGTAGATGACAACAAAAGCGTGCTTAGCGCTTTGGAGATTCTATTACAATTCGAGTACAAAACAATTCGGACCATCTCAAACCCGAACCAAATTTCTTCGTTTCCTGATCTGGATACCTATGATATCGTTTTGTTGGATATGAATTTTTCGGCCGGGGTCAATACAGGCAATGAGGGACTTTTTTGGCTGCGGGAAATCCGTAAGAAGGCACCGCATATCTCGGTGATAATGATGACCGCCTATGGGGCGGTGGATCTCGCCGTGAAAGCGCTGAAGGAAGGGGCGGCGGATTTTGTGCTGAAACCCTGGAACAACGACAAACTGCTGGCCACGGTAAAATCCGCCTACTCACTCCGGAAATCCCAAAAGGAAGTCTCCCAGCTCCGAGAAAAGGAAAGCAGCCTGAAGCAGGTCATCAATCAGAACAATAATCCCATTGTCGGGAATTCGAAGGCGCTTCAGGCGGTGCTAAAGCTGACGGCCAAGGTTGCCAAAACCGAGGTCAACGTACTGGTCACGGGCGAGAACGGTACTGGCAAGGAGCTGATCGCCCGAGAATTGCACCGACTTTCGCCCCGAAGCGACGAGGTCTTTATTGCAGTGGATATGGGTTCCATTTCCGAAAACCTGTTCGAAAGTGAGCTATTCGGACACCTAAAAGGGGCCTTTACCGACGCCAAGGAAGACCGGGCGGGAAAGTTCGAGGCGGCGAACGGCGGCACCCTCTTCCTTGACGAAATCGGGAACCTGTCCCTTCAGGCCCAGGCCAAGCTGCTGTCCGCCATACAGAACAAAACGATTGTCCGCGTGGGCTCGAACAAACCCATTTCGGTCGATATTCGGTTGATCTGCGCCACCAACGAGAACTTGGATAACATGGTATCCGACGGGCTTTTCCGGGAAGACCTGCTCTATCGTATCAACACCATCCGTATCGAGGTGCCACCGCTTCGGGAACGGGAAGACGACATTTTGATACTGGCCGATTTTTACCTCAAAAAGTTTACCGCCAAATATGGCAAACCGGGATTGCGAATCAACCAAACCGCCCAAGAGAAACTTTTGGCGTACCCATGGCCGGGAAACATTCGGGAACTCTTGCACACGTTGGAACGGGCCATCATCCTCTCGGAAGGCAATGTGCTAAAATCGGAGGACTTTCCCATGGCATCCGGGCGGGAAACATCCCGCCAAGACGGACTGCCCGGTGGAGCATCCGAAGAATCAGGTCCCAAGACCCTCGAAGAAATGGAACTGTTAATGATCAACAACGCCCTGGATCAAAATGACGGGAATTACACCGCCGCCGCCGAACAGTTAGGAATTTCGCGGCAGACGCTATACAATAAACTGAAGAAGAGCAAGCACTAGCAAGGGTCAAATCGACGAATATTTGCGAGTTCGCTCGCCAAAAGGCTTGCGAAGCGCGGCAAACCGTTGAACCTTTTGTAAGGATTGATCTGGGCACGACGAGCCAAAAATCTTATTTAAAAAAGTTAGACAAGAACATAGAGTACTAAATACTAAGTACTTAACACAAAAAATGGTAAGCAGACATATATACTGGCAACTGATTTTCCGCATCGTCTTGATATCGGCAGCGGCGTTGGGTTCGGGCTTCCTCTTTTTTGACGAGCAGTACGTACTATCCGGCCTAGTGTTCGGCCTCCTGGTGCTGCAGACCGTTTTTCTCATCCGCTACGTCAACCAGACCAACCGCAAGATCGCCTATTTCTTCGATGCCATAAAAAATGAGGATTTCACCCTGCGGTTTCCGGAAAAATTGAGCGTGAAGTCCCTCGAGGAACTCAACCACAGCTTGAACATGCTAAATGCGATGATTCAGGATGTCCACCTAAAAAAGCAGGCGCAGGAACAGTATTACCAAGAAATATTGAAGCAGGCCGATATCGGCATCCTGACCATCAACGAAAAGGGACACATCCTGTACGCCAATCCGACCGTGGAGAAACTGCTGAACCACCATCCCTTAAACCATATAAAGCAATTGAGGCAGGTAGATGAGAAACTTTATGCCATTTTCACCGACCTGAAGCCATTTGAAAGCAAGACTTTTCAACTGACCAACGAACGTGAGAAAACCCAGCTTACCTTGAAGTCCACTTCAATAACAGCGGAAGGCCAGACCTTGTTATTGGTCGTGGTACAGGACATTCATAAAGAATTGGACGAAAAGGAGACGGACTCATGGTTCAAGCTCATCCGGGTGCTGACCCATGAAATCATGAACACCATTACCCCGATTACCTCGATTTCGGAATCCGTCTTAAAATATTTTAAAACGGATGGGCGCACGTTGACCCCGGAAGAATTCGCCGAGCATCACGTAAAGAGCACAGTGAAAGGTCTTGAAGTTATCAAGGAACAAGGCAACGATTTGATGGATTTCGTTCAGTCGTACCGCAGCTTTCTCAATGTACCGGAGCCGGACAAATCTCTGGTTTCCGCTCGGGACCTGTTCGAAAAGGTCAAGCTCTTGCTAGGTGAAGCCAGGGTAGTGGAGGACATGGACAAAAGCCCCATCGATATCCAAATTATTATCGACCCCGAGGATCTCGAGCTTTTTATCGACGTAAAACAGATCACGCAAGTACTGCTAAACCTTGGGAAAAACGCGCAGCAAGCCTTACATAGTCAACGCGAGGCGGTCCGGCAATCGAAGGCCCCGCCAAAAGGTACCCACGGTCAAATCAAGTTTTTGGCAGGCATCGGCGATGCTGGAAAAAAAGTGATCAAGGTTTGGGACAACGGCCCCGGGATTCCCCCGGAACAACAAGACGAAATTTTCGTACCCTTTTTCACTACCAAAAACACGGGTACCGGAATTGGGCTCAGTCTATCAAAACAGATTATGCGATTGCACGGAGGAAGCATCCAAGTCGCTTCAAAGAAGAATACGGTCTTTACTTTGACTTTTGAATAGGAAATATTAGTGGAATTCAGACGCGTGTGGGATTACCAAATTAGTTCTCAGTCCTACCGCATCATTTCCCGATCGAACCGAAGGTAGCGGGGCAATCAGTTTAAGCATAGCAATGTCAATTTTCCGGTCAGCATGGCCTGTGTAACGACCGGGCCGCTTCGCGCTAGGGACCGTCCAAATTCGGAACGCCATTCTGAAAAGGTGAAAAATCTATGGATGTCAATGATCATGGAGTTCTTTGAAAGGATCCCAAAAATGTTTTTCAAAATCTACAATCTGGTTGTCAACGACCTTGATACCCTCATTCTCCAAAAGTTGCTGCATCAGGTTCGTGCCGTCAAAATGGTGCTTTCCCGTTAAGAGCCCGATTTTGTTCACTACCCGATGAGCGGGTATCTCCGGCATACTATGAGCGCCGTTCATCGCCCAACCCACCATTCGGGCGCTACGGGCGACCCCGAGATATTTGGCAATAGCCCCGTAGGAAGTTACTCGGCCTTCCGGTATCTGCCGGGCCACTTCGTAAACCTTCTGGAAGAAGTTTTTGTTTTCGGGTTTCATGGTCAAGTTCAGGTGTCAGGTGTCAGGTGTCAGGTGTCAGGTGTCAGGTTCAAGCTCAATTACAAAGGCATCCTATCTCAAGGAGGTCTCGACTGCGCTCGACCGGACACTCATTAAAATTTCATTGATTCCAGAATTAAAAGTCACTCCCAGACCACCTGCTACCCTTATTCCGCCCTTGGTCATGCAGTGTCACCATCATTCTTTCATCCCTTTATCCGCAATACGCCTCACCACATTCTCCCTCACAGTTAGAACCCATTCGCACTATTACTTTTTCATTTCTTCCCCCATTCTACATCTGATGACCTGCGACAAGTATTATAGAACGACCACGTTCACACTACCAATCGCATTTTGACATTTTGCAAACAACCGCAAACCAATAGCTAACGTCCAACGACTATCGACTAAAGTCTAACGACTACCCACTAACGACTAAATATCCGAAATAGGGTAATCACCAACAGCCCCAGCATCAGTCCGCTTAAAATATAATTTGAATTTTTGGAAAAACGGTCGGTCTTGCCTTCCAACCGATTGAAATATACGGTGTACATATACAGCACGGAGAATGTGCCCAAGCCAGCCGCCAAAATAAAAGTCAAGGTATCCCATACCTTGAACTGTATCCAGCCGGAGGCGTTCCACATGATGTTCAGGCCGCTGTAATAGGGAATGGTCAACAAATTGACCGCCGCCAAACCCATCCCCTTAAAAAAACTGTTCTTTTTACTGACCTGGACCAGTTCCGGGTTCGGCACTTTGTTTCTCCTGGCGGCCCAAAAAAAGTACAGCGCGAAAAAGGCGAAGACCGCCACCGCAATCTTTAAAAGCACAGCGACCACTTCGGGGTTTCTATCAAGGAATTTGGAGATATAGACCGCGATTGTGGCCTGCAACATGATTATGGTAGATACCCCGACGCTGAAAATAATTCCATTGGTCTTCCCTTTCTCGACGCTAACCTTGGCGGCGTTCATATTTAAAAGGCCTGGGGGCACGGTAGCCATAAAGGCTGCCGAGAACGTGGCGAAGAAAAGAATGAATAGATGCTGCATTATTTTCAAATTCAAGCGCAAACGTAAGTGTCAAGTGTCAAGATCGAGAATCATTTTTAAATCTTGAACTGAAGATACGTAATCGCCTTCCCCTGCTCAAGATACTGTTTTTCGTAGAACGTTTGGATGCCGATGACCTCATTCGGACTCCCCTCGTTCTTATACACGTCGTGGTTGGCATAAACTACTTCGAGGCCTAGACCATGTAGCAGCCCCAAGGTGTACCCGTGCATGAATTCACTATCCGTTTTTAGGTGCACCGAACCCTCCGGGATCAAAATTTTCCTGTATTTATCCAAAAAGTCCCGATTCGTCATCCGGTGCTTGGTGCGTTTGTACTTGATCTGGGGATCGGGAAAAGTAATCCATATTTCCGATACTTCATTCTCCGCAAAAAGCGCGTCGATCAGTTCGATCTGGGTACGCAAGAAAGCTACATTTTCCAAAGATTCTTCCAAAGCGGTCTTCGCCCCGCGCCACAGTCGGGCACCTTTGATGTCGATTCCAATAAAATTTTTATCGGGGGATTGCCGCGCAAGGCCCACGGTATATTCCCCTTTTCCGCAACCGAGCTCCAGTACGATAGGCTTATCGTTCCCGAAATGGGACGCCCAGTTTCCTTTCAGGGAAAATCCTGCCGCGACCGTTTCGCGATCAGGCTGAATGACGTTTTTGAACTGTTCGTTTTCCTTGAACCTTTTGAGCTTGTTTTTGCTTCCCACTACTTTCAATTAAAGTTTTTTGTCTTGGAACCGACGGAGAAAATAATTCCGAAAACTCCTTGAAAACGGACTTTCGCTGTGCTCGATACCCTGCACAACGCGCTGTGGATTTCGAGGTATTGCGGCTGGCCTTATTCTGCCCCAACCGACAAAACTAATGAAATCTTATGGGAAGAAACAACTAATGTTCGGCGCCTACCTTACTCTTTTCCAAGGTAAACGAAAACTCGGACCCGACCTCGATCTCGCTCTCGACATAAATTTTTTCCTCGTGGGCCTCGATAATGTGTTTAACGATGGCCAGTCCCAATCCGGAGCCTCCTTCCTTACGGCTTCCGCTCTGATCTACCCGGTAGAAACGTTCAAAAATACGGTGCATCTGGCGTTTCGGGATGCCCTCGCCGTTGTCGGTAACCCTTATAATTACTTTATTTTTTATCAGGTTTTCGACACTGACCTCGGTGGTACCGTCACGCCGGCCGTATTTTACGGAGTTGACCAGCAGGTTCGATATAACGCGCTGTATTTTGTCCTTGTCCGCATAGACGTAGATCGGTCGGGGGTACTCCATATCGAAAGTGAGCACGATGTTCTTCTTGTCCGCTTTCATTTCCAACAGGTCGAAAACGCCTTCAATAAGCTCGACAATGTCAAAGTTCTCCCTGAACAGATTGAGTTCGCCGACTTCCAACTTGGTGATCAGATCAAGGTCCTTTACGATATACATGAGCCGGTCGACCCCTTTATTGGCCCGCTGCAGGTATTTCTTGCGGACGTTCTTGTCGTTCAAGGCACCGTCCAACAAGGTCTCGATGTATCCCTGAACGGTAAAGAGCGGGGTTTTAAGCTCATGCGAAACGTTTCCCAAAAAATCCCTCCGGTATTCCTCGCGCACCTTTAGGGTATCGATCTCGATTTTCTTGTCCTTGGCAAACTTCCCGATTTCCTCGGTGAGTGTCCGCATATCGGTAGTGATCGGGTCCGAGGTCGGGGTAGAAGATTCCAAAAGGGCCACATCGTCATAGATCTGCTTCATTTTTCGGTAAATGAACTTTTCTATTCGGATTTGGAGGATGTAAAACGACGTAGCGAAAAGTAGTATGGTGGACAAGGTTAAAAGGATGGCATCGAATGTATTGAAAATGAAAAGAAGAATTCCCAATATCAAGGCGAACCCCACCGAAATCAGAAGGGAAGACCGCAGCGCAAACCGATATGACCTTTTCAACCTACTGGCCATGGTAAAAAAGTATTGGTCTCCTCATCAGAATTTTTTTATGCTTGTCGGAAAAAACGGCTAATCGATCCATTTGAATCAAAAACATCATGTCTAGCGCCCGCATGAACGATTAAATCGGAAAGGCAACCGAGACGTTTTCGTTTGGATGGACGGCAGAACTGTCAAGCCATCGAACGCTCTCCAAAATTAGCGTAAATACCCTGAAGGAAGTTGGATTGCAGAAGAATATCCTTTACAGAATGGCTTTATAAAATCTTGGATGGTCCCTAGTGCGGTCTCACAGCACGAATTTGTACCCCACCCCCTTGACAGTCTTAAAATGCTGTTCCCCGATTTTTTCGCGCAGCTTGCGAATATGAACGTCAATGGTGCGGCCACCGACGACTACCTCGCTGCCCCATACCCGATCTAAGATGGTCTCTCTTTTGAATACTTTGTTGGGCTTCGAGGTCAAAAGGGCCAAAAGCTCAAATTCCTTTCTCGGGAGAACAAGTTCGACCCCATCGTTGACCACTTTATATTCTTCCCTGTTGATCTCGATATTGCCCACCTTAACGATGTCGTCCTGTGGGCCATCATCCTCTTTAAGCCTTCTGAGCAAGGCCTTGACCTTACTGACCAAGACCTTGGGGCGAATCGGTTTGGTGATATAATCGTCGGCCCCCGCTTCGAGGCCCGCCACTTGCGAGTAATCTTCCCCGCGTGCGGTCAAGAAGGCAATGATAGCGTGTTCCATCCCTTCGATAGCCCGGATTTTCTCGCAGGCCTCCATCCCGTCCATCTCCGGCATCATGACATCGAGGATGATTAAATGGGGCCGCTTCTTTTTAGCAAGGGCCACCCCCTCGACCCCATTTTTTGCGGTATAGACTTGGTAACCTTCCGAAGTAAGGTTATAACCGACGATTTCAAGGATATCGGGCTCGTCGTCTACCAAAAGTATTTTGATGTCTTTTTTTTTCATCCCTTTTGTTTATGAAAATTAATTGACCGCTAAGTATTTCGGTTGGTTTTTAGCATCAAAAAAAGCTCTTGTTATCAAGTGCCTATGATTTGGGGCGGACCTCCCTAGGACTCCCAACTACCGTCGAAGATAAAGATTATACCGGTATCCCGAAACCGCTTAACGTAGATTTAATGTAGTAACGCCTAGGTAACGGTATTGCAAAGTAGGTTTAATGTGAGGGTAACCTGACCTTTACCTCCATCCGCTTTATTTGCAGTGTTTAATAATCAAACTAGAATTATGGATTTTAAATTTAAAATGATGGGAAAAATTGTATTTGCTATGATGGCTTTGGTTGCCATATCGTTTACCGCATGCAGCGATGACGACAATGGGCCGGTGATACCCGAAGCAACTTGCAGCGATGGTCAGCGGAACGGAAGTGAAACCGGGATAGATTGTGGAGGACCGGATTGCGAACCCTGTACGGATGCCGATCCTGATTCCGACCCGAATCCAGAACCCTCGGGAGCTATAACCGTAAGCGACAACATTACCACGGATACGGATTGGACGGCCGATACCATCTACACCTTGGAAGGCCGCATTTTCGTTGAATCGGGAGCCACGCTGACCATTGCCCCGGGCACTATTATCAAAGGTGCTAGCGGTTCGGGTGCGAACGCTTCCGTACTTATCGTCAGCAAGGGAGCAATGATCAATGCAGCCGGCACTGCCGAAGAGCCCATTATTCTGACTTCGGTCGAGGATAATATCGAAATCGGTCAAACGGCGGGTACAAACCTCGACCAAAACGATACCGGAAAATGGGGCGGACTCATAATACTAGGTAACGCACCGGTCTCTCTTGACGGCGATGCCGAATCGGCATTGATCGAAGGGCTGCCAACGGATACCGATAACGAAGACCTAGGTTCTTACGGTGGCAAGGATCCCACCGACAATTCGGGAACCTTACAATATGTTTCCATCCGTCATGGGGGAATCGCTCTTAGCGAAGGCAACGAAATCAATGGACTTACCATGGGTGGTGTTGGTAACGGCACCACCGTCGACCACATAGAAGTTGTCGGGAACAAAGATGACGGAATCGAGTTTTTTGGAGGAACCGTAGATGCAAGCAGCCTTTTCGTTTGGGCACAAGAAGACGACGCCATCGATATTGATCAAGCCTATTCCGGTACCATTGACAATGTATATGTCGTTCTTGGAGGCACTTCGGATCACGCTTTTGAAATTGATGGGCCCGAAGGTTCGCTAGCCGGGTCATTTACATTGACCAATGCTACTTTGGTCGGAAATGCCGACAATGCAGAGGGCGGCGAATTGGCGGACTACCGAAGCGGAGCTACGGGGATTACCTCAAATATCTATGTCATTGGATTTCCGGAAGGAAAAGACGTGGAACTGGATAACAACCAGGTTGCCCAAAACTGGTTGGCCGGCCTCGATAATCCCGATGCGGACAATGCCTTGATTTTCGAAGCTTGGGAAGTTGTAGGCTTTGGGAACGAGATCTTTATCGAAAGCGTTGGATGTATCGAGAATTGCAATGATGATGACAACGAGAACGATGTGAAGGAAAAACCGATCCTATCCGATCCTACGTTTACCGAAGCTGCCGCCGATTGGACGGCCACCGTCGAAGCGGGCGCCCAGACCGTTGGTGCCACGGCCTCGGAATTTTCGTGGACCTACTCCAACACCAAAGCCGGATTGGGGCTCTAATGCCTATTCAATGAACGCTTTGGGCCACTAAAGTAAATTGCCCGTTTCCCACCTTGTGAAGCGGGCCTTTTTCTAATACGAATACGATATCCTTCAAAAACCATATGAAACGAGCATTAACAAATTTTAAAAATTACTTCACAAAGGCAATGTTTAAAATTTTTAATGCGAGAGCGTAGCGGTTACAGACGTTCTCAATTATTTGATTATCTCATTATCAAGTAGTTAAAAAATATAAACGAATGAAACTTAGAAATTTGATTTTCCTTATAACGGTCCTGACCTTACAGCATTCCTTTGCAGGGCAAGGGATCATTTCAGGGACCCTGAACGACGGTGAGTTCAACGATGTACTCCCTTTTGCAAATGTATATGTCAAAGGTACTTCCAACGGCACAACCTCCGATTTCGACGGCAAATACCACTTGGAAATCGAACCCGGCACCTATACCATGGTATTCTCCTATCTTGGGTACGAAACCAAAGAGATTACAGGCGTAGAAGTAATCGAAGACGGAGAACAGACCGTTGATGTCACGCTCAATCCCGCATCCAACGAACTTGACGAGGTAGTGGTGACTACGACCGTGTCCAAAAATACCGAGGCATCCGTACTTAACCTTCAAAGACGCTCCGTGGCTTTAATGGACGGACTATCCATTCAAAGCATCAAGAAATCAGGTTCCAGCGATATCGCAAGTGCCGTAAAAAGTGTTCCGGGCGTATCGGTACAGGGCGGCAAGTTCGTTTACGTCAGGGGACTCAGTGATCGGTATACAAAATCGATTCTCAACGGAATGGAAGTTCCCGGACTGGATCCCGATAGGAATACCCTTCAATTGGATATCTTTCCGACCAACGTCTTGGACAATATCATTGTAATCAAATCCGCTACCGCCGATTTACCGGCAGATTTTACCGGTGGGGTCGTCGATATCGTAACCAAAGACCTTCCGACCAGGCCGGAATATAGTTTTTCGGTAGGTATCGGCTACAATTCCAGTATGCATTTTAATCAGGATTATCTCGATTATGAAGGGGGTGGCAGCGATTTTATCGGCTTTGACGATGGTACGCGCGACCTACCGGTTCAGCAAAGCACCGATGTACCTTCACCTACGGCTGACGGGGAAACCTCTCGGCGTCTGACCCAGCGCTTCGATCGAACGATGGCGGCCCGACCGCAGCAAAGTGGTATGGACTTCAATTTTGGTCTGACCGCCGGAAACCAATATAGCATTAACGAGGATGGCACAAAAAAAATGGGGTATCTGGCATCCCTGTCCTACAAGAACACCACGGAATATTATAAGGATTATATCGATGGACAAATTTTTAGAAAGCAAGATCGTGACCGATCGGTACTGGAGCTCGTCGCCGACCGCACCCAAACAGGTGATCTGGGCACGAACAATGTACTTATGAACGCTTTGGCCGGTATATCGCTCAAAACAGGAAAATCAAAATATCGATTGAACGGTCTGCATATTCAGAATGGGGAATCAACAGCTTCCGATATTCGACAGCGGAACTTTAGCGTCAATTCCAATAGTATCGATAAGGATATCTTGACCTACACCCAACGATCGATTACCAATGTACTTCTCAACGGAGAACACGCAAACGAGGATGCCTCTTTCAAGGTAAATTGGAAATTATCGCCGACCCTATCGCGAATTTATGATAAGGACTTTCGAATCGCTCCTTTTCAGTTCAATCCCGAAACGGGAAACCACAGTATCACCCCAAGTGAATCCGGGGAGCCCATTCGCATCTGGAGGAAGTTGGAGGAAACGAACCTCGCAGGGAAACTGGACATCATCAAGAACCATCAGCTGTTCGGAAGGGATGCAAAATTCAAGGTAGGCGGGGCCTATACCCATAAACAACGTGATTTTACGGTTGACCAGTTTGCTTTGGCGATTAATAATAGGGGCACCAATTTCAGCCTAAATTTCAATGGAGATCCGGATAAGATCTTAGCCCCCGAAAACATCTACCGCTTAGATACCAGAGAGGGAACTTTTTTGAGAAGGGATTCCAATATTTCGGATTCCTTCGACTCGGAAATTACGGTGGCGGCCGGCTACCTCTCCGACCAGTTTAAGTTTACCGATAATTTCAATGCAATTTTAGGCCTCCGAATCGAGAAATTCGATTTGACCTATACCGGTGAGCGGCAGAGCGGAGAACGTTTCGATAATGAAAAACTGTTGGACAAGACCGACTTCTTTCCATCCGCGAGCCTCATTTATGATCTCGATGAAGACGCGAATAGAAAGATTAGGGGGTCTTACTCGAGAACTACGGCCCGGCCATCGTTTAAAGAAGCTTCCATTGCACAAATCTTCGACCCCATATCAAGTACGTTCTTTATTGGAAACGTTGACCTACAGCCCACGTACATCAATAACTACGACCTACGTTTCGAGTCTTACGGCGAAGGCACCGATTTCTTTGCCCTAAGCGCTTTTGCAAAAACCTTTACAGATCCCATTGAACTAACGTTCATCCGCGAAGCCAGGGGACAGTTTATACCCTTGAACCTAGGGGATGCAACAGTGTTCGGAGGCGAACTCGAAGTAAGAAGAAATCTCAACTTCATCCCCGGATGGGACAACATCAGCGTCAATGCAAATGTTTCGATTATCGAATCGCAACAGACGTTCAGCCAAGACGAAAAGGATGCCCGCCGCGACAACCTTCGCGAAGGCGAGACTTTGCCGAACAATCGAAAGTTGCAAGGCCAATCGCCACTGCTTGTCAATTTCGGCATCGATTACGACAATGACCAGACGGGTTGGCAAGGCGGACTATTTTACAACGTTCAGGGCGAAACCTTGGAAATTGTTGGTAACGGTGATATCCCGGATGTGTTCACATTGCCCTTTCACAACCTGAGACTAAATTTCAGCAAAGAATTCGGCGAGAATAAAAACAGTAAGCTTACGCTCAAATTCGAGAACATTCTCAACGATAAAATAGAAAGCGTCTATAGCTCTTTTGGAGCCGAAGACCGCATCTATTCCCTTAGAAACCCAGGGCAGGCCGTTTCGCTGGGGTATAGCTATCAGTTTTGACAGTCAAAAAGCCTAGGTAGTCGGTAGAAAACGTTCGCCTTTTGCCCATCGATTCACATTTTATTACCTTTTAACCCCGTTCTTTGGCCATTTATACGTCCGTCGCAACGTACTACAATCAAAATTATTATCTTCGCGGTACGTTTTTTGAAGGAATTAGTGTATGAAGCACCTCTACCTCGTCATTACTTTGTTTTGTATCTCCGTGGCATATGGGCAAGAGGCCCCTGCCCAAGGCGAGATCGATGGGTTGAAACTCTACCCGAATCCCGTGACGGATGGCAGGGTATTTGTCAGCACCAAGGACTATTCCCCGAAACAAATCTCAATTTACGATGTCTTGGGTACGCAGGTACTCAAAACCAGTATCACGGGCGACGCACTGCTTGTCTCCGAGCTAGACGCCGGGGTGTACGTGCTGCGGGTCTACCAAAACAAAAGGGTGGCCACCAGAAAATTGATCGTAAAATAGCGCTTGCCCAAAGACCACGCTCCCTGACCGCACGCCGTCAAGCAAACTAACGAGCCATTCTGTAGAACGAAAAGTTCTACCATTATTTCTGTGGGAACAGTGGTTATTTAATTTGACCAATAGACGAAAGGAAGAAGGAACAAAAAAACCGCCTCTATAAATTTAGAGACGGCTTTCCATTTTTAGTACTGGGCACTACTAAAGACCCACTACATTATCTCGACCACTTCCAGGTCGAATGTAAGGTCCTTCCCCGCTAGAGGGTGGTTGCCATCCACTACAATGGTATCCTCTTTCACATCTTTGACCGTCAGATTGATCTCTTGCCCGTTTTGGGTCTGGGAGGTCAGTCCCATCCCGACTTTTGGCTCAATATCCGCTGGCAATTGACTTTTCGGCACTTCCTGCACTAAATCTGTGCGAACCTCACCATAAGCCTCTTCTTTAGGGATATTAATCGTTTTCTTTTCGTTGACCTTCATGTCGATGATACCTTGCTCAAAACCGGGAATCAGTTGACCTTGGCCCATCGTAAATTTAATGGGTTCTCCGCGTTCAACGGAGCTATCGAATACCTGTCCGTCATCCAGTTTTCCAGTGTAATGCACTTTTACGGTGTCATCTTTCTTTACTTGACTCATACTACGTTAATTTTTGTCGAAGCCATACTGGCCTCATTAAAGTTTAGCGTGTTAAACGGTACGCCATCCGCGCAATGTACTAGCAATGCCGCCCCTAGCCAAAAGGATAATGGATTTTAAGGTCCCATTTAATAAGAATTTACAATAGCCGGACTAAAATGTTAAATTATTTAACGTAGCGGACCGACCTCCGTCTGTTTCGTCAACCTTGGGATATCGCTATTTTTGCCACAATCTAAATGCTTTTATCCGAAGATGATATGGAAGCAAACTTGATGTAAGGCGGTCGGGAATAGGACGGAAATTTGAATTTATTTCCCGGATAGACACCCATTGTCCTAACAAAATAGGAGTCATACCTCCTCCGTCTTATCATCTTACGTCCCTTTTTACAAAACCAGACGGATATACATCTAATTTGAAAAGGATATGGGTACCGGTACTATTTTTGACATCCGTACGGCGAGAGAGTTCGAGGCCATGGCCCTCAACGTATTTAGAATGCAGTATTCCGAAAACCTCGTGTACCAAGAATTCTGTAAGCATTTAAATACAAAGCCGGAGGATGTACGGGAATTGAACCACATCCCCTTTTTACCTATCGGATTTTTTAAATCAAAGAACATCATATCCATAGGGAAAAAGTACGAGACCGTTTTCACCAGCAGCGGCACGACCGGAAGCCGGATCAGCAAGCATTTGGTCAGCGATATCCAGATGTACGAAAAGAGCTTTCGCGAAGGCTTCTCCTATTTTTACGGGGGTATCGATAGGTACTGCGTGTTGGCCCTTCTCCCCTCCTATCTCGAACGTCAGGGCTCTTCGCTGATTTATATGGTCGATGATTTCATTAAGCAGAGCGGACACGAAAAAAGCGGCTTCTACCTGGATGATTTAGAAGGATTAAATGACCAGCTTACGCAACTCGAGGCAGCCGGTACCAAAACGCTATTGATCGGGGTATCGTTCGCCTTGTTAGATCTAGTGGAAAGGCACCCCCTGAAATTGCAAAACACCATCGTTATGGAAACCGGCGGCATGAAAGGCCGTAGAAAGGAACTGATCCGCGAAGAACTGCACCAACATTTAAAATCCGGTTTCGGGGTCGACGAAATCCATTCTGAATACGGGATGACCGAATTATTGTCCCAAGCTTACTCCCCGGGGGACGGCCGCTTTTTTACCCCGCCCTGGATGCAGGTTATGATTCGCGACACCGAAGACCCTATGCACTATCCGCCCCCTGGAAAAACAGGAGGCATTAATGTGATAGACCTGGCCAATTTGGACTCCTGTGCCTTCATAGCCACACAAGATCTTGGCAAGCTTCATCCGAACGGAAGTTTTGAAATTTTAGGCCGCTTCGACCATTCTGATATCCGCGGTTGTAATTTGATGGTGTTGTAAAATTCGTATCTTACTTCCAAAAGAACTTTCTCCGCATTATGAAGTCCATCAATCTTAACGAAAAACACGCCACTTTTCGCGAACATTGGCATCCGCACCAGATAGCCGTAGTTGATGATATGCAAGTACTTTTGGCCAAGGTTCAAGGGGCGTTCGTTTGGCATGACCACAAGAACGAAGACGAGCTTTTTCAGGTCTTGAAGGGTACTTTGTACATGCAGTTCCGTGTTCGTACGGAAACAGTCCGCGAGGGCGAGATTATTGTCGTACCCAAAGGCGTCGAACATTGCCCAACGACCAAAAATGGTGAGGAAGTCCACCTTTTACTGTTCGAAAAACTGAGTACGGCACATACCGGCGATGTGGACCATCAGCTTACGCAAACACGCTACCCGAAAATTTAGTTTATGAGAGTACTTCACGTTGACAAAAACCACCCGCTTCTCATCGAGCGGTTTACCGAACTCGGCTTCCGGAACGATGAGGATTATACCTCGTCGAAACAAGAAATCGAAGAAAAAATCCATGAATACGAAGGACTGATCATTCGAAGCCGTTTCAGCATCGACAGCGAATTCTTGGACAAGGCGAACAAACTGAAATTTATCGGACGGTTGGGAGCGGGGCTTGAAAATATTGACGTCAGGCATGCCGAGGCCAATGGTATTTTCTTGGCCGCAGCACCAGAAGGCAACCGCAATGCGGTGGGCGAACACACCCTAGGCATGCTGCTATCGCTTTTCAACAACCTCAACAAGGCCGATCGGGAAGTCCGTTCCGGAAAATGGGACCGTGAGGGCAATCGAGGGGTCGAACTCCAAGGAAAGACGGTCGGCATCATCGGCTACGGGAATATGGGCAAGGCCTTCGCTAAAAAACTCAAGGGTTTTGACGTTGACGAGATTATCTGTTATGATATTAAAGGAGGCGTGGGTGACGAAAACGCCCGTCAGGTCGGGATAATGGAACTACAACATCGTACCGATGTATTGAGCCTTCACGTTCCGCAAACCGAACTCACTATCGGGATGATAAACGCATCGTTTATCGAGTCGTTCCGAAAGCCCTTTTGGCTTGTGAATACGGCCCGGGGAAAGTGTGTGATCACCGAAGATTTGGTTAGTGCCCTAAAATCAGGCAAAATTCTCGGCGCCGGCTTGGATGTGCTGGAATATGAAAAATCGTCCTTTGAAAATATGTTTGCCGACGGAAAGCTACCTGAAGCCTTTCAATATCTTGTTGAAGCAGAAAACGTATTACTTTCTCCGCACATCGCAGGTTGGACGGTCGAGAGTCTTGAGAAGCTCGCTCAAACGGTCGTAGATAAAATTAAGGAAGAATTTTACTAACTTAGTCCAGTCCCTCCTAAATTACCATAGCTCCCCCCAGTAAGTTCACGGAATATCCACAAAAAATAGGAAACTATGCAATTAGGTACATTTTCAATTAGCTTAAGCGTCAAAGATCTCGAAGCTTCCAAACAATTTTACCAGACCCTAGGCTTTTCGGTGTTCGGCGGCGAACAGGAACAGCATTGGCTTATCATGAAAAATGGCAATGCGACCATCGGCCTGTTTCAGGGAATGTTCGAAAAGAATATTTTGACCTTTAATCCCGGCTGGGACGCCGATGCCAACCCCATCGATTCGTTTACCGATGTAAGGCAATTGCAAAAACAACTCAGGGAAGAGGGAATCCAACTCACCACCGAGGCCGATGAAAGCACCACCGGTCCCGCAAGTATCGCCTTTTTGGATCCTGACGGTAACCCGGTGCTGATCGATCAACACGTTTGACCATGAAATACAAAGCGGAAACGCCGGAAGAATACATTGGGCAACTGCCCGAAGACCGGCAAAAGGTCGTTTCAAAACTGAGGAAAACCATCCTAAATAACCTTCCCGAGGGTTTTGAGGAACAAATGAGCTATGGCATGCTCGGCTATGTGGTACCACACTCCGTTTATCCAGATGGATACCATTGCGACCCGAAACTGCCGCTTCCGTTCATGAACCTGGCCTCGCAGAAGAACCATGTGTCCGTCTACCACTCGGGTGTTTACGCGGACCCCGGACTTTACGAGTGGTTCATGACCGAATATCCAAAGCATTGTCAAAGCAAATTGGACATGGGCAAGAGCTGTATCCGGTTTAAAAATATGGAAAGCATTCCTTACACACTGATCGGGGAACTGGCGGCCAAAATGACCGTAGCGAATTGGGTGTCGATCTACGAGAAAAACATCAAGAAAAACTAAGGAGGGCCAAGCGACACGCTTTTTCTTCGATTATAAAAAATAATGGATTTACCATTATTTCTGTGAGAACCGTTGCTGTTTGATCTGACCAAAAGACGAAAGGAAGAAGGAACAAAGAAAATAAAGCACACATGGGTATTTTTAGTCATAGGTTCGCCTTTTCGGATGTTCCCGAAAATGTATTCGTCTTTCTTCCTTGCTCTTTTTGTCCTTTTTCGGTCGGTGATACCTTCCGATTGCCGGCGGAATCCTGAAACTATCCACAAAATTAAGGGTAGAACCAAAATAATCAGTACATTTAAAACTACTATAACCAACAAAATTTACAATAATGACAGACGATAGTAAAAAATTCGGTGAAGATTCAAAAGGTAGTTTCGACAAGGATAACAAGAAGTCAAGCGAATTTGGTAAAAAAGACAAAGATTCGACCAAAAATTTTGCCGATGACACCAAAAAGACGGCCAACGAATTTAGCGAAGGTGCCAAGAAAACGGCCAATGAGTTCAGTGAAGGGGCTAGAGAGGCATTTGCAGGCGGTGCTAAAGAAAACAAGAAGATATTGGCCGGAATTTTGGCCATTATTCTTGGTTCGTTAGGTATCCACAAATTTATTTTGGGATATCAAAAAGAAGGTATTATTCTACTCGTCGCCACAATAATCGGATATGCCACCATGTGCATCGGAGTGGGGGCCTTTATCGTTATGGCGACAGGCTTAGTCGGGCTGATCGAAGGTATCATCTACCTGACCAAAACCGATGATGAGTTTTATACTACGTACCAGGTGGGAAAAAAGCCTTGGTTCTGATATAATGTTCGATTTGGTTATTTTCGGCAGGCATTTTTTTATATCGATGCAGGCGTTAGGCTCTTAATATTTAACCGCCTCATCGCTCTGGCATCAAGTTGGCTTCAACGGAAAATCAACCCTTGTCCTGTGAAGGATTCTCGCCGTTCTCGCGTGCTTCCATAAACTTCCGTTCCAGCTCGGCCTGAAACTCCTCCATCACCGGTTTTACCGTACTTTCGGGCAAGTCGGAAATCTTGATGTACATCAGGCCGTCGACTGCATTGTTAAAGAGGGGGTCCACGTTAAAAGCGACTACTTTGGCATTTTGCTTGATATATTTTTTTATCAATACCGGTAAGCGTAGGTTGCCCGGCTCCACCTCATCGATCATCCGGTCGAACTTATTTAGGTCCGCCTGGGTCTCATCAAAGACAAATTCCTTGTCCGCATCCTTCAGCTTTACCTTGAACTCCTTTTTCGGTCGGACGTACTGTGCTACATAGGGATCCCAGTAATTGCTTTTCATAAATTCGATCATCAACGACTTGGAGAAGTTCGAAAACTGGTTGCTGATGCTTACCCCGCCGATCAAATACTTATGTTCGGGATGCCGGAGGGTAGTATGTACGATACCCTTCCACAGTAGAAATAGCGGCATCGGCTTCTGTTGGTACGCTTTCATGATATAGGCCCTTCCCATCTCGATAGATTGCTGCATCATGTCGAAAAGTTCGGGCTCAAAGCGGAAGAGATCTTGCAAATAAAAGCCATCTATCCCATATTTTTTGAATATCTCCGATCCTAGGCCCATACGGTAGGCCCCTGCGATGACCTTGGCCTCGTTATCCCACAGAAACATGTGATGATAATACGCATCGAATTTGTCGATATCGCTCGAGTTGTTGGTGCCCTCGCCGATTTCCCTGAAGGTGATTTCACGCTGCCTTCCGATTTCCTGTAGCGCAAAGGGTATTTCCTTGGCGGGAGCCAAGAAGACCTCATAATTCTTGCTCTGTACCATGCGCCGATCTTTCTCGACCAGTTTGCCGACCTCTGCTTCTATCAGTTCCTTGCGAACCGCCTTGGCTATTTTCCGGGGATGCTTAGGTAATTTTATGGTGGTGGGCAATTGTGCTATCAGACGTTCCTTTTCGTACGCATTGGCGAGGATGTAGGTTTTCCGGCGCAATAGTTCCGTGTACTCCTGCAAACCGCAATGCTCGTTTTGCATAGCGACCGAAATGGGCTGTCCGATACGTACTTTTATAGGTCTATAGCGCTGGGAATAGACCTCCGACGGAAGTTTGGCGGTTCTGAGGATGTCGCTTATCCGCGCCAGACGATAGAACAGTTTGCTGTTCCTTGCGTGAAAATAGATCGGCACTACTGGCACTTCGGCCTTTCGAATAAGTTTTATGGCCGCTTCATCCCACGGCTTATCGATCACTAATTTTCCATCTTTATGGGTCGAGACTTCCCCTGCAGGAAAAATTCCCAGGGGATGACCTTCCCGTAAATGTTTCATGCCATTCTTAAAGCCCGCCAGGCTGCTTTTGGCCTCTTTGCGGTCTTCGAACGGATTTACGGGGAAGATATGGGAGGTCAATGGCTCAAAACGCTGCAGAAGAAAGTTCGCCATGATTTTGAAATCAGGTCGGCGACGAAGCATAATTTTAAGTAGGATGATGCCGTCCATACCTCCCAACGGATGGTTGCTTATCGTGATATACGGACCGTCTTTCGGAAGTCGTTTCAGATCTTCAACGGGAATGTCGTAATCGATGTCGTAGTGATCTAGGGCGGCGTCGAGAAAGTCCATGATTTCAAGGTGACGCACCTTCTCGTACCATTTGCCTATTTTGGAGATTTTGGTTACCCGTAACACCGACCACGCAAGAAAGGTGCCCAAAACGCCCAACTTGTCAAGATTTGTGACCTTGGTCACCTCCTTTGCGGTCACTAGACCCATACCTAATTATCGATTAATTTGTGATGCCATTTCAAAACGGGAGTTCAAAAATGGAAGGGAATCAATTGGTAAATATATAGGAAAATCGGTAAATAAGCCTCCCAATTCAACGATTCAGAAAAGAAATGACATCATTTTACGACGAGTTGCAAGGTGTTTTTTCCACGCTGTTCAAGCAGCACCTCGTGTCCGTTCTGTAGGGATGCGATGGCCTTTTCATCAAAATGACGAATGGTGTACAGCGACACATTTTCTTGACATGCCACTTTAAACCGGTGTTGCAAATGCTGCAGAAGTTCATTTAACCGACCGAAACGGTTATCAACGCAAACGGAAAAGCTAATGGCAGAGCTTTGAATGAGGTCGACCTTCATCTTATGCTCGTGGAACAATTTAAAAAGGGCACTGATACTATCTTCGACGATAAACGAAAAATCAAGGGAGGACAGCTTCATCAATACCTGATTTTGCTTTAGGATAAAACAGGGTACCTTGGGTTCTATCCCCATGCATTTGCCTACGGTCGTACCGGCCCCTTTCGGAGCTAAAAAGGATTTTACGTGCAGCGGAATTTCTTTTTGCTGTAGGGGTTGCAGGGTCTTCGGATGTATGACCGAAGCCCCATAGAAAGCAAGTTCGATAGCCTCGCGATACGATATTTTGTTGAGCAGTAAGGTTTCATTGAAATATCTAGGGTCGGCGTTCAGCACTCCCGGTACATCCTTCCAGATAGTCACGGAATCGGCATTTAGGCAATAGGCAAGGATGGCGGCGGTGTAGTCAGAACCCTCCCGGCCCAAGGTAGTCGTAAAATTATTTTCATCGCTCCCCAGAAAACCTTGGGTGATGTTCAACTTCTTGGTGTCGACACCATGTGATACCCGCTCTTGGGTCATTTCCCAGTCCACCGAAACGTCGCGGTAACGATCGTCGGTCTTAATAAAATCGCGAACGTCGAGCCAGTGGTTAGTGATACCTACTTCATTCAGATAGGCACTGACGATCGTAGTGGACACCAATTCGCCGTAGCCGACGACCTGATCATAGACGAAATTGTATTTGGGAGATTTGTTCCAGGCCAAAAAGCCCTGCACCTCGGTATAGAGCGCCTTTACTTTCTCAAAGATAGGATGGTTTTGATTCCCGAAAAGCCCCGATAAGATGGCATTGTGATAGTCCATGACTTCCAGCAGTACGGCAGATAGCTTTGTCTTATCCTCAAAATATGTGTTTACGACGGCCTCCATGGCGTTGGTAGATTTACCCATGGCCGACACCACCAGCAGCGTATTGTCATAGCCCGTTTCCCGAAGCACCTCCACTACGTTTCTCACTCCATCGGCATCTTTGACCGAGGCCCCGCCGAACTTAAAAATCCTCATTGAATAATTTTCTTTTTTGAAATTCCTGCCTTTCGGCCTCAATACACCAAAATTCATTGGATTTTGTTAACAAACAACGGAATTCACATGATTCCTGATGCTTCTTCCGGATTCTCAGGGGTTCTTTCCGGTCAAAACGGGCCGCGGCGGCAAAACCGACGACGGACCACGGATGGAAATGTGATTTCAGGTTTCTTGTAAACAGCTCCTATCCTTTGTTCTTCAGGAATTTTGCGATACTCTCTTCATCAAGTTGTACGACGTGCCAATGGCGCATGACATCGGCGCCAATGCCTTCATAAAAGCGTATGGCAGGTTCGTTCCAATCCAGAACCTCCCAGCTGATACGCTTTGCCCCCATATCCCTTCCATACTTGACCGTCTCCGCCATTAGCGCGCTGCCCAATCCACTGCCCCGCATGGGTTCGGTGACCACAAAGTCCTCTAAATGTAAGGTCGTACCTTTCCAGGTAGAGTATCGGGTATACACCATGGCCATCCCGACGACCTTACCGTCCGTTTCCCCAACGAAGCAGTGAAAGCGTTTATTTTCGCCGAAACCGTCCTTGATCAAGTCGTCCGCGGTTATTTCGACCGAATCGCCTTCCTTTTCATAAATGGCCAATTCTTGGATTAGATTTAAAACTTGGGGCATATCCCCTTCCTTTGCAGCGCGTATAGTAAATTCCATAATTGTTATAAATAAAACACAAAGTTATAAATTTAAATTACGGCTAAATTACGAAGATTCCACAGTTTCACAAAATAGCCGATATTTGTGTGCGGGCGAACAATTGGCGATTTCCCTAACCTGGTGCCATTGCCTTAAAACTTTAAATATGTCCCAAAAGAAGAATTTTACCCTCGGCGAATTTATCATCGAAAACCAGAGTGCCTTTCCCTACTCCACCGGGGAGCTTTCCAAACTGATCAATGCCATTCGCCTGGCTGCAAAGGTCGTAAACCATGAGGTCAACAAAGCGGGATTGGTCGATATTATCGGCGAGATCGGCGAAACCAACATTCAGGGCGAGGAACAGAAAAAGTTGGATGTATTCGCCAATGAAAAGTTCATTCAAGCCCTTATCAATCGCGAAATAGTATGCGGTATCGCCTCCGAAGAGGCAGAAGACTTTATCAGTATAAACAGCAATGACGAACGCAACCAAAACAAATACATCGTTTTAATCGACCCTCTCGACGGATCCTCGAATATCGATGTCAACGTATCCGTCGGCACTATTTTCTCCGTATATCGACGGATTACCCCCGTAGGCACGCCCGTCACCCTAAAAGATTTTCTTCAGCCGGGGAAAAATCAGGTAGCGGCCGGCTATATTGTCTATGGCACCTCGACCATGTTGGTCTATACCACCGGCCACGGCGTCAATGGCTTTACGCTCAACCCTGCCATTGGTACGTTTTATCTATCGCATCCCGAAATGCAGTTTCCTGAAACCGGCAACATCTATACGGTAAACGAGGGTAACTATATCCATTTTCACCAAGGCGTAAAAGATTATATCAAATATTGTCAAAAAGAGGAAGAAGACCGCCCCTACACCTCGAGGTACATCGGTTCGCTGGTCTCCGATTTCCATCGGAACATGATCAAAGGGGGTATCTATATGTACCCTAAGAGCAGTATTACCGAAGAGGGAAAACTTCGCCTGCTCTACGAATGCAATCCCATGGCCTTTATCGCGGAGCAGGCCAACGGACTCGCCATCTCAGGCGGAAGCCGAATTCTGGATGTAGTACCGACGGAACTGCACCAAAGGATACCCTTCTTTTCCGGTAGCCGGAAAATGGTGGAGAAATTAAAGGAATTTTTGGACCGATACGAATAAAAGGGCATCAACTATCCGGTCGCTAAGTACTTTCCGACCGGCTGCGCTAGCCTCTGAACGTAGGGGCGGCGCGCCAGTTTTGACAGAACCTCCGGTAAAAGTGGAATAAGAACCAAAATCGCTACCCCCGATTCACCTCAATTTTTATAAGCTCAGCGTTTCAACAGGTATAGATAATCCTCAAAATCGATCCGCCCCGTAAAAATCTCTACGGAGCGATCGATGATCTGATCGGCATTGTCACCTGAAAAACCCAGTCCGATGGCGTAGCGTTTGAGCAGGTCCATTTCGAGATCATCGATGGTATGGTCCGAAAAAATAATCCGAAAAAGATCGTAAAGCCGTTCCAATCGTTTCTCGGAGGAGTTCGGGGAATCGATCGGATATTTGTTCTCCTTGCGCATCACCTGCTCATATTCCGAGCGGGTGATGTCCAGTTTATCCGCAAAACTGTCCAACAGTCTCTTTTCCTCCGCGCTGAGCTCCCCATCGACCGAAGCCAAGGTCGCCAGTGCGGCGAAATGCGCTAGATTTCTCCGGTGTTCGCCGCTGGTATATAAATCTACGATCCCCATAATTTTGTTGTCATATTTTCATTAGAAACAAATATAATTTTTTTAGCGTTTATATTTTAGGTTCGCCACAACTTTGTTTCCCGACAAATTCGTATTTTTCCACAGCTATGAAAAAACCGCTGCTCGCGTTCACCGACAAGGGCATCTATTGCCACGCTGCCGATGTATATCTCGACCCATGGAAGCCCGTGGACAAGGCCATCATCTCCCACGGTCACGCCGACCACAGCCGGTGGGGCCATAGCAAATACATTACTCATCACGACAATGTGCCAATCATCTCCCACCGTCTGGGCGAAATCAACGTAACGGGAAAAAATTGGGGAGAGACCTTCACCATCAACAACGTCAAATTCAGCCTGCATCCGGCCGGGCATATCGTCGCCTCTTCCCAAATCAGGGTGGAGCACCAGGGCGAGGTCTGGGTGTTTACGGGGGATTATAAAACGGAGGACGATGGCATTTCAACTCCCTATGAACCCGTGAAGTGCGATACGTTCATCACCGAATGTACCTTCGGACTGCCTGCCTTTAAATGGATACCTCAACAAGAGGTTTTTAAGGATATCAACGCATGGTGGGCCCAAAACCGAGCGGAAAAAAAGACCTCAGTGCTCTTCGGATATTCCTTAGGCAAGGCCCAGCGACTATTGAAGTACCTAGATACCGATATCGGGAAGATCTACACCCATGGGGCCATTGAAAACATGACGGAGGTACTCCGACCTTTGGTGGACTTCCCCGAGACCACGCTCATCACGAAAGAAACCAAAAAAGAGGACCTGTTGGGCAATATCGTCCTTGCTCCTCCCAGTGCCCACGGCAGTCCCTGGATCCGGAAAATGGTGCCCTACGTCACCGCTTCCGCCAGCGGGTGGATGACCTTTAGGGGTGCCCGCCGCCGCCGTGCCATCGACAAGGGCTTTGTCTTGAGCGACCACTGCGATTGGAACGGTCTCTTGGAAAGTATCAAAGGTACCGGCGCGGAGAAGATCATTTGCACCCACGGTTATTCCGATATTTTTTCAAGGTACCTTCGGGAACAAGGGTATGATGCGCGTACAGAAGAAACACAGTACGGGGAAGAGGACGGGGAAACGGCGGATGCCAAGTCGGAAACAATCGGTACAAATTAGACGGTTGGTCACGACTCAACGAAGGAAATCGGGGTACGCATGGATTTGATTTAAATGCGGAAGCCGATGGTTTGACAGTTTGCCGGGCCTATCCCTTAGCCGAGGGGCTGCGTCGTTTTGGGACCGAGGGGGCCCGCTTAGATTCGATTGGAGACCAGGTGCGGGTTCGACAGATGGCTTCGCGGCTCCCGCTGGAGCGGGATTGCCCGCAATTTTGGATGATATGAAAAAGTTTGCACGACTTATCAAAACGCTCGACAGCACTAACAAGACCACGATCAAGGTGCAGGCGCTCGCCGACTACTTTAAGGTGGCGGGCGACACGGACAAGGTGTGGACCATTGCCATTTTATCGCATCGGCGGCCGCCACGGCCGGTGAACACGACCTTGCTGCGGGAATGGGCCTCCGAACTGGCCAACATCCCACTTTGGCTGTTCGAGGAAAGCTACCATATCGTGGGCGACCTGGCAGAAACGATTGCCCTGGTGGTGCCCTCGACCCAGACCTCCACCGAAAAATCCCTCTCCCGGTTCCTCAAGGAAATGATTGCGCTCAAAAAAAAGCCCGACGAGGAGAAAAAAGCCTATCTCTACGAGAATTGGAAAGTGCTGGACTACTACGAGCGCTTTGTTTTCTGCAAGTTGATCACCGGTAGTTTCCGAATCGGGGTCAGCCAAAAACTGATGACCCGCGCTCTGGCAAAGGCGACCGATATTGATGAGGATATCCTGGCCTATAAGCTGATGGGGAATTGGAATCCCAATAAAATATCCTTCCAAGAGCTGATCTTGGAGGAAAACGAAAGCGACTACCTCTCCAAGCCCTATCCCTTTTATCTGGCCTATGCCATCGAGGGCGACGTGAGTGACCTAGGGGATGTCAACGACTGGTCCGCCGAACATAAATGGGACGGTATCCGTTCGCAGGTCATCCTCAGAAACGACGAAATCTTTGTCTGGAGCCGCGGGGAAGAGCTGGTGACGGACAAATATCCGGAATTCGGAAAGTTCGTCGGCGTAATTCCCAACGGCACGGTCATCGACGGTGAAATATTGCCCTTCCCAAAGGAACAGATCGGCACTTTCAACGACCTCCAGAAACGGATAGGACGGAAGACGGTCTCTAAAAACCTTTTGAAAAAAGTACCGGTCATCTTAAAGGCGTACGACCTGTTGGAATGGGAAGGTAAGGATATTAGGAACACCCCTTTTATTGACCGAAGAAGATTGTTAGAGACTCTATTTAGGTCAGTACGCCCCCCCGAGCACCTCGAATCCGTTCGGCACAGGCGCGGTCGAGGGCCGGCAAGCGAAAAGGTTGCTTCGGGAATTCGGCAGTCCGTCGGTTCCGAGACAGATGGTGAGACCATCAAGAGCATCGCCAGCAAGACCGCACCTAAACAGGCAAAAGGCACCAAAAACAACGATCAGCCAGCCGAGATGCCTGTATCCAGCGCAGTCGAGATACCACTTCACCTTTCCGAAACCATCCATTTCAATTCATGGGAAGAAGCCGCTAAAGAGCGGGAACGTTCACGGGAAGTCCGAAGTGAAGGCCTGATGCTCAAGCGCCAGGATTCCCCCTATCTTGTCGGACGCAAAAAAGGAGACTGGTGGAAGTGGAAGGTCGACCCCCTGACCATAGACGCTGTGCTCACCTACGCCATGCGCGGGCACGGAAGGCGCAGCAACCTGTTCACCGACTATAC
The DNA here is from genome assembly GCF_032248455.1 of Pricia mediterranea. Lineage (NCBI taxonomy): Bacteria > Pseudomonadati > Bacteroidota > Flavobacteriia > Flavobacteriales > Flavobacteriaceae > Pricia > Pricia mediterranea. Next base: position 1,814,922 of record NZ_JAVTTP010000001.1, read on the forward strand.
TTTTGCACTTTGGGACGAAAAGGAAGACGGCGAGCGCGAGCTGGTCACTTTTGCCAAGGCCTACTCCGGCCTTACCGACGCCGAGTTTCGAAAAGTGGACAATTGGATAAAAAGGAACACCCTCGAACGATTTGGCCCGGTCCGCAGTGTCACGCCGCATCACGTATTCGAAATCGCCTTTGAGGGCATAGCCCCGTCGACAAGGCACAAAAGTGGCGTCGCGACCCGTTTTCCGAGAATACTTCGCTGGCGGAAGGATAAAAAAATCGAGGAGGCCAACACGCTGTCGGATTTAAAACGACTGATTCCGAGCCTTACCTCCGAAGGCGGATAAGCCGAAGGAATCTGTTGAACCTCGGCCCGCTTTCAAAGTAACGGAATGCGCAGAGTGGCACCAACCTAGGTTTGCGGCACAAGTGGGTCGCGCTTCTTGGTCAATAAACAGCAGAAGCAGGTTCAGCAGATTGCTTCGCTACGCCTGCTGAAACAGGCTTTGCTCGCAATTATGACAAGAGAACAACTTTACGATATAGCACGGAATTGGTTTGAGCAACAGGACTGGAAACCCTTCCCGTTCCAGAAACAGACCTGGAAGGCCTTCCTACAGGGAAAGCACGGTCTGTTGAACGCCCCGACAGGGAGCGGTAAGACCTATGCGCTTTGGTTTCCTATCGTTTTGAACTACATCAAAAGCAATCCCGATTACCGAACAGAACACAAAAAGGGACTCAAAGCCATCTGGATTACCCCCCTACGCGCACTTTCACAGGAAATTCGGCAATCGGCCGAGCGGGTCACCGAAGACCTGGGAACCCAGATGACCGTGGGCATCCGCACGGGGGACACCTCCTCCAAAGAGCGGGCCCGGATGAAAAAACAGATGCCCGACCTATTGATCACTACGCCCGAAAGCCTGCAGCTGCTCTTAGCATCAAAGGGCTACGACAAAGTTTTCAAGGACTGCTCCGCCATCGTAGTCGATGAGTGGCACGAACTGTTGGGCACCAAACGCGGGGTACAAATGGAGCTGGCCCTGTCCCGCTTAAAATCCGTTTGCAAAGACCTGCGTATCTGGGGAATTTCGGCGACCATCGGGAATCTGGAACAGGCCCGGGAAGTGTTGCTGGGTCCCGCTACCGCGGCCCTTGAAAACTCCGTAATGATCAAGGCGAACCTCAGCAAGAAAATCACGGTCAGGAGTATCATTCCCGAAAAGATGGAAACCTTCCCTTGGCGCGGCCACCTTGGATTGCATTTGCTGGAATACGTCGTTCCGATCATCAATAACAGTAAGACTACCCTACTCTTTACCAACACCCGCAGCCAATGCGAAATCTGGTTTCAAAAAATACTGGTCAAACACCCGGAGTACGCCGGGGAGATCGCCATGCACCACGGCAGTATTAACAAAGAGACCCGCACTTGGGTCGAGCAGGCTATCCGAAACGAAAGTCTGAAAGCGGTGGTCTGTACCTCTAGCCTGGACCTCGGCGTCGATTTCGCCCCCGTAGAGACCGTGGTACAGATCGGAGGTCCCAAGGGGGTGGCCCGGTTTCTGCAAAGGGCCGGGCGCAGCGGACACCGGCCGGGCAAGGAGAGCATTATCTATTTTTTGCCGACCCATGCCATCGAACTGATCGAGGCATCGGCCCTGCAACAAGCGGTCAAACTGAACGCGGTCGAGGACCGTATTCCCTACCTAAACAGCTTTGATGTACTGCTACAATACCTGACCACCCTGGCGGTTTCCGATGGGTTTTATCCCGAAGAAATCTTCCCTGAAATTAAACAGACTTTTTGCTATCAGGCCATTTCGGAAGACCAATGGCAATGGCTGCTCAATTTTTTGGTGATGGGGAGCCAAAGCCTGCAGACCTACGACGAATACAAAAAAGTAGAGGTCGAGGATGATGGGAAATTCAAGGTCAACAACCGGGGAACCGCCATGCGGCACCGTTTTCAGATCGGTACGATCGTAGGTGATGCCAATTTGGCCGTCAAGTACCAAAAGGGGGGCTATATCGGCAGTATCGAAGAATTCTTTGTGTCCAAATTAAACCGTGGCGACGTGTTCACCTTCGCCGGCCGTAATCTGGAGTTCATCCGAATCAAGGAAATGCAGGTACATGTCAAAAAATCCTCCAAAAAGACCAGCAAAGTACCCAGTTGGATGGGTGGCCGTCTTTCGCTTTCCGCCCAGATGTCCCATTTGTTGCGTGACGAGCTGTACACCGCCAGGCTGGACAAGCGAAAACAGTCCCCCGAGATACGTTCGCTATCGCATCTTTTTAAAAGACAGCGGCTTGAAAGCATCGTACCCTCTCCCGGCGAACTGCTGATCGAAACCTTTAAGACCCGGGACGGGTACCACCATATGGTCTATCCGTTCGAGGGAAGGTTCGTACACGAAGCGATGGGCAGCCTGTTGAGCTACCGTATCAGCCTGCTCTCGCCGATCACATTCTCCCTGGCTTTTAACGACTACGGTTTCGAGCTACTATCCGACAGGGAGCTCGATATGCAACAGGTACTCGACAACGACCTTTTCACAACCGATTTTATGCACGAGGACCTGCAAAAAAGCCTCAACGCAACCGAAATGGCCCGCAGGAAGTTCCGGGACATTGCCGTCATCAGCGGGATGGTCTTTACCGGGTACCCAAAAAAAGGCATCAAGATGAAACACCTGCAGAGCAATTCACAATTGCTGTTCGATGTCTTTAGGGATTACGAGCCTGACAACCTGCTTTACCAACAGGCTTTCCGCGAGACTTTCGAGCACCAGCTTGAGGAAGGTCGGCTACAACTGGCACTCGAGCGCATCGCCTCGCAGGAAATCGTCTGGAAAGCTTGTAAAAAACCTACCCCTTTTTCCTTTCCGATCATTACCGACCGGCTCCGGGAAAAACTGTCCAGCGAAAAACTGCAGGACCGAATCCAGCGAATGGCGGCGATTTTGATGCGGAAATAAGATACCCCGACGACCAAGCATCAGAATGTTTGACCGACCCCACCTTCAAAGTCCTTATCTTTGCTAGGATGCAAATCCAATCCTTAGATATAGAAGAGCAAACTTTCGTCCTACACTCCTCCGGCGCAGTATTTTGGGAAGAGAAATCCATCGTCTTGATCAGCGACGTACATTTGGGCAAGGTCTCGCATTTTCGGAAACACGGGGCGGCAGTACCACAAAATGCTATCCAACGAAATTTTGACCTGATGGACGGGGCCATTGATTTCTTCCAACCGGAAATCCTGGTCTTTTTGGGTGACCTGTTCCATTCGTCCTTGAACAAGGAATGGGAACTTTTCGAAAATTGGACCTCCACCGTGATTTCCGATATAGTGCTCGTGGCCGGAAACCACGATATTCTATCGCCCCTGAAGTATGAGGGACTGGGTATCCGTGTAGCTTCCGAGATACAGCTAGACGGTTTTTTGTTGACCCACTATCCCGAGGAGCGGGAAGGGTTTTTCAACCTCTCGGGGCATATCCATCCCGCGGTACGCTTACAAGGTCCGGGACGACAAACCCTTCGTTTGTCCTGCTTCTTTAAATCTGAAAAACAGATAATATTGCCTGCATTCGGGGCATTTACGGGTACCTATGTCATGCATCCCACAGATAACGATGAGATTTATGCCATTGCGGACGATGCTGTTTTCAAAGTAGCGACGAAGGAATCAAAACGGAGGAAACGGGTTTCGAGATAGTCCGTTTTATTGTGGATGATGTTTACGTATCCGCTTTCAAATATTTAAATTCCAATCTTTCAAATATTTAAATTCCAATATTGAAGATCAACTTAATCCAAACCCATGAACAAAACCCTGTCCGCCATCAATCTGTTATCCGTCGTGTTGGTCATCGCCGTCAACTACGTCTCCCAAGCCTTGCGTCTAAACGATACCACCATCGGCGAAATCAGTCAGAAGTACGATAACCTCTTCACCCCGGCGGGCTATGCCTTCGCGATATGGGGACTCATTTTTTTGGGACTTTTGGCGTACGGCATTTTTCAGGTCAGACGCGCCTTTTCCAGTAAAAAGGAAAGTCCGTTTATCGAACAGACCGGCTATTGGTTTGCGGCTGCCAATGTTCTAAACGCGGCCTGGGTCTTTGCATTCTTGTATGACTATACCGGAGTATCGGTGTTGATCATGCTCGGCATCCTCTTTTCCTTGATCAAGATTATTTTGAACACCAATATGGAACGTTGGGACGCCCCCATCGAGATCCTCGCCTTCGTCTGGTGGCCCATCTGCCTCTACAGCGGGTGGATTGCCGTGGCCACCATCGCCAATATATCCGCCTATCTGACCAAAATCGGCTGGGACGGTTTCGGGCTGGGCGATCAAGAATGGACTATCATTATGGTCATCGTCGCTACCCTACTCAATGCGGTTATGGTCTGGAAACGCAATATGCGGGAGTTCGCGGCCGTGGGCATCTGGGCCTTAATAGCCATTTTTGTGAGACACCGGAATGCCATTGATGTCATTGCTTACGTGGCTTTGGCCTGTAGTATTGTTTTATTCGTCATCGTCGCCATCCATGGCTATCAAAACCGAAAGACGAATCCGGCTTTTAAATTATTACAACGTTTTCAGTGAATTCGGTTAGGATACATGCAGACCATCCAAATCAATCGCTTCTTATTTTCAATAATTACCGTAAATTTTCGTAGATTTCTCAAAAAAAGAAAAAGAATATGGATTATGTCAATATTGTGCTACAGCTGATTGTAGCAATCAGCATTTTAAACGTTTGGTTGATACAGTACAACAAACCGACCCAATGGCGCGGCGGTAACGCGTCGAATATCATGGAGGAATTTGCGGTTTACGGTCTCCCTTCCTGGAGTTGCTACCTAGTAGGCGCCCTAAAAGTACTTGCGGCAATCGGCCTGATTCTGGCGATTTGGTTTCCCATACTATTGAAACCATCCGCAACCGTACTTGGCGTACTCTTGATGGGGTCGGTCATGATGCATGTCAAGATAAAGGACCCTATCAAAAAATCTATTCCCGCGCTGCTGTTTCTAGCCATCTGTATCTACTTGATTTTTGCCAACTAGCATATTATTTCGTTGTAAAATCGCAACGCCAGGTACAAATTCAAAATGGCATAGGCCATGGAGGGAAAAGACTGCCAAAAACCATCACGGATCTTTAAGCGGACCCCGAATCCCAATACCATCAGCAAGCTAAGACCAATGGCGGAAACCAACCCCAGGGTAGGAAGAAACCAATGGCCAGCGATCAGTCCGACCCCGCCCATAAGCTGCAGTATTCCTACAAGGGGGCGCTGTCTCGAAAGACCATAGCGGATATATTCGGATTTCATACCGCCATCAACAAAACAAGCGATGCCGAAAAAAAAGAAAGAAAGTGCCGAGAAAAATACCGCAACGGTGGTTATATCCATTCGGACAGGTCGGATTTTGAATGTACTTAGGTAATTCCAAAGAAGATCTAAAGGTCGGTGTTCATTCGCTAGAGCATCGATTTAATGTCATTCCCCCAACTCGGATAGGTGAATACCATCTTTTTGATATCAGCCGCGGTCAGCCTGTTATTGATCGCCATTGTGAACAGGTTGATGGTCTCCGCCGCTTCGGGAGCGACGATATGGGCACCTACGATTTCCTCTGTGCGTTCGTTCAACAGAATTTTATAGGCATAAACGGGAGCATTCACCCGTTTGGCGTTGAACCAATCCGGCACCGAACCCTCTTGCACAAGAACGTTTTTGTACCGCGCCTTGGCTTCCTCTTCCGAATACCCTACGCTGGCCATGTTCGGTAAGGTAAATACCACCGAAGGAATGACGGGGGTATCCAGTTTCTTTTTGTTGCCATTGACAATATTCTCGCCAACCACATTGCCTTGCCTGCCCGACAACGGGGTCAACGGCAGGTCTTGGTCGCTCACGTCACCACAGGCATAAACGTTCGGATTGCTCTTGCTCTGGAGGTATGTGTTGACCACGATACCCGTTTTGTCATAATCTACTCCGCCCTTCTCCAGGTCGAGCCCTGAAATCGCGGGAACCCTTCCCGCGGTATTTAACACCTTGCTGGCCTTGACTTTCTTTGTCTGTCCGTCTTTTTCATAGTGGACCTTAAAGTTCTTTTTGCCATTTTTGATGGACTTGACATCCGCCTTGAAAATAAACTCGATACCCAACCTCTTTGAATACTCCGTGAGCTCTTGCACCAGATCTTCGTCAAAGGGACCTAAAGGACGGTCGGCAGTGTCGATCACCGTAACTTTCGAGCCCGCTCGGGCGGCCATGTGGGCGAATTCCATTCCAACATAGCCCGCCCCGACAAAAAGAATACTTTTGGGCATTTTTTTCATTTTCAGAAAATCGTCGCTTTCCATTAAATGATCGGCACCGTCAAACGGCAATTGGTGAGGCTCGTATCCTGTAGCTAAGATAATTTTTTTGGCATGTACCCGCTTACCTTCCACCGATAGGGTGTTATCATCTAAGAACTTCGGCGATTGGTGGTAGAGCGTCATCCCCAGTTTTTCAAGATTTTTCTCGGTTTCAATGGGAACCGCGCTAGTGAATTTTCTTTTGAATTTTTGCAGTTTTTCCCAATTGATCTTGGGCGGTTTCTTAAGTCCCTTTCCCTGCAATTGTTTGGCAGTGTCCCAGACTTCGGTGGGACCCAGCAACACCTTTTTCGGATCACAGCCCCGATTTGCACAGGTGCCGCCAAATTCTCTCCGGTCGGCAACGGCCACCTTCATTCCTGCCTCGACACACACCTTTGCGGCCGTCTGTCCCGCGATGCCGCTTCCGATGACAAACACGTCAAATTTTTCACCTATCTTTTTATCCTCTTCCATATTTCAAATCTTTTTAATCAATTGGTTGCTGATCGTTTAGTAACCCGATGACAAGATGGGTCTTTTTTCGGAATATCCTTTAATGCAAATTCAATAAAAATGGATGCTATGCATTGAAAAGGACTTATTATCTTTGCACTTTCAAAAAAATACGCTTGACCCATACTTCGATTGCCCAATTGTACGCACAGTCTCCCAAGTCCCGGAAACTGCGGCAGGCTATTGCCAAAAATAACGGCTCTAAAGATGGAGTAGTGAAGGTTGGCCGGCCGGATAGGGATACTCCCGACGGGCAACATATTCTAAAAGGCCTGGTAGGTTCTTCGCTCTCTTTCGTACTTTCGAATGCTTTTCAACAATCGGACAGGCCATTCCTGTTAATCTTCAATGACAAGGAAGAAGCCGCTTACTATTTGAACGACCTCGAGCAGCTGATCGGTGAAAAAGATGTGCTGTTCTATCCGGGGAGCTATCGTCGGCCATACCAGATCGAGGAAACCAACAATGCCAATGTGCTATTGCGTGCCGAGGTATTGAACCGAATAAATTCCCGCAAGAAACCAGCGGTGGTCGTTACCTACCCCGATGCACTTTTTGAAAAGGTCACCACCCGAAAGGAATTGGATAAGAACACCCTGAAGATCAAGTTGGATGATTCCCTCTCCTTGGATTTTCTCAACGAAGTGCTTTTTGAATACAAGTTTAAACGGGTAGATTTTGTGACCGAGCCCGGGGAGTTTTCCGTCCGTGGAGGAATCGTCGATGTTTTTTCCTTTTCGAACGACGAGCCCTACCGTATCGAGTTTTTCGGGGATGAGGTGGAAAGCATTCGCACCTTTGACGTGGAGACACAACTGTCTACGGACAAGGTCAAAAAAATTACCATTATCCCCAATGTGGCGGACAAGCTCATACAGGAAAAGCGGGAAGATTTCTTACGGTACATATCTGCCGAAACTGTGATCTTTACTAAAAATCTGGAGTATATCAATGACCGTTTGGATGATTTCTACGAAAAGGCCGTCACTGCTTTTGGAAAATTATCCAAAAATATCAAACACGCCGAACCTGAGGAGCTTTTTACGGATTCCGAAAACTTTCGGAAGCAGTTGGATGCCTTTCAGGTCATGACCACAGCGGCCGCACCTACACCCGGAGCGGAAAAAGAAAACTTCCAACCATCCCCTGCCGTGGCAAATACGGTCGGGACGCCCGTATCGAGCACCTCGGTTCCCCTCGCCACAGGCGCAGTCGAGATAATATTTAACACCAAGCCCCAGCCCTCCTTCAACAAAAAGTTCGACCTGCTGATCGAAAACCTCAACGATCACAAAGCCCAAGGCTACACCAACTACATCTTTTGTGCCAGCGAGACCCAAGCCAAACGTTTTCGGGCAATTTTCGATGACGCCCACCAGCAAGTGCATTATCAAACCGTGGTCTTGCCGCTCTATCAAGGTTTTATCGACGACGAGCTTAAAATCGTCTGCTATACCGATCACCAGATCTTCGAACGCTACCATCGATTTCACCTGAAAAATGGCTACGCAAAAAAGCAGGCTATTTCCCTCAAGGAACTGAATAAACTCGAAATCGGCGATTACGTTACCCATATCGACCACGGTATCGGCAAGTTCGGGGGACTCCAAAAAATCGACGTGGAGGGTAGAAAACAAGAGGCCATCAAACTCATGTACGGCGAACGCGACATTCTCTACGTCAGCATCCACTCCCTGCACAAAATATCAAAGTACAACGGGAAGGACGGTGCCGTACCCAAAATCTTCAAGCTCGGCTCCGCCGCTTGGAAAAAGCTAAAACAAAAGACCAAGACGCGGGTCAAGAAAATCGCTTTTGACCTAATCAAGGTCTATGCGAAACGGCGGTTGGACAAAGGCTTCCAATACGGCCCCGATACCTACTTGCAAAACGAGCTCGAGGCCTCTTTTATCTATGAGGACACTCCCGACCAGGGCAAGGCCACAGAGGATGTCAAGCGGGATATGGAAAGTGAACGCCCGATGGACCGGCTAATCTGTGGTGACGTAGGCTTCGGAAAGACAGAGGTCGCCATCCGTGCCGCCTTTAAGGCCATCGACAACGGTAAACAGGTCGCCGTGCTAGTACCGACCACAATCCTGGCCTTCCAACACCACCGGACCTTCTCCGAACGCCTTTCGGACATGCCGGTGACCGTCGATTACCTCAACCGGTTCCGAACCGCCAAAGAGCGGCGCATTACCTTGGAAAATCTGGCGTCCGGCAAGGTCGATATCATCATCGGCACCCACCAATTGGTCAATAAAAAAGTCAAATTCAAGGACCTCGGCCTATTGATCGTGGACGAAGAACAGAAATTCGGCGTCTCGGTGAAAGACAAGCTTAAATCCATCAAGGAAAACGTGGATGTACTGACGTTGACCGCCACGCCCATTCCCCGTACCCTACAGTTCAGCCTGATGGCGGCACGGGATCTGTCCGTCATCAACACCCCGCCGCCAAATCGATATCCTATCGAGAGCCGGGTCATCGGCTTTTCCGAAGAAACGGTCCGCGATGCCATCAGTTACGAGATCCAGCGCGGGGGACAGGTATTCTTTATCCATAACCGCATCGAGAACATTACGGAAGTCGCCGGCATGATCCAACGTCTCGTTCCCGACGCCAAGGTCGGAATCGGCCACGGCCAGATGGAGGGCAAAAAACTGGAAAACTTGATGCTCAGTTTTATGAACGGGGAATTTGACGTGCTGGTTTCGACCACCATTGTCGAAAGCGGACTCGATGTCACCAACGCCAACACCATCTTTATCAACAACGCCAATAACTTCGGCCTCAGCGACCTGCACCAGATGCGGGGCCGGGTGGGCCGTAGCAATAAAAAGGCTTTTTGCTATTTTATCACGCCCCCCTATGAGGCCATGACCCCCGACGCCCGCAAGCGTATAGAGGCCCTCGAACAGTTTACCGAACTCGGCAGCGGCTTCAACATCGCCATGAAAGATCTGGAAATCCGCGGTGCCGGCGACCTGCTGGGAGGCGAACAGAGCGGCTTTATCAACGAAATCGGCTTCGAGACCTACCAAAAAATCCTCTCCGAGGCCATCGATGAGCTCAAGGAAAACGAATTCAAGGAGCTTTATGATGAGGTCGAGGGCCACAAAGAAAAAGTATTTGTCAAGGAAACCCAGATTGATTCCGACTTCGAGCTCCTCTTTCCCGACGATTATATCAATAATATCACCGAGCGTCTCATGCTCTACACCGAGCTTAACCAGGTCAAAAACGAAGAAGGCCTGGAACAATTCGAGACCCAGCTCGTCGACCGTTTCGGCGAACTCCCCCCTCAGGCCGAAGATCTGTTGAACTCCGTCCGCATCAAGTGGATCGCCAATAGCATCGGACTCGAAAAGATCCTGATGAAAAAAGGCAAGATGATCGGCTACTTCATTGCCGACCAACAATCGCCCTTTTACCAGACCGACACTTTCACCAAAGTGCTACAGTTCGTGCAGTCACACCCGCAGCATTGCAAGATAAAGGAGAAAGAAACCCGGAAGGGGTTGCGGTTGATGTTGGTTTTTGAGGGGGTTACCGGTGTTGAAAGGGCGTTGGAGGTTTTGGAGCCTTTTGATAGGAAGGTTGTTGAGGTTGACTCATGAATTGGTTGTCAATTCTCACAATTGAGGTAAATTATCGTTTTTAAAATCAACAGCATAACAAGGATTTTTTCGTGGAAATAGCTACTCTGGTGTTTACAGCTTAAGTAATTTTGCATCGCATTAATTCTGAAAGGCTGGCCGTAAAAGGAACTGCGGAAAGATTACCGGTTCGATAATTTTTCAATTTCTTAAAATCCCAGCTAACACCTTCGAATTCGGGCTCGGAGACGCGTACAATATTTATCACTAAATAATTATCTTGTTCAGGAGACGGATACCCCTTTTTTAATAGATCATTTTTAGAATAAACTTTTGGGCCCCTACTTAGTATTTTCCAAAAACTACCGGAATTCTTTTCCTTTCTTTTGTGAAGAAGAAGGTATTTAGCGCTTACCGTTTCTGTATCCAACGGAAGCGAGCCCAATCCTGTCCCCATCCTAAAATTATATATATTATTCTTTTCTATCCATTTATAGTGATCCTCAGATTTATAAAAACCAACTAAAACATGGGTTTCATCAGGAATCAGGCTTCTATTTAGCCCATAGGTTTCAGGTAAGGGTTCGTTTAATTCATTTCCATCTTCAGGTGGATCTTTATAGATATCAAAGGTCCTAAACGCCAGCTTTTCACGCTGTGAGGTCCGGTTGATGAAGTGCTCTATAATTTCAAAAATAAATGCTTTCAGTTCACTGGTGCCGTTGTTCATTTTCGAAGGCCGCACAGGAAAAGCTCCCAAGCCTGGAATAATTTCATGAAATCCTTTTCTTGTAAGGGGCCGATTACCAGGATACAACACGTACGCACCGCCAGTTCGTCTTATAGCATCTTTATAAGCATGCATTTTCAACAGATCCGCGTTTTTATAAATCCCTTTCCGATTTTCATCCTTCTCTTCGACAGGCCGATTCTCCAAATTTTTCTCGACAAAATCCTTAAGATTTGCAATCTTATATTTAGCGTCGAAATGGATGTGCACAATCAATTCTTGTTTTTCCGCTTCAGGTTCACTAATGCCCAATGGCCAAAAAGATAGCGTATAATCAGGACGTAATGTTGTAGTCCAGCTACCTGGATCGGGATAGTATTTTTTTCCCGAAAAGGAACGGTTGTAATTGAAACGGACATTTAATTTTCTTGAGCCCGAATCATAAACACCCCAAAGCGCGGTATCCTTACCTTGTTTTATTTGAAGGTTCAGGCCATCGGGCGTTTCTTTGATCAATTCGGAAATATCGACGGGATCAATGTCAAAAACAGACTGAAGTAAATCGAGCAACGTAAAGAAGAGCCAATATTCATAAAGTGTTGCCACGTCCTTTTTACCCCCGCTATAAATATCTTCACCGCCCGTCCAAATCAGTTTTGCCGCGAGATCAAACATCAACCAAACACGCAGAACCTCGCGATAACCTTCTTTTCTCTGTAAAACTGGACTATTAAGCCTTAACGTATCGGGATTGGAAATTTCGCTAAAAATACTATGATGTAATTGTGATTCAAGTTCCCCGATCAGTAAACGGGATTCTCTATCCAACTTGCTATCTTTAACGGCAGCCCGATTGATATCCGTACAGAACTTCAGGAAGGTTTCAAGTGCATGTTTTATAAAGCGGTTTTCGACAGTGTCAACGGAATCTGTTTTTCGAATTGAGGCAATACGTTCTGGAAGTGAATCCAAACCATAGCTCTTCAGAAAGTGAGACTTGGGCAAACTTAATCTGTTGCTTCCCGCAATTAATTCTTTAACATTTGAATTTGACAATCTTCTGACGCTGCGAACGTCTTTGCGCTCCGTCATTTCGGCCCACTTGGTTACCGGGGCCGTCACAATTCGATGCACGGCTTCCGCAAACTCGCTTGACCCGATAATCGATTTTACGAAGGCAAATTTTTGGTAGCGGGTCTGGTTATCTTTGGCGTAATCGATTTCAAAATGATGCGATACTGGAGAGTTGGCCTGTAGCAACAAATCTGTACATTTTTCGGTGATTAGCTCAAGCATGTCCCTATAGTCATCTCGATATCCCGATTTTATGGACTGTACTTCCAACTCCACATTATCAACGATCTTCCCCGTTTCTTTCAGGATTACTGGAAGGGATAATGTGCCGACATATATATTGGGAGAGAGAACGCCTATATGGTTTCTTCGCGTATGGGGATGTACGATTTGACCTTCGACCTCTCCGAAAATATAATTCTCATTGCTAAAGGTGTAGTCGTAAAAATGACCTTCGATCAACTGGTACCTCGCCTCATTGTTTTCTACCGCGCTCTCTTCTGCGTCGAAAAGAGTACTTGGTTCTTTAGCGTCGATTTCAAGAACTAAACTTTGACGAACGGTGCTCAGATCGATTGCAATAAAATCTGTCGTTTTCATGTTTAGGCTTCTGCAAAACTCGTAAATCCGTTGTCAATAGCTCCCTTGTGCATTCTCGTTATTTTTTCAAGGGCTAGACTGTAACGCACATTGGGGCCATTGAAGTCGAAATCATCCTTGCCAAACACATCTTTTACGATATTTATATCCGACTCCAGACAGAAAGATCCCAACGTTTCCAGAACAGGACAAAGCTTTCTTCGGGAGCCGTGCAATTTGGGAAGCAGTTTCTGCATGATGGCAATATCAAGTTTTTCATTGATTTTTAGCTCATCATCAACCACCGCGAGCTGATTGATCAACCTGATAATTTCAGTAGCGCTACGATAGCCGAATTCAGCACCGCTTTTTTTGAGTTGCCCAAAAAAGCGCATTAATGTATCTTTAATGATTTCGCTATCGGTCCCTTCAAATTCCTTATTCTCGGCCAACTTAAGAAAACTCTTGGCCATGCCCGCCCCTTTGGTATTAAGAACCTCCAGATTTACGGTCGTCTTTGAATTTAGAAAGTTTCTCATCTCTTCGGCTACTACCCGAAACTCGATAGTATTGGCCCTATCAAGAACCTTAGGACTGAACATATTGGTCGTCTCATCAATGTTTACCGTGCCTATTATAAAAAGGTTCGAGGGAAGATTTAAATTCGGAGGAGCTCCGTTTTTGATAGACCCATCTGTGTAAAGCGGAATGCTTTCCTTAGATTCCATCACGCTTAAAAAATCAGCAAAGTAGCGCTCCACATGGCTCAAGTTCATTTCATCCAGAATCAAAAAATAGGGTAGTTCTCTATTTTCATTGGCTCTGATAATCAAATCAAGTACATCACTATCGGGTTTGACGTATTCCTCCGACTCCAGTGCATTAGGGTAGCCCAACAAAGGTTCGCGATTGGTCCAATCGGCACCTACCGGCACTATGCGATATTGGGTATCGTCTTGGCATATCCATTGCGCGAACGCTTGAGCCAGTTTCGTTTTACCCGAACCGGAGAGGCCCGTAAGGATTACGAAGGGTTTCGTAAAGAGTGAAGCTGTAAAGCGGGTGATAGTCAGCTCATCATACATCAATCCAGAATTAGCTAGTGATTTAGAGAATTCACGCTTATTAAAATTTGTAACTTCCGACCGTACTAAAATGTTATCTTCTTGTAACATCTCGTTGTAAAATCCGACCCACTTATTCCAAGGACTTCCGTACCAGTTCTTTTCTTCCTTGTTTAAAAGTTTCCATTTCTCCCTGTAATCTGATTTCAACTTATCTTCGATAATCGGAGTTTGTTCGATATTCTTCCAAAATTTGTAATTAGCGGACACTATCCCGTTTTGTTTGAACCATGTTTCAATTTTCGGAAGCATTTTTACGTACTCTTTTGAAGTTGAGTTATTTTTATGAAACTGACCTAAATATTCCAAGAATCTCTGTTTTAGATTTTCCTCATTTGCATATTTTTCCACGGCAAACCCCAATTTTCGCAAAAAACTAACCGCTTCCTTGGCATTGAATTTTTCAAAGTCTAATTCTGCATTATTTGCAATTTCATTGGCCTTGCTTACTACATACTTAGGTGGTAGATGTTTCCCTTTTAAATCGAGAAGATAATTCCTGGACAGCCTTGATTTAGGAATACCTAGAACATTAATTTCCTCCACCGCCCTTGTAATATGTTTTTCAGATATATTTTTAGGAATACTCATGAAGTCATTTTTTTTAGAATAATCATTTTTATAAGTGCTGTTCGTTATATGATGCAAATCGCATGGAATACCAATTTGTATTATGAACTAAGCCAAGTCTACCAAAATACAGTTTTTTACCCATTTTTAATAGGGAAACCTGCAATCCACATCCGAATCATCCTAAAACTCAAAAATGCCGTCAATATTTCCTAACTTTCGAAACGATTTGAAATCAGAAACGTTTTCCCGTACGACATAACATCCTTTAAACCCATCCAAAAAATGAAAACCAAACCCTACTTCTCCCTCCTATCAGCCTTACTTTTAACCCTCTATCTCCACGCCCAACCCAGTAAACAGCTGGTCGAGGTCATTGTGAGTCCCGATGAGGTGGATTGGACGTATGACGTGGGCGAGCGGGCGGAATTCTCGATCAACGTACTGCGCAACAACGTGCCGATCGAGGGGGTCAAAATCGACTATAAAATCGAGACCGATCCCGGATATCGGCAGGTCAAGGTCTGGGACGAGGGTACCTTATCCCTCGGCGGCAAGACCAAGGTCAAGGCACCGAAATTTAAGGAGCCCGGTTTTTTACGCTGCACGGTCACCGTCACGGTCGATGGAAAGGAATATTCATCCTACGCTACCGTAGGTTTTGCCCCTGACGCGATTGAACCGACGACTACGCTACCCTCCGATTTCGAGGCTTTTTGGGACAAAGGGAAGGAAGAGCTCGCCGAAGTACCCGTAAATCCGGTGCTGACCCTGCTGCCCGAACGCTGTACCGACAAGGTCGATGTGTACCACGTGCAGATGGACAATGTCGAGGGTAAAATTTATGGGATTTTATCCGTCCCCAAGAAAGCGGGCAAGTACCCTGCCATCCTGCACGTGCCGGGGGCGGGCATACGGCCGTATTACGGCGAGGTCGATGAGGCGGCCAAGGGATTTGTTACGCTGACCATCGGCATTCACGGTATTCCCGTCAACCTCGACCAAGGGGTGTACAACGACCTGCGGGCGGGGGCCTTGAAGGACTATCAGATCGCCAACCTCGATGACAAAGATCATATGTATTACCGGCGGGTCTATTTGGGCTGCGTTCGGGCGGTGGATTTTCTCCACGGCCTGGATAACTTCAACGGGGAGGATATCGCGGTCACCGGTGGAAGCCAGGGCGGGGCACTCTCCATTATCACGGCCAGCCTTGACGACCGCATCGATTATTTGGCGGCTTTTTATCCGGCGCTTTCCGACATGACCGGATTTTTACACGGGAGGGCCGGTGGATGGCCCCAGATCTTCGTGGACGACTTTACCAACAAACCCGTGAAAATAGAGGTCTCAAAATATTATGATGTAGTCAATTTTGCCCCTTCGGTAAAAGCGGAAGGCTGGTACAGCTGGGGTTATAACGACAATGTCTGTCCACCGGCCTCCACATTTTCGGCCTATAATGTAATCGATGCCGAAAAAGAACTCCACCTTTTTCAAGAGACCCAACATTGGACCTTCCCCGAGCAGCGAGAAATGAGAAACGAATGGCTTTTTAGTAAATTAAAGCAGTAGTTTTGTCCGAAATGCCCAAATGGGAAAAGCCGTTTATGCCGTAGTCCTTTGCGCCCTGATTGCCGGGAGCAACGGCATCCTAATAAAGTATATGACCACCCTCAATACCGGGGCCATCGCCTTTTTTAGGACTATGGTACCGGTCGTATTTTTAGCTCCGGTCCTGTTCAGTAAAAAACATCCGCTATTCACCGGCAACTACAAAAAGATGCTGCTGGCCTCGGCCATCAACGTAGTCCGTATCTACCTCTACCTCGTGGCCTTTATCTTTACCTCGATCGGCAATGCGGTGGTGCTGTTCTACTCCTGGCCCATTTTCGTATTCGTCCTCGAGACCTTACATCATAGCAGGCCGCTCAAAGCAAGACAGGCGGGCGTGTTGCTGATTGCGTTTGCCGGGCTGGTCATCACCTATTCCGACAAAAACTTCAGTTTCGAAAATGCGGATGTTATCGGCATGGTGGCCGCCGTACTTTCTGCCATTACATATGCCCTGACCGTGCTGATGTTCAAGTCCGAATCGCACAATTATAGCAAAGAACAGACCATTGTCTTTCAGAACTTGGTAGGCGCGTTTTTCTTTATCCCGTTTCTCTTTTTTGTCCCCGATGCGACGTTGGACCAACTCGGCGTAGGGATTTTTTACGGATTTCTGATCGGTATCATCGTCTTTAAGCTCTTTTTCTACGGTCTGAAGCATTTGGAAGCCTCGACCGCTTCGTCATTGATGTACCTTGAAGTGGTCAGCGCCATGGTGTTGGGCTATATAATTTTGGAGGAAGAATTGACCCTAAATACCGTCCTCGGGGGCGCTTTGATTATTATCAGTAGCTATCTTATTACTAGGATAAAGCCTAAAAATGGCTAACTTGATCCTACGAATCGAAATTAAACCTTCATTGTCTTATGAGTCCGAAATCCACAAAAATTCCATTTGATAAAATGCAGGAGACGCTCTATCGCCTCTTCAAGAAACATTCCTTTTCGGAGGATAAAGCCCAACTACTGGCCAGAATCTATTCCGAATCCACCTTGGATGGGGTGAACTCCCACGGCATTAACCGGGTACCCCTATTCATCGATTATGTGGAAAAGGGAATTATCAAGGTGGATGCCGAAGCGGAGAGCATAGCATCCTTCGGGAATATCGAGCGTTGGGACGGCCGTTCGGGACCCGGCATCATCAATGCCATCCAATGCACCGACCGCGCGCTGGAATTGGCGAAGGAGCATGGCATGGGGCTGGTTGCCCTGCGCAATAACAACCACTGGATGCGGGGCGGCACTTATAGCTGGCGGGCGGCGGACCAGGGGTGCATTTCCATTCTCTTTACCAACACCCAACCCAACATGCCGCCTTGGGGCGGGAAGCATAGCCGTTTGGGGAACAATCCCTTTATCGTGGGCATCCCCCGAAAGGAGGGCCATATTGTTTTGGACATGGCCATTTCGCAGTTTGCTTTCGGCACCATCAACGATTACCGGCTCAAAGGCGAAAAATTGCCCTATCCCGGGGGTTGGGACGATCAGGATGAACTATCAAAAGACCCCGAGGAAATTCTTGGCAACGAACGCGGCCTCCCGATCGGTTACTGGAAAGGCTCGGCCCTCTCGATGGTCCTGGATATGCTAGCCACCTTGCTGTCCGCCGGGAATTCCACTTATAAAATCGGACAGAACGACTACGAGGCAGGGGTGTCGCAAGTATTCCTATGTGTATATCCGGAACTGTTCGGCGATAGGGGGCTACAGGAAAAACTGCTCCAGGAGATTATCGATTATACCCATGATGTCGAACCCATGCAAACGGGCGGACGGACCTATTACCCGGGCGAGCGTACCTTACAGACCCGAAAGAAAAATCAGGAAGAAAGCATCCCGGTAAGTACGGAGGTCTGGGAGAAGGTGCTGCAATTGACTGAATAGGTTGCTTAATCGGTTTATGGACAAGGACAGTCTATGGGGAAGAACTTGTCTATTCTCGCTGCATCCATGACCGGCTACCGTGAATAGATTAGCCTATATTTGCACCAAAAGAGAACCATGAAAAAACATATTCTACTGCTTACCCTAGCCTTTGCTGCTATTGTCACATCGTGTAAAGAGGAAAAAGAAGCCACCCAAATGAAGGAAGTCATAGCCGTTCACGATGAGGTGATGCCGAAAATGGGCCAATTGGGACAATTAGTCGGAAAACTGAAAGAAAGGGAAAACGACAGTACCGATCTCGGAAAAGAATATAGGGAGGCCCGCATCGACCTGCAGGAGGCCAACCAGGCCATGATGGATTGGATGCAAAACTTTGGAGACCGATTTTCTCCGGACGAAATCATGAAAGGCAAAGAACTCTCTCCAGAAAAACAGGAATGGCTCGATGAGGAAGAGGAAAAAGTAAAGGCTCTTCGGGAGCAGATCAATTCCAGTATAGAAAATGCCCAAGAGGTGCTCGCCGTGGACAACGATACCACCAGCTAAGGTTTCATCCGTAACCCAGAACAAGTCGGGAGACGACGGTAATAGTAAGGCTTATACGCGATCATTTTAAACCGGGCGTAACTCCCGCGGCCCACCATCTCGTTCAACGCTAAAGGGTATTCCAAAAAATAATCCGACCTGCAAAATGGGCTCTATCTTTAGTGCTCCTTGCAGGTCGGATTGTTTTACATCTGGTTCGGTTCGTAGGATTCTTAATCCCTACCCCCAAAGACCTGTAAACCCCAATAGACCAAGGTGGCCAGCGATCCGATTGCCGCGACCAGATAGGTGCGGGCGGCCCATTTTAGGGCGTCTTCGGACCCCTCGTATTCTTGCGGGGTAACCACGTTCTGATTTTTTAACCAAGCCAATGCCCTGTTACTGGCGTCGTACTCGACCGGCAGCGTAATAAAACTGAACAATGTGGCTAGGCCCATCATGATCAGGCCCGCGACCGCTACCCAGTAGCCGAAGCCGACTCCGGCGGCAGCACCCAGCATGAGTCCCCCGAAAACCACCCACATCGACATGCTCGAGGTCACACTGACCACGGGCACCAATTTGGAACGCAAGGTGAGCCATTCATAGGCCTGTGCGTGCTGTACCGCGTGTCCGCATTCGTGTGCGGCGACGGCGGCCGCAGCGGCGTTGCGCTGGTTATAGACGCCCTCGCTCAAGTTTACCGTTTTGGATTTAGGGTTGTAGTGGTCGGTCAACATTCCGGCGGTAGAGACCACCTTCACGTCTCTAATGCCATTGTCCGACAACATCTTTTCTGCGATTTCGGCACCGCTCATCCCGTTTTGTAGGTGTACGTTCGAATAGTGCTTGAACTTACTTTTTAATTTTCGGCTTACCAGCCAACTGACCAGGGCGATGGCACCGATCAGCACATAATATCCCATCATAACTTTCTATTTTTTGTTGTTTGTTTGTCTGTTTTTCACGCTAAATATAAGCAGGTTTCCGAATACCACGGAACCTCTTGGCAGTACTTTAGCAAAAACCTCGCCGATCGGGACTTCGGACAAAATGGCATTTGCAGATCTGTAACCCATAAGGAGCTGCCCATCTCGTTAAAATTCATGGCAAACGCAGCTATCACGAACTTCACCCGACAATATTGACGATTCTTCCGGGTACCACGATTACTTTTTTAGGGGTTCGCCCGTCCAGTTGCTGCTGGGTCTTTTCGTGGGCCATGACCGCCTCTTCGATCTGCTGCTTGTCCATCTCCAAGGGAAGCTCCATCGTAAACCGGGTCTTGCCGTTAAAGGATATCGGATATTCCTTACTGCGCTCCACCAAGTGCCTTTCCTCGAATTTCGGGAAGGCAGCAGTGGAGATAGATTCCGAATGCCCCAATTTCTCCCACAGTTCCTCGGCGATATGCGGGGCGTAGGGGGACACCAAGACGGCCAAGGGTTCCAAAATTTCTCGGCTGGTACACTTTTGGGAGGTCAGTTCGTTGACGCAGATCATAAAAGTGGAGACCGTGGTGTTGAAACTGAAATCCTCGATGTCTTCCTCGACTTTTTTGATGGTTTTGTGGAGGATTTTTAGGCTTTCTGCGGATGCGGAGGCACCATCGACCTTGAAATCCCCATTGGGACCGGAATGGTACAGTTTCCACATTTTTTTTAGGAAGCCGTGTACACCGGTAATGCCCGCCGTGTTCCAGGGTTTGGACTGTTCCAATGGCCCCAGGAACATTTCGTACAGGCGAAGGCTGTCCGCCCCGTACTCCTCACAGATGTCATCGGGATTGACGACGTTGTATTTGGATTTGGACATTTTTTCGACTTCGCGGTGAACTATAAAAACTCCTTCTTGCTCGATTTTTTGCTGACTATTCCAGTTTAAAGGTATGTTATGGCAGATTTTGCCATTTTCTAAAATAAATATGGCATTTTCGTTTTCAGAATTGCTATTCCTATAATCCTTCAAGTTCAGTTCATCGGAAGTCGTCACCATTTTAACATCGATTCGTGCCGGCGCTAGAATTAGCTCTTCAATAATTTCAGTGTTATTTTGAGAAAATCTTTCTATAATTTTTAATATTTCATTGGATGGTTTAATGTTTCGGAAGTTCTCAGCTTTTTGTAAATCCTTACTTTCTGCTCTTAATGAATTGATTAAATAACCTTCACTAATGAATATAGGAAAATCCAAATCAATAGTATGGAATGAGTTTTCCAATGAAGAATATCCAGCGATTTTAAAGCTATATGCACTAGTACCCGTAATCATCCCCTGATTGATCAACTTTTTGGCATACTCATCCACGGGTACCAAGCCCTTGTCGAACATAAACTTCTGCCAAAAGCGGCTGTACAGCAAATGTCCTGTAGCATGTTCGCTCCCGCCGATGTACAGGTCCACATCCTGCCAATACTCGATGGCCTCTTGGGAAAAGATTTCTTCGTCGTTGCGCGGATCCATGTAGCGGTTGAAGTACTGGGAGCTGCCGGCCCATCCGGGCATGGTGTTCAATTCCAGGGGAAAGACGGTCTCTTGATCGATCAACTGATTGCTGACCACTGCCGACTGCCCTGTGTCCCAGGCCCATTCGTTGGCATTGCCCAAGGGAGGCTCGCCGGTTTCCGTCGGAAGGTACTTATCGACTTCCGGCAATCGCAACGGCAGGTATTTCGCATCGATCATCTGCGGCATGCCGTCCACGTAGTACACGGGGAAGGGCTCGCCCCAATAGCGCTGCCGGCTGAAAACGGCATCGCGCAGCCGGTAATTGATCTTACCGGTTCCCTGCCCGATCCGCTCCAACTCCGCAATCGCCTTTTGCACCGCTTTTTCATAGGGCAGTCCGTTTAAAAAATCCGAATTGGCGATGACCGTTCCCTCTTTGTCCGCAAAGGCTTCCTCCGAAATATCGATGCCCTCAAAAATATTGGGGATGTCGATGCCGAAGTGCTTCGCAAAATCGTAATCCCGCTGATCGCCGCAGGGCACTGACATCACGGCCCCGGTACCGTAGCCGGCCAGCACGTAGTCCCCGATCCAGATAGGAATCGGCTCCTTGGTAAACGGATGCTCGGCATAGGCCCCGGTAAACGCACCCGTAATCGTTTTGACATCGGCCATACGGTCGCGTTCGGAACGCTTGGCAGTGGCTTCGACATAGGCCTCGACCTCCGCCTTTTGTTCGGGCGTCGTGATTTTGGACACCAACTCATGTTCAGGAGCCAAGGTCATAAAAGAGGCGCCGAAAATGGTATCGGGACGGGTGGTAAAAACATCGATATACCAGGAAGAATCATCCGCAGGCTGGGATGCGCCATCAGTTGATTCGGGCAAAGCATCCGTCTGGGATGAATTGTCCTTAGCAGCCGCCTCGGTGGACTGCGAGATGACCCTAAACTTCACGGAGGCCCCTTCCGATCTTCCGATCCAATTGCGCTGCGCATCCTTAAGGGGCTGCGGCCAATCGATCTTGTCCAGTCCGTCTAGCAGGCGTTGGGCGTAGGCGGTGATGCGCATCATCCACTGGGTCATTTTTTTGCGTACCACCGGATGCCCCCCGCGTTCCGATACCCCGTTGACGATCTCGTCGTTAGCAAGTACCGTGCCCAGGGCGGGACACCAATTAACATCTGCGTCGGCAAGGTACGTCAGCCGGTATTTTAAAAGCAGTTCTTGTTGCTGTCTGGAAGAAAAAGCTCTCCAATCCCCTGCGGAGAACCGGGGCGTATCGTCATCGCAAACGGCGCTTACACCGCTATTCCCGCTCTTTTCGAAAATGGCAATCAAGGCCTCGATGGGTTCCGCCCGGTCCGCATCCGTGTTGTACCACGAATCGAACAGTTGAATAAATATCCACTGCGTCCATTTATAATAATTCGGGTTCGAGGTCCGGATCTCGCGGTTCCAATCAAACGAAAATCCCAATTGATCCAACTGTCGGCGGTATCCCTTGATAATATTGTCCCGATAATCCGCATCGTCTATCGAGGTCGGTTCTTGCTTATCGATCAGGGCCCCGTTCTTAATACTTCCATCCTCATTGACATATTTTTCAAGAATATTCCCATCGGCATCCAAGCACCCCTCAATATTAATTTCCGTCGTATTACGGGGATGCTGTCCGGTTTGGATGGCGTATTGTTCGGCGGGCAATCCGAAGGAATCGTATCCCATAGGATGCAATACGTTAAAGCCCTTGTGCCGCTTGTAGCGTGCGTAGATGTCACTGGCGATATATCCCAACGGATGGCCGACGTGCAGTCCCGCTCCCGAGGGATAAGGGAACATGTCCAACACGTAGAATTTCTCCTTTTCGAGCTCGGAACCTTCAGGATTTTCGGCCTTGAAAGTCTTATTATCGGCCCAAAACTGCTGCCATTTTTCTTCTATTTTCCTAAAGTCGTAGTGCATGTACCGCTGTATTTCTTGTATCCTAATGATGTTCGGCAAAAATAAGTTTATTCGATTTACTTTCCTAAATTTGCGAGGTATAGTGTAGCCTGGGCCGTGCCGCGAAAGATGAATGAAGCGCAGGGTAGGTTTTAATGTGACGTGATACTTGAATGGGCAGATCCTTCGAACAGTACCAAAAACAGAAGCTGATATCCTCGTACTTTTCCGTAGTGCTGAGTATCGGACTGGTGCTTTTTTTGTTGGGGGTCTTGGGTCTGCTGGTCATCAATACCAAAAAGATGGCCGACCATTTTAAGGAGCAGATAACGGTATCCATTTTCCTCAAGGACGAGGCCAAGGATTCGGAAACGGACCAACTGCGGAAGACCCTGGCGATGGCAGAACATACGAAGTCGGCCACCTATGTCTCAAAGGAAGAGGCCGCCGAAAAGCACAGTGCGGAAATCGGGGAGGATTTTCAGGATTTTCTAGGCTACAATCCCTTAAAGAATTCCATCGACCTACAACTTCATGCGAACTACGTGACCCCTGAGGAAATTGAACTGATTGCGGCCGACCTCAGCGAAAAATCCTACGTCGAAGAGGTCAGCTATGACAAGCCCCTAGTAGGCCTGTTGAGCGAAAACGTAAAACGGATCAGTTTTTGGATTTTGGTCGCCAGCGGCATCTTTACCTTTATCGCCTTTCTGCTGATCAATAGCTCGATACGGCTATCCATCTACTCCAAACGATTTATAATCAAAACCATGCAGATGGTGGGGGCGACCAAAACCTTTATTCGGCTTCCGTTTATCTGGACGAACGTCAAACTGGGGATGCTCGGCGCCATTATGGCCATGCTCGCATTGGGAGCTACCCTGTTTTATATGGACGAAACCTTCCCCGAGCTTATGCTTTTCGAAGATCTCGAAATGCTGGCCGTGGTGTTCAGCAGTGTGTTCTTATTGGGGATTTTGATTTCCCTGGTCTGCACCTACTTTGCCACACAGCGCTTTTTAAACCTGAGAACGGACGAGCTTTATTATTGAATAAAAACCAAATTCCAAAGCCCAAATCCCATACTCTAGGACCCAAATTCCTAAGCAATACGGAGGGGACTACAGGAAATCGGAATCAAAAACCAAATCACAGGTTCCAAGTTTTCCGGGAGGAACAAGAATCACTTTTCGACCCTGACTCCCGCCTCCTGACCTAGGGTCCAAATATTAATCCCGCACCCAGAAATCCGGCAACAGAGCCAGGTTCTATCACCAAACAGCACATCCATCAACCACTTTATTATAAGCCGATAAACCCATAAACTAACTGTTTATCAATCAAAGTTCGCAATCACAAGCCAACGGTCCAGATAAGAGACTTGGCTCTTAAAAGATAAATCTTAGCCAACTTTCATCTACTATTGTTCCTAGCTTTTATCTTTTAACTATTTTTGCCGCATGGCCAAGAGAAATCCTTCCAAAAAAACAGACCAACAGCCGAAGAAGGAATTTATTTTCCAGAAGAAGAACTACACCTTTATGTTCATCGGCATCGCCTTTATCGCTTTGGGATTTATCCTTATGGGTGGCGGCGGCACCGATGATCCTAATGTTTTCAACGAAGAAATCTACAATTTCCGCAGGATTCGGCTGGCCCCTACCCTTGTACTGATCGGGCTGGGCATCGAGGTGTACGCCATATTGTTGAACCCGCATAACAAAGATTGAATTTGGATACCCTTGACGCCATTATCCTTGGTATCATTCAGGGACTGACCGAATTTTTGCCCGTTTCCTCCAGTGGACATCTCGAATTGGGAAAAGCCATTTTGGGGGACGAATCTGTTGGCGAGCAAAGCCTGCTCTTTACGGTGGTGCTCCATTTTGCCACCGCCTTGAGCACCATAGTCGTGTTTAGAAAAGATGTTTGGGAAATTCTACGGGGACTTTTTCAGTTCAAATGGAACGAGGAAAGCCAATTCTCCGCCAAAATCATCGTCTCCATGCTGCCCGCCGTCTTAATCGGCCTTTTTTTCGAGGAAAAACTGGAAAGCTTTTTCGGTGGCGATGTCGCTTTTATAGGCCGTATGCTTATCATCACGGCCATTCTGCTCTATTTTGCCGATAGGGCCAAGAACACCACCAAGAAAGTGACCTTCGGCAGTGCCTTTTTAATCGGCATTTCACAGGCGATCGCCATGCTCCCGGGCATTTCGCGCAGTGGGGCGACCATATCGACGTCTGTGTTGTTGGGCGTTGATAAGTCCAAAGCGGCCCGCTTCTCGTTCCTGATGGTGGTACCCCTGATTTTCGGAAAAATCGCCAAGGACATTATGGGCGGACAGCTCACCTTACACAATGATAATAATCTCGCCATGGCGGCAGGCTTTATCGCCGCGTTTCTGGCCGGATTAGTAGCCTGTACCTGGATGATAAGCCTGGTCAGAAACAGCAAGCTTACTTATTTTGCCGTCTACTGCCTCATTGTAGGCTTGATCGCTATAGGATACGGGGTTTGGGGATAGCATCCGGCTCATAAAGTAATTGCATAAAAAAATCCGTGTTTTGACTGATTTCTCCGCAGAAGACTTCCTTAATGGCCAAATCTTACTGATCGATAAACCTGCTGGTTGGTCGTCGTTTCAGGCGGTCAACAAGCTCAAATGGGCCATTCGCAAGAAATTCCAACTTAAAAAAATCAAGATCGGACATGCCGGCACCTTGGACCCCTTGGCAACGGGATTGCTTATCATCTGTACGGGCAAGTTCACCAAAAGAATCGTCGAGCTACAAGGCTTACAGAAAGAATATACCGGAACGATCACCTTGGGCGCCACTACCCCATCCTATGATCTGGAAACGGAAATCGACAAGACCTATCCCATTGATCATATTACCCCGGAAATGATTCGCGGGACGGCGACCCGATTGACCGGAACCATCGAACAACGGCCGCCTGTTTTTTCGGCATTGAAAAAGGATGGAAAACGCCTCTACGAGTACGCCCGCGAAGGCAAGGAAGTCCAGATACAAAAACGAACGGTGACCGTAACGGAGTTCGATATCGTAAAGGTAGCACTGCCGGACGTCCATTTTAGAATAGTTTGCAGCAAAGGCACCTATATTCGTAGTCTGGCACACGATTTGGGACATTTATTGGACAACGGCGGCCATTTATCGGAGCTGCGAAGAAGCAAGATCGGCGATTACTCCGTAGATAATGCCATCGGGCCCATCGCATTTACAGATAATTTGCTCAGCGATTAATCTATCACCCGCTTTAAAAACGGTTCGTCCGGCCCATCGAAGCCAGATCAACACGAGGGGTTCCTACGAGGTAGTTCTTTGGGAAGCCACGAAAAGTGACCTTAAAAAAAATGGGCGAAACCATGTCATTTTTTATTATTAAATTGGGTTTACACCCCTAAAACGATGTCTTTTGCGTTCAGTTCAACGATTAATTAAAACATATCTGATCGATTTCGGTTATATGGTCATGAACCTTAACCGGAAGCAGCTGTCCTTTTTGATTACCTTTTTTTCGATGTCCATCATAATCCTATCCCTGTACAACATTCATTTGGGCAAAAAGGAAAAGATGGACGAATATGTTGTGGAGATGCTCTTACAGGATGATGTCGAGGAACTCGAAAAGCAAAAGGAAGAGCTGGAGGAAGCGCAAGAGAAAGATCCCGTTGAAAGTCATATGGCATACAACGAAGCCATGGACGCCAGTCAGGGAAATCCGGAGGATTTTAAGACCCTCGAAGAACTCATGGAAGAACGCGAAGCCGCTGAGGAAGAGAACGACGACCCGTCCGACTTTACGGATGCCGACTATTCCGAACGTATTCGGGAATTCAAAAGGAAACGTCAGCAAGTCGAGCGACGTCTAGGTGAGAAAGACGCCAAAAAGCAGGAGTACACCAACAACCTCGCCAAACGCCGGACCTCGGTCTCCTTTTCGTTGATCGATCGTACCGGTTATCGGTTACCGCCCCCGATATACACCTGTATCGAAGGGGGAAAAATCGTAGTAAACATTGAGGTAAATGGCAGCGGAACCGTTATCGACGCCGATTACAACTCAAATAGTTCGAACACCTCTAATGGCTGTTTGGTAGAAAATGCCATAGCCTATGCCTACAAGGCGCGATTCAGTTCGCACGCCCGAGCCTCGCAAAAGGGTACGATCACCTATATTTTCCAAGGAAAATAGCGGGTATTGGCCCGCATCTCGACCAAGTTTGTCCGAATCGACAAATCCTGGCTTTATGGTTTGGGCAGTAATGCCGTTATTTCCCGAAGTATCGTCTGCCCTTTATCCTTATTGTACCACTGCTGGAGTTCCTCTTTGAGTTCGGGTAAAATTTCACCGTGTCGCTCCTTATGGTCCAACACCAGTTGAGCGGCCGGTAGAGGTCGCGGACCCCAAACAGCAAAGGGAATATACTTGTCCTCCGGTCGGGTCGCTCCGGCATCCAAGAAAATCAACTTCGGAATCGACATAGCCCCGTTGGTCAGAAATCGGTTCATCAATCCGGTGTTCTCGTCCCGTAGCAAAACTTTAAAGGATATATTATCGTTGAGGTCCGCTACCTTGTTCATTACGGGCAAACTCGGCGCGGCATCGCCACACCAGCTTTCGGTCAAAACCAATAGCGTTATTTGTCTGGAAACGGACGCTATCTCCGCACGGATATCGGCATCTACCTTGACGGTCTTATCAAAGCGCCTCATCCGTCTATCGTTCATAAGGGTGTAATTGGCCAAGTCGTCGGTCTGTTCGGGGCCGGTCGATCCGCCCTCAGCTGTCAATTGCGCTACCAATTTACGATAATCGGCATACGACAGGGCCTTCGATAGGGCCTCCTCGATGAGCGATTCGGTAGTTTTTTCCGTGGTCTGCATTGCAGTGTATTTTTTTTAGATTCAAAAGATCAAAAATAAAGGAATTCAGTGAATCTATAAGTAACTTTGGTTACAATAGACATACGGGATAACAATAGCCAGATTGGGCCAACACCCGTAGTCATCCTAGGTAACGCGTATGAAAAAACAAAGATGTTTTTGGTGTCTGGGCGATGCGCTCTACGAGAAGTATCATGACGAGGAATGGGGCGTCCCCGTACGGGACGATGCCACCCTTTTCGAATTTTTGGTACTGGAAACCTTTCAAGCGGGATTGAGCTGGATTACCATCCTTCGGAAACGGGAAAACTTCAGAAAGGCTTTTGACAATTTTGACTATAAAAAAATTGCATCCTACGATGAAACCAAAATCGCTTCGCTCTTACAGGATGCAGGAATTGTAAGAAACAAGTTAAAGGTACGCGCCACGGTTACCAATGCTCAAGCTTTTCTTAGCGTACAAAAAGAATTCGGCAGTTTTAGCGATTATATTTGGGGGTTTGTGGAGGGACAGCCCATTAAGAACAGGGTGGTGAACTATAAGGATGCCCCCGCCACCACGCAAATTTCCGATGCGCTGAGTAAAGACCTCAAGAAAAAAGGATTCAAATTTGTCGGAAGCACCGTCATCTACGCCCATATGCAGGCCACGGGAATGGTTAACGACCACGAAATCGACTGTTTTCGATATGACGAGGTTTAAAGAGATCATATGTCGACGGTTTAAAGCTGCTAATACTTGTCCATCATGCAACCGCTTACCGACTAAGTCCTTGAACGATAGGCTGCAAATGTTAGAAATGTTGACTTCTTTCAACAGAACGGACAGTTAGCGCAAAACAATTTGTCCTACGCCCTAAGTCTTACGGTCCGATTTCCGTTCAGCGCCATCTATCGCTGCTTCCTTAAAAGCGCTACAAACTCTTTCCTTGAAATTTCCTCGGCGCCTAAACTTGCCAGATGCCGGGTATATACCTGACAGTCGATCAAGGCGTAATTTTGGGATTCCAGTTCTTGGGCAAGTTTTATAAATGCGAATTTTGAGGCATTGCTGACCTCACTGAACATGCTTTCGCCGCAAAAGACGTGGCCGAGGTCGATGCCGTACAATCCTCCCACTAGACGGTTTCCCTCCCATACTTCATACGATTTGGCATGGCCTTTTCGATGGAGCTCGATGTAAGCTTCCCTCATCCCGGGGGTAATCCAAGTACCCTTCTGGCCCGTTCTTTTGATACGGGAGCATCGTTCGATAACGGCTTCAAAACAAGTATTCCGGGTCAATCGAAACCGTCCATTTTTTAATACCTTCCACATACTTTTCGAGATTTTTATCTGATGCGGAAACAAGACCATTCGCGGATCGGGGCTCCACCACATGATCGGGGATTCGCTATCGAACCACGGGAAGATACCGTTCTTGTAGGCCAACATTAGCCGTTCGGGAGATAGGTCGCCCCCTACGGCAAGCAGACCTTCGGAATTGGCGTTTTCTACAGACGGAAATTGAAGACGATCGGTAAGAAAAAACAAGGGGCGATATTCGTGGTTATGGCTCATAATCTAATTCCCTTAAATTTAATGAATCACGGATAGTAGGCGTAAAAAAAGGCCCGCCGGATTTTTAAAATCGGGCGGACCTTTTAGTTTGGAGAGCCTTTAAAGGTCTCATCGTACATCGTGCGCTAACTTAAAACGGCAGATCGTCGTGATCTTCCTCATTTAAATTATCAGCGGGCGTAAAGGCCTCCGCGGGCGGGACCGGCGGTGCGGCATTGTCACCCTGAGCGGCCTGAAGATTTTCGATACGCCAACCCTGGATGGAATTGAAATATTTAACCTCGCCCTGGGGGTTGGTCCACTCCCGGCCCCGTAGGTTAATGCTGATTTTTACGTTTTGGCCGACATTGTAGTTGTTCAACAGGTCGGTCTTGTCCTGCACAAACTCTATCGCCAGATGCTGGGGGTATTGCTCTTCGGTGGTCAGGATAACTTCCCGCTTTCTAAAACCGTTGTTCCCGTATTCCTTGGTCTCGTCGATCTTCTTTATTTTTCCTTCTACTTCCATGACTATGAATTATATGTTAACTAAAATTTGAAGTTTTAAAATTAGGCGTATTGCCTCGATCAACCTAATAAAATAGCCTCAAGTTATCACAAAAAATAAACAGGTGGCGAGCCCAAGGTCCAAAGGTCGATAAAGCCTCATCGCTGCGGACGACCCCATCTAAATCAATTTACTTTAGGCCAATTTACGTTATCTTTGCCGGGCATAAACCCTTGATGGCCTAGGCCGCAAAAGATACGTCTACGGGATGAATTTTAATCCTAAAAATAAATCCTCCAATATTATTTTGTTGATAGCGTCTTTCGTTATCGTTAGTCTTATTCTTTGGAATACGAATAGTTTTTTTAAGAAATTCAAGGAAGAGGAACGCCTCAAGATGGAAATCTGGGCGACCGCGCAATCGGAATTCCAGCAGTCTTCGGAAGATTCGGATCTCGGCAACCTGCATCTCAAGGTCTTTCAAAACAATCGATCGACCCCGATGATCCTGGTCAACAAAGATGGCTCGACCAAAACCAATAATATGGATTCCGAAGAGGAACTGGGTTCCAGCGAGATACAAAAACTGATTAAAAAATACAGCAAGGAGAATGTTCCGATAGCCATCGAGCAGCAGGGCGAGCACCTAGCCACCCTTTATTACGGCAATTCGGAAGTGCTCAATAAACTAAAATACTATCCCATAGCGCTTTTGCTCATCATTTTCTTGTTCGGCGCGGTTATCTTCTTTTTCTTTAAGACGAACAAGGCCTCGGAACAGAACAGGCTTTGGGCCGGAATGGCCAAGGAAACCGCGCATCAGATCGGTACGCCCCTCTCATCGTTGCTTGGTTGGAACGAGCTGTTGAAAATGGAAAATATCAATCCGGAGATTACGAAAGAAATTGAAAAGGACATCGACCGGTTGCAAACGATTACGGAGCGTTTCTCGAAAATCGGATCCCTGCCCAAGCTCGATGAGCACGATGTGGTTAAGGAAACCAGGGATGCCTACGACTATTTAAATGCCCGCAGTTCGAAATTGATCAATTTTTCGTTCCGCTCACAGATAGAAAGTAGGCCGGTTTTACTGAACCGGGCATTATATCATTGGACCATTGAAAACCTGGTGAAAAACGGAATCGACGCCATGAAGGGCAAAGGAGATATTACGGTCGAAATCCTTTCCAATGGTAAGAACGTACTTATACAGGTTGCCGATACCGGCCAGGGCATTCCGAAACGTGATTTTCAGGCTATATTCGAACCTGGTGTCACTTCCAAGAAGCGAGGTTGGGGATTGGGACTGTCTTTGGTAAAGAGAATTATTGAAGAGTACCACAGGGGTAAAATCAAAGTACTTTCGTCGAGCGAAAAAGGTACCGTGATGCAGATATCGCTATTGGGGTGCAGGTCGAAGAATTTAGATTGAGCTTGACTTGTAACCCATACCTTAAAGTAGTACTGAATTTTACCTTATTTTAGTAGATAGTTATGGCAGACGAAAAACTGGTTACGATAAAACAGGCGAACATGACGAACAATTGTCCGGAATGTTTCAATCAAGACCTGACGCTTTCGTTTTTTCAAAAGCACCGGTATGGGAGGTTATCCCACAGAACAACCGGCGAGGTGACCCATCAGCTGGTATGCAATACCTGTGGCTCGACCATATATCCCGTCAAATGGACAGACGATATCGAGCGTACATTTGAGTATTACCAAAAAATGGTGATGCCGGAAAAAGCTTCCCTGCGATTTACGAGTCTATTTTGGATTATAATGTTGGTGCTTATCGTTGTGGTGGGGGCGGGCGTCTATATCTTTATCAAACGGGATGCTATTTTCTGATCTGTAGGTTTTTATGTTTAGACCACGGATATAGTATTGCATACACGTTCATTTGAACACCGGTTTACGGAGCTTAGGTGAAAAGCAAAGGCCGAAGAAACGAGTTTAAGGGTTTAGGACATCAAAACAACTACCGGCCTAAATGGAAAGTTTAGCCCGGATTTGCTCTGCTGTGGCCTTGAATTCCTGTTCGCTCATCGATACCTTGTTTTGAAAGCTGGCGTCGCCCATTCCGTTGAGGGGAATCAAATGCACGTGTACGTGCGGCACTTCAAGTCCGATAACGCTTATGCCTACCCTCTTGCAATCGATGGCCGCCTCGATGGCCTGGCCCACTTTTCTTGAAAAGGCCATAAGCCCCATATAGGTCGTTTCGTCAAGATCAAGAATCTTGTCCACTTCCTTTTTTGGGATGCAGAGGGTGTGGCCCTTGGTATTGGGATCGATGTCCAGAAAGGCAAAAAACTCGTCGTTTTCCGCAATTTTATAGCAGGGAATTTTGCCATTTATGATTTTAGTAAAAATGCTTGCCATAATAAAGGTTCAAGGTTGAAGTTCGAGGTTTAACGTATGCCAGGTGCAAACATTATTATCTTGTGATTTCTAGAATATCGAATTTTAAAGTCCCGTTCGGCACGTTGATTTCCGCAGTATCCCCCACTTTTTTGCCCAGAAGGCCCTTTCCGATGGGAGAGCTTACCGATATCTTGCCCGATTTCAGATCCGCTTCGCTTTCAGCCACAAGGGTGTATTTCATTTCGGCCCCGTTGTTATGGTTCTTTAGTTTTACGGTAGATAGCACCAAAACTTTTGAGGTATCGAGTTGCGATTCATCAATAACTCGGGCGTTTGAAAGGGTTTCCTCCATTTTCGAAATCTTCAGCTCCAGCAGCCCTTGGGCTTCCTTTGCGGCATCATATTCCGCATTCTCCGACAAATCGCCCTTATCGCGGGCCTCCCCGATGGCTCGTGAAGCTTTAGGGCGCTCTACATCCTTCAGATGCTTTAAGTCATCCCTCAATTTTTTTATTCCCTCTTCTGTGTAATAAGATACCTTGCTCATGATACTTTCATTAAATATGTGACGAACAGATGTAGGAAATCACTTGAACTATGTCGATTGAAGAAAATCGAATGACATATTTCAAGAGTTCCCTTAAGTAAACTAAGATCAGTTCAATGCATAAAGAAAAATCCTCTATGTAGGCCGTAGTAAAGCCGGCTTTTTTAGAGAGGATTTAACGCAAAGATACATAATTTTTGCACACTTTTGCCTTTCATCGACAAACTATGCTGCGTATTCTATCTTTTATTTTGTTGGCAACCTTATTTTCCTGCGACAATGACCGCGGTAACCGAAACCCGTTTTTACAGGAAATAGGGTTTCGCTACGACATGAACCTGAACCTGCCCTTATACAATCCGCTGAAAACTATCGGCAGGGCAGTTTTGGTGGACAATGCCGGTGTGGGTACCAAAGGTTTTTTTGTAATCCAGTCGGGCATCGGGCAATACCGCGCTTTCGAGGCCAGCTGCCCCAACCATGTGCCCAATGAGTGTTCGACCCTAGTACTCGATGGCGTGAACGCAAACTGTTCTTGCGAGGGTTATGAATACAACCTCTTTACCGGTCAGCTGATCAACCGGCCCGACGATGGCAACCGCTACTACGATATGCTCGAATATCGGGCGACAATAAATGGGAATGTGGTGGTCGTATCAAATTGAAGGATGGAGTGTTCTTACCTGGGATAAACCGCTCGCGGAACGATGTGCCAAAAGGAAGTTTCTACCCTGCAAATTGGAGTTAACCCTGGCCCCTTTGACCATTGGAGTGTCCCGTCGATGGAAAAAGGACTTTCGTCATTTGGTCTAATTGACCAGCATTATTTTTTTTACAGAAATAATGTTGGAACCAAAAAGACAGGCGGAGTATTCGTATAAACGGATCGGCATCCAAAACAGGATTTTAGGGATAACTTTGGGAACAAATTAAAATTGGAAGACAAAGCTGCCATGCCCCCTAGAGATTCCCCAAAATCTTGTCCATTGCCCAGCTGGTGTGCAAGGCGGACTTCCCAGTGGATGGGTGGGCGGCATTCCCCAGCAAGTCGTCCCGGAGGGCCTCTACATGGTACTGCTGCACATGCTCGGGGTGTTCGATAAACATAGTTTTGGTGCCTTTACCATCTTTGAGGATGATCTCGTCCCCATCAAAAACCGAAAAGCATATCTTGCCCTTGCTGCCAAAAATCTCGACCTTATCCAAGCGTTCGTCACAGCCGAAATTCCAGGCCGCATCGCCCGTAACGCCCGTAGTATGCGACCAAATCGCGGTTACCGTATCCTTAGCGGAATAAAGTCCCAATCGGTTTTTGGCGATTCCGTACACTTCTTCGAAATTACCGAAGTAAAAGGCGAAAAGATCGAGGCCGTGGCTGGCCAGATCATCGAAATAGCCTCCGGGAGCGACCTCGGCATCGGTCCGCCAGTTGTATTCGCCACTCCTATCGATTTGGTTGGGCGGTTTGCCCAAAAACCACCGGATGTGCCGTACCTGCCCAATTTTGTCGGAATCAAGCCACTCCTTAAGCTTGAGGAACCGGGGTAGCGAGCGCCGGTAATAGGCTACGAAGAGCGGAAGGTTCCGTTCTTCGAAAGCCATCTGTATTTCCAGACTTTCAGCGTAACTGGGGGCCATAGGTTTTTCGATACAGCAGGGTTTTCCTACTGCGGCGACCTGCAAGGCATAATCTTTGTGGCTGTCGGGCGGGGTAGCGATGTACACGGCATCGACGTTGGGGTCATTGATCAGCTTATCGGCATCGGAATAATATCTGGATATCCCATGGCGCCTGGCATAGTCCGCTGCCTTATCGACATTGCGGCGCATGACGGCCACGAGTTCGAACCCTTCCGTTTTCCGGTACGGGGGCCCGCTCTTCACTTCCGTAACATCACCACATCCGATAATGCCCCAGCGGATGCTTTCTTTTTTTATATTCATTTATCCCATGTTTGTCCAAATATAACGAAATGGTAGTCGGTAGCCCCCATCCCTTCTACTGGTCAACACTCAAAACCGCAGCGTTGCCCCCACTAAAAGATTGATTCCGGCTTGGGGGTAATACCCTTGCACTTCCATGGAATTGCCCGGGTTCGAAAAAGTATCTAAATAGGTGTATCCGTTCGATACATATTCCACGTCGAAGACATTATTGATCAAGGCGGAAAATTCGATGGATTTTACCAGTTTACCAGGGATGATCTCATAGGTCAGATTGAGATCATTGACAAAATAATCCTCCAGTTTTGAGGCCTCCGTATCGGTATTGCTCAAATATTGCTCCCCGACATATTTCGACAAAAGGGAAATAGCGAGACGCTCAGAAGGGGAGTAGGAAATTGCATTTCCGGCAACGATACCAGGCGAAAATGCGATATGGGTATCCCCGAGGTTCTGAACGGTTCCGTCACGGGTCAGGACAAAATCCTCGATTTTGTTCGTGCTGAACGCTATGTTGGGCCGTATGGTGAGCTTATTCCAGAGACGCAGGTTGGCATCCATTTCAAGGCCTGCCCGATAACTTTTATCAACATTGGCACGAATGTAATCGCCGGTATCATCGATGTCTCCCGTTAACACCAACTGATCTTTGTAGCCCATATAGTAGGTATTGACGTTCAATTGAAAATCTGGGGAGACATACCGCCATCCTAATTCAAGATCGTTCAGTTTTTCGGATTTCGGGCTTCCATTTTTATAATCGTCTCGATTGGGTTCGCGATGGGCCATGGCATAACTGAAATAAAAGTTGTTGTTCGGATTCAAATCATAGACCACTCCCGCTTTGGGGTTAAAGAAATCGAATTGGTCGTCGACCTCACCGGTTTCCTCTCCTTGGGTCTTGTATCCTATCGTTCTGTATTGTAAATCCGCGTACAGGCTTAATTTCTCGGTCAGTCCATAATCCACTTTGGCGTACAAGTTGAAATCCGTCTTTTTAGAATCGTCATCGTAATAGCGGTCCCGTATCTCGGCATCCGAAGCAAATCGTGCCCAGATAATCTCCCCAAAATGTGCGCCCTCGTATCGGTTTGCGCCCCCGCCAAGAATCAAATCCACATTGTTTTTGGAATAATTGGCGGAAAAGACCGTTCCGTAGAAATCATTGTCGAGCCACTTGCGACGTATCAAATCGGTGGAGTTGACTACGGAGTCGCCGAACACCAACGGTTCGAGTCCGTATGCTGTAAAGTCCCTATCTTCCTTATACTGCTCGAAGTAGCCCCGACCGTGGGTAAAATGAAAAGCGATGTTGGTGCTCCACGCGTTGGAAAGTTGCTCGTTCCATAGCAATTGGGCATGGTCTTGCTTGTAATTGTCGATTTCGTTATCGTAGAATCGGATATTTCCTTCTTCATCGGTATATTTCCCAGCGGAGTTGTAGGTACGGTCTTCCTGCAGGGTTTGTGCATCGATTCCGTTCCAAGCTTGGTAGGTAATCTCCTTTCCCCCGAAAATAAGGGCTTTTATCAACGTATTTTCATCCGAATAAGCGGCCTGCAAAAAATAGGATTCCAAGTCGGAACTGGCCCGATCGACATAACCATCCGAAGAAATACGGGACAACCTACCCGAAATTTCAACGTGGTCGTTCAACAGGCCCGTACTGAACTTTATATTGTTCCGAAGCGTGTTAAAGCTGCCGAGGGATGAAGAAATCTGTCCGTATGCCTCTTGCGATACCGCATCGGTCAACAGGTTGAGGCTGGCACCGAAAGCACCGGCTCCATTGGTCGAGGTGCCGACGCCCCGCTGGAGCTGCAGACTTTCGGTGGAAGAGGCAAAATCAGGCATGTTCACCCAAAATGTGCCCTGCGATTCGGAGTCATTATACGGAACCCCGTTGATGGTCACGTTTACCCGGGTAGCATCGCTGCCGCGCACTCGTATCCCCGTATAGCCTACCCCTGCTCCGGCATCGGTCGTGGTCACGACACCTGGTAAATAGTTCAGCAACACGGGAATATCCTGACCAAGATTCCGAGGTGCAATATCCTCTTTCTTGAGATTGGAAAAAGTAACCGGTGTTTTTTTATTGACTCGGACCGCCTGTACGAAGACCTCGTCGAGCACCACTTTTGTGCCCTCCAGGGAGTCGGTTTCCTGTTCCTGTGCAGCCATACCCAGGGTCAATCCCAACGAGGTCAATGTTAGAAAATTGGTTTTAATGCGATGGTTTTTGCCCATCGTCCGCAGTAAACTGCCCGAGAAAGTGGCAGTGGATAGATTGAAAATTGAACAAAGCTGTTTCATCCGTAAAAGTTTTTTTTACGAATAAAAAGGGGCTATTATTCTAAATTTACATTGATTTTTCGTCCGATATCGGACATAGAATTTCCAAGCAGCATGCAGTACATGCCATCCCTTGGCGGCATTACCCGCCCAGGTTCATTGGGTATAATCTCAGCGTTACCAAATTATGGGTTTGGAATTATGGTTTAGAGAACTTCGATTCTGCATCCACAACCCAAATTTGGCTAGGCACCCCTTTTGAGATACGGCAAAGATACGGTTGCCGAATCGAATAATAAAATCCCAATCTAAAAATTCTTTCACCTACCGACGGGAGTTCTCAATCGATGCACCTTCCTCTGAGGGTTGCATTTGCGAAATGATAGGGAAATTAACTTGTTTACCTTCGTTCCGCGCAAGCGAAAAACGATAAGTACCTGCTTGGCGCCTATCATCCTTTTATCGGCACCCACCCGGTTCACCGTCAACACAATTAACGGTTCCTTAGTATACGCTATCTCCTTAATATCCGTACTTTTAACAGGATATATATGAAATGTCATATGGAAAAAGAGTCGATAAAGTCCAAGAACAAGTTCACCTTTAAGATTGTGGCGAGCTATTTGATTCTGGGTCTTTTGGCAATCGCCGTCAGCTATTTTGTCTATACGGAAATAAAAACCTACGTCTCTACCGAAACGGCAGACCAAAATGACGTAAAGCTATTGCGGACGGGCACCTTGGCCAGCAACCTATATGAGGCCGAGAGTCTTTCAAAGCTGGCCTTGCAAAGCGACAATAGTACCGATTTTGATGCTTACGCCAATCGAATCGATTCTGTTAAACTTGAAATCGATACCCTGAAACGATTGATGCAGGGCGATGAACAAAAAAGTCTTTTGGATAGCCTACAGCGACTTTTGGATCAGAAGGTCGCGAATAACAATAAGCTGAAACAGCTGCAAAAACGGTATGCGTCTATCAATGCCTTGGATAAGGCTTTAAAGGAATTCGACAAGATAGACGAATCTTTCGGAAAATTTTCTGCAGAAAACCTCTGGCCCGACTATAAAAAGCTCTCGCCCACCCTTCAAAAGTCGCTACGCGACTATGCTGCCCTTATCAGTGAAAATGTACCTGCCGATGCCGATGGCTCGATAAATGCAGTGTATGTCGACTCCATCCTAAAGGATGCGAAGACCATGTTGCTTAGGGCCAAGCTTCAGGATTCCCGATCCCAGCGCTCTTTGGCCTTACAAGAACGGGAGGTAAACCGCAACGACCGGGTGCTTTCACAACAGCTACAAAATATCATTTCGGCTTTTGAGCAAGAGGTCATGGCCAGTACTTACCAAAACAATCTCAAAAAACAGACCGCACTTAAAAGAGCGACCCGCATTGCGGGAATAGCCGCCGTAATCGGATTCATCGTCGTCGGGATATTTTCGTTTTTAATAAACCGCGACTTTTGGAAAGTGCAGACCTATCGCGTCAAGCTGGAAAATGAAAAAAAATTTTCGGATTCGCTTTTAAAAAGTAGGGAACAGCTCATCTCTACCGTAAGCCACGACTTGCGTACCCCCTTGAATACCATTAGTGGTTATTCGGAACTTTTGGAGAGCACGGATCTATCGAAAAAACAGGCCGGATACGTTTATAGTTTAAAATCCGCCTCAGAGTACATCGAAAACCTGGTTAACGATTTGTTGGATTTCTCCAAGTTGGAAGCCGGAAAGCTCAATATCGAGGAAGTTCCATTTATAGCCTCCCATCTCATCCAGGAAACCGCTGAAAACCTTCAGGCCATTTACGCCGACAAAAAACTGAAGTTGATACTCGATATCGCCCCCGAATTTGAAAAAACGGTCTTAGGCGATCCCTTCAGGATCCGGCAGGTATTGACCAACCTCGTCGGAAACGCGTTCAAGTTTACAGAAGAAGGCCATATTAAGATTACCGCCACGGCCAATACCACAAAAGGGGAAAGACTTCAGGCAAAGATTCAAGTTTCGGATACCGGAATCGGTATCCCCAAGAAAAAACAGCATCTGATTTTCAATGAGTTTACCCAGGCGGATACCGATACTGAAAAAAAATTCGGAGGTTATGGGCTAGGACTCACCATTTCAAAAAAACTGGCCGAGCTACTTAATGGCTCCCTAGGCCTAAAAAGCAAGGTGGGCGGGGGAAGCACCTTCACATTTCAACTACCGCTAAAGATTACCGACGCGGTACAGGAAGCGGATAAAGAAATGCCCTATATGGCACCCAAACTGCGCATGCTCATCATCGACGACGACACCGCCCTACTGCACATGTTGCGTGAACTGGCAGAAAGCATGGAGATTACCGCCCATACCTTCACCAATTTTCTTTCTATTGATGAAGATTCGCATTTGGCATACGATATCGTTCTCACGGACATTCAAATGCCGCAAGTAACCGGTTTCGAGGTGCTAAAGCGGCTTCGGTCGGGCGAATACGCCCACTATACGGATCAGCCTATTATCGCCATGACCGGCCGTCGCGACCTGAATCCAGAAGCTTACACCAACATAGGATTCACCAGGGTGCTGCAAAAACCTTTCTCAAAGGGTGAATTGATAGCGACCCTTAAACTCTTGGGTATCAAGACTGCCCATAAAGCACCTAAAAAAAAGATACCCATAGAAAAATCGCAGGCAGCCCCAACATTGTACAGCCTCGACATCATACATTCCTTTCTGGGCAAAAACGAAGACGCTATTTTCGAAGTGTTGCAAACTTTTTTGAGCGACACCCGAACCAATATGCAACTATTGGAGGATACCGTTACCGCCAAGGACTACGACCAGGTCAATCACGTCGCTCACAGAATGCTGCCGATGTTCAGGCAATTGAAGGTGCAGGAGTCCGTTTCGATCTTGGAAAAGATGGAGCATGCCACAGCGGAGCAGATGGACTCCAAAACCCTATCACGTTTACTTGAAGTACTTAAAAAAAATGTGAAGGTACTTGTCGCCGAACTTGAAGAGCGCATGACCGTTGGCTCGAAGTAAGATGGTATTGATCAAATCCGACGGAGCGGTAACTTGCCAACCAACTCGGGTTTACGAGGAAAATTTACGGGAACAAGGGAGACGAATTGTGAATATAGGCAAGCCCGAGATGAGCCTTGGTGCTTGAAAATGAACGTGCTGCCAAGTCTACCTAGGACTAGGTACTTAAAGATCAAGATTATAATGGTGGATTTTATTGTATAAGGTCTTGCGGGTCACCTGAAGTAATTTTGCCGCTTTAGATTTATTGAAGTTCGTTTTTTTCAGGGCCTTGATGATTCTGTCCTTTTCAAATTCCGCTTTTGAGAAACCTTCGGAAACCGTTGCCTTTTCTTGGGGCTGTAGCACTTCCTTGGGCAGGGCAGCAACCTGCACCTCGTTGCTCGGCGTTAAGAGTACCGCTCTTTTGATCACGTTTTGGAGTTCTCGCAGGTTGCCAGGCCAACGATACTGCTGAAAGGCCTCCCACACCTCATCGGAAAAACCTTCCACATTTTTATCGAGCGCGGTATTCGCCTTTTTTAAAAAGTTCTCGGTGAAAAGTCTCAAATCTTCAAAACGTTCTTCCAAAGAAGGAATCTGAATCGAAAATTCGTTCAACCGATGGTATAGATCTTCCCGGAAAGTACCTTCTTCTACGGCCTCGGTCAAATCTTCGTTGGTCGCAGTGATAATCCGCACATCTACCTCGATTTCCTTGGTACTGCCCACGCGCTTGATTTTGCGTTCTTGCAACGCGCGAAGCAGTTGAATCTGATTTTCGTAGGATAGGTTTCCAACCTCGTCCAAAAACAGGGTGCCCTTATGGGCCGCCTCGAAATTACCTATTTTATCTTCTACGGCGCCAGTAAAGCTACCTTTGATATGGCCGAAAAATTCGCTTGTCGCCAATTCTTTAGGAATGGCCCCACAGTCCACCGCTACGAAATTGAAGGCCTTTCGTTTACTGCCATCGTGAATGGCCTTGGCGGTAACCTCTTTTCCGGTACCACTCTCTCCCGTAATCAAAACGGACATGTCGGTCGGTGCTACCAAATCGATGTATTCCAATAGTTTTTCGGATGCCTCACTGCTACCCTTTACCACCCTAGCATGGGGTGCGATTTCTTCTTTTGGGCCATTTGTCGTGGCATCCTGTAAGGGCTTGACCTGGGCACCCTCCTCTTCTTTTTTTGCAGTCGGCCCGATATGCGTTACCCGTAAATCCGAATCCCTCGGCACTTGGGCCTTTAGCGCATTATCAAGAATCATCACGATCTCATCGGGTGTGAAGGGTTTTGAAATATAGTCAAATGCCCCCTTCTTCATGGCGTTGACGGCGGAGCCTACCTCGGCATAACCCGTCATCAAAATTACTTGCGTCTTCGGGTTTACTTTCTTGATGTCACCCAATAGCTGCAAACCGTCATAATCGGGCAGTCGTAAATCGGTTAGAATAAGGTCGTAATCATTCTTGCCGAATTTTTCCTTGGCATCGTCGGCCGTAAAGCTGGTCTCCACCTCGTAGCCGCGTTTACTCAAAAACTTCTGAAGCATCTGGCAGAATGCTGCATCGTCTTCAATGATTAAAAGGTTTGGCATATTGCGTTCTTGTATCGATACTAGGACCCCTTTCTTTTGACACTCAAAATCTCTGTGGGTGCATTGACATAGCTACGTAAAAATACCACAAGAAAGCCGTATCTCGCCTAAATTTGTCTTAAAAAGACCCTTTATTCCTCAGCCATTCCATTTTGTCGTCAGTCATGCGCCAGTCGTGGGATTTCGAAAGCGTTTGCCTGCCCGACTCCACTAAAGAAAAAAGAGAAAGGGGCCACACAACTGTGACCCCTTTCTGACCAAACCAACTTGATACAAAACAATAAACTAAACTTGTTTACATTTCAATCCAGTTACCATTTTCGTCAGCGTACAAAGTTCCAGCGGTGCCGTCTTCCAAAGACACTTCCAATTTATACTGGTTCGCTTCGTTTACATACGCTTTATCAATGGAAGCCGTAGGATAGTTTTTTGAAACTGCGGCGGTTACCGACTCGGGTAATTCTTCGGCGGCGACCTCAGAAAAGTCATCTTGCGTGGCTACGGCTTCGGTAGCTGTTTCTTCAGCGGCTTCAGTAGCGTCAGTTGCAGTTTCTTCAACGGCAGTTGCAGCCTCTTCGGCAACATTCTCTTCTTGGGCGAAAGCAGTCATTGTTCCAAGTGACAATACTGCGGCAATCATTAAATTTTTCATGGTTCTAGTTTTAATTTGTTTACTGAAAAAAGTATTGAAATAATGATACCAAAATCGAAAAAATATGTAAGTATTTGTTTTTTAGCTATTTAATCGAATCTCTGAAATCCTGCGTTGGGTAATTTTGTATACTTGTACAACTAGACCGTGTAAAATATATACGGCACGATGAGGGATAAAGCTGCCGGGAGGGAACTTTACCGCCGGCTTCCTTGAGATTCTACCTCACAATAATTTCCTCGCCTTGAGCTAATGGTAGATAACTACAGTCTCCCATCACGGACTTGCTTTGTCTGGTAATTTGTCATGCACGGATAAACTAAAAAAGTCCCGATTGCCTTAGGCAGTCGGGACTTTTTACTCTCAAGTGATTATACTTGACAGGACAGTACATTTTCGAATTACATTTCGATCCAGTTACCATCGGCATCAGCGTACAGTTCAGCTGATTCACCATCTTCTTTAGTAACTTCCAATTTGTACTGATCTTGGTCGTTCATAGAAGCCTTATCGATAGTAGCACCTGGGTGAGCCTCTTCTAAAGCGGTAGTAATTGCTTCGGGAACTTCTTCAGTAGCAATCTCGTTGAAACCATCCTGGGCAGCAACTTCTTCGGATACTTCCTCAGCTGATTCTTCAACAGCCTCGGTAGCATCATCGGCCGACTCTTCCACTGCTTCAGTAGCTTCTGTGGCAGTTTCTTCAGCGGCATCGTATGTTTCAGTGGCCGATTCTTCTACAGCTTCGGTAGCGTTAGAAGTTGTTTCTTCAACAGCGTCTCCAGCTTCTTCCAAATTGGTCTCTTGTGCAACTGCAGTCATTGTTCCTAGAGCAAGGGCTGCAACAATCATTAAATTTTTCATTTTGCGTGTGTTTAAG
Source organism: Pricia mediterranea (assembly GCF_032248455.1). NCBI lineage: Bacteria > Pseudomonadati > Bacteroidota > Flavobacteriia > Flavobacteriales > Flavobacteriaceae > Pricia > Pricia mediterranea. The sequence continues at coordinate 1,858,182 of NZ_JAVTTP010000001.1, forward strand.
TTAAATTCGATTTTTATTTGTTTTGAATATCGTTTGCTTGATAATCGTAATATATAAAGAGAAAACAGTGCCAACTGTGCATTGGCGCTGCAATATGCATACAACTATCTGATTGTTATTGCTTTAAGACCAATAGAGGATAACTTGAACATGTATACCACTGGGTAACAATCAAGAAAAGTGTGTAAGATTTACACACTTTTCTTGACTATGACAGCATGTTTGCTGTAAAATACTGCGGCTACTGCACTTGGTGGGCCGGCTTCAGCAAATCGTTTACAGTTTTAACGGGGCTAAAAGTCTGCAAGGGCACCTCGACGAAGATGGTGTTCCAATACGCCATAGCCCCGTTCCAGAGTCCGGGAAGCTCCAAGGCCTTTAAATCTCTACCTTCCTTGGTCTTTCCGGTAATGAAACCTTGTTTCGCATCGACGAATTTCATCAAATCGTACTTTTCACCCCTGTAATTTTTGATTCCGCATACCAGATCCACGGGATTGAAGTGGGTCGCATTCTTTAAAATATTGGCCTGCTCCGGGTCATCCATATCGATTTGCGCCGATTCGATAATCTGCAACGAGATGTTCCCCTTTCGATCATTTATCCAGAAAGGACCTCCGCCTGGTTCGCCCTCGTTCTTTACCATCCCACAAATGCGGATGGGGCGGTTGACCTTATCCCTTAGGACATCGATTTGTTGCTCGATACTGTAACTGGTCAACTTCTCGGAAAATCGTGCATTCAGTTCATCCTGCACGAAACTTTTAATCTCTTCCAATTGATTTGAATTCAAATCCCCCTTATTCAACAGTTCGGCATATTCAAAAGCCTTTTTCTGAACCTTTAATAGCACCCCTGCCAACACCTTTTTATTATCGACCACCGTATTGGCGAACCTGGGCACGGTCACATTGTCTATATTTTTGATGAAAACGATGTCGGCATTCTGTTCGTTGAGATTCTCGATCAAGGCCCCGTGGCCGCCGGGCCGGAATAGTACGCTACCGTCTTCGTTGCGAAAAGGCTCGTTCTTCATGTCTACGGCAATGGTATCGGTCGACGGTTTTTGGTAGGAATAGCTCACATCGAAAGAGGCTTTGACCGCAGCGGAGACCCTTTCTTTGATATTCGAAAATTCTTGGTTGAACATTTTGCCGTGCTGTTCGGAAATAGTGAAGTGCAATTTTGCGGTATCGTCGTTTTTGGCATAGACCGCAGCTTCTTTCAAATGTTCTTCAAAAGGGGTAGCGGTATGGTCGCCATAATTGTGGAAAGGCAGGAGTCCTTTTGGATAGAATCCGTAGTTCAGGGCATCCTCCGACATCATTTCCTTAACAAAAAGATACACCTCTTCGTCTTTTGAGGATGCATTCCCCGAGATGCGACTTTGCACGATCCTGTAAAAGGGAAAATCCGTAAGGCCTTCGCTAAAGGTTTTCATATCGGTATCTCCGGTCCGTTCAAAGTAGTCGTTCAAACTTTCCTCGGACGGGTCGTAAGCATCCAGAAAGTTGAACAGCGCCCTAAACATACGCGAAGCTGCACCCGAAGCCGGAACGAACTTTAGCAATGTCATCCCTTCTTGGGTCTCGTCGAACCGCTCGATAAGTTGTTTTTCTTGTTCGGCATCGAATTGCAGTATTCCGTCCCCGACCGTGACGGCCTTTTCTAGTTGTACAAAGGGAATGCCTTCCTTAAAGGTCTCTATCTGCTCGTTCACCTTGCTTTCGGATATTCCTTTTTCCGATAAGAGTTCAAGATCATTTTTTGTCAATGTCATAGTTTTCAAATTCAGGTTCAAGTGTCAAGTTCAATAGCGTACGCAAAAGAATCTATGTTCCATGTCCGTTGGTGCAGACCGTAATGTTCAGCAAGACATGTCCAGTTTCCGCATCAGCTTTCTTAGCAGAAAGAGTGATAGCCAATCGGCCTTGTCTCCGTCAAGCCTTGACCAGCAGCTTATCGATTTCGAAAACGGCCTTGCGCAACCGGGCTTTTTTATCGCCTCTTAATATAACAAAATTCCGATCATATTTTTCCAAGGTTTCCTTGAAATACGCAAACATTTTTTCGCGTTCTTGGGGCTTGTCCCTCAGGTCATCACCTACCCAAGGCACATCGATATAGGTCAACAGATAAAGGTCATAGGTGTTCTGGAGCGCATGCTTTTCCAATACGGGGTCGCAATGACCTACATAATAGGCCTCGGAATACACCTTGGTCTCGAGCAGATCGGTATCACAAATTAGAACATCGCTAGCCTTCCCTGTCAGTTCGTTCTCCAATTGCATTTGCCCCTCGGCGATGGGCAAGAGATCCTTAGGTTCACAAGTCTTGCGCTCGTCGTTCCACTTTTGTTGCAGGTACTCCCTGGCGTATTCCGGCACCCACACCGTATTGTAATGTCGGGCCAGTTGCTCCGATAAGGTGGTTTTCCCGGTGGATTCAGGGCCGAAAAGGACTACTTTAATAATGTCTGAGGACTTTTGTTTAAGCTTTTCTTCCATGCAAGATATCCGTAGATGGCAATAATAGTAAATAAAACATACTGCAACGAAGTAAATATAAGTCCTTTATACCAATATAAGGGTATGGATATCACATCACCGATAATCCAGTATACCCAATTTTCCAATTTCTTTTTGGCCATCAGCCACATGCCCACGAAAAAGATGGCCGTAGTCAGGGTATCGACATAGGCCGTCCAATTGTTGAACTTGTCGAAGATAAGATATACCGCACAGACAAAAATTACGGTAGCGATAAATAGAATCAGGGATTGTCGGTTTTCTTTGGATGTCGTTTTCGTTATGGGAATAAAATGGGTCTCATCGACCTTGCGCGTCCAAACGTACCAGCCGTAGATGCTCATGGAGAAGTAATAGGCATTGATCAACATATCGCCCAAGAGGCCGAATACCAGTAGGATGTACACAAAGATGGCTGTACTGACTATCCCCGTCGGAAAAACCAGGATGTTCTCCCGTTTTGAATACCAAACGCTTAAGAATCCGAACACCACCGCTATGATTTCAAGCACCACCAAATGGGCCGAGATGCCCTCGTACTGTGAAAAAACCCAATCAAAAATACCGTCCATATGCTACTTGCTCCCTCCTACTTCAAAAGTCCGGTTTGTAATCGCTTCGGTCCGATTTTACGATTTTAAGGTAGAGCAGCCCCCTGTCCATCAACTCAAAGGCCGTTTTTATTTCCTGATTGAGTATCTCCATCACGGCATCGTAATCGCCGTAAATTTGCGTACTAAGCGGATTTTCTAAAATCGTCACTCCCGATGCACGCAGTTTTTGTATGAAACGGATGATGTGCTCCTCAAAGTCATCTTGCAAGGGGGAGAAGGTCAATTCTACGGATATTTCCATAAGGTTTTTAATTTTCTAATTCCTGATTAACCTAAATTAAGTGTTGAATTCTAAAAGGTCAAGAGATTGGTCCATCTCAAAAGCAACAGCATTAAAAATGTTAATCCTATACTGATACCGATTACCCCTTCCCAATAAAAAGTGCGCTGGCCCGTTAGTTTCCTTCTTTTATCGCTAAATTCCCTTTTAAAACGGCTCACACTAAGTTTCCAGACAATAAAGGTGATCATAAGAAATAGTAAAATCGCTATTATCCAAATCTTATCCATTGGCAGTATTTTCGATGTTTCAGCTTAAGCTCTCGCCAGCCACTGCATAGACACAGGTAAATCCCTCGAACTCCATAAACTCGATCTCGTAAAACGATTGATCTCCTTTATAAAGAATGCCCGCCGTGGTGCGGTCGTCCTCAAAAGAAAAGTCCTTTACATTGATATGGTGCAAAAAACTGAGTCCCGGTTCGGCATAAATTTTATAAAGGGACTCCTTGGCACCCCAAACGATGGTCAGTTTTCGGATCAGCGCATCGGTATTGGCGATGGTGCTGTATTCTTCGATTGGGGTAAACTTGTGGGCGATACGCAGTATTTTATCCCGCTGTTTCTCGATGTCAATGCCCACTTCCTTGTCCGAACTGACGATGATTCCCGTGAAATGGTTGGAATGGGTAATCGAAATCTTATTGCCGTCGTTCAGGTGCGGCTTTCCGACCTCGTCGTAATATAGGTCGGTATCGACGTAACCGGCCTCGGCCATCAAATGACGGATGCTCAGAAAGGCGCGACGGTGCAACCCTGATTTCATACCCTCAATGCGACTCTGGCAGTGGGGCGTCAAGGTGATTCCTTGCCATAATTCGGACTCCGATTCCGTTACCTGCCAGAGGTATATGGTAATCGACGGACTTACCGTTAATGTATTGTAAAGGGGCATAGCGTTGTTTCCAATTTTATTAACTTTGACGCGATTGGGATTCGTCCCAAAAACTATCGGTCAAAATCATCCGCAGTGCGCTACCCGCCTCAATGGGGAGTAACGGAACACAAATAACGAAAGTAAAAAATAAAAAGAAGATGGATACTAAAACAGTTGATTATATACCTTATAAAGTCAGGGATATCGAACTGGCCCAATGGGGAAGAAAGGAAATCGAGCTCGCCGAGGCTGAAATGCCCGGCCTGATGTCGCTGCGGGAAGAGTATGGCGACGAGCAGCCCCTCAAGGGCGCCCGGATCGCAGGATGCCTTCACATGACCATCCAGACCGCCGTGCTTATCGAGACCTTGGTCGCCCTAGGCGCAGAGGTGACCTGGAGCTCCTGCAACATCTTTTCGACCCAAGACCATGCCGCCGCTGCCATTGCCGCAGCAGGTATTCCCGTTTACGCTTGGAAGGGTATGACCGAGGAGGAATTCAACTGGTGCATCGAGCAGACCCTCTTCTTTGGCGAGGAGCGCAAGCCCCTGAACATGATCTTGGACGATGGCGGCGATCTGACCAATATGGTGCTGGACCAGTATCCTGAAATGGCGAAAGACATCAAAGGCCTGTCCGAGGAAACCACCACCGGGGTTCACCGGTTGTACGAACGGATGAAAAAAGGCACCCTGCCGATGCCCGCCATCAATGTAAACGATTCCGTTACCAAGTCGAAATTCGACAACAAGTACGGATGCCGTGAAAGTGCCGTGGATGCCATCCGCCGGGCCACGGATACCATGCTCGCCGGGAAAAAAGTGGTCGTTTGCGGCTATGGCGACGTCGGAAAGGGTACCGCAGCATCCTTCAGGGGAGCAGGGGCCATCATAACCGTCACGGAAATCGATCCCATCTGCGCCCTGCAGGCCTGTATGGACGGATTCGAGGTCAAAAAACTGGAAACCGTGGTCGGAAAGGCCGATATCGTGATTACCACCACCGGAAACAAGGATATCATCCGTCCGGAACATTTTAAGGCCATGAAAGACAAGGCCATTGTATGTAATATCGGCCACTTCGACAACGAGATCGATATGGCCTGGCTGAACGACAACCACGGCGACACCAAGGAAGAAATCAAGCCACAAGTGGACAAGTATACCCTGGATGGCAAGGATATCATCGTACTCGCAGAAGGCCGTTTGGTCAATTTGGGATGCGCTACCGGTCATCCCAGTTTCGTGATGAGCAATTCGTTTACGAACCAGACCCTGGCCCAGATCGAATTGTGGAAGCACAGCGATAAATACGATAATGAGGTTTATATGCTGCCCAAGCACCTTGACGAAAAAGTAGCGGAACTACATTTGTCGCGCCTCGACGCCGAACTGACCGAGCTCAAGCCCGACCAGGCGGAGTATATCGGTGTGGAAGTAAAGGGACCGTTCAAGCCGGAGTATTATAGGTACTAGGTTAGTCGTTCACCTTGTCGGGCCGACGGCCATAAAAAAACCCTTTCCTGCATTGGAAAGGGTTTTTTTAAGTCTTAAGGCGAAAATATCCTAAGCCTCGAAGGGCTCGATATGTACCCACGACTTTCCGCCGCCTTTCTTTTCGAATTTTACGGTACCGTCAACGCGGGCGTGCAAGGTGTGATCTTTACCGGCGTAAACATTCTCACCGGGATTGTGCTTGGTGCCGCGCTGCCTCACGATAATGTTTCCGGCAACAACGGCCTGGCCGCCAAAAATCTTAACGCCCAAGCGCTTCGATTCCGACTCTCTTCCGTTCTTTGAACTACCTACTCCTTTTTTATGTGCCATGGCTATAAAATTATTGATTCTTGATTATAGATTGCCGTACGGACTTGAACCGTATCGCCGAAAAAAATCGGGGCAAGTCCACCTTATATGCAAATGGACAGATGATTGACCTATCGGTGCCAACATTCACGGCAACTGCCTACTACAACCGCCTACGCCAATTGCAACTGTCTACTGTAACAGCTTACTTTTTCCCGCCGTCGAGTTCGTCTTGCCACTTTTCCAATTCGTCCCATTTGCCATCAGCGGCCAACTGGGCCTGCTTCGGCCAAGTGCCGGGATCGAGATGGGCCAGATTGGAACTTGCCTCGGCCAGGATCTCCTTGATCTTTTCGGGATCGGCCTTTGCTAGCTTGGCGAAAGTACCCATATCCGCATCCTGCAAAGCCTCGGCGGTCTTAGGACCTATCCCTTCGATTTTCTTTAGATCGTCTTTTTTGTCCGACGCTTTTTTCGCGGCGTCTTTAACCTCCTTGGCCTCCTTTTTAACATCCTCCTTTTTGGACGCTGTTTTTTCGGTTTCCGGTTTCGAAGCTACCGACTGTTCTACAGACGCCGACTTTCCTTTTGGCTCCTGTATCGCATCTTTTACCTTGTTGTCGGAAGCGGAGGTATTTTCCGCTGCCTTAGTGGAAGCCGATTTTTTGTCCTCACTTTTCTTGCCGCCCTTGGTAACGATACTTTCGACGATGATTTCGGTCAACGATTGACGGTGTCCGTTTTTCTTACGGTATCCTTTTCGCCTTTTCTTTTTAAAGACAATTACCTTGTCACCACGAAGGTGTCTGACGACCTTCGCCTCAACGGAAGCTCCGTCTATGGCCGGGGCGCCAATGGTGATGTCCGATCCGTCGTCCAAAAGGAGTACATTGCCAAAAGTTACCTTTTTGCCTTCCTCGGTCTGTAAACGGTGCACATACACTTTTTGGTCTTTCGCAACTTTAAATTGCTGCCCTGCCATCTCTACGATTGCATACATAGTGTGTATATTAACTTAATAAATATTAGTCCTAAAGCGAACCTGCCCGACATTTGAAATGGGCGGATTTTTATTAGGAGGATGCAAATATACAGCTAATTCAGTATTGCACAAGCAGTGTCTCTAAATTTAAGCGGATTTTTTCTTCGTGTTTTGACTCGATTTGAACAGTTGCATGAAGGATAGGGTAAGCACTAAGGTGGTGGCAAAGCCCATTATAGCAACGGTAAAAAAGACTATGGCCTCGAAATCCTGAAAACTCTGGAACCACGTCGTCATCAACTGCTGTAGGAAATCGGGATTCAGCTCGGTGCAGTACAAGGTGAAGAACAGGGTGAAAATTATTGTTGCGATACCCCCGGTTAACAGTCCTGCCGTAAAACCTTTGCCGTAATTAAAACGCTCCCCCTCCTGCGAACGGAAATATTTAATGGCCTCATAGATGCCAAAGCCGGTGATCACCCCGTTGAAAAGGCTGAAAAATACATTGGTATGCATATCGAAAAGGGCCAAAATTAAAAAGTAGGCGATCAGACTTCCGCTGGTAGCGATTCCGAAACGGATGGGAAGGGCAAATTCTTTCATAGCTGTCTTGTTTGTCCGGTAAGTTAAAAAAGTTAATCAAAATTAAGAAAATATTACATTAAATTAGTGTCCAAACCACTTTTGGAACCGAGGTTTCTTGAAAAAAAGTATATTCGTGAAGCATTTATCCGAGAAGGGACTGCCCTTCAAGTTCTTGTAAGGTGAAGGCCTACACCATTATGTAATGCCCGTGAATCATTTTCGATGTCCAGTGGGCCGTTCAGCGGAACCTGAAAATTTTGAAGTACGATAAAACACATAAAAACAGACAGATGAACTATAAACTATTGGGATTGTGCCTACTATTGATGGCAACCGCCACCCAGGCACAAGAAGTGGACTATGAAGAGTACGACCTCGACAACGGCCTGCACGTGATTCTCCATCAAGACGAAACCGCTCCGGTGGTGACCACCTCGGTCATGTATCATGTAGGAGGCAAAGACCGAACCGAGGGCCGTACGGGCTTCGCCCATTTTTTTGAACACCTGCTTTTTGAGGGCACCAAGAACATCGACCGCGGTGAGTGGTTCAAGATCGTATCCTCCCATGGAGGTAAGAACAATGCCAATACCTCTCAGGACCGCACGTACTATTACGAGGTATTTCCTTCGAACGAACTTGAACTGGGCCTCTGGATGGAGTCGGAGCGGATGATGCATCCTATCATCGACCAGGTCGGAATCGACACCCAAAACGAGGTCGTGAAGGAAGAAAAACGTATGCGCTACGATAACTCCCCTTACGGACAGCTGTTGTTTACCGTGGCCGAAAACCTGTTCAAGAAACATCCCTACAAAGACCCCAACATCGGGTATATGAAAGATCTCGATGCGGCGACCCTCGAAGACGTCAAGGCGTATAGCCAAAAATATTACGTGCCGAACAACGCAGTACTTGTCGTCGCCGGAGATATCGACATCCCTAAGACCAAAGCGATGATTAAAGACTATTTCGGACCCATCCCGAAAGGAGCGGATGTCGTTCGAAACTATCCCAAGGAAGACCCCATAACTGCCCAGATCAACGCCAAAGCCTACGATTCCAACATTCAGATTCCTGCCAGTATCATCGCCTACCGAACTCCCGGCTTCAAGGAGCGCGACGCCTATGTACTCGACATGATATCGGCCTATTTGAGCGATGGCAAAAGCTCAAAACTCTACAAAAAACTGGTCGATGAGCAAAAGCAGGCCTTACAGGTCGGAGCCTATAACATTGCCCAGGAAGATTACGGCATGTATCTCGTATTTACGCTGCCCGTGGGAGAAACCAGGTTGGACACCCTCAACGCCGAAATCGAGGAGGAAATCGCCAAGGTGCGCGACAGCTTGATCTCGGAAAGAGACTACCAAAAATTACAGAACAAATTCGAGTCCCGCTTCGTCAACGCCAACAGTAGCGTGGAAGGTATCGCCGGCTCCTTGGCGACTTACTACATGCTGTACGGGGACACCGAACTGATCAACAAGGAAATCGAGATCTACCGCTCAATCACACGGGAAGAAATGCAAGAGGTCGCCAACAAATACCTCAAGCCGAACCAAAGGGCGGTCATCGATTATTTGCCCGGCGAGGGAGAGGAACAATGACAAACGTTAGACGTTAGAAAGAATAAACCCATAACCTCATAAACTCAAATATGAAGAAAATATATACCACCTTGATCGTCGCTTTTCTGGCCATCGGCGCCCACGCGCAGATCGACCGCAGTCAGATGCCTGAATCCGGACCGGCACCGGAAATCAACCTCGAAGATCCCCAAACCTTTGAGATGAAAAACGGATTGAAAGTGCTAGTGGTCGAAAACCACAAACTCCCCCGGGTATCCATTCAATTGCGCATTGACAATGCCCCGGTGCCGGAAGGCGAGAAAGTGGGGGTTGCGTCCTTGACAGGCAGTCTGCTCGGCAAAGGCTCTAAAAACATTTCAAAAGATGATTTCAACGAAGAGGTCGATTTTCTGGGTGCCCGAATCAGTTTTGGATCACAAGGGGCATCGGCCAGCGCCCTATCCAAATATTTTCCAAGGATTTTGGAACTGATGGCCGATGCCGCCATCCATCCGGAGTTTACCCAAGAGGAGTTCGAGAAGGAAAAGCAAAAAATGCTGACCGGACTAAAAACCGAGGAGAAAGACGTAAAGGCGATTGCCAGGAACGTCAGCTCTGCCTTGGCGTATACCAAAAAACATCCCTACGGCGAATTTCCAACCGAAACTTCGGTCAACAAGGTGACCCTTGAAGATGTGAAAAGGTTTTACGACAACCAGTTCTTGCCTGCAAACGCCTATCTGGTTGTTGTTGGCGATGTGAAGTTTGAGAAAGTAAAAGAGCTAGTCGAGGAACATTTTACACCGTGGACCAAAGGAACCCCTCCCTTTTTACAGTTTTCGAGTCCCTCGGACGCCCTGTACTCCCAGATCAACTTCGTCAATGTACCGAACGCGGTGCAGTCCGAGATCACGGCAGAAAACCTGGTCGAGCTTAAAATGAAGGATCCGGACTATCTCCCGGCACTGCTGGCCAATGAAATATTGGGTGGCGGGGGCGAGGGGAGGCTTTTCCTCAACCTGCGGGAAGACAAGGGCTACACCTACGGATCGTACTCCCGCTTGGGCGACGATAAATACGCCCCGGCCCGCTTCAGGGCGGTCGCCAGCGTTCGCAATGCCGTGACGGATAGTTCTGTGGTCGAGCTGTTGAAGGAAATCGAGAACATCCGCAAAGAACCCGTCAGCCAAGAGGAGCTTGAAAACACCAAGGCCAAGTATTCCGGACGCTTCGTCATGGCCCTTGAGAATCCACAAACCATAGCCAGGTACGCCCTGAACATCGAAACCGAAAATCTGCCGGAGGATTTTTATAAGACCTATCTCGAACGTCTCAATGCCGTCACGGTCGAAGAAGTACAGGAAGCGGCACAAAAGTATATTAAGCCCGAGCACATCCGGGTCGTAGTTACCGGCAAGGCCAGCGAGGTATTGCCCAATCTTGAAAATATAAGCTACAACGGGAAGAAGGTCCCCGTCAAATACTTCGATAAAAATGCAGACCCCAGCGAAAAGCCCCAAGTCGGCACAGCGACAGTGCCCGAAGGCGTTGGGGCAACCGAAGTATTAAAGAAATATATCGAAGCCATCGGGGGCAAAGAAAAACTGGAACAAGTCGAGGCTTACGCGATGCTGGCCGAAGCCGAAATGCAGGGCATGCAACTCGACCTTGAAATAAAGAAAACGACCGGTGGAAAGTATATGCAGGATATTAAGGTGGGCGGAAATTCCATGAGCAAACAGGTCTTCGACGGCTCGACCGGCTATATGATGATGCAGGGCCAACGAAAGGACTTGGGCGAGGATGAAATCGTACAGATCAAGGCAGAGGCCGTGCCTTTCCCCGAGCTCGATTATTTGAAGGATGACACTATCACGCTTGAAGGTATGGAGACCATCGAAGGCCAAAAAGCCTACGAGCTCAAGCTATCCGATGATAAATCCGCCTTCTACGATGCGGAAAGCGGACTCAAGGTCCAAGAAACGACCATCGCCGAGATGGGCGGACAACCCATGACCAGCACCATTAATTATGGAAATTACCAAGAGGTTTCAGGAATCAAATTCCCTTTTACCTTGGCCCAGACTGTAGGCCCGCAAAGCTTCGATTTCAAAGTGACCGAAGTCAAGGTGAACGAAGGGGTCTCAGATTCCGATTTTAAATGAGATGCCATGGCACCTAGAACAAAGCTCAGTTTCGCTTCCTTCAACCTCTACAACCTCAACCTGCCCGGCAAACCGATTTATTGGGATAATGAGGAATGCTTATGAACTATTGACCCCGCCCGATCATGACGGCGACATGATCGTATGCGCCGCGGCGGTCGAAAAGGGACTTCTTGAAGAACTGAAAGGCACCGATCGGCCGCTAGTGGTAATCGGCGATCTCAACGACGCACAATTGAGCAACACCCTCAATATCATGACGGGGCAGCCCCGTTATCTCGTTAGCGGACTGAACAAGGGGGGGGGTACCGATACGGGACTCTACACCGTGGCCGCCCTGGAAGAGTACCGAAGCCTAAGGGATCTGGGCCTACAAAGGCATGGAAATCGCCAACGACCACCTCAACCGCGACGACCACAAGAAGACCGGCACCGCCGACCACGGCATTGTCAAAGCCAGTTTTGAGTATCGGCCCATTTAAAATTCAGGAACCGTCCAAAGCCATTTCCGGTATCGATCGATACAAAGAGTTTAACTATATTCGTCCTATCAATAATTATCATTATGCAATTCCGGATCCCTACCCTCCTATTTTTTCTGCTTATCAGTCTGTGCCTTCCTGCCCAAGAGGTCGATACCCTCTTACTTGAGCGCAACTACGACTTAAAGGAATACCGCATTCCCATGCGCGATGGAGCCGAGCTGTTTACCGTAGTCTATACGCCCAAGGACACCTCAAAAAAGTATCCCTTTTTGATGAACCGCACCTGCTACAATGCATCCAATTACACCGATTATCAATATGCAGGTTATCCGTCGGAATATCTAGTGGAAGACGGGTACATCTTGGTCTTTCAAGATGTTAGGGGAAGGTACATGTCCGAAGGAACCTTTGACAACATGCGGCCCAACATCCCGGGGAACAATCTGAAGAATAACGAGGATATCGATGAAAGTTCAGATACCTACGATACCATAGAATGGATGCTAAAAAACATTAAAGGGAACAACGGCAAGGTCGGCATGTACGGTATTTCGTATCCCGGTCATTATACGGCGGCGGGGATGATCGATGCGCATCCGGCCCTCAAGGCCTCCTCGCCCCAGGCACCGATTGCGGATTTTTTCTTCGACGATTTTCACCATCAGGGCGCCTATCTGCAAAGCTATACGGCCGCCCTCCCGGTATTCGGCTATCAAAAAGACAGTCTGACCCGGGAGCCTTGGTACACCGATAAGCTGATGCGGTTATATGAAAATCCCGCTCCCGATGCCTATGATTTCTTCCTTCGGATGGGCCCGCTCAAGAACATTACCGAAAATTTCCACAACGATAATTTTTTCTGGAAACAGATAGTCGAACACCCCAACTACGATGAATTCTGGCAGAAACGGAACATCCTGCCCCATTTAAAGGACATCGATCATGCCGTAATGACCGTAGGCGGATGGTTCGATGCCGAAGATCTGTACGGTCCGCTCAACATTTACAAGACCGTCGAGGGGACGAGCCCCGAAGCCGACAACATGATCGTTATGGGACCTTGGGACCACGGCGGATGGGCCAGGGAAAAAGGAAAGACGGTGCACAACCACATTTATTACGGAGACAGTATTTCGACATTTTTTTTGAGGGATATCGAAGAGCCCTTTTTTGCCCATAACCTAAAAGATCGAAACATCGACCCCCTGCCCGAGGCCTATATGTTCGATACCGGAAGCAAGGAATGGAAAAAGTTCGAGCAATGGCCACCCGAAAATATAGCGCCGGTCAGCTTGGGCTTCGGCAAAAACGGCCGGCTGAGCCTTGAAGGACCAATAGACGAGAGCGCCGAATTCGAATATACCAGCGACCCGCAAAAACCCGTTCCCTATACCTCCCAGACCGAGGGTTTGACGTTCACCCCAAGAAAATATATGTCAGACGACCAGCGTCACGCCTCCCGTAGGCCCGATGTGCTGACCTTTGAAACGGAACCCCTGGAAGCCGATAAAACCTTGGCAGGCGAAATCATGGCCAAACTTAAGGTGGCCCTTAGCACCTCCGATGCCGACTTTATCGTTAAGCTCATCGATGTGTATCCGCCCGACCATGTGAACTACGAGCATAATCCCGATAATATCGTGATGGGAAATTACCAACAGCTGGTCCGTGCCGAGGTGTTCCGGGGAAGGTTCCGCAACAGCTTCGAAAAACCGGAGCCGTTTACGCCGGGAGAGCCGACCGAGGTGGACTTCCGTTTACAGGATATTCTGCACACATTCAAAAAGGGCCATCGTATCATGGTACAAGTCCATAGCACTTGGTTCCCCTATATCGATCGCAATCCGCAAAAATATGTGGACAACATATACAAGGCCGATGCCGATGATTTCGTCAAATCGGATATTACCCTGTACGGCTCCTCGACCGTTGAAGTAGGCGGTACACAAGACTGCTGCCAGCCGGCACCGTTTCGAATGCAGGAGGAGGACATGATCAAGGATTAAAAGAAGCCATCGCCAATGCGGAGCTTCTGTTTTCAAAGGGGACGGTCTCTCGAGATGCTTGCTCTTCACCAGCTGTTTAAGCCCTAGAATCCCTACCTTTCCGGTAAAAGAACGAATTCGTGCACTACATAGAAAACCGCAATGTCATGAAACGATCCCTTTTTGCGTTCGTCTTGTTCTGTACATTTTCCCTGACCGCCCAATATAGCATCTCCGGCACCTTTACGCCGGCCAAAAATTACAGATGGCTTATTGTATACCTCCTCAAAGCGGGCGAGCAGGCCTACACTGCCGATACGGCCATCAAAGACGGCAAGTTTAGTCTTTCCCTTCCTGCTCATTCGGCCCCGGGCACCTATCGGTTGGTCTATGCCGTGCCGCAAGAGGAATTCTATTTTGACGTCATTTACAGCGGGAAAGAGGATATTCAGTTGAAATTCGATGCGGAAAAGGGCGTTTCATTTACGGCATCAAAGGAAAACCGGATTTTCAATGCCTATTTCAGGCAAATCAACGCCGCAAAACAAGCTTTTATCGACTTTTATCAAGCGGGAAAGACCGACAAAGATGCGTTTGAACGCTTGAGCGAGCGGTTGAGAACGGTCCAAGAAGGCTATGAAAAGGAATCCGCAGGCTTGTTGGCCCATAATTTTATAGCGGCCAACCGTCCCTACATCCCCTCGGAATACGAGACCGGTCAGATATACTGGCAGCACAAAAAGGATCAGTATTTTCGACATCTCGATCTGACCGATCCCATCTTACAGGGTTCCGCTTTCTTGAAAGACAAACTGACCAATTACATCTTTACCGCCATCTTGAATGAAAACAGGTCCCAAGAGGAGACCGAGAACCTCTTATGCCAGAACGTCGATAAGGTCGCCTCCGAACTCAAGGATACGGAAGAATCATATCGCTTTCATATATTTCATTCCTTGCACAATACAGCGATGGCGGGCCGTTTTAATGTAACGGCCGATTACATTCTGGACACCTACATGAGGCCCTTGGCCCAAGTTACTGGCAATCAAAAGACAATCGACCAATTGGAGATCCAACACCGTCTGCAGATTGGCTCCATTCCCCCCGACATTATATGGAAGGACGATAATGTCACTAAAAGGTTGAGCGAAATGGATGGGGCCGAATGTTATGTACTTATTTTCTGGAGCAGTACCTGCTCGCATTGTCTGCACCAGTTACCTCCGCTGCACGAAGAACTGAAGAAATTCCCCGACGTAAAAGTGCTAGCGATAGGCCTTGAAGACGGAAAGAAAAGCTGGGAGAAGGAATCCGCCAAATTGCCGGGTTTCGTACACGTGCTCGGCCTTGACCACTGGGATAATCGCTATGCCGAGTTATACGAAATCCGCCGGACCCCGACCTTTTTTGTGTTGGATAGCGACAAACGGATTATCGCGAAACCCAAATCGGATAAAGAACTTCTGACTTTTTTAAATGAAGGGACATAAATTGCAAAAGAGCTGCAACTTTCCGTCGAGACAATCCAGAGGTGTAATTTGTCACAAGGTCTTCAAATCCTTAATGGTCTTGAACGCCACATCAACTTGATCGTCATCGACCAATATGGTAAATTCGTTGGTGGTCGAAATCACTTCGTAGAGTACAATGCCTTCCCAGGCCAATCGCTGGAAAATAAAATAGTAGATGCCCGGTACGGAGACATTTTCCGAGGGTAGTTTTACGGTAATGGAAGAAAGGTTTTCCGCTTTTTGGGTGCACCGCTCCTTTTCAAATAGCGTTTCTACCGTGGTATCAAGACTATTGCTTACCACGATATTCAATTCGTTCACGCCCCGCGACGAGGTATAGAAGACCTCTTTGTTCCGGTTTACCTCTTCCAAAAGCTTGGCTTGGTTTTCCAAAACAGATTCGGAAACGAGAAAGGTGAAATCCGTCAACGATGAGCGCACCGTAATCTCGCCAATATTTTTTAATACCTTGATGATCTTATGGGTCGCACGGAACTCCAGATCGTCCGACAATCGTTTCAACGCCATAACGATGGCCCCATTACGGACTTTTTTGCCCAATTCATTCTCAATTTCAGGATTGATGATGCGAGACAGCGAGGTCAAATTGATGATCCCCTGAGCCAGGGCGCTTTGTAAGAACGGCTTTTTTTTAATGTACTGCTCGACTATAGAAGATATAGTTCTCATGAAACGCAATGTTATTTTGCGAAAATAACAATTTGTTATAAATAAAACAACTAATCCCTAAAAATGATAGAAAGCACTTTCTAGATGCTCGATCCGAAAAACCCGACTGTTCCGTAAAATTGTAATCACATCAAACCGAACCTCGACATCTTGTAGTTTCCGAGAGGTGACATACTGATCTGCCGCCCAAACTAGGAGTTTGATTTTCTTGTGGGTAATCGTGGCCGCAATCGGAATGATCCGGTCATCGCTCCTGGCGCGCACCTCCACTATGGCTAGAACATCCTCTTTTTGGGCGATAATGTCGATTTCAGCGCGGCGGTACCGATAGTTGGTATGGCGGATGCTGTAACCTTTTTCGACCAAATGTTTGACAGCGATTTCCTCTCCTTCCTTCCCAAACTCATTGTGTTTTCCCATAGATCTGACTTAGGGTTTCGCCCGTTCCATCCGAGAACGATATAAAATCCACAATTACAGCAAATCCAGGAAACCGCAAAAATTCATCGGCCATACGTCGAAAATAGTCGATGTAGCATACTATGCCCTATCATTATGCGTTAAACATTGAACCCTTTTTCCGTTTCCCAAACACGGGCAGGGCCCAAGCCTACTTGAACTATGGAGTATTTCATGAATTGCAATACGGCCCCCTTGACCCCGTATAGCACCCCCCTTGATCGAGACAAAGCCGCGCACCTCTATCGAAGATTGGGGTTCAGTGCCTCAACACAGACCCTTGATCAGGCAGTCGGTCAAAATGCCGGCACCTTGGTCGATTTCCTTATAAATGAGGCTCTTAACCAATCCCCCATCCCGCCACCGGTCTGGGCCGATTGGAACCGTAGCGATTATCCCGAGGACGATGAGCTACGCCGGGCGCTAGTTCGGGAGCAAATCAGCGAGTTCAGCCTGGTCTACGCCAAGGGTCTTTTGAACAACAACCTGTACGACCGGATGAGCTTCTTTTGGAGCAACCATTTCGTGACGGAAATCGATATCTACGAGTGCAACCCCTACCTCTATCATTATATTAATTGTCTGCAACGTAACGCTCTGGGCAATTTCAAGACCTTTGTCAGTGAAATCGGTCTGACCGATGCCATGCTGTATTATTTGGATGGCGTGTACAATAACCGCAACAATCCCAACGAAAATTACGGAAGGGAACTTTATGAACTTTTTACCTTGGGGGAAGGAAACGGCTACACCGAACAGGATGTTATCGAGACCGCTAGGGCCCTGACCGGGTATGTGGAGCGCGGAGAACTGGGATGGGAACCGGTGACGTTTCGGGCGGACAGGCACGACGATGGCGTGAAGGCCATATTAGGCCAGACCGGCAACTGGGGCTATGACGATGTAATCGATATTCTCTTTGAACAACGCCCCGACGAAATAGCGGGCTTTATCTGCGGAAAACTCTACGAATTCTTCGTGCATCCCGATTCCAATGACGACGCCGGCAACGCCCAGGCCATCATATCGGGAATGGAGAGGACCTTTTTGGCGAACGATTTTGAAATTGCCCCCGTGCTATCAGAGCTGTTTAAAAGCCAACATTTTTTCGATGACGACGCCATTGGGGCAATCATCAAGAGTCCCTTTGACTTTTATTTCAATTTTCTAAAGGAAAGCGATTTTGGGTACGACGATACGATGGTAGCCAGCTTGGTCAATTATGCCGGACTTCTGAGCCAGCGACTGTTCGACCCTTTCGATGTCGCGGGATGGCAGCGGAACCGCCAATGGATCAATACGAATTTTATGATCGGCAGGTGGCTGACCATAGAAACCATTTTACAGGATTTTTATGATGCCGACGACGAACAGTTCCGTGCTTTGGGACTATCGATCACCGGGAACGACGGACTCACCAGTAACAATCCCGATCTGATAGCCCGACGGATTATCGATTTTATACTCCCAAAGGGATTGCTCAACGAACCGGAATACGAAAAGGCGTTCGCCATTTTCAGGGGCGACATTCCACCTCAATACTTTGAAGGGGGAAGCACCCCTACTTGGACGCTGGCCATTGCCATGGAAGCCCCGACCCAAGTATTCAACCTGATGCAATACCTCGCTAGACAACCCGAATTTCAACTCAAATAATCTCCGATTATGTGCGATACCCACGATACCAGCCCCTATAAAGGCCTTGAACACGCAGACCACGACCTGGAACACAAAACCTGGAACCGACGATCCTTCTTGCAGGCCTTGGGCATTGCAGGCTCCGGTTCGATGATGCTCGGCAGTAACTTTTTAACTGCATCCGCCCCATCTCCCTTGACCTCGGCCATTGCCGATTCCGAAACGGATAACATCCTCATATTGATTCGGCTGTCCGGTGGCAACGACGGTCTGAGCACGGTCATCCCCATAGAACAGTACGACGATTATGCCAATGCGCGTCCCAATATCTATATCCCGGAAAGCAAGGTGTTGAAGCTAACCGATGAATTTGGGGTACCTTCCTATATGAAAGCGCTGGAGCCCCGATGGGCCGAAGGTCAGTTCAAGGCAGTGCACGGGGTCGGGTACGAAGGTCAAAGCATGTCGCATTTTACCGGGTCGGATGTGTTCGCCAATACCGATTTGACCTCGACGGGGTTCAGCGGCCTAAACACGGGATGGATGGGCAGGCATTTCGAGCAGTCTTATCCGGATTACCTGATCAACCCACCTGCATCCCCGGCGGCCATACAGATCGGTCAGTTCGGGAGCCTTGTCTTTCAGGGCGAGGAAACGAATTACGCTTTCGTGACCTCGAACGTCGAACAACTCGAGGAAATCGCGGAATCGGGCGTGGTTTACGGTCTGGAAGAAAGCCTGTTCGGCGATTGCATGTACGGTGACCAGTTGAAATTTTTAAGGGGGGTTGCCAATACCACCTACGAATATTCGGGGGTCATCCACGAAGCTTGGGCGCGTGGCCAGAACCAGGTCGAGTATCAGAATAATAACTTTGCCCGTCAATTGGCCCTATTGGCCCGGTTAATCAAAGGCAATCTCGGCACAAAAGTTTATATGATCTCGATGAGCGGCTTTGACACCCACGGCAACCAGCCCTTGATCCACGAGCGGCTGATGAGCAACCTGTCCATCGCCATCGACAATTTTTATGAAGACCTGGGCTATACCGAGCAAGATGGAAACGTCTTGAGCATGACCTTTTCGGAGTTCGGCCGACGTATCTTCGAAAACGGATCTAACGGTACCGACCACGGGAAGGCGGCCCCTACCCTCTTCTTCGGAAAAGGCTTGGAAGGCAGTGCCTTTGTGGGGGAGCATCCTATCTTGAACAACCCTGACGGGCGGGGCAACCTCGAATATACGATGGATTTTAGGGATCTCTACGCCACCGTGCTGGCGGAATGGCTCTGCGTGCCCATCCCACTGGTAGAACAGCATTTGCTCGACCACCCCTACGCTCCGGTAGATTTAGGGTTCAATTGCAGCGGCACCGCATTTCCGGATATCGCTTACAGTGATGAAGCCCCCACTTTTCCGGATCAGACCAATGCCGAAGCCGCGGAACCCGTGATACCGAATGCCGACCAGATGAACGACATCGTGCACAAGCCATTCTACCCTACTGCGCAGACCCCCCATATTTATTTGGAGATGCCGGTTACCGCCCACGTCGATATCGAACTGTTCAATATTTTGGGACAAAGCGTGGGCCGGGTCAAAAACGCCATTATGAGTGAAGGCCCCAACGAAATTAACATTAGGGAAAGCATGCCCGGTCATCTGGCAACGGGAAAATATTTCTATCGGGTTCGGGTACAAAATCACAGTATGAGCAAGTCGGTAATGATGGCTTGACCCGTAAAAAACCGTAATTTTACGGCCAAAATCGAATTTGATGGCCGAGAATACGAAAATACCTTCCCGCTACACGATTACCGCGGCATTACCCTACACCAACGGACCCATTCATATCGGGCATTTGGCCGGCGTTTATGTACCCGCCGATATTTATGCCCGCTACCTTAGACTGACCGGCAAGGACGTGCTCTTTGTGGGCGGCAGCGACGAGCACGGGGTCGCCATCTCGATGAAGGCAAAGACAGAAGGCGTTACCCCCCAACAAATCATAGACAAATATCATAACCTCATCAAAGATTCTTTTGAGGATTTCGGGATTACCTTCGACAACTATTCCCGTACCTCCGCCGAGGTACACCACAAGACGGCTTCCGATTTTTTCAAAAAATTATACGGACAGGATGATTTTATAGAGGAGACCACGGCCCAACTCTACGACGGACAGGCCCAGCAATTTTTGGCCGACCGCTTTGTGACGGGCACCTGCCCCAAATGCGGGTACGGTGAAGCTTATGGGGACCAGTGCGAAAATTGCGGTTCTTCGTTGAACGCCAACGACCTTATCGACCCGAAATCAACGCTCACCGGAAGCGTACCGACCACCAAGGAGACCCGACATTGGTTCCTCCCCCTGGATCGGTATGAAGATTTTTTAAGGAAATACATTCTCGAAGACCATAAACACGACTGGAAACCCAACGTGTACGGCCAATGCAAAAGTTGGATCGACGGCGGACTCGAGCCACGCGCCGTGACCCGGGACCTCGACTGGGGCATTCCCGTACCCGTCGAAGGCGCCGAGGGAAAAGTGCTCTATGTCTGGTTCGACGCCCCTATCGGATATATTTCTAGTACCAAGGAATGGGCCGAACGAGAAGGCCGGGACTGGGAACCGTATTGGAAGGATGAAAACACGAAGCTGGTCCATTTTATCGGAAAGGACAATATTGTCTTCCACTGTGTCATTTTCCCGTCGATCTTAAAAGCCCATGGAGATTTTATCTTGGCGGACAACGTACCCGCCAACGAATTTTTGAACCTAGAAGGCCATAAACTCTCCACCTCCAAAAATTGGGCGGTCTGGCTGCACGAGTATCTAGAAGAATTCCCCGACATGCAGGATGTGCTTCGCTACACCCTCACCGCCAACGCCCCCGAAACCAAGGACAACGATTTCACCTGGAAGGATTTTCAGGCCCACAACAACAATGAACTGGTCGCCATCTTCGGGAATTTCATTAACCGGGTGGTCGTGTTGACACATAAATATTACGACGGCATGGTGCCGGAACCTTCGGATTTTTCGGAGATCGATACCCAAACTTTGGAGGCCCTTCGAAAGTTTCCCGAAACCATTTCCAGCTCCCTCGAACGCTACCGCTTTCGGGAGGCGAGCCAAGAATTGATGAACCTGGCCCGACTTGGCAATAAATATTTGGCCGACGAGGAGCCTTGGAAGGTAGTGAAGGAAGATGAAGGGCGCGTAAAGACCATCATGTTCGTAGCCTTACAGATCGCAACGGGGTTGGCCGTTTTAAGCGAACCGTTCCTGCCCTTTACCTCCGCGAAATTAAGATCTATGTTGAACCTCAAATCCGGCACCTCGACCCCGCTTGAAACGGGCGATGACAAGCTTGTCAGGTCGAGCGCAGTCGAGACCTCGGCCCCGCAAGGCACTGGCTCCGTCGAGAATGTCAGGTCGAGCGCAGTCGAGACCTCATGGCAACTCGTCGCCCAAAGCAATCCCCTGCTCCCCGCAGGCCACCAGATCAATAAAGCCGAGCTGCTCTTCCGAAAAATCGAGGACGAAGAAATCGAAGCACAGCTCGACAAGCTGAAGGCGACCAAAAAATCGAATCAAATCGCATCCGAAGACCACGCAGATTACTCCGAAGAAAATAAAAACCTAATGCCACAAAAAGAAACCATCAGCTTCGAAGATTTCACCAAACTCGACATACGCGTAGGCACCATTCTCGAGGCCGAACGCATGCCCAAGACCGACAAGCTCATGATCTTGAAGGTGGATACGGGCCTCGATACCCGTACCATCGTTTCAGGCATCGCAAAAAGTTTTACTGCCGAGGAAATTATCGGCAATCAGGTGACCGTCTTGGTGAACCTGGCCCCACGAAAATTGCGCGGCGCTGAAAGCGAAGGCATGATATTGATGACGGAAAACGCGAACGGAAAACTGGTTTTTATGAATCCGGATGAAGATGGGGTCGAAAATGGGGAAACTATAAATTGAATTTTATGAATCTCCTATCCTACCTCGCAAAAAACACCCAACTCCCCGAAAAAAGTATTAAAAGCACGGTCGAACTCCTCGATCAGGATTGTACCGTGCCCTTTATCTCGCGTTATAGAAAGGAGCAAACAGGCAATCTCGACGAGGTACAAATCGGGACCATCGTCAGGTTGAAGTCCGAATTCGAAACCCTCGAAAAACGGAAAGCGACCGTACTGAAGGCCATCGAGGAACAAGGCGCCTTAACGGACCAGTTACGCCAAAAAATCGAAGCTTCGAAAGATGCCAACAGCCTTGAGGACCTTTACCTTCCCTTTAAGAAAAAGCGCAAGACCAAGGCGGAAACTGCCCGGAAAAAAGGATTGGAACCTTTGGCCAAAATCATCATGGCCCAGAACCATACCGACATCGACAAGGCGGCATCCCAATATGTGAACACGCAGGTCGAAAGCGTGGAGGAAGCCTTGGAGGGGGCGCGACATATCATCTCGGAATGGATGAACGAGCGTATCTCGATCCGGAACCAGATTCGAAAACAGCTGGAACGTTCGGCCATGTTGACGACCAAAGCCGTTTCATCGAAAACAAAAGAGGAAAAAGCACAAAAGTATCGGGATTATTTCGATTGGAGCGAGGCCTTAAAACACTGTCCGTCCCATCGATTATTGGCCATACTCCGAGCGGAAAATGAGGGTTTTCTCCGAGTTAAGATCGAAATCGATGACGACTATATCCTATCCAAAATAGCGGATCGTACTATCAAGTCGAACAATTCGTGTACGCCGCACGTACGCCTAGCGTTGGAAGACGCCTACAAGCGGTTGCTCTATCCTTCCCTATCCAACGAAATATTGAAATCGGCCAAAGAAAAGGCAGATGACGAGGCCATCAAGGTATTCTCCAAAAACCTGGAGCAACTGCTATTAGGAGCCCCCTTGGGCGAAAAGCGCATTCTAGCCATCGATCCGGGCTTCCGAACCGGTTGCAAGGTGGTATGCATAAGTGCCCAAGGTGAGTTGGAGCATAACGAGACCATTTATCCGCATGCGCCCCAAAACAAAAGTACGGAGGCCATCAAAAAAATCAGTTCGCTTTGCGATGCCTACAAGATCGAGGCCATCGCCATCGGCAACGGCACCGCATCCAGGGAAACCGAACGTTTGATAAAGCGGGTGCACTTTAAAAATCCGGTCGAGGTCTACGTCGTGAGTGAGGCGGGTGCGTCGATCTATTCCGCCTCCAAGATTGCCCGGGAAGAATTCCCCAATTACGACGTCACGGTGCGAGGCGCCGTATCCATCGGGCGCCGCCTGGCGGACCCCTTGGCGGAATTGGTGAAAATCGATGCTAAATCCATCGGGGTGGGACAGTATCAGCACGATGTGGACCAGGGCAAGTTGCAGACCTCGCTGGACACTGTGGTCGAGAGCTGCGTCAACTCCGTCGGGGTCAATGTCAACACCGCTAGTGTTCCGTTGCTGAGCTATGTGTCGGGTATCGGTCCCAAATTAGCGGAGAACGTAGTGGCGCATAGAACAGAAAATGGCGCTTTTGCGGATAGGGGCGGCATTAAAGACGTTCCGAGACTGGGCGGAAAGGCCTTTGAACAGGCAGCAGGATTTCTTCGTGTCAAAGAGGGAAAAAATCCCTTGGACGATTCGGCGGTACATCCCGAAAGCTATGATATCGTACAGCGAATGGCGGAGGATGCAGGCATACCCGTTCCCGAACTCATCGGAAATAAAAAACAGCTGCGACAAATCGATCTGGAGCACTACCGCACAGAAAAGGTCGGCCTTCCTACCCTTCGTGATATCATCGAGGAACTCGAGAAACCCGGACTCGACCGGCGGGCAACCGCCAAGGTCTTCACTTTCGACCAGAACATTCGAAGTATCTCCGACCTTCGAGAGGGCCAAACGCTGCCCGGTATCGTCAACAATATCACCAATTTCGGTTGTTTTGTGGATATCGGCATCAAGGAAAGCGGACTCGTTCATGTTTCCAACCTTTCGGATTCCTTTGTGAAGGATGTCAATGAACACGTACACTTGCACCAGCAGATTATGGTAAAGGTTTTATCGGTAGATATTCCGAGAAAAAGGATTCAGTTGGCCTTAGAAAAGAAATGATATTTAATGCCTTGCTTTCAATATATCCTGATTCCGAACTTGAACGGGCGTCGGGTGACGGGTCACAACAACCTTGTATCGAAGGGACTCCAGTGCTAGTAACGAAAAAGAAACATGTTCAAAATTGCCTTCCACCCTATTTATAAACATTCGTTGCCCGAAGGCCATCGCTTTCCAATGCTGAAGTACGAGCTCTTGCCCCAGCAGTTGTTACTGGAAGGCACCTGTACCCCCGAGAATTTCTTCGAACCTGAAATTCCCAATGACAAACATATCCTCGCGGTGCACGATCCGGAATACTTCTACGACCTGCTGAACCTCAAGATTCCCCCTAAAGAAGCCCGAAAAATAGGTTTTCCGTTGACCCAAGACCTGGTCCGGCGCGAACGGATCATTGCCGACGGCACCATGAAAGCCAGTGAATTTGCCCTTGAACACGGTATCGCCATGAACGTCGCCGGAGGTACACACCACGCCTACACCGACCGGGGCGAGGCGTTCTGCATGCTGAACGACCAGGCCATCGCCGCACGTTATCTGCAATCTAAAAACGCAGTAAAAAAAGTTCTCATCGTGGATCTCGATGTACACCAGGGCAACGGCACGGCGGAAATCTTTCAGAACGACCCTTCCGTGTTTACCTTTTCGATGCACGGAGGCAATAACTATCCCTTTAAAAAAGAGCAGTCCGACTTGGATGTCCCATTGGATAAAGATACCGGCGACGCCGAATATCTATCTATCCTTAAAGACACCCTCCCCAGAATGATCGACACGGAAAAGCCTGATTTTATATTTTACCTCTGCGGAGTCGATGTCATTTCCTCCGACAAACTGGGTACGCTCGCCATGACCGTCGAAGGCTGCCGACAGCGGGACCAATTTGTGCTAGAAACCTGCCACAAGCTGAAAATACCGGTGCAATGCAGTATGGGCGGAGGCTATTCCCCTGAAATAAAAACCATCATCGAGGCCCATGCGAACACTTTTCGAATCGCAAAAGACCTCTACTTTTAAGACGCTGTCAAAATTCCTGTAGCACAAAACGGATGATGTTCGATTTGACTATAAAAACGAAAGGAAAAAGGAATAAGGACAAACCAACCAAATTTTGGAGTTTTTTGTTCTGTAAATTTGATGGAGCAATTATATTCGTATCATGCTAAAATCCCTATCTATTCTCTTCTTATTGCTTTGTTCGGCATTTACACTGGCACAGGACAGCCTTTCGAATGACCCTCCGGAGACCAAGTGGAACGCGTTCAAATATGACTTTGCAAACATTTTCAAGGGCATGGGCCATTCCTATACAAGGCCCTTTCATTGGCAGGGCAAGCAATGGATGCAATTCGGCGGATTCGTCGCCGGTACCGCACTGGTCTATACCGCCGATTATGAAACCTCAAGGTTTATCAGGGCCAATCGGGAGAGCGTACCGACTTGGTTACGCGATTATGGGGAATTTTACGGCAGTCCGCAATACCAAATGATAGCCGCTGCCGGGGTATATTCGATCGGTCTATTCACTGAAAATGAAAAATTGAGACGTACAGGGGTATTGTTAGTATCTTCCACCGCTTCTACGGGACTTTTGCAGCAAGTGCTCAAAACTGTGGTAGGGCGAGCAAGACCTGAATCTAACTTGGGAAAGGACACTTTCGACCCCTTTAATTCGAACCGGCGGTTTCATTCGTTTCCGTCCGGACACGCGGTTACGGCTTTTACCGCCGCCTATGCGGTAGGCAAACAGTTCAAGAGTCCGTGGGTAAAAGCGGGCATCTACACCGCAGGGGCTATTCCCGGAATATCCCGCCTTTGGGACGGCCAGCACTGGCTTAGCGATTTCGTAGTCTCTATCGTTATAAGCGTTGCCACGGTGGAATCGATCGACCGTTTCCTTGACCGTAAATATGACAATAAATACAATGACGAAGCTGAGCGACAGGCCCACCTCAAGGATAAAAAAACGAGTTGGGACCTGAACATCGGGGCGGGGACCATTGGGCTAGCCTTGCGGTTTTAAATTAAACGTCCATCTCTTGACCAGATCTAAATTTTCACTGTTTTTCCTTACTTTTAGCTGTTAACCACTAATTAGTTCCTCTATGAAAATGCCTTTGCTCTATTTTGTCTTTTTTTTATTTGGATGTAGCATCCTTACGGCACAAGAGGGCAATAGCTCTCCGCTGACCATAGAACAAATCATGCAGGGTAATGATTTTGTCGGCCATCTTCCCTCGAACATACACTGGTCATCCGATGGAAACACCATTTATTTCGATTGGAATCCCGATGCCGTGTACAGCGACTCCTTGTACGCCTACTCGCTTTCCTCCGAAAAAATAGCGAAAGTGGACTTCGATACGGAATACGACCTGCCAGCGCCGAGAGGTACGTTCAATGTCGAAAGAACCCGAAAGATCTATTCCAAAAACGGCGATATTTTTATAAAGGATGCCGCCACGAACGCCATCACCCCGATTACCCGAACCACTGCGCGCGAAGGGATTCCGCATTTCACGGGAAACGAGACCCAGGTCGCCTACTTAAAAGATGATGATATATACGTTTGGGAAATCACCTCGGGAACGACTACGCAAATGACGCATTTCACGGACAAAAAGGACGAACCCGAAAAGAAAAGCGATAAAGACGAATGGCTTTACCAAGACCAGTTGGCTTTATTCGATGTGCTGCGCGAACGCAAGGAAAAGTCAGATCGGCACGATACCCTATCGAAACGCAACGAGTTGAAGCGGCCTCTTGCGATTTATAAGTACGGGAAATCAATCGAGAACCAACGAATAAGTCCCGATGGACATTACGTCACCTATCTTAGCGTAGAAAAGCCGGAGGACAAGGGCACCATCATGCCGCATTATGTCACCGAATCGGGCTATACCGAAGATGAAGATACCCGGTCGAAGGTGGGCAACGAACCCGACACCTACCAAATGTTCATCTATGATATCGCCGACCGGACGATAGATTCCGTGGACCTCAGTAATTTGACAGGCCTTGATTATGTGCCGGAATACACCAAGGACTACCCTGACAAACCCTATGAAAACGAAGATCGAATAGGCCGTATATCCCCACCTGTTTGGAGCGACGACGGCAAGAACGCCATCGTAGAAATCGTTTCGAACGATTATAAGGACCGATGGATCGTTTTGCTCAATCTAAAGGACGCCAGCGTTACCAATCTGGACCACCAGCGCGACGAGGCCTGGATCGGCGGCCCCGGAATCAGTAGTTGGGGCGGAAGCGATTTGGGCTGGATGCCCGACAACAAGCACATCTGGTTCCAATCCGAAAAGACGGGATATTCACATCTGTACACCCTGAACTTGGACACCAAAAAAACCAAGGCGCTAACGTCGGGGGACTTCGAAATCTATGACCCCCGTATTTCCAATGACAAAAAGCGTTGGTATTTTACCGCAAACCAAAACCATCCCGGCGACCGTCAGTTCTACAGCATGCCAATTAACGGCGGAAAATTGACTCCGCTTACCGATAAGACCGGAAAGAACGAGGTGACCCTTTCCCCTGATGAGAAGAACATGGCCATTTTGTTCTCGTATTCCAACAGGCCTACCGAGCTCTTTGTAAAGAAAAATCCCGTTTTTTCCAAGAAGGCGGGCACTGCCAAACAAATTACGGAATCGACCTCGGGCGCATTCGAAAAATACGACTGGAGAGACCCCGAAATCATCACCTTCAAGGCCAATGACGGTGCCGAGGTACATGCGAGAATGTACCGTCCGGATGCGGATGTAAAGAACAAGGCCGCGGTGATTTTCGTACATGGTGCCGGCTATCTGCAAAACGCGCACCGATGGTGGAGCTCTTACTTTAGGGAGTATATGTTCCACAACCTGTTGGTCGACAACGGATATACCGTATTGGATATCGATTACCGCGGCAGTGCGGGCTACGGACGCGACTGGCGTACCGGGATCTATCGTCACATGGGAGGCAAAGACCTCTCCGATCAAGTCGACGGGGCCGAATTCCTCGTAAGCGAACACGGCATCGATAAGGACAAAATCGGAATTTACGGCGGTTCGTACGGCGGATTTATTACGCTAATGGGCATGTTCAACGCCCCCGAAACCTTCTCGGCCGGAGCGGCGATTCGATCGGTGGGCGATTGGGCGGCCTACAACCACGGCTATACGGCGAGAATATTGAACACTCCCGTCTCCGATAGCGTCGCCTATCGAAAAAGTTCGCCCATCTATTTTGCCGACGGTTTGGAGGGCGACCTGTTGATCTTACATGGAATGATCGATGACAACGTACACTTTCAGGATATGGTCCGTCTTTCACAGCGTTTGATAGAGCTGGGCAAACACAACTGGGAAATGGCCGTGTATCCGGTCGAGCGGCACGGCTTCGTCGAACCCAGCAGCTGGACGGACGAATACACCCGAATTTTTAATCTATTTCAGGAGAGTTTGTTGGGAAAAGTGTCCGAAAATTGAAGTTGGTCTTGGATTTCACATTGATTTGAAGGTAGTGTAGACTCATCCCATTAACAACTATTATCAAAAAACTCCAAAAACACTTGTCCAGATGTTAAGCGATTGCTTATTTTTAACTAAATTTTTGGGTATTTGCCTATGTCTGCATAATCGTCGTTCTAGGTGAGCGGCAGAATATTCTAATACCCCAGAATGAACTCCATTTGCTATTTAACCAATTAAACTATCGGATCATGAAACATAGTTTCGCGTATAGAATTATATCCAAGATTACAGGTCTCCACCTAATGCTGACCCTATTTTTTGGGATTTCCCTGCAAGCCCAGGACATCACTGGAACCATATCGGATACGCAAGGACCTCTACCAGGTACCAGTGTGGTGGTCAAGGGCACCACCATAGGCACCACTTCCGATTTTGACGGAAATTACGCCATAGACGCGCCAGACGATGCCACGACCCTAGTGTTCTCGTACGTCGGCTATGCGACCCAGGAGGTGCCGATCGACGGCAGAACGGTCATCGATATTACCATGTCGGAAGATGCAGAAGCGCTTAGCGAAGTGGTAGTGGTCGGTTACGGTACACAACGAAAGGCAGACCTTACCGGAGCGGTCGGTTCTTTGGGTGCCGAAGAAATTGTATCCAAACCGATTACCAGTCCGGATCAAGTGCTCGCGGGTACCTTGTCCGGTGTCAACATTACCAATAGAAGTGGCGACCCGGGCGCACCCATAAACGTCCGTATCCGAGGTATCGGCACGCCTGGAGTTAACGACCCGCTATGGGTCATCGATGGGGTGCCGATAGTACAGACCAGTAACATTACCGTAAATACTTCCTCCACTACCGATTCCAATCCCTTGGCAGGCATCAACCCGAGCGATATCGAATCGATAGACGTTTTAAAGGATGCTGCCTCTGCTGCAATTTATGGGGCCAGGGCGGCGAATGGAGTAATTATCGTAACCACAAAAAGGGGAAAGGCCGGAGCTGCGAAAGTGGATTATGACGGTTATACCTCTTTTAGTCAGGTAAGGGATAGAATAGATGTACTTAACGTTGAAGACTATATCGATATCCAAGGACAGCTAGGTAGGGACGTCACCGAATTCCGGGGCCAACCTTTTATTGATTGGCAAGACGCAGTTTTTCGCACCGGGTTCGTGCAGAACCATAATGTTACGGTAAGCGGCGGCAGTGAAAATGCCAACTATCTTATTTCCGGTGGGTATTTGGATCAGGAAGGCATAGAACTCGCCCAAGGTTTTACCCGATATTCGTTCAAGGCGAATTCAGATATCAAAGTCGGGGACAGATTGCGTTTCGGAGAATCTTTGCTCATTAGCCAGACCGATCGTTTGGTACAAAGTGAGGGCGCTTTTTTCTCAGGCTTTAATTCCGCCTTGAACGCGCCCTATTACAAGATTTACGGCGATGGTCCTTTCGGCTATAATTTGGAGAACCCGGATACCAGAGGTGATGGCAGGGGCAATAATTATGTATATAGAAACGATTTAAGGGTCAATAGAACTACTATTCAGAATCGGAAAGTTTTAGGTAATTTTTATGCGGAACTGAAAATTCTCGAAGGTCTAAAGCTAAGGTCTTCCTTCGGACTCGATTATAACGTAGGTTCCGGAGACTTTCTGCAATTGCCTACAGACTTCTCGGGAAACAGCCCAAGACAATCCCTGTTGGTTTCTTCGCGGCCGATCGAATTGACCATGACCCCGTCTGTCACCTTATCCTATGACAAGACTTTCGGCAGCGATCACAACCTTTCCGCTATTTTTGGATTTGAACAGACCGAATTTCGCTTCGACAAGGTAAGGTTGCAAGGGCGTGACCTTTTCAACCTTAACTTTGCGGGCACAGGCTCAACGGTTTCTGGCACGAACGAAGCCGACAACTGGGTCTTGCAGGGATGGTTGGGCCGTTTGAGCTATAACTTTCAAGGTAAATATTTGGCCACAGTTAACATGCGCCGAGATGCTACATCCCGCTTTGCCGAAGGCAATCGTGATGATATATTCCCCTCCGTTTCGGCAGGATGGCGAATTTCACAGGAAGATTTTTTTCCCAAAGAAGGATTTGTCGATGACTTGAAGCTTCGTGTAGGTTGGGGCCAATCGGGCAACCAGTTTACAGGGGTAAATTTTGCCTATCTTCTTGCTTTGGAAAGCAATATAAGATACGTTATTGGAGACAGTCAAGAAACCGTCATGGCCCCGGCACCTACGAATTTTGCCAATAAAGACCTAAAGTGGGAGACCAGTACCCAATGGGACATCGGTATCGACGGTGCCTTTATGGGCGGAAAACTCAACATGACGGCTGATTATTATCACAAGACCACCGAAGACGTTTTGATAGGACTTCCGGTACCTTATGTTTCGGGGTTCTTCTTGCCCGTGGATGCCAATATCGGGGAAATCGAAAACTCGGGAATTGAATTTTCTGTAAACTATGCTGACGAGATAGGAGATTTCAAATATAGTCTTGGGGCCAACATCACCACAGTCAAGAACGAGGTTACCGATCTGGGCCAGATTTCCCAAATCGTAACCGGTCTAGGCGGACCCGACACCCACAGAACGGTAGTAGGGGAAAGCCTTGGTCACTTTTACGGGTACAAAACCGATGGGCTGTATCAGAACCAAACCGAAATCGCCGCTGCCGTACCGGATGTAAACGGAACACCGGAACCCGGGGATATTCGATTTGTAGATGTAGATGGCAATGGGGTCGTGGATGCCAACGACAGAACGTATCTGGGCAGTCCTTTCCCCGGTTTTTTCTATGGGTTTAACTTTCAAGGTGAATACAACGGTTTCGATTTCTCGATCAACCTCCGCGGAGTCGGGGATCAACAAGTCTATAACCAAGCGCGTACCAGCTTAGAAAGCCTTACTGGCAACAACAACTTCAGCACGCAGGTATTTGACCGATGGACCGGAGAGGGAACGACCAATTCGAGTTCAAATCCACGTTTGACCAGAACAGACCCCAACGGTAACAATCGATTTTCCGATCGCTGGATCGAGGATGCCGGTTACCTTCGTATTCAGAACATACAGATAGGGTATAGTCTATCCCCGGAAAAATTGAAAAGTTGGACCGACGGTTTTGTATCCCGGATGCGTTTTTACGTCGGTGCCCAGAATTTGGCCACTTTTACTAAATATTCAGGCTTCGACCCGGAGGTAGGCCGTACCCAAAGTTTCCAAAAAGGAGACTTTACCTTGGCCAGCGGTCAGGATGCCGGCGCTTCTCCCCTTCCAAGAATCATTCAGTTGGGGTGGTCCGTAACATTTAACTAAAATAATACCAGTAGCATCTTCAAAATAAAATATAGCATTATGAAAAAATATATGATTCTTGCAAGCATTCTATTCCTATTTTCTTGCGGGGAAAAAGAATTAAATCTATTGCCGTTGGATAGGGTGACCACAGACTCTTTCTATAAGACCAGAGGCGATTTTGATGGTGCCCTGTTCGCTTCCTATTCCTCCATTCAGGATTTCTGGGGAATCAGTGCCGAAACATTGGGCGAAAATGGGGAATTCTGGAAAATTTCTGTGGTAATAACCGATGACGCGGCGGCCGATACAGAGCTTGCCGACGGAGTTTCCCAAGATATCGATTTACTGCAAATTCGATCGAGCGATGTTCCGTATGGAGCGGTCTATTCGCAAATTTACGAGGGTATCTACCGTGCCAATCTGGTTTTGACAAATCTGGACAGCGAAAACGAGTTGACCGAGGCGGATAAGACAATTTTGGAGGCAGAGGCCAAGTTTTTAAGGGCCTGGTTCCATTTTCAGGCCTTAAAACTCTTTGGAACCCCGCCCTTGGCCCTGGAAATAAACACCGACCTGAATAATCTTGCATTGCCCAATGCCTCACAAGATGAGCTCTATGCGTCGATACTGGACGATTTTGCGACAGCTGCTGCAGGTCTGCCCGAAGACTGGGGCAGTGCCGACCGTGGAAGGGCCACGGCATGGGCCGCCAAATCGTATATCGGAAAGGTGAACGTGTGGAAGGAGGATTGGCCGGCGGCCATAACCGCGCTAGCCGACGTAGTAGAGAATGGCCCCTATATGTTGATGCCAAATTATGCCGACAATTTCAACTATGATACGGAAAACAATATGGAGTCTATTTTCGAGATTCAGTTTGGTGGGCCATTTTCCGACGATAATATTTGGGTTTTCGACGACACCCATTCCGAAAACTTCAAGGCTTCACAAGGCTCTACCCGAAGCTATCATTGGGGTGCCGCGAACGGAGCGCCGGGGGGTAAACGTGGCTGGTTCATTCCGTCTCAAGATTTAGTGGATGCCTATGAACCAGGGGATGTTAGGGCGGAGGAGACCTATTATGAAGATGGCGATATGTACTATGTCTGGTCGAACCAGATGACCCAAGAGTTGCCCTATAACCCTGAATGGTCCTCCAACGGTCTCAGCGGAAAGAAATATCTGGGGGAGTATAACGCGGTCGGCGCGAACCGATCCCCCAATGAAGCAGCCGATTTCAACAACGAGCGTTGGTTCCGTTTCGCCGAACTCAAACTGTTATATGCCGAAGCACTTATTGAAGGCGGAGGCGACCAAGCTATTGCCAAACAGCAAATCGATGACATACGAGTCCGGGCGGGACTTCCCATTCTGACGCCGGATAGAGACCTTACCGAAGCCATGCGGCAAGAAAAACGGATCGAACTTGCCCTTGAGCCCCACCGATGGTTCGACATTACCCGCTGGGGTATTGGCCCGGATATCTTCGGTTCGGCGTGGAGCGAGAATTACAATGTGTTTCCGTTTCCGTTAACGGAAATCGATCGTTCCGACGGTCTTCTGAAACAAAATCCAGGGTATTAGACCTCGGGAATTGTGTCTAAATCCGTCTTTTAAGAGCTACCGGGAATCCAATCCATTTTTTAGATTGGATTCTCTCTTTATGGGATAGTTCGTAAATTTACTGACCCATGTTATATCCACCGGCGATCAAACGATATTACCCGTTTCTTTATTGTTGCCTACTCATGGTGACGGCTACCTGTAGGGATAGTTCCGACACCCTGTTCAAAGTCCATTATCCCGATGAATCGGGCATCGGGTTTGTCAACGCCCTCGATCTAGCCGACAGTCTTTCCATCCTCGATTTTGAATACATGTACAACGGGGCGGGAGTAGCGCTGGCCGACTTTGATCTTGACGGTTGGCAGGATGTCTACTTTACGGGCAACATGGTTGAAAATCGCCTGTATCGGAATCTGGGCGACAGTACCACCGGCAAGATAGGATTTACCTTTGAGGATATTACGGATTCGGCCCATGTGGGTGCCAGCGGTTGGTCCAATGGCGTCGCTATCGTGGATATCGACCAAAATGGCTATCCCGATATCTATGTCAGCCGTGGCGGTCCGCGCGATACGTCGGACAACGACCGCGCTAATCTGCTGTTCGTCAACCAAGGTGTTGTGGACGGTAAACTCTCCTTTTCCGAGGAAGCGGGGAAATGGGGGTTGGCCGATGAAAACTATTCGATACAAGCCGCTTTTTTCGATTACGATGGCGACGGCGACGTCGACATGTACCTCTTGAACAATGCCCTGGTCGATTTTGACCGCAACACCTCACGACCGAGGGACCTGACCGGAAACGCCCCATCCGCAGACCGACTGTATCGCAACAATGGCAATGGCTCCTTTGAGGACGTATCCCGATCGGCGGGCATCCTTACCGAAGGTTTCGGTCTCGGCGTGCAGGTCTGTGACCTGAATACCGACGGATGGCCGGACGTCTATGTCTCCAACGATTTCCTGACCGACGACATCCTTTATATCAACCAAGGGGACGGTACTTTTAAAAACAAGATCGGCGATTACATGAGGCACCTGACCTTGAACGGAATGGGCAACGATATCGCCGACATCAACAATGATGGGCTTATGGATGTGGTAGTTCTCGATATGCTGCCCCCCGACAACAAACGCCATAAACTGACCATGCCCGGCAACACCTATGACCGGTTTGAGAACGCGATTTCGCACGGATACCAGCCCCAGTATATCCGCAATACCCTGCAATTGAATAACGGCAACGGGTCGTTCAGCGAAATCGGCCAGATGGCCGGAATTTCGGCCACGGAATGGAGCTGGGCTCCCCTGTCTGCGGACTTCGACAACGACGGCCTGAACGACCTTTTCGTCACCAACGGGTATCGTCAAGATATCACCAACCTTGACTTTATAAATTACAGCGACCAAGAACTCAACATGGGCACCGAAGAGGCAAACCGTGAAAAAAGACTGCAGAAACTAAATGGTCTACCAGGCATCAAACTGCCCAATTTTCTGTATAAAAACGAGGGCAGCCTTAGCTTTAAGGATATTAGCGACGAAGCAGGCTTCTCAAAACCCACCTACTCCAACGGGGCAGCCTATGCCGATTTTGACAACGACGGTGATTTAGATCTGGTCATCAACAATGTCGACGACCCAGCGGGCCTCTACGAAAACAGAACGACCACCGATTTAACAAACGCTTATCTCCGATTCCGATTTAAGGGCAAGGCCCCCAATCTTCATGGTCTGGGCAGCCAGGTGGCGCTATATTACCAAGGGCAGCTCCAAAAAAAGTATTTTACGCCTTACCGTGGTTACCTTTCCACTATGGAACAGGTCTTACACTTTGGTCTTGGTCCAAATTCCGAAATCGATAGTGCGAAAGTCATTTGGCCGGACGGAAAAGTGCAGCGCCTCGAATCATTATCGGTAAACCAAGAAGTGGAACTGAAATACTCGGAAGCCCAAAAGTCCGAAATTCCTGACAATCCCTCGCAAAAACGTACTCTATTGGCAAAAACGGATAGTATCGGCCTGGATTTCAAACATACCGAAAATGACTTTGCGGACTATAGAATCCAACCTTTACTCCCACACATGCATTCCCGTAACGGTCCCGGGCTTGCGGTAGCCGATGTCAACGGCGATGGCCTCGAAGACCTTCTTGCCGGCGGGGCGTTGAACCAGTCAACTGCCCTGATGATTCAAAAAGAAGACGGAACTTTTAGGGCCGACTCGCTGACCGACCGCAACCACGAGGATATGGCCGCACTATTCTTCGATGCGGACAATGACGGCGACCAAGACCTCTACGTGGTCAGCGGCGGAACGTCAAAATCCGTCGATGACATTTCCTACCAAGACAGGATGTACCGGAACGATGGATACGGAAAATTCGAAAAGGTGCCCGCACTACCGGAACTTTATGAAAGCGGTTCGGTGGTCACGGCATCCGATTACGACAAGGATGGAGATCTCGATTTGTTCGTAGGCGGTCGAGTACGGCCCGGGGAATACCCCCTAACCCCGAAAAGCATTCTCCTAAAAAATTTTAGTACCAAAGACCAAATATATTTTGAAAGGGACAATCAGCCCATAGGGGCTACCTTTACAGAACTTGGAATGGTCACCGCGGCGCTTTGGACCGATTTTAACGATGATTCATGGCAGGACCTTATTGTCGTAGGCGAATTTATGGCCATTCGATTTTTTCGCAACGACCGTGGAAAACTGTCCGAGATAACGGACAGCACGGGACTCAAAAACACACACGGCTGGTGGAACAGCATCAACTCCGGCGATTTTGATAACGATGGTGACACCGATTATATTCTAGGAAACCTCGGTCTTAACAGCCGATATATGGCCACCCCTGAGGAACCTCTCTGTATCTATGCCAGCGATTTCGATAAAAATGGAAAGATTGATCCGGTTATGTGCCGCTATATTGACGGCAAAAACTATATAGCCCATTCCCGCAACGACCTAATCGACCAGGTCAGCGCAATGAAAGGGCGCTTCCGTACCTACTCCGACTACGCGAACGCTACCTTCGAAGAATCGTTTACCAAAGATGAAATCGCCAGTGCACAAGTCTTCAAGAGCGAAACCTTCGCCAATTCGTACCTTGAAAATTTGGGCGACGGCCAGTTCGAACTTTCCGAACTGCCCAGAAGCGCACAGATAGCCCCAATGTACGGTTCTCTGGTCGGCGATTACAATGGTG
Organism: Pricia mediterranea; assembly: GCF_032248455.1. Taxonomy (NCBI): domain Bacteria; kingdom Pseudomonadati; phylum Bacteroidota; class Flavobacteriia; order Flavobacteriales; family Flavobacteriaceae; genus Pricia; species Pricia mediterranea. The sequence goes on from NZ_JAVTTP010000001.1 coordinate 1,895,056, forward strand.
ACAATAACCTCGATATACTGGCCGTCGGCAATTTTTACAGCGGTGAAGTCTTTTCAGGGCGCTATGATGCCTCGATCGGATGGCTGCTAGCGGGCAACGGCAAAGGAGGTTTTGAGTCCGTTGACGTATTGCTAAGCGGATTCTCGGTCTTAGGGGATGCAAAGGGATTGGTGCGCCTTGTGACCCCCGAAAAGGAACTGACGATCATCGGTATCAACGATGGACAACTGAAGACCTTTTCCCGTTCCCTAAAAAACGAATGGTATCGAATGAAACCCAACGAAGTGTCCGTTTTAATAGAATTTAAGAACGGAAGACGGCAAAAAACGGAGTTCCCGTACGGTACGAGCTACCTATCGCAATCGACCCGTACCCTATCGATTCCTCCGGATGCGGTATCCGTAAAAGTTATGGACATAAGAGGAAAGCAAATTGAAATAAGATCAGCACAATGAAACGTTGGACTGTACATATCGTGCTTTTGTTTTCTATGGCCCTGATCGGGGGCTGCGGCCACAACGCATCTGAACGCTTTCAACGGCTCGATGCCTCAAGAACAGGTATAGCCTTTGAGAATACCATCGAAGAGAACGACAGTATCAACGTTCTAGATTACATGAACATTTACACAGGTGCCGGCGTCGCGGTGGGGGACATTGACAATGACGGACTTACCGATGTGTATTTCAGTGGCAATAGCGTCTCCGGAAGGCTGTACCGCAACAAGGGAAATATGGAGTTCGAGGACATTACCGACAATGCTGGACTGTTAAATGATCGTTGGGGCACGGGAGCGACTATGGTAGACATCGATCAGGACGGTTATCTCGATATCTATGTATGTGTATCCGGCAGTGCCAAGGAGCCGGAACGCGCGAACCTGCTCTATATCAACAACGGCGACAATACCTTTACCGAAAAAGCGAAAGCCTATGGACTTGCCGACACCCGTCAAAGCATGCACGCCGCTTTTTTCGATTATGACAAAGACAATGATCTTGACATGTATCTTTTGGTCAACCAGGCCGCCTACGAGTACGAGGTGAACGTAAGCCGCCCGAAAGTGCTCGATGGCTCCTCGATTACGAACGACCGTCTGTACCGCAACGACGGTAACGGAAAATTTACGGACGTTACCTTGGATGCCGGAATTCTTGTGGAAGGCTATGGTCTTGGAGTAGGCGTATCCGATATTAACGGGGACGATTGGCCCGACCTTTATATTTCCAATGATTTTATTGGAAACGACATCTTGTACATCAACCAAAAGGACGGTACTTTCGTGGATAAAATTTCTGAACAGCTGCAGCACACCTCCTACGCAGGAATGGGTAATGACGTGGCCGATATCAATAACGACGGGAAGCCCGACATCATGGTACTCGATATGCGGCCGGAAGACAACAAGAGGCAAAAGCTAATCATCTCCCCCACGGGCTACGACCGCTTTCAGCTGATGCTCGACGCGGGATATGACCCTCAGTACAGCCGAAATACCCTGCAGATCAATCAAGGTGGCGGCCGTTTCAGTGAAATCGGATTTCTGGCTGGCGTAAGCAGCACCGATTGGAGCTGGAGCGCGTTGTTCGCGGACTACGACAACGATGGCCGTAAAGACCTGTACGTTACGAACGGCTTCCTGAGGGACCTCGGTAACCTGGACTATATCAATTACCAGGAAATCTATAACAACCCCTTGGGCGATATCGAGGCCAAGACCCGGCAAAAACTCGCCTCGATCACGGAACTGCCCAAGGCAGACCTGCCCAATTACGCGTACCGGAATACCGGCGGTATGGCCTTCGAAAAGGTTTCGGAAAGTTGGGGCCTGGATACGCCCAGTTGTTCGAACGGGGCCGCCTATGCCGACCTTGACAACGACGGCGATCTCGATCTGCTCGTCAACAATGTGAACCAGCCCGCCTTTGTCTATCAAAACATGGAAGAAAGGCTCAAGGACCATCATTTTTTACGCTTAAAGCTGGTCGGGAAACCCCAAAACCGCAACGGGATCGGTGCCAAGCTTAAACTAAGCGCGGCGGACACCGCACAATACTACCAGCATTATCTGAGCCGGGGCTACGAATCGAGCGTTGACCCGATCATCCATTTCGGGCTGGGACAGCATCAGAAGGTCGATACTCTTGAAGTCACATGGCCCGACGGTAGTTATCAAACTTTGACCGGGGTTTTCGCCGACCAACTTTTGACCCTCCGCCAATTGGAGAGTACATTGCTCGATTTCCCCTACAACAATCAGCCTAAAAATACCCTTTTCAAGGAGCTAAAGGACAGTCTGGATCCTGATTTCCGACATCGTGAAGACGACTTTGTCGACTTTAGGGTACAGCCCATCCTTCCCCACTTGCACTCCCGAAACGGACCGGGCATAGCGGTGGCCGATGTCAATGCAGACGGACGGGATGATTTCTTCATCGGCGGTGCGGCAGGTCAATCGGGACAGCTTTTTTTGCAAAGGCCGGATGGGGAATTTGAGTCCCAAAAATGGGTCGTCGACCCGGAGTACGAGGATATGGGCTCCCTTTTTTTCGATGCCGATGGAGATGGAGATAACGACCTTTACGTGGTCAGCGGGGGCGTTGTCGCACCGAACGACCCTAAAGTATATCAAGACCGCCTGTACCTCAACGACGGTTCCGGTCGATTTGCCCTGTCCGATGCGCTTCCTGAAACCACTGCCAGCGGATCTTGCGTTACGGCCAATGATTTTGATAAGGATGGCGATCTTGATCTATTTGTGGGTGGCCGTGTGCAGCCCGGCGCCTACCCCCTTCCTGCCACTAGTTACTTGTTGGAAAATGTTTCCGATCCGAATGTGGACCGACCCCGGTTTTCCGACATCGGAAGTTCTATACCCGGCTGGGAAAACCTGACCATGGTCACCTCCGCCCTCTGGACGGACTACGACAACGACGGGTGGACCGACTTGATTGTCATGGGCGAATTCATGCCGATTACCATTTACCACAATGAGAATGGAAAACTGGTATTTCAGGATGACATTCCGGGACTAAATAAGACCGAAGGCTGGTGGAACAGCATCAACGGCGGCGATTTCGATCGGGATGGCGACATGGACTATATTTTGGGAAATTTGGGACTTAATTCCAAATACCGCGCCTCGGCAGAAGAACCCCTGTGTATCTATGCCTCAGATTATGACAAGAACGGACAAATCGATCCCGTACTATGCTATTATATCGACGGAGAGAACCACTTGGCACATTCAAGGGACGAGGTTATCGGACAGATAAGGGCCATGGGAAGCCGATTTAAAACCTATGAGTCGTACTCGGAGACCTCATTTGAAAGGGCTTTTCTGCCTGAAGAACTGGAAGCCACCTATGTGGTCAAAAGTCATAATTTCGCCAACAGCTATTTAGAAAATCTAGGGAACGGAAGCTTTGCGCTTCGCGATTTACCCATAGGATTGCAGGTAGCCCCAATCCAGGGCAGCACCGTCTCGGATTTCGACCTGGATGGAAACCTCGATCTTCTCCTTACCGGAAATTCATACGCGACCGAAGCCGCTACAGGCCGTTATGATGCCTTTTTGGGCGCATTTGCAAAAGGGAAAGGCGACGGCACGTTCTTGAATATGCCATGGGAGACCAGTGGCTTTGTCAATCAGATGGATGCCAGCGGTCTGGCCTTGTTGAAAGGTGCAAACGGAGGCTATAAGGTTTTGTCCGCCAACAATGACGCGAACTTGAAGTTATTTACGACCGAATTGACATCTGAACCGGACCGGTGGATTACTGTGGAGTCAGACACTCAATTTGCCGAAATCGAACTGAAAGACGGCGAAATCTATAAAAAGGAGTTCTATTACGGTTCCGGTTATCTTTCCCAAAGCAGCCGAAGCATACGAATCAGCGAAAATATAGAGCAAATTCGGTGTATCGATACCAAAGGAAAAGTAAAAACGGTATATTCGAATAACGCCGATCAATAAACTTTGGCTTGAGATGGGCTAATAAAATGGTTCGTCTCACGCTAATTTCAAAGAATCGGGGTTTTTCCATGGTACTTGATAATTGCATCCATCCAAAATCAAGAAAGCCCTACAACTACTGTCCCCGAACATGAATTTCTTGTCATGAAAAAAACCGCCATCATCCTCTTTCTGTCCCTTTTGACCCTAAACCTTGCCGGCCAAACAAAACCCCGCCAAACCGCGGCGCCACTTTCGAAAGCATCGCCGGAGAGCGTAGGCATGTCACCCGAACGACTCGATAGAATAGATGTCATGCTCCAGAATGCGATAGCGGAAGACCAGGTGCCGGGCGCGGTGGCCCTGATTGCACGGAACGGGAAAATCGTCTTTCATAAGGCTTATGGTATGGCTGACAATCAAGAGAACAAGGAAATGGAAAAGGATGCCATCTTTCGGATCGCTTCACAGACCAAGGCCATAACCTCCACCGCCGTGATGATGCTCTGGGAAGAAGGGAAATTTCGATTGGACGACCCCATTTCAAAGTACATTCCCGATTTCGGGGAAGCACAGATCCTCGACACGTTCAATGAAGCCGATACCACCTACACCGTGAAACCCGCAAAGGACCAAATAAGCATTCGAGATCTGCTTACCCATACTTCCGGATTAGGGTATGGCGTTATCGACGGGGATCAGCGTTTCCAGAAAATCTATGCCAAGGCCGGGGTTACTGATCTGTTCACGACCGAGGACATTGCTATCGCCGAAAGCGTCAAAAAACTGGCGAAGCTTCCCTTGCACCACAATCCAGGCGACGCCTATGTTTACAGCGAAGGCTTGGATGTGCTGGGCTATTTCGTGGAGGTGGTTTCCGGTCTTCCTTTCGACGAATTTCTAAGAACCCGCCTGTTCGAACCCTTGGGTATGGACGACACTTGGTTCTATCTTCCCGAGGGAAAACACAAGCGACTGGTGTCAGTGCAGCGGTTCGAGACCGGAGAATGGGAGAAATATCCCAAAACCTTTTACGACACCGATTACCCAATCAAAGGGGCCAAACGCTTTTTCTCGGGCGGAGCGGGACTTTCAAGTACAGCGGAAGACTATGCGACCTTTTTGCAAATGTACCTCAACAACGGCGAACTTAACGGAAAACGCATCTTGAGCCGAACCACCGTACAAAGCATTATGAGCGACCAGACAAAGGGACTGTGGGGAGGTGGACTCAAGCACTACGGACTGGCCTTCGGCGTGGTCACTGGCGAAGGACAGGATGCCGGGGGTATCGGAAGTACCGGCACCTTTGATTGGGGCGGTTATTTTAATACCCAATATTTTGCGGACCCGAAAGAACAGGTTATCGGCATTTTGATGAAGCAGACCCAAGGCGATGTTTCCGATGAAACGGGATGGAAGTTCCGGCAGATGGTGTTTGCGGCTGTAGACGATTAGATTTTATTTCTCTGGCTCTAAAGGAAATTTATCAGCTATTTCAGCGTTGTCCGATACCTTCGATAAACCACTTAGAAACGTGCCCAAGAAACAGAATAAAACAAATTCATTTTTATTCGATACCTATCTACTGACTTTGGCGTCAAACAAATATGGCTTCGAATTCAAAATTACGGATACTCGTTCCAAAGTAGTAATTCAAAAGTACTCTGTTCTTAAGGATGAGGAAATTGAGTTTAATAATTCGCCCATGGTGCTCAATGGTTCGATTTTCAATAGATATCGAGAACTGGACGAAACAAAAAAGTTCATCCGGAAAATTAACCGAGCTAAGGTCGGAATCTCCCTATATCCGACAATTTACGGTTACGAAATTTCAGTTGGCGGTAACAAAGAAATTGGGAACATGGCCCCAATGGCCGCTATGGGACCGATTTCCTCATCCGGTTTCTCTCCATCAAATAGTTTTAACAATACATTTTACAGTTACTCTTATTTTGAAGGAAATAAGTCTATCTATACGACAGGATTATTCAATAAAGATTTTGAGCACATCCAGGATAGCCTACGTCCTACGCTATTTGACAGAATATCAGATTTTAAAGCATCCAGAAGAAAAAAACCTTATAATGAAACCATATTCAAATATAAATCAGGTTTGATGTGGGGAGAATATGACAGTCGAACCAATTCTTACAAATTATGGCAGTTCAAGAACGAAAATCCAGCAAAAAACCATGGGAGATAGAGCATTCTAGAAACACGTAATAGCGATTCACGAACGATAAAATTGCAGTAGTGACGCAGCAAGCCCTAAAACGCCTTGGTACTTCAGCAGATTCCTACCTCGGCTGTTATTTTTTTCATAGAGTAAACCGGCTGCAAGGCTACTCATAATTAATGCCTTAATGCCCTTTCTCCAATTCCGCCACTCGGGCAACGGTCTTGACCAGACGATGATGGTTCTTCACGAATGGGTTCGTCCGGTCCCAGACATATCCCGCTAGTACTGAGCAAATCTGCGCCTTGATGTCGGGGTTTTCGTTGCTGTCAAAAAAAATGGTCTGTAGATTTCCCGTGTACCATTCCTTCACGTAGGTGGAGAAGACCGCTACCCCCGCTTTCATGTGTTCGGTGTAATCGACCTCCCAGTCGACGGTTTCACCATTCAATTGTCGGGTGATCAATTTGGCGGCCGTCAAAGAGGATTCGGTGGCAAAAGTTACCCCGGACGAAAACACGGGATCCAAAAATTCCGCACTGTTTCCGGTCAGTACGAAGCCGTCTCCATAAAGTTTTTTGACCGATTTGGCGATGTTCTTGAGCATTCGGGGTTCAAATTCGTAGCCGATTCCCTCAAAACGATCGAAATAGTAATCCGATAGCTTCATCATTTCCTGAAGCTTTTCGGTGGTACTGCCCTCGAAAGATTCGAGATAATCGGTAGGGCCAACGAAGCCGATACTAGTATAACCGTTGGAAAAAGGAATGACCCAAAGCCAGGTCTCCCGACTAACGATATCGAATGTGATGATGGTACCCTCCCGCCCTTCCGGACGTTTTTCATCCTTGACATGAGTGAAAATTGAGGAGTTTTTGGTAATTTTGGAAGGCATATCGAGATTCAACAATCGGGGGAGCACCCGTCCATGCCCGCTGGAATCTACGATGAACTTGGCAGAAACGGTCGAAAGTCCGCCCTCGGCATCCTTAATAGTGGTGATCGATTCGCTTCCGTCGAATTCCACCGCGACGACTTCCTGTTCAAAAGCGATAGCTACGCCCCATCCTTCCAAGGTATCCGTCAAGGTTTTATCAAAATCCGCCCGCGGCACCTGCCAAGTCCAATCCCATCCATCCGTATATTTATTGCTGAAATCGAAATTGCACATTTTCTCGCCCCTCATAAATCGGGCCCCTCCCTTTACCTCGAAATTTTGTTGCTTTAAGGCATCCAATAGCCCGACTTCCTCAAAATGCTCCATACAGCGGGGCAAAAGGCTTTCTCCGATAACAAACCTCGGAAATTTGCTTTTTTCCACGACCTTGATCTGAAAGCCCTGATTGTGGAGATAAGCCGCGGAAACCGCTCCCGAAGGCCCTGCGCCGATAATCAGTACATCTACTTGCTCGTTTTCCATCATCTTGTATCTTTCCCTGAAACCTAAGGGTATCTTGTTGAAATACAAGGTAAAAATACGACATTCGTGGAGTAATTGTTATAAGTTTGCATATTGAAATTGCTATTTTTGCCGCCAGATTAACGGAAACTTACACGGGAGCCGACCGCGCTACCCAGATTCAACCAACCGCAAATGCCAAAGATCAAGGGAAAATTAGGTATTCAGGATTTTTACGATGCCATTTTTGATAATCGACCCGTTACCATAGACCCAAAAGCAACCGATACGGTCCGGAAAAGCTTCGAATTTTTAAAGGAATTTTCGAGGAACAAAATCATCTATGGCGTAAACACGGGCTTTGGGCCGATGACGCAGTACAAGATCAACGATTCCGAAATTGTTCAGCTGCAATACAACCTTATCCGTAGTCATGCATCCGGCACGGGCAATCCGATTCCCCCAAAATACGTAAAGGCGGCCATGTTGGCCCGCTTGAACACCCTGAGCCTTGGTAATTCGGGCGTACATTTCTCGGTCATCGATACCATGGTCGAGCTGATCAACAAGAACATTACTCCCCTTATCTACGAACATGGCGGAGTAGGCGCTAGTGGGGACTTGGTGCAATTGGCGCATTTGGCGCTGGTATTGATCGGGGAAGGCGAAGTATTCTACAAAGGGGAACGCAGACCGACCCAGGGCGTCTTCGAGGCCGAGGGCATCGAGCCTATCAAGGTAAAATTACGCGAAGGACTGGGACTCATCAATGGTACTTCCGTCATGACGGGTATCGGGATGGTGAACACCATTTATACCCGGAGGCTGTTAGAATGGATGATTTCGTGCTCCTCGGCCATTAACGAAATTGTCAAAGCTTACGACGACCACCTCTCGGATGACCTGAACCGGACGAAAAAGCATACCGGACAACGGGAAATCGCCCGTTCGATGCGCAGTCATCTAAAAGACAGTTCCCTCACCCGGAAACGGGAGCATCACCTGTACAAAGACACCAACAGCGACGTATCTGTTTTTACTGAAAAGGTCCAGGAATACTATTCCCTTCGTTGCGTCCCCCAAATTCTAGGTCCCGTTTTGGATACCCTGAACGAGGTGGAGCGCATCTTGATCGGCGAAGTCAATTCCGCCAACGACAACCCCATCGTGGATGTGGAAAAGAAGAACGTCTATCACGGCGGCAATTTTCATGGGGACTATGTTTCCCTTGAAATGGATAAGCTGAAAATTGTGGTCACCAAAATGAGCATGCTGGCCGAAAGGCAGTTGAACTACCTTCTCAACCCCCATCTCAACGGTATTCTCCCCCCTTTTGTGAACTTGGGGACGCTAGGCCTTAATCTGGGGATGCAGGGGGTACAATTCACGGCTACCTCGACAGCTGCTGAAAACCAGGCGCTGAGTAACCCGATGTACGTGCACAGCATCCCGAATAACAACGACAACCAAGATATCGTGAGCATGGGCACCAACGCCGCCCTGCTAACCAAAAAGGTCATCGAAAACGCTTTTGAGGTCATCGCGATCGAGATGATTACCGTAGTGCAGGCCATCGAATATCTAGACGTGAAAGATAAGGTATCGACCAAGACCAGAAATATGTACGACGCCGTTCGAACAATTGTTCCCCCGTTCAAAAACGACGAAATCATGTACCCTTATGTTAACCAGGTGAAGGATTATATCACTAACCACCGAAACAAATAGAAAAGAGGGCAAAGAAGAGACGAAAGAGAAATAAGGTTCGCGGCTTTAAATATAGTCTCTTTTCGATATTTTGATCCTGTTTTTGTATCTTGTATCCTATATTGTTGTAGTACGTTCCCCTTTAACGAATTCAAAAAATATTACTTATGAAAACCACGTTCACTTTACTCCTAACCGTATGCTTGACCGCTTTTAATACTTTTGCCCAAGACCTCGCCTTGGTACGGGAAAATAAAAAATTCGGGTATATCGACAAGTCCGCCAACTACGTTATCGAGCCCCGATTCGATGATGCCAAATCCTTTAGCGATGGTCTGGCCGCAGCCGAACAGGATAAAAAATGGGGCTTTCTCAATGCTTCCGGCGAATGGGCCATTGAACCCCAGTATGACAAGGTCAAATATTTCAATTCGGGATACGCTTTGGTCTTGAAGGACGACCAATGGCAATATATCGACAAGAACAACCAAGTGCTCTACATTCCCGCTACGGAAGAAAAATTATACGATTTTGAGGATGGAGTCGCCTTCTGGCGGCAGGGCGATAAAGTGGGACTTTTAGGTACGGACGGTAAAATCGTGCTTGAACCTACTTATAGGACTATAAAGGATATTAAAAACGGACATGCCAAAGTCGAAAAGGGGGATGACCTGTGGGGCATGATCGATACCTCGGGGAAAGAAGTGATCCCTGCGGAATATGAGGATATCGGCAACACCTGGTCGCCGAACGGTGTCTATGGAAAAAAGAACGGGGTTTACGGAATCATCCACAACGGAAGCTTTAACCCCATCGAAGGCGCCACCGACGTTTGGATTTTTCACGGGGACTCCCAGATGACCTACGCCGAAAGGGATAAAAAAATCGGATATGTCGATAGCAGCGGAAAATGGGTGATCGAGCCGCAATTCGATAAGGCCAGGGCCTTTTCCGACGGACTCGCTCCCGTTGCCGATGGCAAAAAATGGGGCTATATCGATGAAAGCGGAAAAATGGTCATCGAGCCTCAATATCGGGATGCGGAAGTGTTTTCCGACGGAATGGCACCCGTCAAGGACAGGGACTGGGGTTTTATCGACACCTCGGGAAAACTGGTCATTCCCACGGATTACGATATCACGGCCGGTTTCGCCTTTTTAGCGGGAAATAACGAAAAGGGTTTTATTAACGGTCTTGCCCGGGTAAAGTCCAAAAAAGGATGGGGCTATTTTGACAAAAACGGCAAGCTGCTGGGGGATAAGTGGTTCGAGAATGCGGAACCCTTCGAATCGGTCGAATAGTCATATTATTATTTATGGACATGAAAGAGAAGGGCAAACAGAAGTATGCATTGGTGACCGGCGGGTCCAGGGGCATCGGAAGGGCCATCTGCATCCAACTAGCGAAGGACTCCGAGTATCGCATCCTTATCAATTATTACAGCAACGAAACGGCCGCCAAGGAAACCCTGAAGGCTGTGCATGATGCCGGCGGCCAAGGAGAGCTTTTGCCTTTTAACGTGACCGATGCCGCCAACGTAAAATCCGCTTTGGACAGCTGGCAAGAGACCAATGCCGGCGCCATCATCGAAGTAATCGTTAATAACGCAGGTATCACTCAAGATGGCATGTTTATGTGGATGAAGGCAGAAGATTGGTCGAAGGTCATCGATACCAGCCTCCACGGTTTTTTCAATGTAACCAACCATCTGATCCAAAAACTTCTGGTCAACAAATACGGGAGAATCGTCAATATGGTGTCCGTTTCAGGCTTGAAGGGCACGCCCGGCCAGACTAACTATTCCGCGGCAAAAGGTGCGGTAATCGGAGCGACCAAAGCCTTGGCACAGGAAGTGGCCAAAAGAAACGTCACGGTGAACGCCGTGGCCCCGGGCTTCATCGCAACGGACATGACGCAAAATCTGGATGAAAAGGAGCTAAAAAAAATGATTCCTGCCAATCGCTTCGGAACCGCGCAAGAAGTGGCCCATTTGGTATCTTTTTTAGCTTCGGAAAAATCGGGCTACATTACAGGAGACGTTATCAATATCAACGGAGGGATCTATTCTTAATTTCAGGCTATACCCAAACCGTTCAACCGGCAATGTGTTCCTGGACGACCCAAGACTATGGCCGCACACTGCGTCCCCAGTCAGGCACTACTGACCGCATCAGGGTTGGGGTCAGCATCAGGTAGGCGACAACCTTCAAATCCATTTTATCACTCTTGAAGTGCGTTGGGGACAAGATATCGCCACGCTGGGCAATTTTAAAACCAAAACTTCGTTAGAGTCCCAAACTTTAGTATATTTATTTACAAACGACTAGCTAAAGAGAAGAATGAGGAGAGTAGTAATCACAGGCACGGGCATTTATTCCTGTATCGGTAAGAATTTAGAGGATGTTAAGACATCGCTCTACGAAGGCCGGTCGGGAATCGTCCATGATCCCGAACGCGATGCCTTCGGATTTCGATCCCCGATTACGGGCATGGTCGAAAGCCCGAACCTCAAACCCTTATTATCCCGCAGGCAGCGTATCAGCATGGGCGAAGAGGCTCAGTACGCCTATATGGCCACTATCGAAGCCCTGGAAAATGCACGGATCGACCAGGATTTTTTGAACGACCACGAAGTAGGCATTCTATACGGTAACGATAGCACGGCCCGTTCGACGGTCGAGTCGGTCGATACCATGCGCGAAAAGGGTGATACCACCTTAGTGGGTTCGGGGGCGATTTTTAAGGCCATGAACTCCACAGTAACGATGAACCTTTCTACAATTTTCAAACTTCGGGGCATCAATCTGACCGTCAGTGCGGCCTGCGCCAGCGGTTCGCATTCCGTCGGGCTGGCCTATCATTTAATCAAAAGCGGACTGCAAGAATGCATTATCGCGGGGGGAGCACAGGAAATCAATCCCCTTGCAATGGGCAGTTTCGATGGACTGGGGGTTTTTGCGACGAATACGGAACATCCCGAAAAGGCGTCCCGCCCGTTTGACAGAGATCGTAACGGATTGGTACCCAGTGGCGGGGGGGCTACCCTTATCATAGAAAGCTATGAATCGGCCTTAAAGCGGGGTGCACCCATTTTGGGAGAGATTCTGGGCTACGGATTTTCATCGAATGGGGACCATATTTCTACGCCCAACGTTGAAGGCCCGACCAAAGCCATGAAAAAGGCACTGGCCGATGCCAACCTATCCGTCTCGTCCATAGATTATGTCAACGCCCACGCCACATCGACTCCGGTCGGTGATACGAACGAAGCCAAGGCGATAGACGCTGTTTTTGGGCAAAACCATCCGTACGTTAGCTCGACAAAATCAATGACGGGCCACGAATGCTGGATGGCCGGGGCGAGTGAAGTCATTTATTCCCTGTTGATGATGCGGCACGATTTTATCGCCCCGAACATCAATCTGGAAAATCCGGACGAAGACTCCGCAAAACTTAACCTTGTTAGGAAAACTTTAGATAAAAAAATTGACGTATTTTTGTCAAATTCTTTTGGCTTTGGCGGAACGAATTCCGCTCTAATCGTCAAAAAATGTTAGCTGAAAATGGTGATGACCAAGGAAAATATTATTGAAAAGGTTGATGCATTCCTCATCGACGATTTCGAAGTGGAAGAGGAAGCATTAGTACCTGAGGCCAACCTTAAGGACGCCCTTGATCTTGATAGTCTCGATTTTGTCGACCTTGTGGTCGCGGTAGAGAGCAATTTTGGGGTAAAGTTAACGGGAGAGGATTTCGTAAATATTCACACGCTTCAGAATTTCTACGACCTCATCGAAAGAAAGTTGGGCTAATCGAGACCGCAGCGCATTACAAAACCCGGAACATGGCTACGGAGTGGGAAGGAAAATCTAGAGGTACTCTTTTGGGGTACCAAATCTATATTTTCTTTCTCCGAAATTTCGGCATAACCGCGGCATATGCCCTTCTACGAGTGGTCATCGTATATTACACGCTGTTTTCTCCGAAGAGCAACCGCGACACCTATGCTTATTTCCGTAAAAGACATGGGTTTTCAAGGGCTAAAAGCATTATAAACATATATAAAAGCTATTATACTTTCGGCCAGACCCTGACCGATAAGGTCGCTATTTCAATTGGACTTAGAGAAAAGTTCACCTACGCCCACAATGGTATCGAGCACATCGACAACCTGCTCAAAGAAAATAAAGGGGGCATCTTGATCAGTGGCCATGTAGGCAACTTCGAGATTTCCCATTATTTCTTGGAAGATCGCTACCATATTTCCAATATCAGTATGGTGACTACCCACGCCGAGCACCAAGATATAAAGGAGTATATGGAGCGTATTTCCGCAAAGTCACATTTGGAGTTTATTGTGGTCAAAGACGACATGTCGCATATCTTCGAAATCCATAAAGCTATCGACGAAGGCGGATTGGTGGTATTCACTGGAGATAGGTATATGCCAGGTTCGAAGACGTTGACAGAGAATTTTTTGGGCAAAGAAGCGCATTTCCCGATGGGTCCCTATCAACTGGCCTCACGGTTGAACCTACCGGTACTGTTCGTATATTTTATGAAAGCCTCGAAACGGCACTACGAACTCTATGCCCAATCGGCCGAATTCAAGGCCCGGGACGCACAGGGCTTGTTACAGGAATATAGCGAAAGTATGGAGGGTATCCTAAAGGAATATCCCCTGCAATGGTTCAACTATTATGACTTTTGGAAAGACAGGAAAGAATAGCGGCTTACCTTTCGAGCACAGCAAAAGCTGCGGTGCATTGAAAGTCCGTCGTACAGGATGCGAGATAGCTTGCTGGCCACATCGGATACTGTACGGCTAACAATTTTATTAATAAAAAACAGGTTGAGTTTTTTATGAAAGAGGTACTGATCATACACTACTCCCAAACCGGGCAGTTGACTAAGATTATGGAGAATATAAGCAGTACGCTTAGCGGCGATACGGTCAATGTTTCCCATTACGAAATCGTTCCCGACCCCCGGTATGATTTCCCTTGGGACCCGCAGCGATTTTACGACGTGTTTCCTGAGAGCTTTCTGCAGATACCTGCCGACTTCCATCCTCCCGGGGCGGAAATCCTCAGTAAAAAATATGATTTGGTAATCCTAGGCTATCAGGTGTGGTATTTGACCCCGTCCATCCCTATAAATTCCTTTTTGAAATCGGATTTTGCGAGTAAACTTTTGAAAGACACCCCCGTGGTATCCGTGGTGGCCTGTCGGAACATGTGGATCCAGGCTCAAGAAAAAGTCAAGCGGTTGCTGGCCTCGGTCGATGCCCGGCTGGTCGGTCACATTGCCATGGTCGATCGGCACATCAACCATGTCAGTGTGATCACCATCCAACGTTGGATGCTAGCAGGAAAAAAGGATAGCTATCTCGGGATATTCCCAAAGTCCGGGGTGTCGGATGCCGATATCGGCGATGCCGTGAAATTTGGCCATCCGATTAAGGATGCCCTACTCGCGGACGATTTTTCGAACTTGCAGCACGACTTGCTACAGCGCGATGCCCTCCGGGTAAATCCTTTCTTGGTACGTACCGACGAAAGAGGCAACGTGCTGTTTTCGAAGTGGGCAAACCTGATTATTAAGAAAGGCGGTCCGGGAGACCCCAAACGCCTGAAATGGATTGGTTTGTTCAAATATTATTTGTTATTTGCCATCTGGGTCATAGCCCCAATAGTTTTTGTGGTATTTTTGCTCACTTATTTTCCCATGACCCGAAAACGGAACAGGGAAAGAAAGTATTACTCTTCCGTAGCTCTAAAGCGTACATGATGAAGGACGTTTACATAACCCGGATCGCGAAATTTTTGCCCAACGCCCCGGTCGATAATGAACAAATGGAGCAAAGGTTGGGCGTAATCGACGGCAAGGCTTCCAAAGCCAGGCGTCTCGTACTGCGCAACAACAAGATAAAAACCCGGTACTACGCGCTTGACGAAAATGGCAACGTAACCCATAACAACGCCCAACTGACCGCTACGGCCATCAAGGCACTTTGTGACAGTGATTTTACGGTGAAGGACATGGAATTATTGTCTTGCGGCACCTCGAGTCCCGATCAGATATTGCCTTCCCACGCCAGTATGGTACACGGTTTTTTACAAAATCGGAACATGGAGATCAACTCTCCCTCCGGGGCCTGTTGCTCAGGAATGAACGCCCTCAAATACGGGTACCTCTCCGTGAAGGCGGGTCAGACCAAAAATGCCGCTTGCGCCGGCAGTGAACGTACGTCTACTTGGATGAAAGCGGATGTTTTTGCTAACGAGGTCGCCCACCTTAAAGAGCTGGATGACAATCCGATTTTGGCATTCAACAAGGAATTTTTACGTTGGATGCTCTCCGACGGGGCCGGGGCCGTGCTATTGGAAGGCGAACCCAATGGGCAGCATCCCATAAAAATCGAATGGATCGACGGGTATTCGTATGCCCATGAAATGGAAACCTGTATGTACGCCGGAGCAGAAAAGGAGGATGACGGTCACCTGACGCCCTGGAGTGAAATACCTGCGGAGCAGTGGGGCAAAAAATCGCTGTTCGCCATGAAACAGGATACCCGTCTATTAGGCGCCAACATTTTAAAAAAAGGGGTCGATAGTCTAAAACAGGTCTACGAGAAACACAATATTGGTCCCGATAATGTTGATTATTATCTGCCCCATATCTCCTCTTACTATTTCAAACAAGGTCTATATAACGAAATGAAAGCACAGGGTGTGGAGATGCCTTGGGAAAAATGGTTTATGAACCTCGAACACGTCGGCAATATCGGAGCCGCATCAATCTATGTGATGTTGGAGGAGCTGATAGCGTCCGGAGGGCTCAAGAAAGGGGACAAAATCCTCTTCCAAGTTCCCGAAAGTGCTCGTTTCTCGTATATGTACGCCTATCTTAGCGTTTGCTAATGGCGGGAACGAATCATCATATCGCCTCCGGAGACCTACTGGAAAGCCTGATTCCTCAAAAACGTCCTTTTGTCATGGTCGATACCTTGGCCGAGTATGGGGAACACCACGTGGTATCCCATTTTACCGTAACGGCCGATCATATCCTGGTCTCCAAAAGCCGCTTTTCCGCCCCGGGCTTAATTGAAAACATGGCCCAGACCATTGCATTGCATACCGGTTATAAATTTCACCTGTTACGACAGCCGGCCCCCACGGGCTACATCGGTGCTATCAAGAAAGCGGAAATCTTTCAACTCCCCATGGTATCGGAAACCTTGGTAACACGGGTAGAAATACTACACGATATTATGGGGGTCAGCTTAGTTAGGGCCAAGGTGGAGTGTGAGGGGGCGTTGATGGCTTCAAGCGAGTTGAAAACGGCTTTGGCACCGTGAAGCGAAGCCCATGTCGGGAACGGAGAACTAAATCGGAAACCAGTATGTATAAGGCGCAAAAGAACCAAGAATCGAGGTGCTGACCGAAAATCCCATGAAATATCAGAGTTCGATCGACCATTATATTTCAATGCGTCTTCAGCTTTTTAAATTTGGGTCCCACCAATAAAATAGTGCCTCAATGTCGACCCTGGGGATGGGTAAACTAAACCATTATGGATTGGAAATTTATAGGTTCTGACAGCAATGGAATTGCAAATGGTTATTGGGTTATTTAGTTGGTATGTCGGAAAACCCAATAACGCAATAACCCTTCAAGTAATACATGAGACTAAAATGTTTCTGCCAACTAAAGTAGCTGCAATAGAACTACAGGATTTCAACCTTAGACTAAATAATGAAACAGGCTCGTTATGACATCAATATCAAGAACTTTCTCCCGCATCGCGAACCGATGTTGATGGCTACTGTAACCCCCTATCTCGACGAAGATTCGGTGGTCACGCATTTTGAAATCCGGGGAGATTGCATCTTTTTGACTTCTAGCGGCCTTCTGTCGGAAACCGGTCTTATAGAAAATGCCGCCCAGGCCAGTACGGCCATCGTCGGCCAAAGTTATTTTGACGATGAAGATCTGGAAGGTGCTGGAAATTCGGTTGTAGGTTACATCAGCGCCATCAAAAAAGCGGAGATACACGAACTGCCAAAGATCAACGAGCTGTTGGTGACAAAGGCTCGCTTAGTCTCGCGATACGACACGGGCAGCATGAGCATTTGTACCATAAGCTGCTCCACTTTTAGAAACGACGATTTAATCGTAGATTGTAGTTTCAATTTTCTGATCCACGAGGTAGAATGAAAAAGAAGGAAGTACCACAGGACAAAAGCAATCTTGAAAAGGCCAACATAAAGGACATGGTGTACGCGGTGGGCGAGAACGGGGAATATACCACGGAGCTAAGCACCGGATGGGAACCGAAGTCCATCGCCCTCGACAACGCCATCAGGGAAATCGAAGAGCGCACAGAAGCGGCCAAAGCACGCTTTTTGAGAAACGAATCGAGTCCGATCGAATATTACATGGAACTGCACAAAATGGATATCCCTATTTTGGCCAGCTACGTGGGATTATGGCAATGGCGGGTCAAACGACATCTTAAGCCCGTGGTATTCAAGAAGCTAAAGTCGAAAACCCTCCAAAAATATGCCGATGTGTTTGAAATTTCGATTGAACAATTAAAACGTATCGATGAGTGAAACCCTAAAAATCGACTTCTCCCACAAACAATCCGCCCACTGCGAAAACGGTGTAGTCTCGAACCTCATGCGGCACAATGGCTTTGAGGTCAGCGAACCCATGGTCTTCGGCATTGGTTCGGGCCTGCTATTCAGCTATCTCCCTTTTATCAAAGTGAACCATGCCCCTGTTTTTACCTACCGGGTACTGCCCGGGCTAGTGTTCAACCGTTTTGCCAAACGCGTCGGCATAAAGATAAAGCGAGAGAAATTCAAGAGTCCCAAAAAGGCAAAGTCCCGACTGGACCAAAACCTGAGAAAAAATAACCCGGTAGGCTTACAGGTCGGAGTGTACCACCTGATTTATTTTCCCGACGAGTATCGCTTTCATTTTAATGCCCATAACATGGTGGTCTATGGAAAACAAGATGACCGGTACCTGATTAGCGATCCTGTCATGGAAGACGTGACCTCTTTGACCGAAAAAGAACTTGAGAAAGTCCGATTTGCCAAGGGAGCCTTCGCTCCCAAGGGCCATATTTACTATCCCACCGTCTTTCCCGAAGAACTACACCTGGAACGGGCCATCGTCAAGGGCATCAAACAGACCTGCCGTGACATGACCGC
Organism: Pricia mediterranea; assembly: GCF_032248455.1. NCBI lineage: Bacteria > Pseudomonadati > Bacteroidota > Flavobacteriia > Flavobacteriales > Flavobacteriaceae > Pricia > Pricia mediterranea. Next base: position 1,913,519 of record NZ_JAVTTP010000001.1, read on the forward strand.
CCCTGTGCCGATTGTCGGGGTCAAGGCGATACGATGGGTAGCGCGGAACATCCGGAAGTGGCCCAAAAAAATCGGCCCAAAAAAGACCAACCACTATCTGGGCCAAATTGTTCGTATGCAAGAAGAGATTGGCACCGGTGGCGGCGGCTTCCGTTATATCTACGCGGCGTTTTTGCAAGAGGCCGCGGAGGTACTGCAAAACGAACAACTCAGAAAATTCTCCAAAGAAATGACCGAAATCGGGGATTTATGGCGTGATTTCGCCTTGGATGCCTCGCGAATCTACAAAAACCGCAGTGCCCTGACCGACGGATACAATGAGATTGCCGACCAAATGGAAGCTATCGCAGAGCGGGAAAAGGTTTTTTTCAAAAAATTGAAAAAAGCGGTTTGATCTAAGATGAAAGAAGACCATCATGATTCAAGTCAACGAACTTTCCAAGAAATATAAGGGTGCCGAGGCCTATTCGGTATATAAGCTGGACCTCACCATTAAAGCGGGTGCCATTTTCGGTTTGTTAGGGCCAAACGGTGCAGGCAAAACGACCCTGATCTCCATGTTGAGTTCCTTGCTCAGGCCGACTTCGGGCTCCTTCAGCATCGACGACCTCAACTACCGGGAACACAAAAACCGACTGAAACAACTAATCGGTATCGTTCCTCAAGAATATGCCCTGTATCCCTCGCTGACCGCCTATGAGAACCTATGGTACTTTGGAAGCATGTACGGGTTAAAGGGTGACCGGTTAAAAAAGAAGATCCTGGAGCATATCGAGATATTGGGACTATCAAGTTTCGCCGATAAAAAAATCGTCAACTTTTCGGGCGGCATGAAACGTCGTATCAATCTTATCGCCAGCATCATGCATCGTCCCAAAGTACTGTTCCTCGATGAGCCTACGGTCGGGGTCGATGTGCAATCGAAGAACGTCATCATGGACTATTTGGCACAACTGAACGCCGCGGGAACCACCATTCTCTATACCTCGCACCACCTGAACGAAGCGGAAGCCTTCTGTACCCGGGTCGCCATTATCGATTTGGGAACTATTGTCTGTAAAGGAACCCCGAAAGCCCTAATAACACAACATCAAGACGCCAAGAACCTAGAGGATGTATTTTTGGCTCGGACGGGTAAAGCTCTGCGCGACCATGCATAAACTGTGGGCCTCGACATATAAGGAATTTCTATTGTTGGTACGGGACTTTGGGGGATTGGCCATCCTTTTTTTGATGCCCTTGTTACTGGTCATCACAATCACCCTGGTTCAGAACGACACCTTCAAAACCCTAAAGGAGGCAAAAATTCCCATTTTGCTGGTGGATAACGACGGGGGCGCCGTTTCAAAAACAATTCAGGACAACCTTAGAAGTTCATCACTTTTCAAAGTGGAGCTTCAACCGACCGAAAGCTCGGTTCGGGAGCTGGTTCGAACGGGAAAGTATCAGTTGGGGATTGCCGTTCCCGAGAACCTGTCGCGTGACCTAAACCTTAAGGTCGCCGATAACGTGGCCGGTATTATCGAAAGGTTTGGAGGCTCGGAAGATCGCATTCCGTCGGTGAAATCCAAATTGGAGCCCAAGGAAATCAGACTCTATTTTGACCCGGCGACCCCATTTTCGTTCCGTAATTCGGTCAAAAACGGTATCGATCAAATGGTATCAAAAATCGAGACCCGGACCATCTATCAGGCTTTTCAAGAAGAACTGACCGATGATCCGTCGGAAGCCATCTTTGATACCGAACCTTTTTTGGTTTTTAAGGAAATAACCCCATCCCGAGGAGGAAAAGAAATCATCCCAAATGCCACCCAGCACAATATTCCGGCTTGGTCGCTCTTTGCCATTTTCTTTATCATCTTGCCCCTGTCGATCAACATGGTCAAGGAAAAAAATCAAGGTACTTTCGTCAGGTTGCGCACCCATCCGGTATCCTATGCAACCTTTCTCGGCGGAAAGACCATAGTGTTTCTTGGGGTGGCCCTTGTACAATTCGCCTTAATGCTGTTGGTCGGCATCTATCTGTTTCCTCTGATAGACCTTCCAAAACTCGAAATTTCCCGCAAGCTTCCCCTACTTTTTTTGGTCGCTTTTTTTGCCGGATTGGCCGCGGTAGGTTTGGGGCTGCTATTGGGTTCCATCGCGAAAACACAGGAACAGTCCGCCCCATTCGGAGCTACATTTGTGGTCATTCTGGCCGCATTGGGCGGGGTTTGGGTGCCGGTGTTCGCTATGCCGGACTTTATGCAGGTACTCTCCAAAATTTCACCGATGAACTGGGGTCTCAACGCCTTTTACGATGTTTTCTTAAGAAATGTGGGGATTTTGGAACTGCTTCCCGAAATCGGGTTATTGTTATTATTTTTTGTGTTGACTACGGGCGTTGCTATCTTTTACAATGAGCGGGAGAACGCGGTGTAAATTTTTAACCTCATTGTAATCCACAGAAACCTCATCAAAACATTATTTTTACAGTATGAACGAAGAAATCAGCCATACCAGCGAAATTAGGGTACGCTTTGCGGAGTGCGACCCTTTAGGCATCGTCTGGCACGGCAACTACATCCAGTTTTTTGAGGATGGCCGGGAAGCTTTTGGCCGCCATCACGGTATCTCGTACCTCGACCAAAAAGCGAACAATTTCTCCACCCCGATCGTATCGTCAAAATGCAAGCATAAACTGCCCCTTCGATACGGAGACGTCGCCACGATAAAGACGACTTATATCGACTCGCCCGCTGCCAAGATGGTATTCAAGTACGAGATCCTGAATCCCGATGGTGCTGTGGTCTGCACCGGAAAAACCGTTCAGGTCTTTGTGGAGTTACAGGGCGAGCTTTCGCTGATAATGCCCCCTTTTTTCAGGGAATGGAAAATAAAAATGGGACTTTTGGATGGGTAAGGTTTATCTTTCACATAACAATATCATCTCGTCGCTAGGTTTCGATAGCCCTTTCGTGATAGATCAGATCAGCGCGGAAGTTTCGGGATTGCATTTGGTAGACGAACCGAAAATCCTGCCCCGTCCGTTCTACGCTTCCATGATTCCCAAGGAGGACCTAGACGACGCTTTCGGCAAATTGGAGGCCGAATCATCGCACACCCGTTTGGAAAAGATGCTGATGGTATCGCTCGACAAGGTACTAAAGGCACCGGAAATCGAATTGACCGATCGAGTGGGACTGATACTTTCTACTACCAAAGGCAATATCGATGTCTTGGAAAGCGAGAGTCCGTTTCCCGAAAAGCGTGCATATTTAAGTGTCTTAGGCCAGACACTACAGCACTACTTCGGCTTTGTAACAGAACCCATTATCGTATCGAATGCTTGTGTTTCAGGGGTATTGGCACTAGTTACCGCCCAACGTTTGATCGATCAGGGAAAATTCGACCATGTTTTTGTTGTAGCCGGCGACTTGGTCACAAAATTCATTATTTCGGGGTTTAATTCCTTTCAGGCCCTGAGCGATGCACCCTGCCGACCCTATTGCGCGTCCCGCTCCGGTATCAATATCGGAGAGGCGGCCGCCAGCGTTTTGGTCACAAAGGATAAAAATCGACTGGTCGCCGAAGCTGTCGAAATTTTGGGGGGAGCATCCTGTAACGACGCCAACCATATTTCAGGGCCGTCGCGTACCGGGGAGGGGCTGTTTCGCAGTATAAGCTCGACCCTAACGGAGACTGGCTTATCCCCAAAGGAAATCGACTACATTTCCGCCCATGGCACGGCTACGATGTACAACGACGAGATGGAGGCCATCGCCTTTGACCGAGCCGGATTGGCCAACACCCCTCTGAACAGCCTCAAGGGCTATTTTGGGCATACCTTGGGCGCATCGGGATTGATCGAGACGATTATAGGCATGCATTCGTTGCACCGAAATACGCTTTTCGCATCGAAGGGCTTTCAGACCCTGGGTGTTTCCCGACCGATAAACGTCATCGAAAAAACGACCCCAAAAAAATTGGATACCTTTCTTAAGACGGCCTCGGGCTTCGGGGGAAGCAATACCGCGGCGGTTTTCAGAAAACCCTGATTTTTATTTGAACAAATCGGAATGCGAACCGATCCTGATTAATCTGATGATTTTGGGCGATTCGATCTGAAACCAAATGATAAATAGGTCGGGTTTAATGTGGCATTCCCAATTATCTTTATACTCATGTGGTCTGCGTTTTGCAGAGATTGCTTGAACGCCTTTTTCTTCCAAAATCTTCAAAACATCTACTGCAAGTCCGAAATCCTTTTGGTTCCTCTTTATTTTTTTAAGGTCTTTTTTGAACTTGGTGGTAGAATCCAAATAGTACACAGGTCTATAAATTGGCCACCCAAGTATCCAAATCGTTTATCCGCTCCAAATTCTTACTACTTCTAGCCTCCTCGATCGCCTTTTTGGTTTCCTCGTTGGGAATGCTGCCAACATCCTTATGCAGCAAACCTTCGATATAGTTGTTCAAGCTCCTGCGCTGGGCCTTTGCTTTTTCCTTTACCAATTCAAGAAGTTCTTCGTCGAAACGAAATGCCGTTTGTACTTTTAGTAATTTCATACGTTCAAATCTTTTTAATTATCTAGAAGTAAGTTAATTGAAAAATTGAGAACGTATGTAACCGCTACGCTCTCGCATTAAAAATTTTAAACATCGCCTTTTGCGAAGTAAATTTTAAAATTTCTGAAAGCTCGTTTCATGAGGCTTGCCTTAGATAGCGGAAAGGCACGAAATAACAACTTGCTATACAATCGCACTCAACTTGTTTGTTGCCGCCATCCTTTTTTTTTGGTTTTCTAATCCGTCCGCAATCCCTAAATTTGCACCCCAAAACCAATTGACAAGCAGCATGTCCAAAAAAAAGAGAAAAGCTATCGAAGCCTTGGAAGAGGCGCAAAAGATCGCTTTTGCCCCCTTTGTGTTCCAGGCGGTGATTTCGTTGCGCAAACTGGGCGTGTTGGATTATCTGTTTGAGAACGGCTCCGAAACGGGCGCAACGATAGAAGACCTGTCCCAAGCCCTTTCCATCAGCGAATACGGACTGAGCGTGCTGCTCGAAATCGCCGAAAGCTCCGACATCGTAGAGAAAAATGTGGATGGAGGGTACGAGCTGACCAAGACTGGCTATTTTTTGAACTACAACCAGATGACGGAGGCCAATCTGAACTTTACGCAAGATGTCTGCTACCAGGGCCTCTTCCACCTGCACGATGCCATAAAAACGGGCAAGCCCAGTGGCCTGAAAGAACTGGGGCCATGGCCGACAATCTATGAGGGTCTTTCGCAACTGTCGCCCCACATCCAAAAATCATGGTTCGAGTTCGACCATTTTTATTCGGACGAGATTTTCGGAGAGGCCCTTCCGCTAGTGTTTCGGCATAAACCGAAAAAGCTGTTCGACATCGGCGGCAATACCGGCAAGTTCGCCGTGCTTTGCTGTAAATACGACCCTGAAGTGAACATAACGATTTTCGATCTGCCCGGACAATTAAAAAAAGCCCTTGCGAACGGTAGGGAAAACGGGTTCGAGGACCGGATATCCGGACAGGAAATCGACTGGTTGTCCGACAATCCCGAAATTCCCAACGGGGCCGACACGATTTGGATGAGCCAGTTTTTGGATTGTTTTTCAAAAGATGAAATCCTAAAAATCCTAAAAACCTGTGTGATATCGATGGATGACGCTACGGAGCTCATCATCATCGAGACCTTTACCGATCGGCAAAAATTCGATAACGCCCGTTTTACGCTCGAAGCCACGTCCCTATATTTCACGGCCTTGGCCAACGGGAACAGTAAGATGTACAAGGCCACAGAATTCAGCGAGCTTGTCGAACAGGCGGGTTTGACCCTCGAGGAAGACCTCCCGGTGGGGGAATTCCATACCATGTTCGTTTGCAGAAAGGCATGATATATGGGACTATGGTGAAAAGTACAGCGAAGGAAAACGTACTCGAATCGAGACGGACGGCCCTGAAATGGTCCCTACACTCTCTTTGATTACCCTAAAAACTGTTTCGGATTTATTTTGGAAAGCAAGCACTACATATCAAGCTATTGCCATATTAAAGCCAATCGGATATCCCTAAATGGAAACGTGCTTTTCGAGGAGGCTGCGGACGACCTCGTTCCTTTTATGAAACTGGCCTATAGGAATTTCAAGACCGATTATCCAAAATTCTTTAAGATGGACCGGCTGAGCAAACTGGCCTTTTTGGCGGCAGAAGTGCTTTTGCTCGACCGCACTCCTTCGGCGAGGGGCCAATCTCAAGAAAATTCATCCCATGGAAACCCGTTCCAAAACAATCCTGTGCACGTCGACCCCTCCCTAGAAAATTCATCCCGTAAAAATCAAAACACAGCCATCATATTATCCAATCGGGCCTCGAGTTTGGATACAGATCGGAAATATCAGGAATCCATTTTCGATACGGACAATTTTTATCCTAGTCCAGCCGTTTTTGTCTATACTTTGCCCAATATCTGTATCGGAGAAATTAGCATCCGGCATAAACTGCGTTCCGAGAATAGTTTTTTTATCTTTGACGCGTTTAATCCGGGGTTTATGAAGGATTATTCCGAAAGTCTTTTGCAAACAGGAAAGGCGGACCAAATACTGTGTGGATGGGTCGATGTCGATGGAGATAGCTACGAAGCTTTTCTATATCTGGTATCGCCGACCGGAGAACGTTTGCACACCGAACAACAATTAATCAAATTATACGCAACCCCATGAGCGACCTAAAACAAGAATTGAAGGAGAAAATTATAGAACAACTAAACCTGGAGGATGTTGCCATCGAAGAAATCGAGGATTCCGATCCACTATTTGGCGATGGATTGGGACTGGATTCTATTGACGCGCTGGAACTGATCGTGATGCTCGATAAGGACTACGGCATCAAATTGGCGGACCCCAAGCAGGGTAAGGCCATATTTGAATCCGTGAATACCATGGCCGGCTATATCAAGGAACACCGTAGCCGATAGGGTTTGGACTAGGTGCCCGAACAGCGACTTTAGACGAGGCTGTCCGGCTGATCGGAGTGCGGGCGCCCATGCCGAGCGGAGACAAAATGCTAGTCCCGACGAATCGAACGAACCGCCATTTTGCGGTAACCTATCCGCTAGTGATAAACTGGATAAAATTCATTAAACAGCCAAAATAATTTCCTGAATCCAATAATGATAAACGGAGTTGCAATAACGGGCATGGGTATCATTTCCGCCATTGGAAACAATGTGGCGGAAAACTATGCGTCACTTGTTGCGGGCAATAAGGGGATTACTAGGATATCACAGATCGAGACTATCCATAAGGATGAGATTATGGTCGGGGAAATTGCCGATACCAATCCCGAATTGGAAAAGCGACTGGGCTTTGCTGAAAATGAGGTTTCCCGCACCGTGTTAATAGGATGCACTGCAGCAGCAGAGGCCGTCTCCCATGCAGGAATCACGGATATCAACGATTTGCGTACCGGGCTGATCTCTGGTACAACCGTTGGGGGAATGGACAAATCGGAGCAGTATTTCTACGATTATTTTAACCGGCCCGAAGTAAGGCAGCATATTACCGGCCTGCACGCGGGCGATTCCACAAAAAAAATAGCGGCGCATTTGGGTCTCGAAGAGAGCTTTGTGACCACGATCAGCACCGCCTGCTCCTCGGCGGCCAATGCCATCATGTTAGGGGCGCGGATGATACGCTCCGGCCAACTCGATCGGGCCATTGTAGGCGGTACCGACTGCCTTTCAAAATTCACCATTAACGGCTTTAAGACCCTCCTGATCTTGTCCGATACCTATAGTGCCCCTTTTGACGAAGAACGGAAAGGCCTGAACTTGGGAGAGGCCGCGGCCTACCTGGTGTTGGAGTCCGAAGCGCTTGTCAAAAAAAGGGATGCATCGGTACTCGGCTATGTGACTGGCTATGGCAATGCCAACGATGCCTACCATCAAACGGCCTCTTCCGAACACGGCGACGGCGCGGTACTTGCTATGGAAAAAGCCCTGAAAACAGGGGGACTTCGGGCCTCCGATATCGACTACGTCAACGCACACGGCACGGCAACCCCCAACAATGATCTGTCGGAGGGACGGGCGCTGATACGGGTTTTTGGCGAGAAAGGAAACGCTAACGGCAATGCTGGCGAGGGCGGTACTGACGGTCGGGGCAACGCTGGCCGCGACAAAGGGGACAAGCACCTTCATGACAAACTGCGAGGTCTCGGAAAAGGGCCAGGCAATGGCAGCAAGTTCAAAAAAGTTCCCGATTTCAGCTCTACCAAAGCCTTTACCGGGCACACCTTGGCCGCGGCCGGAGGGGTAGAAGCGGTCTATTCCATATTGGCGCTGCAACACAACACCATTTTTCCGAACCTCAACTATAAAACCCCGATGAAAGAATTTGACCTCTCCCCCGTTACCGAGGTCACCAGAAGACCATTACAGCACGTACTTTCGAATTCCTTTGGATTCGGGGGCAATTGTTCGACCTTGATATTTTCTAAGGAAGTGTGACAGGAAGACATGAAGATCAACAAAGAAAATAAAACGTATTTCGAGCTGACTATTTTAACTACGGTAGCTGATACCGACGAGGCTTATTTTCTCAGCAAAAACAACTATTCGGGTGTGGGATTCCGGCCCACCGGTACACGTCCACTTTATGCAAGTTTTCAAACAAAAGGTTCTGGTAGATGCACAAGCTAAAAACCCCACAATTGCACAGGCAAAACTCCTAAATCTATAAATTAATAAACCAAAGTAATGCCCGTTTACATCAACAGCACAGGATCTGTTTCCGCTCAGAAGACCTTTGATAGTGCGCTATTTCTGGAGGAAATCGTTCGACATAACGAGACTGTGCTGAACGTCATCGCACCCAATTACAAGGAATATATACCTCCTGCGGCGGCACGAAGGATGGCGGAGGGCATCAAGATGAGCACGGTGGCCGCCAAAACGGCAATGACCGAAGCTGCCATGAAAGAAGACGAAATCGATGCCATCATCGTGGGCACCGGTCTGGGCTGCATCGGCGATTCGGAAAAATTCGTCAGCGATATCATCAACAACGACGAGCAGTTTCTGACCCCTACGCGCTTTATCCAGTCCTCCCACAATACCGTGGCCGGCCAGATTGCTTTGGGCATAGGCTGTAAAGGCCATAATTTCACCTACGTACATTCCGCCATCTCTTTCGAATCGGCATTGTTGGATGCAAAAATGCAATTGGATATCGGGGAGGCATCGCATATTCTGGTCGGCGGGGTCGATGAACTGGTCGATCATCATGTGGACACCCATCGGTTGATCGGACACATCAAGCAAGAGCCGGTAGAAACCATGTCTCTTTTAGAATCGGGTACAGAAGGTGCCGTCTTTTCCGAGGGTGCCCATTTTTTTACGCTTTCCAATGAAAAACGGGACTCTTGTAATGCCGAACTGGTGGCGGTCAAGACGTACAATACTTTGGCGGAAGACCAGGTGGCAGAAAAAACAGCGTCATTTTTATCCGAAAACGGGATGGATCCGGATGCCATAGATGTAATCGTTCTCGGCTATAACGGGGATGTGGAATTCGACGGTTACTACGATGCACTCAGAGAAGGCTTGTTCGAAAATACTGCCCAGACCTACTTCAAACATTTATCAGGTGAGTACGATACCGTCTCGGGATTCGGTTTTTGGCTCGCCAACAAAATCCTGAAAAGACAATCCATCCCCCAAGCGGTCCGCCTGAATATGGGGGATGCAAAATCTCCCGAGACCATACTGATCTACAATCAATACCGTGGCGAAAACCACAGCTTTACCTTACTTCGAAAATGTTGAGGCGCAGGGTAATCAATCCTATGGCACTGATTTTAACCTCGAGCTTGGCCGTTATGGCCTTTTTTGTGCCAATCCCGTGGTGGGCTTTCGCGTTACTTGTTCTCGCTTGGTTGATCATAACCGCCATGGGTTCTTTTTTCGTGGGATGGGACTACCATTTAAAATCCTTGCACCACAACCCGGATACGGGCGAGAATTGGGTGTCCCTTACTTTTGACGACGGCCCTAACCCGGAATTTACGCCAAGAGTCCTGAAACTATTGAAGAAGCATGGCGCCACAGCCACTTTTTTCTGTATCGGAAAGCAAATCGAAAGGCATCCGGAAATTTTAAAGCAAATTCTTGAAGAAGGACATTCGATAGGAAACCATACCTATTCCCATTCCCGCACCTTCGGATTTTTTACCTCCAAGAAGGTAAAGTCCGAATTATTGGCTACAAAATCCGTTGTTGAACAATTAACGGGACTCAAAATGAACCTCTACCGTCCGGCCTTTGGGGTTACGAATCCCCAGATCGAAAAAGCGATAAAAAGCTTGGGACTGCTATCCGTCGGATGGAGCGTACGCTCATTGGATACTACCCCCCGGTCCGAGGATAGAATATATCTTCGAATCACGCGGCGGGTCGCTAAGGGCGATATCATCCTTTTGCATGACACCAGTGAAAAGACCCTCGCTGTTTTGGAACGGTTATTGGTATTTTTGCGGAAGAAAAACCTAGAGTCCGTTCCCGCGAATAGACTTCTGGAAATTGAGGCCTATGAGCAACTTGAAAGTTAAGATACTTTATCAGTTCCCCGCAACCTTGTCCGCCACATCCAAGTCGGGACTAGCAATTCAGAAGTGTATGTATCCGCCGACCGCAAGTGATTCGAACCATCCGGTAACCAAGACCATCTCTAGCGGTGTGCCCGCTCCCGAGATGTTTTGGAGCGGCGCGCTCTTTCTTTTGTTTCTTTTGTTCTCCACTACAGTTTTTGCCCAGACCCCAATGTCCGCTGCCGAGGCGAAGGCCCTACGGACGACGGTAAAAAAACAGGCCGATACCACAACGACAATTACCAGCGATTTCATCCAATACAAGCACCTCGATTTTCTCTCCGAGGACATCGAATCGAAGGGTCGATTGGCTTTCAAGGCACCGGATAGGGTCAAATGGGAATATGTAACCCCTTTTTCCTACGCCATCATCTTCAAAGACCAAAGACTGTATATCAACGACGCCGGCAACAAAAGCGATCTGGACATCGGTGGAAACAAGATTTTCGAACAGCTAAGTCAACTGATAACGGCAAGCATTCGCGGCAATCTGTTCGACGAGCAACAATTCGATATCTCCTATTTTAAAAAAGAAGGCCATAGTCTGGTGCATCTCATACCAAAGGATGCCCAATTTTCGGAGTTTATCAAGGCATTTCATATGACATTTAATCCGTCGGGCGAAGTGACCGAGGTGAAAATGATCGAACCATCCGACGATTATACCCGGATCGTCTTTAGCAATCGAAAGACCAATCAACCCCTATCGGATGCGGATTTTGATCAGTAGTCTTATCGCCTTTGCCTGTATCGCCTGTGCCTCTTACCCCAAGAAAAACGGCTTCGAAGCGGTGGAGAACATCGCAATAAAAGTTCTGAATCCTTATTTTTCGGATAGGGCCAAAGATTATGTTTACAAGGCCAAGGTCGAAGCCTTCGACAAAACCTTTGGGGGACTGCTCATCCTGAAAAAACTGGGTATAAACCATCACCGCATCGTTTTTACGACCGAAATGGGGAACACGTTGTTCGATTTCAGCTTCCAAAACGGTGGGTTTAGGGTAAACCGAATTGTAAAGGAAATGGACCGCAAAATACTGATCAGCATCCTAAAAAAGGATTTCGCGGCCCTCATTGTCGAACAGCCGCCCGTGTTGCAAACATTCATCGATAATGACAATAGGGTGTATGCCACCGATATCCTATCCAAAAAACACTATTTTTACCGTTCGGAAGGGCAATTGGACAAAATTGTACGGGTAAAAAACGCTAAGGAAAAAGTAGTTTTCCTGTTTTCGGAAACGGAAGTACATCGGGCCGGCAAAATCGAGATTTTACACTCCGGGTTTCCATTGGCCATCACCTTAATCGGGATTTATTGAAGATAGTATGTTGATACAAAATTTATATAGCATTCAAAGCTTTACCGCGAACGGGGAATCGGTATCTGCTTCGGTGAAACTGAACAAGGACCACGAAGTATTCAAGGGCCATTTCCCCGGAAATCCCATTATGCCAGGCGTCTGTACCATTCAACTGGTCAAGGAATTGACGGAAAAGGCCCTGAAAAAAGAGCTCTTTTTATCTGTTGTGTCCAACGTAAAATTTATGGCCATTATCAATCCCGAAAAAAACGACACGATACAGGTAAGCCTGCACATCTCACAGGAGGAAGGAAACATAAAAGTAAAAAATAGCGTGTCTTTCGACGATACCTTGGCACTAAAATCGAACGCACGGTTTCGGCCAATGGAGATTCATAAGGGCAAGGATTAAGAAATTTCTTCTAAAGCTTAGGCCAAAACCATGACCAAGATAAAAATACCGCAATGAAACTATCCTTGGTACTATTTTTTATAGGATGGGCGACAGGCTTTATCGGCCCTATGGAACCGACGTCGGCGAAAATGGACCCAACCGGTAATGCATTCATTTACCGCCCCTTAGACACCATCGACCTCGCCACCGTCAGGGAGGAGTATCGCGAAGCCTCACAAAACGAGGAAGCGACCAAAGCGCTGTATCAGGCTTTAACGGGCGTAGGAAAAGACGACAACACGGTCTTGGTAGCCTACAGGGGAGCGGTCACCACCATGATGGCGGATTACGCGCAGGGCATCAAAGACAAAAAAACTTTATTTAAGGAGGGTCGGGAGCTTTTGGAACATGCCATAGAAACCGAGCCTGACAACGTAGAAATCCGGTGCATCCGTCTCAGCGTACAGGAAAATGTGCCCAAAATTACGGGATACCACAAAGAGATAGAGGCAGACAAACAGTTTATTCTCGAAAATTGTGCCTCAATGACCGATAAAGGCGCGAAGGCCTTTGTCAAGAGATATGTCTCCCAGTCCGAAGCCTTTACCGAGGCCGAAAAACGAATGATCTAGAAGCGGGAACGAAATAGGCTGGCAAAGCTACCTTCCGGCCGCTAACTATGAAAATCGGACCTAGAAGAACAACTCAAGACGAGTTCATTATCTTTGCCGTGTAAAAAACGTCCTGTGCCGACCCTTGTCCCATACGTACAAAACACCATGCAACGGCTTAAATGCTGCGTGCTGGTGCCCACCTACAACAATGCCCGCACCTTGGGCAGGGTGTTGGACGGGGTGCTACGGCAAACCCGAAACATCATCGTAGTCAATGACGGTGCTACGGATGGCACTGCGGAAATCCTTAGGGATTACCCACAAATACATCAAGTAAGTTTTCCGAAAAACAAGGGGAAAGGCCATGCGTTGCAGGTCGGGTTTCGAGAGGCTCTCGAACTGGGTTACGACTTCGCCATCAGCATCGATTCTGACGGACAGCATTTTCCGGAGGATATTCCCGTTTTTTTGGAAGCCCTACAACAGGAAGAAACCGATAACGTGCTCTACATAGGGTCACGCAATATGAAGCAGCACGACGTGCCCGGGTCCAGTAGTTTTGGTAACAGATTCTCGAATTTCTGGTTCTGGTTCGAAACCGGTACCTGGTTGACCGATACCCAATGTGGTTATCGGCTTTATCCCCTCAGGGAAACCGAAAAACTGAATCTGTACACCCCGAAATTCGAATTTGAAATCGAGGTCATCGTAAAAGCCGCGTGGAACGGCACCTTAGTAAAGAACGTTCCCGTAAGAATCTCCTACGACGCCACGGAACGCGTATCCCATTTTAGAAAAGGTCCTGATTTTGCGCGTATTAGCGCACTGAACACAATGTTCGTTATGATGGCGGTGTTTTACATCAAGCCTAGGGATTTCTTCCGGAAGGTCAAGCAAAAGGGAGTGAAGAAATTCTTGTCCGAGGATGTCTTAGGCAGCAATGACTCCCCCAGAAAGAAGGCCTTATCCATTGCATTGGGTCTCTTCATCGGCCTGAGTCCGTTTTGGGGACTACACACGCTCTTGGTACTCGGAATGGCGTTCTTGCTAAAATTAAATAAACCGATCGCCTTTGCCTTTTCGAACATCAGCCTTCCCCCGTTCATCCCATTTATCCTCTACGCCAGCGTGCAAACGGGAGCTTGGATCCTGGGAGAGAGGCATTTTTTCGCTTTGGATCATATTGCGGACAACCTATTGGCCCTAAAGGGGTTAAAAACATACATTTTAGGAAGTTTTGTACTGGCGACCGTCGTTTCCATACTATCGGGATTGGTCGGCTATCTGGCCCTGAACCAGATGGCCAAACGGAAAATAGCTGTCGAAAATGGATAAGTTATTTTTTCGTGCCTACCGCATCATCGGCAAACGACGATGGTTGGCCCTTGTGGGCCTGTTGGTAACCATAGGCGGACTGTTGACAATCGTCCGTCATATCAAATTCGACGATGATATTTCTTCCCTGATCCCCGCCACCGAGGAGACGCAACGGGTACAGCAGGTACTGAGATCCATCGCCTTTACCGATAAGATCGTGGTCAACATCCGAAAGGGGGAAGCCGGCAGCGTAGAAGACCTGACCCGGTATGCCACCGAGTTTCTGGACAGTTTGAGGTCCCGACAGGGTAGGTTCATCAAGAACATTCAAGGTCGCGTCGCACAAGACGATGTGCCCAAAACTCTCGATCTGGTCTATGAACACCTTCCGCTTTTTCTGGAGGATTCCGATTATAAGGCCATCCAGCTAAAACTATCCCAGGACAGTATTGCGAAAATTACGGCCGAGAACTACCGCACCCTGATATCGCCGACCGGTATCGTTGCCAAAAAGAATATCGTCAGGGACCCGTTGGGACTTTCCTTTATTGCCCTAAAGAAGTTGCGGCGGTTGGGATTCGAAGAAGGTTTTAAGCTTAGGGACGGGTTTCTGCTCAATGAGGAGGAAGAGAATATCCTACTTTTTATCACTCCGAAGTTCAGTTCCGGTGAAACGAACAAAAACCTACCCTTTTCCGAAGCCTTGTATGCCGTTCAGGATGCCCTCAACGCCAAATACGGTACAAAAGCAACTAGCGAGTATTTCGGGGCGGCGCTTAGTGCGGTCTCGAACGCCAAACAGATCGAACAAGACATAAAGTTCACTGTGGGTATTGCGCTGAGCCTGCTTATCGTTTTGCTCATTTTGTTCTATCGCAAACTGATCTTACCGCTGATACTCTTTGCCCCTACGCTCTTCGGCGGACTGTTGGCCGTCACTTTTTTAAGCCTTATCCGCGACGAGATCTCGGCCCTGTCATTGGGCATAGGCGCAATATTATTGGGGATTACGTTGGATTATGGGCTACATATCTTGACGCATATCCGGAATGCAGGGCCCGACAGCCATCCAGCCCTTACTCGGTCGGGCGAACGTACCTCATCAGGCGGGAATGAATCTTTAGGCTTACCAGTCGAGAGGCCAAACCCAAAACAAAAAGGGTATCCCGAGCGCAGCCCAGGGGCCAAATCCCAACAGAAAAAGGATAGCAACGGGACTGGGGAGCACAGCCTCCGAAATGTCGGGAAACTGTACGATGACGTAGCCCCGGCGGTATTAATGAGCAGCCTGACCACGGCCTGCGCATTTCTTTGTCTGTTGTTCCTGGATTCCCAGGCCCTGCAGGATCTGGGGATATTCGCGGCCATCAGTGTGCTGGGCGCCTCAGTTTTTGCACTGCTATTCATCCCCCAAGTGTATAAGGGCAAAAAGTTACCGGCCGCTAAAAAGACAATACTGGACCGATGGGCAGCTTTTGAATGGCATAAAAGCAAATGGACCATCGCCGCATTGACCGTTCTCTTTATCACCGGAATTTTCACCTACGGCAAAGTTGTATTCGATCAAGATATCACCAAACTCAACTATGAGACCCAAGCGCTTTTGGATGCCCGAAAGCGCTTGGAGAAACTGACGGATATCGGTTCGAAATCCCTGTACCTCTCTACCTACGGCCAAGATTACCAGCAAGTGCTACAGCGCAACGACAGCCTCTATGGTCAACTGGAGCAACTGAAGGAGAGTGGCAAAATCGTAAGTTTCGGGTCCATAGGCGGCTTGGTCAAATCTGACCGGGCGCAGCGCCAAAAAATCGACGCATGGCAGCGGTTTTGGGATTCCGCCAAGGTCGATTCCGTCAAACAAAACCTGATTGTTAGCGGGTCTGAACTGGGCTTTAAACCCAGTACTTTCTCCCGGTTCTATTCGCTTTTAGAAACGGATTTCGATCCCATAGCTCTCTCGGAAATCGGGGAAATCCAGTCCTTTTCGGTGGACGACTATGTAGTCAATGATGAAAACGGGACCACTATCACGTCTATGATCAAGGTGGACGATGCCGACGTATCCGATATTCGAAAACGCTTTGAGGCTATACCGCAAACGCTGCTGATCGAGCGTCAACATATTAACGAAAGCCTTTTGGGCAACTTAAAAAACGACTTCAACCGGTTGCTGGGCTATTCGTTGATCGCGGTAGTCTTGATCTTGCTCCTCTTTTACCGAAGCCTGACCCTGACCCTAATTACTGGTATTCCCATTTTCCTGACCTGGTTTTTGACCGTCGGTATCATGGGGGTCTTTCACATCGAGTTCAACATCTTCAACATTATCATCTGTAGTTTTATCTTCGGGTTGGGCGTCGATTACAGTATTTTTATGACGAACGGTCTGCTGGCCGAATACCGCACGGGCATTAAGACGCTTGCTACTTACAAGACCTCGATCATACTTTCGGTCATTACGACCATCGCAGCAGTGGGAGTACTGATCTTTGCCAAGCACCCTGTACTTTATTCCGTCTCCGTGGTATCGCTTATTGGTATCGGATGTGCCCTATTTGTCGCCTTTACCCTACAGCCGCTGTTGTTCCGTCTGTTTCTGGGGGATAATCGAAAAAGACCTATTCGACCGCGGATTCTGATCCATTCCCTCTTGTCCTTCGCCTATTTTGATTTGGGAGGATTGCTGCTGTCGGCGTATTCTTGGATTATCCTAACAGTGAATCCGAAGGCCAGCAGGCGGGAACAATTGAACTTACATTGGCTGACATCGAAGTTCATGAAATCAGTGCTGTACACCAATCCCTTCATATCCAAAAAAATTAGCAACGAACACGATGAGACCTTTGAAAAACCGGCCATGCTTATCGCCAACCATACTTCTTTCCTGGATATCCTGGCCATGGGCATGCTGCATCCAAAATGCATCTATCTGGTCAAAGACCACGTGTACTATTCCAAGGTGGTCGGTCCCGCGGCCCGATTGCACGGCGCCTATCCTGTTTCAGGAGGCATCGAAGATGGAGAGGCGTACCTGAAAGAAAAGTTGGCCCAAGGTTTCTCTATCATCGCGTTTCCCGAAGGTACCCGCTCGACAACCAACAAGATCGGCCGCTTTCACAAAGGGGCTTTCTATCTTGCGGAACAGCTAGATCTGGACATACTGCCCGTTTTGATCCACGGCACTTCCGAAGTAGCGCCAAAAGACAGTTTTATAATTCGGGATGGCAGCATAACACTTGAATTCCTTCCCAGGATAATTCCCGACGACCCCCGATTTTCCATTGCCTATTCCAAACGCGCCAAAGAAATCGGTCGTTATTTCAGGTCGGAATTCAGACGGCTTCGGAACCAAATCGAAGGACCGGAATATTGGTATGCGATGATTTTGGAGAATTTCCGGCACAAGGGGGATGCCCTGTACAAGGCAGTCCGAAGAGACGTGAAGGATAATGCCTCTACCTATAAAGAGATTTTGGATAGCGTGGGCCACGCCGCTACGGTAGCACATATCTCAAAGGATTTCGGCCAATTGGACCTGCTGCTGGCCTTGGATTCCAACGACCGGAAAATTATCACTTTCTTGGAGGACCAAGAGGCCAGGGCCATTTTAAGAAACAATTATCTGACCCATAACTACAGTAAGATTACAGTAGCGGATACGGTTGACGAGGTTATGGAACGGTCGGCGCAGGTTCTGATAATTGACTCGGCACATTACGGGTTGTCCGCTATCGATATGGAAAAGTGGCAAGAAATTGGTACCTTGATTTTTTTGAAAAAGGCGATGGTTTTAGTCGAAGATGCGGCTAAGCTTGGCTTTGAAGTTGAACACAAGAACGACAGATTCACGGTTTTGAAAAACCACATCTTTATTACAAAAGAGCAGTAGAAGGAGTGGTTGGGAAGCACGGAATTTATCTTGATATTCACCAAATATATTGAAAGAGAGCTACGACATAGTAATCATTGGCAGCGGCATGGGCGGCCTGGTCGCGGCCAATATCATGGCACGGGAGGGCAAATCGGTCTGCGTACTGGAAAAAAACAACCAATACGGCGGCAATCTACAGACCTTCGTGCGCGAGAAGACCATTTTCGATACTGGAGTGCATTATTTGGGTGGACTTTCCGAAGGTCAGAACCTCCATCGCTATTTTAAGTATCTCGACATTCTCGACGGATTGCACTTAAAAAAACTCGATGAAGACGGTTTTGACCGTATCACATTTGACGATGACGATACCGAATACCCGCATGCCCAAGGATTTGGGAATTTTGCAAAGCGCCTGATCAAGGAGTTCCCCCAAGAGGCGACAGCGATACATAAGTATTGTGACAAATTACGTGAAGTCTGTCAAAAGTTTCCGCTCTACAACCTCGAGGCCGGGAAGCCCTACCACCAAGATTCCGACCTTTTTGCGCTTGGCGCCAAAGTATATATCGATTCCCTCACGGACAACGAACGCCTAAGTGCCGTATTGGCCGGCTCGAATCTATTGTATGCCGGCGAACCCGACAAGACTCCTTTTTACGTGCATGCCCTTTCCGTCAACTCCTTTATCGAAAGCAGTTACCGCTGTGCCGATGGGGGAAGCCAGATTACAAAATTGCTCATTCGCCGATTAAAGGAAAACGGTGGTGACGCCTTTAAGCACCAAGAAGTAAACCACATTGCCGTGCAGGATAAAAAAGCAGTATCGGTGACGACGAAAAAGGGAAAGACCTTTAAGGGAAAGCTGTTCATATCCAACATCGATCCAAAGACTACCCTACGTTTAACGGAAGGCGCCCCGTTCCGAAAATCGTTTACCCAGCGTATCGAGGAAATGAAAAGTACAATTTCGGCCTTCAGCGTCCATATTGTGCTAAAACCAAAATCCTTTCCCTACTTAAACCATAATTATTATCATTCCAAAGACCTAGATGCTGTTTGGAACGGACACGATTATACCCAAGAGAACTGGCCCCTGAACTATATGGTGTCCATGGGCGTGCGCAAAAAACAAGGCGAATGGGGCGAACAGCTGACCGCCATCGCCTATATGCGTTTTGAGGAAGTAGTACCATGGGCGAACACTTTTAATACGGTAGCGGACAAAAACGACCGCGGCGAGACCTACGCAGAATTCAAAAAGAAGAAAACAGAGGTTTTTTTGAACGAGCTTGAGAAAAAATTCCCGAATATCCGACAGTGCATCCAATCTGTCCACACTTCGACCCCCCTGTCCTATCGCGACTATATCGGTTGTCATCGGGGCTCGATGTACGGCTACGTTAAAGACGTAGAGAATCCCTTGAAATCGTTTATTTCGCCCCGCACGAAAATCGACAACCTATATTTTACGGGACAAAGCCTGAATATGCACGGTATCCTAGGCGTGACCATAAGCGGAGTCGTCACCTGCTCGGAGATTTTGGGAACTCAATATTTGTTGGATAAAATTGTGGCGGGAAGCGGGAGAGTGGGTATGTGAACAGCCGATAATAAGAATACAGGGTTCCAAGATGGAAAAACGTGAATTTGAATAAAAATGGGAAAATTCAAGACCACCCCGGTCGAGCGGGTAACTAACATAACCAAGGAAGATTTTATAAAATACTATTACAGACCGCAAAAGCCCGTACTGATTACCGGCCTGACCAAAAGCTGGCCCGCTTATGAAAAGTGGAAACTCGATTACATCCAACAACGGGCGGGAGATCAGATCGTGCCGCTTTACGACAACGAGCCCGCCAAGGACAAGGAAAGCGTTTACGCCCCCAAGAAAGAGATGAAGCTCTACGACTACATCGAAATCTTAAAGACCCGACCGACAGATCTTCGGATATTCTTCTATGAAATCCTAAAGAAAATGCCCGAGCTTTTAGACGATTTCGAATACCCTGATATCGGGCTGAAATTCTTTAAAAAACTACCCGCCCTATTTTTCGGGGGTGGCGAATCAAAGGTCTTTATGCACTACGATATCGATTTGCCCGACAGTATGCACTTCCATTTTGACGGCGATAAGACCGTGACCCTTTTCTCCCCCGAACAGACCAAATATCTATATCGGGTACCGTTTTCGATACATAACCTTGAGGATATCGACATGGACAACCCCGATTTCAGGAAATATCCCGCCCTACAGTACGCCCGAGGCATCCGGGCCGAGATGAAACACGGTGACGCACTATTTATGCCTAGCGGCTATTGGCATAGTATACGCTACCTCAACGGCGGCTTTTCGATGACCCTTCGAGCCCTGCCGAGACATCCGGCACGTTTTGCGAATATGCTGTACAATGTGGTTGTCATGCGAAACTTCGATAACTTTACCCGAAAATACTGGGGCCAAAAATGGTTGGACTATAAGAATCGGCTAGCGATCAAAAAGACGGAGCGCAATCTAAAGTAAAGAATGCTTATTAGGAAAACATCTTCTATAATACCCCTGCTGGTAACCCTGGCACTACTACTAACTTCCTGCGGCGTCAAAAAATCACTGCACGACACCCCCGACCTGAGCCAATACGAATCCGAAATTCCAGAGCGGACAAAAGTGAACGACTCCACTTTTATTTTGGAGGATAATTTTTTGACCAAGAACCGGCAGGGCCAATGGGAGCTCTATGTGAGTGGCGACCCCCTCGAGCTCGGCCTCAAAACAGGCAGTCTTACGCGCGAACTCTTTAACCGGCAGGAAGAAATTTTTGTCGATAAAATCGATTCGCTCGTTCCTTCCAAAAGAAAACAGAAATTGCTCCAAAAGTTTCTGGCCTGGTTCAACCGTAAAATGTACCTTAACATTGAGCCTCAATACAAAGCCGAGATTTACGGATTGGCCCAATATGCCTCGGATGAATTCAATTATATCGCGGAGCCTTATCAACGGGTCATGTACTTTCACGGGGCGCATGATATCGGGCACGCCCTTCAAGATCTGGCCCTTGTTGGCTGTTCGAGCTTTGCGGCCTGGGACGACAAAACTGAAGATGGTAAAATGATCATCGGCCGTAATTTCGATTTTTATGTGGGAGATGAATTTGCGAAAAACAAGATTATCGCCTTTATCAATCCCGATGTGGGGCACAAATTTATGTCCGTAACCTGGGGTGGCTTTATCGGGGTACTGTCAGGCATGAACGATCAAGGCTTGACAGTGACCATCAATGCCGGGAAATCGGACTTCCCGTTGGTCGCCAAAACTCCCATTTCACTCGTCACCCGCGAAATTTTACAATATGCTTCCACCATCGAAGAGGCCATCGCCATTGCCAAAAAAAAGGAAGTTTTTGTCTCGGAATCCATCTTCGTGGGTAGTGCCAAGGACCAGCGGGCCGCGATCATCGAGATCTCTCCGAACAATTTTGGGGTGTACGAAGTTGAAAACTCCGACCAGATGGTCTGTTCCAATCACTTTCAAAGTGCGGCCTATGCCAACGATAAAAAGAACCGAAGACACATCTTGGAAAGCCATTCGCAATACCGTTACGAGCGTATGGAAGAACTGTTGGAGGAAAAATCCAAGGTGACACCACAAATCGCGGTAGATATCCTTAGGGATAAAAAAGGATTCGCCGACCGGCCTATCGGCTACGGCAACGAAAAGGCCCTGAATCAACTTTTAGCACATCACGGAATCGTTTTTAAGCCTGAGGAATTAAAGGTGTGGATATCGAGCAATCCGTATCAGCTGGGTGAATTCACAGCTTTCGACTTGAACGAGGTTTTTAGGGAAGTTGCGATTGATCGCATCGTGATATCGACCAACCTGAATGCGAACCGGACTAAATTTAATAAAACGACAGCGGAAAAGCCGAAGGAGAACGAGACAATCCAGACACCAAAGTCGGTATCCGATCCGAAAGCGAATATTGCGGAAGACCCTTTTTTACGTACCTTGGCCTATCGGCACTACCAACGCTACCGAAAACTTCGAACCAAGATTATGCAGGCAATTTCTTCGGACGGATATGTGGAACAAAAGAGGTTAGAGGAATTCATTCTACTCAACCCCGAATTTTGGGAAGCCCACTATTTAGTGGGAAAATATAACTATATAAAAGGATACGACCGATTGGCTCTAAGAGCTTTTATAGAGGCGGAGAGCAAAGAAATTACAACGGTTCCCGACAGAGAAGAAGTGGAACGCTATATTCGCAAACTGAGACGACGATAAAATGACCGGTATAGTTTTCTTTCGACCCTTAATTGCGCCAGCAACAGGCTGATATTAAATCTTAGCTTTAAACATGTTTCCAAAAATCGAAAAAGCATCCCCAGAACGCATCAGGGCGTTCCAAGAAAAAAGACTAAGAGAACTCTTCGAGTATCTAAACGCCAACTCGTCATATTATCGTCGGATCTTCCGTAAACACGGGATTACCATCTCTGACGTACAAACACTAGAAGGCCTATCCCGAATTCCCACCACCTCCAAGGAAGATCTACAAACATTCAACGACGATTTTTTATGTGTGCCCAAAAATAAAATCGTCGATTTTGTGACCACTTCCGGAACACTCGGGGAGCCTGTAACTATTGGGTTGACGGATGCCGACCTCGACAGGTTGGCCTATAACGAGGCCATCTCATTTGCGTGTGCGGGGGTAACGGAAGACGACATCCTACAGCTGACCACCACCATCGACCGACGTTTTATGGCGGGGCTTGCCTATTTTCTTGGCGCCCGGAAGCTAGGGGCCGGTATCATCCGGGTAGGCGCCGGCATCCCGGAACTGCAATGGGACACGATTCAAAAGTTCAAGCCCAGCTACTTGATCGTTGTACCCTCGTTTCTTCTAAAATTGATAGAATATGCCCAACAGCATGATATCAATGTTAATGCCTCGGGAATAAAGGGAGCCATTTGCATCGGGGAATCGCTCCGTAATCAAGATTTCTCGCTCAACGTACTGGCGGAAAAAATCAGATCCGCCTGGAACATCGAACTGTATTCCACCTACGCCTCTACCGAAATGAGCACCGCGTTTACTGAATGTTCGGAACAGCAGGGCGGTCATCAACATCCTGAACTGATCATCACGGAAATTCTTGATGAGAAAGGAAACCCCGTTCCCGCAGGCACCGAAGGCGAACTAGTCGTCACCACCCTGGGCGTCGAGGCCATGCCCCTGTTACGGTTTAGGACCGGTGATATGGTAGTCGCGCATGACTCGCCCTGTGATTGCGGAAGAAACACGCCGCGCCTGGGACCGGTAGTGGGACGTAAAAAGCAAATGGTCAAGTACAAAGGCACCACGTTGTATCCTCCCGCAATGGACAATTTGCTCAACGACTTCGCGGAGGTAAATAATTATATCATCGAAATTTATCGCAACGACATCGGGACGGACGAAATCCGGATCAAAATCGCAGCTACCTCCGAATCGCATCAACTGATGCAGGAGATTAAGGACCGATTTCGGTCCAAACTTCGTGTATCGCCAAAAATCGAATTTTGTATGACCAAAGAAATTCAGAAGCTCCGAATGTCAAAGTTGGGGCGGAAACCGGTAAGCGTATTCGACAAAAGATGAAGGTTTGAGGTTTCTTTTTGAAAGCTTCCTTGCCCTAAGCCCGATTGGAACGTCGAGGAACACATCGTTTGTTTAATAGAAACAACCCCATCTTGATTTTTTCATAGGACAGTTTTTCATCAAAAAAATCAAAATAAGGTCTTAATCCCTCGGGGTTTCCTAGCTCGAATTTCGCTTTGTTCAGGCCTTCAATTTCCTTTTGAGAAACAAATTGCCGCAGGTCGATGGACTTTCCCTCTTCGGCTAGCCTTAGAAAATGGCTGTGCACGGTGGATTCCGCAATGCCTCTTTTTCTGGCTATTTCTTTGACAGAATGCCCTTCTTCCAAAAGCTTGTGCGATAGGCCATGAGCCGGTAAGTCTTTGGATCCCAAGCGCCTTTAATGACGGTTGATTTCCTTGAGGAAGACATCGGCATATTTTTCGAGCTTGGCCTGCCCTACTCCTGATACTTCTAGAAAACTGGCCTCATCGTAGGGCATCTTTTCTTCCATATCCCTTAGACTGGCATCGCTAAAGACTACATAGGCGGGCACGTTCGCTTCCGTAGCGAGTCGCTGTCGCAGCAGCCGGAGCTTTTCGAAGAGCCCCGACGGCTTTGTTTTGGCCGTAAGCTCTTTTTTAGACTTGGATTTTTCCTTTTCCAAAACGGCCAAACGGATTTTTTTGCTCTCGAAAAGCACTTGTTTCGCCGACGGGGTAAGCGCAATTCGGGAACCTTCCCGAAAATTGATTTCCAGAATTCCCTGATTGAGCAATTGAATGACATATTGCTGCAAATCGAGCCACGACACATCACTTATAGCGCCATAGGTCTTTATATTCTGATACCCCTTATCAAAGACCTGGGCGTTCCGGGCACCGCGCAGTACATCGACCACCATGTTCATAGGCTCATTTTCTAGGAGACGGGTAACAGCGGAACAGATTTTCTGGGTCAATACGGTCCCGTCAAAATAGCGGGGCGGACGTTTGCAGATATCGCAGTTTCCGCAATCCTCATAAACCGGCTCGCCAAAATAATTCAGTAGGGCGATTCGTCGACAGCTAAGGGCCTCGGCGTATTGCTGCATCCGTTGGAGTTTAGCGTACTCGACCTCGGCATTGTCGTTTTCGGCGATAAAGCGGCGCAGTTGCATGATATCTCCATAGCTATAGAACAAGAGGGCGTGCGCAGGCAAGCCGTCCCGCCCGCTCCGGCCGATTTCCTGATAGTAGCCCTCCACATTTTTCGGAAGGTTGTGATGGATCACAAAGCGAACATTGCTCTTGTCGATACCCATTCCGAATGCGATGGTCGCCACGATAATCGGTACCCGGTCAGTAATAAAATCCTCCTGCACGGCGGACCGCTCTTCCGAGGACAGACCGGCATGATAAGCTTTGGCCAGAAAGCCGGAGTTCCGCAGCCGTTCGGCGATTTTTTCAGTGTTCTTACGGCTTAGGCAGTAGATGATACCACTTTCATCGGGGCGTTCGGTTAAAAAGTCGACAATTTTTTTAATACGGTCTTGGGCGGGGCGCACCTCTAAGAACAAGTTCGGCCGATCGAAAGAGGCCAAATGCCGGTTGGCATTGGGAATACTCAACTGGTCCACGATATCATCTTGGGTAGTCTTGTCCGCCGTGGCGGTAAGCGCCATCATCGGGACATCGGGGAAACGGGATTTCAGGTTTCCTAATTGGGTATAGGCCGGGCGAAAATCGTGTCCCCACGACGAAATACAGTGCGCCTCATCCACAGCGAACAGGCTGATTCGGATATCCTGAAAAACGGCATCGAACTGATGGAGGCTTTCGGGAGCCACATAGAACAGTTTCAGTTCCCCGTTCCGCAGCGATTGCAGGGTTTCCTGTTGCACCTCGTACGCTTGGGAACTGTTGTAATAAGCCGCGGCCACCCCGTTAGCACGGAGCGCATCGACCTGATCTTTCATCAGGGCGATCAAGGGAGAAATCACCACCGCCGTACCTTCGGTCGCCAGGGCGGGCAATTGAAAACAGAGCGATTTTCCACCGCCTGTCGGCATAATGGCCATGACATCTTTTTTGGAGAGGATATCCGTCATTACGTCCAACTGGTTGGGTCGAAAGGCATGGTAACCGAAATGGGCTTTTAATAAAGGAAGGAGTTCTTCTTGTGCCGTGGTAGTTGTCATAGTCGTAAAAATAAGGATTGCTCTAAAATTTCTATGCGGATGTCCATGGAGTTTTTCGCCTCCGTAGTCCTATCCCAACTACGTTTGGTAATGGAAATGGCTTCATTCCGATTTATAGCCCATTCGTTTTCTTGGCACTTGGTTTTCGTTCTTTTTGAGAAGTTCATCCAGATAGTGATAAACTAGTCCAATGTCCTTGCCTTGACCCGAGAGACTCTTTTTGATTTCCTCGATTTCGAGTTTTATTGTTCGCGTATCCTCTGAAATCTGTCGTATTTTTGGTAAATACTCCAATTATTTGGATATTCACCTTGATAGCCTTTGGACTATTAAGTACGCTCGAAAGCATGGCAACGCCTTGTTCCATAAAAGCCATAGGTGCATGTCGTGTTCCTCCCCATCTTGAGGTGCCAATTTGGCTCCTCAAGATTTCATGTTCATTACTCTCCATTTCATACATAAAGTCTAGATAAAACCTTTCTAGGTTTCTACGAACCTGTCGCTTTAATTGTTTGATTTCTACGCCGTATAGTTCAGCAAGGTCTTTGTCCAGCATAATTTTTTGTCCTCGAATCCAATAAATTTTACCCAAAATGACTTTCACAGGAATTTCAAGGTCCTCTTTCATTTTATAGAGAATAGCTATGTAGCAGCGGCACCAGTTCTTACAGTATTGAATACATAGATTGCGGGCCACCTCGAAATTGGAGGTGGCCGCAAAACTACATTCATCCTACTTCCCCAACATCAAAAGTTCGTTGCATTTGATTTCTGTGAAGTATCTCTTTTCACCTTCCTTGGTCTCGTAGGTGCGATGCATCAATTTTCCCTCGATCGCCACCTGCTTGCCCTTGGTGAGATAGCTTTCGACGATTTCGGCGGTCTTGCCCCAAGCGACAATGTTGTGCCATTGGGTATCCTCTACTTTTTCGCCTTTCGCGTTTTTGTAGTAGTCACTTGTAGCGATGGAAAACTTGGCCAGCTTGCTGCCATTTTCCAGGTCCATGATTTCCGGGTCCTGGCCCAGGTTGCCGATCAACTGTACTCTGTTCTTAATTGCGTTCATAATAAACTGCTTTTATATCTGCCATGCAGCAGACGGGTTAGACATTCAAGCTATCAAACGTCTTTCGTTCGACAGGACAAACATAGAACCCCCTCCAACTTTTATTCGGTCGAGAAATAATTACTTTCGTTTGTAAATGTTTGTATGTGTTTGAAAACGTTTATATATCTAATTATCAATTATCTATCATAATACAGTATTGGTCGGGATGAAATAAAAGAAAACCAATCTGTCGAAAATTTATTTATTCCTATCTTAGTTCACAATTCTTTGATGACGCAAAATAGGGTTCAAACAAGCGACCATCCATCTTCATTTTTAATTTTCCAATGAATATACTATCATGAAAAAACATCTTTTCCACTGCCTCTTAACGCTTTTTATCTGCACCTCTTTTCTATCCGCCCAAACCTCCGACGAGGTAGTGGCGGCCATCCAAAAAGAAGCCACCGAAAATTCCCAATTGGAACGGCTCGCCCATGAGTTGATGGATGTTATCGGACCGCGATTGGTGGGCACCCCGCAAATGGACCATGCCCATGAATGGGCCGTAGAAACGTTCCAGAAATGGGGCATTGAAGCCGAAAATGAGGAGTGGGGCAAATGGCGCGGCTGGAAAAGAGGCATTAGCCACATCGATATGCTCGAACCCCGGCTGGTCACACTAGACGGCATGCAATTGGCGTGGAGCCCCAGTACCGGTAAAAAAGGGGTTACGGCAAACCTGGTGACCCTGCCCTCGGTGTCCGATTCGTTGGAATTCGTTAAGTGGATGCCCTCCGTAAAAGGAAAATTTGTGATGGTCTCAATGGAACAGCCAACGGGAAGACCCGACGAAAACTGGAAAGAATACGCCACAGAGGAATCCTTTGAAAAAATGAAGGAGCAGCGTCAAGAAAAGGTGGATGCATGGCGGCAGAATTATAGGAACATGGGCTATACTCCCAGAAACATCAACAAGGCTTTAGAAGAGGCCGGCGCGGTCGGGATAATCCAATCCCGCTGGTCCGAAGGCTTCGGGGCGAACAAGATATTTGGCGCCAATACCAAAAAGATTCCCGTTATTGACCTGTCCCTCGAAGATTACGGGATGCTTTATCGAATGGTGGAACACGGGACGGACCCTAAACTAAAAGTGGTCGCAGAATCAGAGGAACTGGGCGAGGTGCCGACCTTCAACACCATCGCCACCATCCCCGGAACGGAGCTTCCCGATGAGTACATCATCCTTTCGGCGCATTTCGACTCCTGGGACGGGGCCACCGGGGCGACCGATAACGGCACCGGAGCAATCACCATGCTCGAAGCGGCACGCATCCTGAAAAAGGTATATCCCAATCCGAAGCGGACCATCATAGTGGGACTCTGGGGCAGTGAGGAACAGGGGCTCAACGGCTCCCGGGCCTATGTCGAAGACCATCCCGAAGTGGTGGACAATCTGCAAGCGCTTTTTAATCAGGACAACGGTACCGGAAGGGTCGTCAGTATCACCGGTCAAGGCTTTTTGAACGCTTACGACTATATCGGACGTTGGCTTCAAACCGTTCCCGAAGACATCACCCAGCATATCGAAAGCTCGTTCCCGGGGTCTCCCGCCCGTGGAGGTTCGGATTACGCCTCCTTTGTAGCAGCCGGCGCACCGGCGTTCTCCCTGAGTTCGTTAAGCTGGGATTATTGGAACTATACTTGGCACACGAATTTGGACACCTACGACAAGATTGTTTTTGACGATGTGCGCAACAACGCCATCTTAACCGCTATTTTGGCCTATCAGGCGAGCGAAGACCCCGAAAGGACATCGCGGGAAAAAGCCGTTCTAGGCGTGGATTCCAGAACAGGCGAGCAACAAACTTGGCCCGAAGTAAGGTCGCCCGAACGGGCAGGGATGCTGGAAGACTAGTTCAAGGTGGATGCTAAACGGTCAAAACCGACCCCTTATCGAGTAAAATTCCGTTTATAAACGTTTAGGCAGTACTTTGGGGGAAACCTGGGAGAAAAATGTCATGACCAAAGGCTTTACCCCGCTGCCGGTCTGTCGGGATGTGACCAAAACGAGCGGGTCGTTCTAGAGAGGCCCAAGGCGACGGCGACCATCAGTGCAAAACCTACCAAATAGTATACCCGTGAAAAAAAAGTGCGAGGAATGCGGTATTGAAATCCGGGGCCGGGCGGACAAGAAGTTCTGCTCCGATCATTGCCGTAACGCCTACCACAACAAGGTCAACAAAAACAGCAAGAATTTAATCCGTAACGTTAACAACAAGCTTCGCAAGAACTATCGTATCTTGGACGGTTTTTCGCTAAGGGACGGCAAGACCCGGACCACGCGTAAAAAACTCTGGGACAAAGGCTTCGACTTCGAGTTCGTCACCAACCTTTACACCACAAAGAAAGGAACAATCTATTATTTCGTCTATGATTTGGGCTATCTGCCGTTGGACAACGATTATTATATGATTGTAAAACGGGAGTAATGCCTCGCCACAACCGCCACAAAAAAGAATCATATTCGTCCAGAAAATAAAATCCCCTTCACCCATAAAAAAATGCTTTCCGTGCGGAAAGCATTTTTTTATGGTTTATGACGCAATTCACAATTTGAAAGCAAGTCAATTACCAATTTTGTCCGCTTAGCTTGAGTGCTGCAATCACGACATCTTTTCTACTGATTTGGCCAATTATGAGTCCGTCTTGCATAACGGGAAGTCTTCTTCGATTGTGTGCGTCAAATACATTGGCCGCATCGAATATGCTCATATCATGCGGGATGGTCTCCACTTCCTTGGTCATAAATTTTTTTACTTCCGAATCCAAAATAGGCTGATTGAAATACCGGCTTTCGGAAATGGTCTTCATACAATCGGCTTCCGAGATGATACCCACCAAGAATCCGCTATCGTCCAATACCGGACCTCCGGAAATGTTATGTTTCAAAAAGAGTTCCATGACCTCCAGAATACACTGATCCGGTCTAAAGGTTACCAGGTTTCGGGTCATGTAATCGGTTACCAAAATCGGGGCCTTGTACTCTTTCTTCGTGGTTGTCTTGGCCCTCGGCCCCATAAAGCTCTTGATTCCCATATCGATTTGGTTTTTGCGTTAATCACTAAAGATAGGTAAAATTTCGACAGGTTTGGTAAAAAACCATTTCCCTATTGTAAATTTGTTAACCTACCTTTCTATTGTAACCAACCAAGACGTATCATCTCCGATGAAAAAATTCGCTTCCGTTGTATCGCTTCTCCTTATTGTATCGGCCGTTTTCTGGAGTTTTCATTCCGCCATGCCCGTTTACAACAGCGACGCGGACGTTGCCGATACCCTATTTTCTACGGACAGGGCCTTGACACATGTGAAAATGATATCCCAAAAGCCCCATGCGGTGGGCTTTCCGGCCCACGAACAGGTGCGGGACTACATTGTTTCCGAATTAGAGAAAATGGGACTGAAAATCCGCGTACAAAAGGGATATACGGCCGGCGACTGGGCCAATTTGAGCAAGGTGGAGAATATTTTGGCCAGAATCGAGGGAAGCGGCGATGGCAAGGCCCTACTTTTACTTTCGCATTACGACAGCAATCCACATTCATCCTTGGGCGCCAGTGATGCCGGCAGCGGGGTCGCTACTATCTTGGAAAGTGTTCGGGCGTTTCTTTCAACGGGCAAAAAATCGAAGAACGATATTATCATCCTTATTTCCGATGCGGAGGAATTGGGACTCAACGGTGCGCAGCTCTTCGTCGATGAACACCAATGGGCAGAGGAAGTCGGACTCGTACTGAATTTTGAGGCCCGGGGAAGCGGCGGGCCCAGTTACGCTTTCATTGAAACGAACCGGGGCAACCAAAATTTGTTGAGGGAGTTTATAGCGGCGAATCCCGAGTACCCGATGGCCAATTCACTGTATTACAGTATCTACAAGATGTTGCCGAACGATACCGACCTGACCGTTTTTAGAAAGGATCGGGATATCGACGGCTTCAACTTTGCCTTTATCGATGACCACTTCGATTACCATACGGCCCAGGACACCTATGAACGGCTAGACCGAAATACCTTGGCGCATCAGGGCAGCTACCTAATGCCGCTGCTCCACCATTTTAGCGATGCCGGCCTGGACCATCTTAAAAGTCTGAACGATTTCGTGTATTTCAACATCCCTTTTTTTGGAATGGTCTCTTATCCCTTCGAGTGGATCTGGCCGATGACCGTCATTGCCGTCGTTCTCTTTATAGCGCTGACCATCTATGGCTTCCGTCGAAAGCGCTTACGATTTCGCGGGATTGCGGTCGGTTTTCTTCCCTTGCCGCTCAGCCTTGCCATCAACGGACTGGTCGGTTTCTACGCCTGGCCCGGGTTGAAGTGGCTCTATCCCGGGTATCAAGACATGCTGCACGGCTTTCCCTATAACGGGCACACCTACATTATCGCTTTTGTACTGTTTGCCGTGGCGGTCTGTTTCGGCATATACTATAAATTTCGAAAAGTCGCAGTGGCCGACCTGCTGTTCGCCCCCCTAGCCCTTTGGCTATTATTGTGCGGTGTGTTGGCGGCCTACCTTCAGGGGGCGAGTTTCGTTATCGTACCCGTATTCGCTTTGCTGGCTGCTTGGTACGTTGCCTTGAACCAGGAGCGACCGAACCCGTACTTGATGGTGTTTTTAGCACTTCCGGCCATTTGGCTGTTCAGTCCGTTAACCGAGGGATTTGTAGTGGGATTGGGACTAAAAATGCTGGTGGCCTCTACCCTATTGACCACGCTTACTTTTTTTCTTCTGCTTCCGGTTTTTGGCTTTTACGGAAACAAGAAGTCCCTCGCTTATCTGGCTTTGGTTCTTTTCTTCGGATGTATGGTTTCCGCCCACTTCGACTCGGGTTTCGATGCCGATAATGCCAAACCCAGCAGTTTGGTCTATGTGCTGGATGAGGATAAAAACTCCGCCCAATGGGCGACTTACGACCATGTACTGATCGATTGGAACGAAACTTTTTTGGCCTCGGAGAAACTGGCTGTCGAAGCAGGAAACTATCCTATCCTGAACAGCAAGTATGGATTGGGCTTCAGCTATGTGGCCGGGGCGCCGATCAGGGAAATAAAAGGCCCATCCATAAAAAAGACCAGCGACACCATAATCGGAAACAAGCGGCTGCTTGAAATAGAGATTGTCCCACAACGCCATGTCAATCGGCTCGAAATATTTACCAACGCGGCAGATATCGTGTCCGCCACGGTGAACGGCATACCCCTCTCCCCCTATTTCCTGGCCGAGCGGACAACCGATAGACTGGTCACCCACTACATCAGCGACAACGATTCGACGAAGCTGCAACTGACCCTCCCAAAAAACGAACGATTGAAGCTTACGTTTTACGAGGCATCCAACGACCTTTTGGAAAGCCCGCTTTTTCAGGTTCCCAAGCGGCCGGAGAACAGTATTCCGATGCCGTTTGTGCTGAACGATGCAATCGTTACGGTTCGGACAATAGGATTTTAGGAGGTTCTTACCTACTCTCCATCCTACAGTCGCGTCAAGGCCCTATCTCTTCCTTGAACAGAAAAGAAAAGTGAGACTGGCCAAAGAATCAAAAAACAAATCAATAAATTTGACCTTAAGCCCGAAGACTTCGGTTTTCAAAATCGACTGACTATCATTAAATTGAAGTTAGTCAAGATTTGAGAAACAGCAGTAAAAATCAAACTATCTAATGATTGAAAACTGGATTACCATAATTCTATCGAGTGCTATAGTTTCTGCAATAACTTCAGGATTAATTACATACTATATAGAGAAAAGAAAGTATAGTCAAGAATATTGGAAAATAACAATTGGTAAAAGGTTGGAAACATATGATATGATAGAAAAAGTATTGACCTATTTTCAATCGACTCACTTTGTCGACAAACATCCTTGCCATTTAGCTTTCCTAAATTTGGACACATTTAATAGTGCTCAAACTGAGATTGCAACAGTTAGCTGGAAAAGAAACTGGATTTCCTCAAGATTGTACAAAAAAATAATTGACTTAAATCGACTTTTATATGACTTTGATCTATCTGAGGAAAATTCAGAAACATATAATATTTCCAAGTTTGGTGTAAAAAACTATTCTAAAATCGCTGAAATAAGAGATGAAATGATAAAAATAATGGCTGAAGATTATAAAGACATGCCAGAAGTGAAAAGCTTTTTTAAAAGTAAAATAAAGGGATAAAAGCTTTGCACAATAACTAAGTATATGACGACCGCTAGGCCAACGCTACATAATTCGTTGACTGATCCGGAATTTGCGGCTAAGCGGGAAATCGAGGGTAACCCAGAGCCAACAGCCTGAACTCAATAATCAGTACTAATTACCTTGTACCCTTAACAAGCACTATGAAAAACAAAATAGCAATCCTCGGCTGCGGTTGGTTGGGATTTCCGTTGGCGCGGACCTTGATAGCAGATGGATGTAACATCAACGGCAGTACGACATCGGAAGAAAAGCTTAAAAAGCTGGAAACGGCGGGAATCCAACCTTTTTTGATACGGTTGTCCGAGGAGGGGATCGAAGGAGAAGTGCAGCCCTTCCTCACCGATGTGGATGCCCTAATTATCAATGTTCCCCCGAAACTGCGCGGTGGAAACCGGGAAAACTACGTCAAAAAGATGCAGCTGCTGCATGATTCCATCGAGACATCCACAGTTAAAAAAATCATCTTTGTAAGCAGTACTTCGGTGTACGGCGATATGGGCGGGGAAGTGACCGAAAAGACCGTTCCCGAACCGGTCACGGAATCGGGCAAACAGCTCGTCGTCTCAGAGGATATTTTTCGCAACAATAACAATCTCAAGGCAACAATTATCCGCTTCGGGGGATTGATCGGCCCCGACCGTCACCCAGTACGAATGCTTTCCGGAAGAACGGATATTGCAAAGGGAAACGCCCCCGTCAACCTTATCCACAAAAATGATTGTATCGAGATCATCAGGAAAATCCTAATTAAAAACTGGTGGAACGAAACCTTCAATGGAGTTTATCCAAACCATCCTACAAAGCGGGAATACTACACCTCAAAAGCAATCGAAAAAGGATTACAAGTTCCACATTTTGATACCACAGCCTCAAAAAAAGGAAAAACTGTATCTTCCTACCATCTCAAAACAAGGGGTTTTGAGTTTACTACCGCGATTTAACTATCGTTCCCCACACATATTCGCGGTTTCACAACAAAACCCGATAATAATTGTTGTCCGCGCCCGTTTTTTACCGATTTAACCCTAACTTTGATAGCGTAACAACCAAACCAACCTTGGAAAAGGACACCTTCGGGCGTCCTTTTTTTTATGGCATGCCTTTTTAAGTTTCTGCTTCCGGCTTTACCCTAAAATTAGGGGTAACGTTGAGATTGATTAAAAGACGAAAGGGAAATGGAACGGGAGTGTCTGAACGTAAAAGAGAGTTTTTAGACATTGGCCAGCACTTTTTGGTGTTCCGGCAAGTGTTTTCGTAGTGACAGAACCCACTTTTTATAGACTTCATTAACAGGTTCCTATTTAATATTTTGATATTTTCGCTCTCCAACGAAAAGATTATCCTAAACGAGAGCAAATGAAACAATTGACCACCGCACTTCTTTTGTGTATTGGCCTAGCCGCTACTGCACAAACCAACAATCTTCAGGAGCACTACGAGGCATTTTATCAAGAGATGCGCCAGCAGGGCGATGTCGATGGGGTCATCAACGCCCTTACCCATTTAAACGTGCTATCGCCGTCAAAGGAACGGAAGGACACCTTGGCCTATGTCTATGCCAACAACAACCAGCACTTACAGGCACTGAACACTATCGGTATAGAAAAAGACGCGGCCGATTCCGATATGGCGGTCCAAGTCAAGGCAATTTCCCTGAAAGCCCTGAACCAGCCCAAACGTGCCCTCGAACAGTTCGAAGAACTTTTTAAGAGAAATCCCAACCCTTACCTGGCCTATGAACTTGCCGACCTGAAAATACAGACAGGCGATAACACCGGGGCCGTAACCAATATTGAATACGGTATCGGCAACGCTAAAGACGATATGAAATATGCCTTCTACGAACGGCAGCAACCTTACGAGGTGCCCTTGAAAGCCGCTTTTCTACATTTGAAGGCGTTAACACAGTACAACAGGGACAAAGACAATGTCGATGCGGCCATCGCCCTGATCGATGAGGCGCTCGCCATCGATCCCAACTTCAACCTTGCCAGTCTCAGCAAGCAGGCCTTGGAATCCCGTAAAAATCCGCCGGCCGCTACCCCTGCACCGGATTCCGTCGAAACAAAGACCGAAGAGGCCATCATGCCGGAAGAAAAGACCAAGAAAAAAGGCAAGAAGAAGAACAAGGATTGAGGAAAGCCACCTAAAAATTCCCGAGGACAAGTGAGACTGGAAGGCGCTTAAAAATCCGCCAAGGAAAGCGTAGGCATCAAACCTTTCGGAGTGAAAATCTAGATTTACATTTTCACACGGGTCGAACCTAGCCAGTTTTACTTTAAGAATTCAACGATGGCTTTTGGGCAAGTGCTTTAACGGGCATCGGCCACCGCTACCCCGACCATACTATCGGCCGTACCATAGTATAAATACCATTTATTATCAAAATAGACCAAGCCTTCCACAAAGGTGGTCCCGTCTTTGTATTGACCCGATTTTTCAAAGGGCAGTTCGGGTTTCAGGTAAGGGGTATCGCTTCGGTCGAGCAATTTCCAGGGTTCTTCGGCAGAAAACAAGGCCTGCCCGCTGGTATAGACGCGGTTGCCCAAATCTTTGACTCCGATGTTCGCCGAGTTGCCCGCATTGTAAAGTACTACGATGCCATCGTCCGTCAGCACCGGGGGCGGACCGGCCTCCACCAGCCAAGAATCGAAATATCCGGGTCGCGGGTTTAGCACCGGCGCGAGCTTGCCTTGATAATCCTCGACGGGAGTCCAGTCGATCAAATCTGTAGAGGTTGCCAACCAAATGTGCGGCACCCCGAAATACATATAGTATGTACCATTGATTTTTGCCGCGACCAGCTTCCCATTTTTTAATTCGGTAACGATGGCTCCCGACTTGGTTTCCCTATGATGGTACTTCCCCCCTTCATATTCCTCGAATATAGGGCCATGTTTTGTCCAATTTCGAAGATCTTCGGATGTCGCAAGCGCCAATCGCGGCACATCACCGTTCCATTGGGTATAGGTAAGGATGTATCTTCCCTGTTCATCCTCTACGATACGTGGATCTTCGGTACCGCCAATCCACTCGTATTGCTTTTGATCATCGTCGTCGGGATAGAAAACAGGTTTTTTTTCAAGTTGGTAATGCACCCCGTCTTCGGAAACGGCCAGACCGATTCTGGAAGTATGCCCCCCGATCGAATCGGTGTGAAGGTCTTGCTCGGCCCTGTAAAAAACATGTATCTCACCGTCTCTGACCAAGGCCGCCGGGTTAAAGGTGGCCTTGGACCGCCAGGCCACTTCCCTACCGCTCATCGGGTCGTCAAAGACGGCAATCGAATCACTTTGGATAATCGGCTTCGAACTTTTGGGGCGCTCGAACGGGCCCAGCATCCATGGTTTTTCGATAAGATTCTCCGACTTCCCGATTGCGGCGGGCCCTTGGGGGACTTCACGGCAGGCGATGGAAAGGAGCAGAAAACACAAACCCGTCACTATCACCTTACATCGCTTCATAGTTTACGGGTCTGTATTAAAATGTTTGAGTTCCGGGTCGGTAATACCGACACCAAAAATCGGTGCCGACATCCCGTTACTCCTCCAATATTAAATCGGTATCCAGCGGATTGTTCGTGATGACATTGAACTGGTTACGAAAAGCATTATAAGCTTCGATCATCTCTACAACCGATTCTCGGGGGTCGGTACGGTAGAACAGGTCGCCTTTGACTTTCAACATATAGGTCTTGAACACGCGTTGCCTGCTCTTCACCTGTGGTTTATTGAAAGTCTCGGGATATTCGGAAGCTTCCAGGGCAATTTGCTTTTCAATGAGGTCTTCGACGGTCAGGCTCAGATCGTCACGGTTCGCCACGTTATAGAGGGCATCGAAATTCGTATCGAATTCTTGATATTCGCTCCAATCCGCTAAGATTTCCTGGGCCTTGGTATTTACAGTTGTTTTTTTAGGCCAATTTTCGGTGGATATGTAATAGGTGGACGTTTCGCTCGAAAGCAGCTCGGGCTCTTTTTCCTTACAGGACGCCATCCCTACACATAGAAAAACCAATAGGATGATTCTTACCATAAATCAAAGATATGAATTTCAGGAAACGGTATCTTTGCACTTTTGGACTTATCTCGGGTCCTGTGTTCATTTAACGCGAAATTATGCAAAAATCTATTTTAATCCTGGGTGCCTGCGGACAGATAGGCACCGAGCTGACCTACGCGCTACGCTCAAAACACGGCAACGAAAACGTCATCGCCAGCGACATCCGCGAAGGCAGCGAAGAGCTGATGGCCTCCGGCCCCTTTGAAATCCTGGATGCCACCGATTACGATGCGCTGGAAGAGGTAATTGCCTACTATGAGATTCACGAGGTCTATCTAATGGCCGCTATGTTGAGCGCCACCGCGGAAAAATTCCCCATGCGGGCCTGGAACCTCAACATGAACTCCCTTTTCAATGTGCTGACCTTGGGCAAGGAGAAGAAAATAGAAAAGATATTCTGGCCTTCGAGCATTGCGGTATTCGGGACGAACACCCCGAAATCGGATACCCCCCAAAGCACCATCATGGAACCGGGCACCGTCTACGGCATCAGCAAGCAGTCAGGCGAACGCTGGTGCGATTACTATCACCATAAATTCGGGGTCGATGTACGGAGCATCCGCTATCCGGGACTTATTAGCTGGAAAACCATGCCCGGTGGTGGCACTACGGACTACGCCGTGGAAATTTACCATAAGGCCTTGTCCGAAAAGAAATATACTTGCTTTTTAAAGGCCGATACCGCCCTGCCCATGATGTTTATGGACGATGCCATCCGCGCGACCCTGCAGCTTATGGATGCCGACGGCGACAAAATCCAGATCCGATCCTCCTATAACCTTTCCGCCATGAGTTTTACCCCGGCCGAAATGACCGAAAGCATCAAACAGTACATCAGTGATTTTAAGATTTCTTACGATCCGGACTTTCGACAGGAAATCGCCGCCTCTTGGCCGAGCAGCATCGACGACTCCCGTGCCCGGTCCGACTGGGGATGGAAGGCACGATTCGATTTAAAACGGACTACCGAAACGATGCTGGAAAATTTAGGTGGTGAAAAAATCTGAGTCGCCTTACCTCTTTTCCTTGGTATATTTTTCCAAGATCGTTTCCTCGGAAAACTCGCCAAGAAGACAATGCTGCGAAGGATCTATTAGATAGCGTCCGTTTAAGGCCTCTCGTCCCAAGAGCATCCTGTAGTTCATGGTGTCCCTGCTGGCGAGGGTCAATTTGACGCTGAAAGTATTTTTCCCCAGAGTCAGCGGCGTGCGTATCATCAATCGTTCTTCCGAAGTGCCCATACTGCTTTTCACCTTTTTACTTCGCAACAGCTTGGCCTCGCATTTAACGATAATATCGGGGTTGTCTTGAATGGGATCCACTTCGAAACGGACCCATTCCACGCCATTTTTGTCAAAAATCTCGATATTGGTGGCATGGATGGAAGAGGTCTTTGCCCCGGAATCGACCCGCGCCCTGATGGCGGGAATGCCCAACCTCTTAAAGGCGCACCATTCATCGGCGCCAATGATCTTTAAATCGTTCAATCGCTTTGTGGTCTTAGAAGTATTCCCGTCCACCTGTATCTTCAAATTTAGTTTTTTTTCTTTCCATTCTACTTCCGTCGCAATTCAAAGATATCCTTGCGTCTATCCTTCAGGTTCCGAACGGACCCGAATTGGTTCAGTTCGCGCAGCAGGTCGAGGTCGAGGTCGGCGATCAGGATCATTTCGGCATTGGGGGTGGCCTCGGCCTTGACCCCGTTTGTCGGAAACGAAAAATCGCAGGGCGTAAAAACCATTGACTGTGCAAATTGTATGTCCATATTATGCACCTTGGGCAGGTTGCCAACGCTGCCGGCGATGGCTACATAACATTCATTTTCGATTGCACGGGCCTGCGCACAGTGACGCACCCTGGAAAATCCGTTTTGGGTATCGGTCAAAAAGGGCACGAAAAGAATATCCATTCCCTCGTCCGCCAAAAGTCGACTCAGTTCCGGAAACTCCACATCGTAGCAGATGAGCATGCCGATCTTTCCGCAATCCGTATCGAAGGTCCGCAACCCGCTACCGCCCTGCATCCCCCAAATCTTGGCCTCGTCAGGGGTAACATGTAGCTTTTCAAAACGTTCTACAGAACCATCCCTCTTGCAGATATGCCCTACGTTGTAAAGCCGATCGCCCTTCATCTCGGGCATGCTTCCTGTGATGATATTGATATTGTAGGAAACCGAAAATTCGGAGAATTTCTGCACAATGGCATCCGTGTGCTTGGCCAGTTCCCGAATGGCTTCGGCTTCGGGTAGATGGTTGTTCTCCGCCATCAGCGGGGCGTTGAAGAATTCGGGAAACAGCGCGAAATCGGACCGGTACCCGGAGACGGAATCGATAAAGAACTCCGCTTGGTGCAATAGCTCGTCGAGATTTTTGTAGGGCCGCATCTGCCATTGGATCAACCCTAACCGTACCACCTTTTTCTTGGCCGCCGCTTTTTTTGATGGTTTCTCGTAGTAAATATTATCCCATTCCATCAGCACCGCAAATTCCTTGGAGGCTTTGTCTCCATCGAGGTAGCCTTTAAGAATTTTGGCGGGATGGAAATCGTTGTTGATCTGAAAACTCAGCACCGGATCGTGAATCTCCTTGCGTTTGACCTTTTCGATATACTTTTTGGGGGTAAGCGTATCAGCGTAGTTGTGGTAATTGGGAATACGGCCGCCAAAGGCAATACTCTTCAGGTTCAGTTTCTCGCAAAGTTCCTTGCGATAGTCATAGAGGCGACGCCCCAGCCGCAACCCCCGATATTCCGGCTTGATAAAAATATCGATGCCGTAGAGCACGTCGCCGTCTTCGGTATGGGTGTTGAAAGTTTCCCTTCCCGTGATTTCTTGAAAGGTATGGTTGTCCTCAAACCGATCGTAATCTACGATGATAGAGAGCGAACAGCCGGCCAGATGTCCGTTGACCTTAATGACTACCTGACCTTCAGGAAATTTTTTGATCAATGACTTGATCTGCCGTTCTTCCCAATAGTTATCGGGAATATTCTTGTAGACCTCCTTCATCGTCGATTTCAGCTCCTGATAATCTTTCAGGTCCAAAAACTTCAATTCTACATTTTCTATATCCTTTACGATCATTGTTTTTCTGGGTTAGTGGACTGGTCGTTTAAGACCCAGAACCATCCGAGCTTTTCAACGTGTACACCTATGGACCTACTAGCTTTTTTACTTTTGTTTATTACAGTTTTTTTTACGAAAAATTTCAATCCATATCATCGTCCTCCATGGCCTCGGGATCGGGTTCCATGACGGCATCGGGATCGTCGTCTTCAAACTCTTCGTAGTCGTCTTCATCGTAGTTCTCCATGGTGTACTCGAGTTTGGCACTGATTTTTATCAAGTACTTGGTATCCTCGGTAAGGACCTCAACGGCCTCGACCCGTTCTCCCTGGGCATTTTTAAAGGTGATAATATTTCGGTCATCGTAACCATCGGGATAGCTTTCCACCAAAAGTTTAAGCACTTCGGGCGTCAGTTTTTTGAAATCGACGATTACGCGTTTTAGATTTGGATTATTCTTTTTGTTCACTCTGCTAAGTTTATATGCTTCAGTTATTGTTTTTCGGATTGAGGGAGTAGAAAGAGGAGAGGCACCACTCGGAAACAACTCACAAAATACTCAATGCACTTAACTCATCAATCGCTCTTCTCCGTATTCTGTTCTTATAAGACCCCTAGGTTT
The DNA here is from genome assembly GCF_032248455.1 of Pricia mediterranea. NCBI lineage: Bacteria > Pseudomonadati > Bacteroidota > Flavobacteriia > Flavobacteriales > Flavobacteriaceae > Pricia > Pricia mediterranea. The sequence continues at coordinate 1,954,530 of NZ_JAVTTP010000001.1, forward strand.
TCGGATGCCATTTTTTCGGATGCCATTTTTTTTGAACGGAAATCGATCACAGTCCCAAAAGATAGGCAAAAATTAAGGGTGCAACAATGGTGGCATCACTTTCTATTATAAATTTAGGGGTATTGATATCCAGTTTACCCCAAGTAATTTTTTCGTTGGGCACTGCCCCCGAATAAGAGCCATAACTGGTGGTGGAATCACTGATCTGGCAAAAATAGTTCCAAAAGGGTGTATCGGTACGCTCCAGATCTTGGTAGAGCATAGGAACGACACAGATGGGAAAATCCCCGGCGATACCGCCCCCGATCTGAAAAAATCCTATCCCGTTCCCAGAATTGTTTGTGTACCAGTTGGCCAAAAAGGTCATGTATTCGATTCCGGATTTCATGGTGCTGGCCTTCAGCTCTCCCTTTACCACATAGGAGGCAAAAATATTGCCCATGGTACTATCTTCCCAACCGGGACAAATAATAGGAAGGTTTTTTTCGGCCGCGGCGTACATCCAGGAATCTTTGAGGTCGATCTCATAGTGTTCTTCCAGGACACCGGACAAAAGCAATTTATACATGTACTCATGCGGCAGATAACGTTCACCGTTTTCTTCGGCATCCTTCCAAATCTTGACGATGTGCTCTTGGATTCTACGGAAAGCTTCCTCTTCGGGAATGCAGGTATCCGTGACCCTGTTGAGTCCTTTTTCCAACAGCTCCCACTCATCTTGGGGGGTCAGGTCGCGATAATTCGGGACGCGTTTGTAATGGGAGTGCGCCACTAGGTTCATAATATCCTCCTCTAGATTGGCACCGGTACAGGAAATGATATGCACCTTATCTTGCCGGATGATTTCCGCAAAAATCTTGCCCAGTTCGGCGGTTGACATGGCGCCCGCGAGCGATACCAGCATCTTGCCCCCGTTATCGAGCTGCGCTTCATAGCCTTTTGCGGCATCCACCAACGAGGCGGCATTGAAATGCAAATAATATTTTTCAATAAATTTTGAAATGTCTCCCTTAGTCTTCGTCATCATCGAATTTTGAAAGGTTATTGCCCGAACGATAGTCCACGTCATATGTACTATCGTATTCCTCGTCCACGGCCTCGTCCATAAATTTATAGCTTAACATCTTGTAATACAATTTTGCCGCCAAAAAATCGGAGGACCTGTCGTTCGGATTGGGACAAAGCTCTACAATATCGAAACCGACCACATTCTTCTCCTCGAAAACCCGTTTTAAGAACTCTAAGGTTTCGTACCAGAAAAGTCCGCCCGGCTCGGGCGTTCCCGTCGACGGCATGATCGAGGGGTCCAACGCATCGAGGTCGAAGGTAATCAAGACATTGTCGGTCATGGCCTCGATTACCTTATCCATCCAAAACTCGTCGTTGACGGTCTCGTGGGCGAAGAAAGTTTTATCCGCGTCCATGAACGTTTTTTCTATGGCATCCATGGAACGAATGCCAACCTGTATGAGGTTCGTGGTCTGACTGGCCTCGTGTACAGCGCAAGCGTGATTGTATTTCGTGCCTTCATACGATTCCCGCAGATCGGCATGGGCATCGATCTGCAATACGGTCAGATTGTCAAAACATTCATTAAAGGCGCGAATAGTACCGATGGATATGGAATGCTCGCCCCCGAAAACAGTGACGAATTTTTTGCGCTTGATGTGCTCCTTCACGGTCTTATGCACGGCATTGACCACGGCTTCGGGCGACGTGTTCCCCGTAATGGTCTCGGTCAAATAAATGCCCTGTTCGTAGACCTCGGTGTCGGTCTCGATATCGTAAAGTTCCATGTTTTCGGAAGCCTCCAAAAATGCCTGCGGCCCTTTATCGGCCCCTTTGCCCCAAGTGCTGGTGCCGTCGTAGGGCACGGGAACCAAGACTATCTTTGCCGTTTCCGGATGTGCGAATTCGTCGGGGATACCCGCATAATTCCTTGATGTGCTCATATGTACGTAATTAGTATCTGTTGATATTCCATAAGTAAATACTGATCTGCCGTGTGCGCATTCATGCCGTTGTGTCCTTCAAATGCGTGTCCGCCTTGCGGGTTTCATTTACATCCTCTTCGGACTTTTTATCCCTCCTATCGCTATATCCTAAAATCCCTAAAAAATCCTCGGCGTTCTGTTGTGGACTGAATAGTTCATAAATAAAGTTCCCATTTTCATCCTTACCGATTAGAACATGCTTGGGCTGTGGAATCAGGCAGTGCTGCAACCCACCGTAACCCCCGATGGTCTCTTGATAGGCGCCCGTATTAAAAAACCCGATATACAAAGGTTTGTCCCGTTTATATTTCGGCAAGTAAATGGCATTCATATGTTGCTCGCTGTTGTAATAATCGTCGCTGTCACAAGTAAGTCCGCCCAGCAATACCCGCTCATATTCATCGTGCCAACGGTTTATCGGCAGCATGATAAAACGCTTGTTAATGGCCCAAGTGTCGGGCAAGGTAGTGATGAAAGACGAATCGATCATATTCCATTTTTCCCGGTCGTTCTGTTGCTTTTGATATAAAATCTCATAAATGGCACCGCCGCTTTCCCCGACCGTAAAGCTTCCGAATTCGGTAAAGATATGGGGTACCGGAACCTCGGCTTCCCCGCAGGTGCTATTGATCTGGTTGATGATCTCGTCGACCATGTACTGGTAGTCGTATTCAAAATGCAGTGAATTTTTAATGGGAAATCCCCCACCGATGTTCAGACTATCCAACGTCGGACATATCTTTTTCAGGCGTACGTACACCTTTAGGCACTTAACGAGTTCGTTCCAATAATAGGCATTGTCGCGAATACCCGTGTTGATGAAAAAATGCAGCATTTTAAGCTCCACTTTATCGTTATCCTTGATCTGGTTTTCATAGAACGGCACAATATTTTTATAACCGATGCCTAAACGCGAAGTATAGAACTCGAATTTTGGCTCCTCTTCGGACGCAATACGTATCCCCACCTGAAAATCGCCGTCAATAGCCTCGGACAACAGGTCGATTTCCTCATAATTGTCGATGATGGGGACGCAATTCTGATGCCCACCGTTAATTAAATTTGCGATATTCTCGACATATTTTTCCCGTTTAAACCCGTTACAGATCACATAGGTGTCGTTTTTTATTTTCCCTTGCTCTTTTAGGTTTTCTACGATATTGATATCAATGGCGGACGAAGTCTCAATATGGATGTCGTTCTTCAACGCCTCTTGCAGCACATGTTGAAAATGGGAGCTTTTGGTACAGTAACAATAGTGATACCTGCCTTTGTATCCGTGTTTTTCCATAGCTCTGGCGAACCAGCTTTTAGCGCGGCCGATATTCTCGGATATCTTGGGTAGATAGTTGAATTTCAGGGGACTGCCATATTTCTCGACCAGTTCATTTAACGGGATGTCGTGAAATCGAAGGTGTTCGCCATCAAGGCTGAATTCCTCCTGCGGAAAATAATAGGTCTGATCGATCAGGTCAAGGTATTTTGTATTCATGGGGTGTTTATAGCGACGATTTTTAAAAAGTATAAAATAGGGGCATCCATTTAACAATAGGTAATTCGATTGCTAAAATAACTGTCCCGATACATAAAGATTTAATTGGGCGAAGTTTTCGACGAAATGCCATGCTGCCCTCTTACAACGTGACAAATGAAAACAAAAAATTGCAAACGACAAGGAATTGAATATATTTTTGGAAGTTTCGGAAAAGTGTGGCCCGCGGTTTTTCCGGGGACGGAATACTTCTATTGGGACTAATTCTTTTATTGGATGGTTTTTTTTGGATGGATTAATTAAAAGGGTGGCATAGGCTTTCACGAATAGGCTATTGAACTCGTCTTGAGTTTATTAATTTCCTATCTTTAGGATATCTTTTGAAGGATAAAATAACAGCCCATGAATTTCAGGAAATTTTTTGCCCATGCAGTAGCCGGTTTGCTTTTAGGAAGCAGCACTGCCCTAACTGCCCAAATAGAGCCCGGAGTCTATATTTCGAATGAGGACGGTGTACGCCACGAACTCAAGATCGGGAAGGACTATTTCATACACTCGGCTTATGGTACCTCGCCCCCAAAGTTCATCAAGACCGTAGGTGGATTCCACACCCTGGGCGACGACCTCCTAAAAGTAGATTTGGAATTCAACTCGAACCATGACGAGAACGGTCTTACCGAGTTGGCAATCCCTATCTTGGTCAAGAACAAGAAGTTGGTCTTGCCAATGGACGGGGAACTGGAGTTCGTAAAGCAGGAGCCCGTAAACCAGGCCCTTGACGGGGCTTGGCTGTTTGCCACCCGTGGTCCGGACAAAGGCCAGGAACGCCGGGGCGACGAGAACCCCAGAAAGACGTTGAAATGGCTACAGGACGGCCGTTTTCAATGGATTGCCTACAATACCGATACCAGGGAGTTCTTTGGAACGGGAGGGGGCTCCTATACTTCGGACAACGGAAAGTACGTCGAGAATATCGACTATTTCTCCAGGGACGACTCCCGCGTCGGAGCGACCTTGGATTTTGATTATGAACTGAAAAACGGCGATTGGCACCATTCGGGCAAGAACAGCAAGGGCGAGCCGTTGTACGAGATTTGGGCGCCGAGGAAGTAGGCGGTGACTGTAGGCAGTGGCAGTGACAGTTGGCAGTGCCCTGTAGTCGGCAATCCGTATTCAGTAGTGAACACCTGGCTGCAAGTTCCCTATATCTATTTTTAAACTATTATCCAAAAGTAGAATATCATTTCACAGGGTTCCGTTTGAAATGAATCACATAAGTAAAGTTAAATCCAAAATTCAGGTTGGGGCTACGGAAATTGAAATTGTTACGGGTCCCGGTGATAAACGCTTCTTCTACCATATTGACCGCATTGGTCAGCATAAACTGCAGCATCACATCGCCCAGCTCCCAGTTGACCCCCACGGCGAAAGGACCATAGGTCTTAGGCGATTCAGGGGGATTGAGCAACCAGTAATACTCCGATACGACGGAAACATGATTGCCCAGCTTATAGCGTCCCCCGACGCCCACTGCAAAATGATCCTGGTTGGGCGAACCGTAGTACGACAAACCCTTGTGTACATAGGTAGGGGCCAGTTGTATCGAAAAATTACGGCTCACCTTTGATGCGATCAGGGCTTGGGTCGTGAAGGAGAGCCGGTCGTCAAAGGTATCGGCAACGGTGGAATAAACATTTCCCCCACTGTAATAGCTGGCATTTTGTAAGAGGGTAACACTGACCGGCGAGCCTTGTTTGCCCGCTGTTTGCCGGATTAGGCGATATTTCAGGTAAGCGTCGAATAGACCATCCCAAGTGGTGCCCCCGACTCCTGTAGAAATCCGATCGGAAATGGCGTATTCCAGGGCGAATCGGGTACTCAACCGATCGGCCACAAAACTCTGTGACCGTGGAGCGGGACTGTCCCAAAATCGGTTGGCGGTAAAGATTTCGAGAATACCCTTTTTTCGGGTCTCTATCGAATGCCCATAGGCGATACGCGTGGTCTTGAACGTGGCTTCAACATAGCTTTGCCGCTCGGGACGCTCCTCGTTCAATAACTGAAGTAGATCTTGGGCACTGCCCGATACACCTGCACACAGCAGCAAAAAGACCAGTACAATATTATTCTTTATAGGGCTCATATTCAAATCTAAAATCTACTGATATAACTTTAGCGATATTTCCTGCCAAAAGCGGTGGAATCTTAATTTCGTAATCTTCGACCATGGCCTCAAAACTGCCGCTCAGCACATAATTGCCATCAATTTTGTTGATTTTGGCCTTTATTTCGAGAGCTTTCGTAACCCCGCGCATGGTGAAGTCTCCTTCGATTATCCGGGTCCGCTCCCCCTCTAGAGGGTCAAAATCCACAATCGTCCCTTCGAATGTTGCTTCAGGATAGATATCGGATTCTACATAACTTTCGTTAAAATGTTCGCGCATCAAGGCTTTTTCAAAGACGAAGGCATTCATGAGCATGCTCACTGCGATACGCCCGTCGGAAAGATCGACAATGCTCAGCACCTGGTTGTTCTCGGCCTTGATGTTCTCGACAGGGGTATAGGAAAAAAAGGCGACGCGTCCCTGCCGGGCAATCACATTTTGCGCCGCGAGATGCCCACCTGTCGCTAGAATAAAGCACGTTAAAACAATGAACCTATTCATGGAGGTTATAGTGGGTTATCTTGCAATGTAAGAAAACGGCATCTTTTAAATATCCCTTGAAAACACCTTTAACCTTTACGGTGTCGTTTTCCCTGAGCTGTTCCAATTCTTTTTCCTGCCCTGTTTGCATATCGCAAATAGCATAGGGCGAAGCGTCTTCACTGCCTTTGAGCAGAATGGTATTTCTATGGTTATGGGCATTGATTTCCTTGATGCGCCCCTCTATTTCGACCAGATGTTCGGGTTCTAGGGGACCGATTTCGGTATTTGGTTTGAAATAGTTTCCAATACTATCGATGCTGATTGATAGAAAAGGGCGGTCATTGCTATATCCATAATCATCGGGCCTGTCGACATACCACCAAACGAATAGCCCCGCCACGCCGGCCAAGAGTACCCCAATTCCGTATCTTGTTGTTATCTTTTTCACGAATCGGTCTGCCAGTTCATCGAATCGTCGTTTAGTTGACGATCAATAAAAAAAACCAGGATGCCCATTGGGTACCCTGATCTTAAAAGTAGCAATTTAAGTACAATCCTCTTTTTCAATTTCAATCTACGATGTTGAGCGTTCCCGTCATAGGACTATGAAACTCGCATGCGTAGTATAAGGTATCCGGCGCATCCATGGGCACAGTAAAGGTCACCTTCCCGTCAGTTGCACCGTTATCGTCGACTCCATCTTCATAGGTTTCGTCAGTACCGGTACTTTGCACGGACTTAATAAGGAAGGGGTGCCCGGGCGCATTCACATCGAACTCGTACGTTTGCCCCCGGGTAAGGGTGAAGTCCGGATTCACGGCATCCGTCAGTCCATTTCCATTAAAAATATAGGATACCGCCCCATCATTGGTTATGCTATAGACCACGTTCTCAGATTCAGGCTCGGGTGCCGTTTCGGTATTTGGATTCACGATCGGCCAAATTCCCGGTGCCGGAAAGCCGACGCCATAGTTATCACCTCGCGACTCATCCTGGCCGAAGTGGTACAGGGGCCATCCCTTGAAGGTCAATTGCTGTCTGCCGAACACATCGATACTGCCAAAATCGGCAGCATCCAATACGCTCGGAACGGCTTCCAGCTCCTCCTCGAAAATGGGCCATAGGGCATTGTTGGAAAAATCTTCATCCGTATAGTTGTTGACCCCATTGGTATCATTGATAAAAGCGTATAAGGTATTGCCGAACGCATCGGTCATATAGAACGTATCGCCATCCCCGGGCTCATACTCTTCGGTAAGGTTGGTCTCCACACCATCGGGGTCTCGGCCTACCAGTTGCGCCCGTGCCATCATCACCGAATAATCCGGTTTGGCGACGAACCAGACCGAGCCTACCCCGTCTCCGGTAACATCGCCTTCGGCACTGTCGTTGGCATAATAGTACAGCGGCCACCCCTTATAGGTAGTCTGCATATCGCCGTCGTTTCGGGTTATCGACCCAAAGTTATCGGCATCGAGACCTTCATCCAAAGTGAGGTCGGCTTGGTAAAAAACGGGCCAATTATCGAGACAACCATCGGTACAGTTCGAATTTCCTTTGGCGTCGGGGGAGAAATAATAAAGCGACATCCCTTCGGAATCCGTCAGCATGTTGCCAAACGTACCGTCGTCGCGCAAACGCACCGCATTGGCTTCCGGTTCCGGCTCAGGTTCAGGTTCAGGTTCTTCGGTATCGGGATCCGTATCAGGAGGGGTGGGCGCAATCCCGTCATCGGTCGAACAGTTCAACAAAAACAAGGTAGAAAACAATACAATCAATGGCTTTTTCATCTGTTTAACATTTTATAATCGGTTAAAAAAGAAGTAATCACAAAATTATAAACAGATGTAACCACTTCGTTTTCGCATAAACTTATTTTAATCGTATCGGTAAGGTATGCTCAAAAAAGTTTATGCTCATTTCATATTCTTAATTTTTAGGTCGTCAACATCAAATGAAGTTCAAATACAGTTCATGTTAAAATTAATTTTCCTCAAAAGGAATATCGTCCGTTGAAAGGGAAATTCGGGACTTAAGAAAAGTGACCCTTAGAAAACCCTTATAATATTGAAGCCGAAATAAATATCCCCGCTTCCCCAATCACCGGTAGCTTCCCCCAAAAAGTTATTGATGTTCATGGGCTGCGCATTGGTAAAATGCAATTGAAATACGTGGCCTCCGGTCTCTATATCCAATCCGACCGAAAACGGGTTTACAAAGGGGGAATTTTCGGCGCGGTTCAGATGCAGTCCATAATCCAGGTTGATCGCGCAGCGTTTTGAAAATTTAAATCGCCCTCCTAGCCCGAGCGCCAATTGTGAATTATCCTGTCCTGCCAACGGCACCAGGTTATCGTGAAAATAGGTGGGTGCCAGTTCAAGGGATATATTTCTGGATATTTTTCGCGAAACCAGCAGTTGACTGGCATACCCCAAGCGGTGCTTGAATTCAAGGCCCGGCAGCTCTTCATCGTCCAGCAGTCCGTTGAACTGTACACTGTTGAACCACACCAGGGTCACCGGAGACCCCGTAGTGGCCTGGCGTACCAATCGAAGTTTCAGGGACGCTTCATAGGTTTTTTGAAATGAACTTCTTGACACCCCAATGTTTATACGGTCGGATATACCGTAGATAAAATTTAACCGAGTGACTGCCTGGTCTAGGCCGAAAAAATCTTCAATACCGGTCTTGACCGAGCCAAAACGGTGGGAAACCACAAAAAAGAACTGCTTTTGCGGCACCATTTTGGTCGTTTCTATATTTATGAGTTTCAACCCCTTGAACGCTGCAATTTCATAGCTCTCGGAAACAGCATCAGTATCTATTTCGGCAAGAAGGTCGTCTTGACTCCAGGTCAACAGGGGCCATAACAGCAGAATACCAATTATTTTATTCATATTCGATACGATTTACTTTCGATTCAAAGGGGTTCTATCAACATCGCCTGATCTACCTTCACCCGCTGCAGCAGATCGTCATAACCCACACAGCGACCCTTTACCGTGACTTCCATGCCGATATCAATACTAGGGGGCAACTTTTGCGCAAAGCTTACCTCGACCTTTTTGTCGAGAGTAACCGATTTTTCGTCCAGTGCCGTAATCTTTCCTTTGGTCTCGATGACCTGGTCGGCTATTTTCGACGTCGCTCCGGACCTTCCAAAACTATCTACCAGTTCAGCCGTAGTAACCGTAAAACGGGCTTCTTCCTCGGCAATATTCCTATGTGATCGATTTAAATAGAGGTATCCACCGAGTATTAATAGAATCAGTAGTCCTAGAAGGCCGGGATACAGGTATTTTCTATTCGTTTTCATTTGCTGCCAGCTTAAAGTCGAAGCGTACGTTAACCACCTTGGCGATCTTGTTCTCCACTATTTTTGGAATCTGAATGTCAAAATCCTTAGGCCGCACCTCAAATCTGCCCTGTAACGAAATCACATTGTCGATCTTTTGTATCTGTACGATAGGCTCGATCGTTTTTTTGCGTTCCCTGATTTCAAGCACTCCTTTGATGGTGTATTCCTTACCGGTACTTCCGAGTTCATTTATGTCGAAATCAAGGATTTCTCCCCTGAAAATCGCCTTAGGATAGAGATCAGATTCGATATAGTTTTCGTTGAAGTGCTCCTGCATCAAGGAATTCTTAAACCGAAACCCGCGAATGAGCGCCAAGGAAGCGATCTCGTTTTTGGCAGGATCCAAAATGGCGGTTACCGATTCGCTTTTCGCCTTGACCTCCTCAAAAAATTCCTCCGATGCTTCAAAAACGATTGTCCCCTTTTTATCGAGGTAACGCTTTTGGCCATTCAGTAGCTGGCCGTACAGCATAAAGAAAGCTAGCAGCAAAATAACATAGCAGTGGTGGTATATGTTTTTCATGAGATCTGCCCCTCTTCTATCGTTCTAAAAATCCCTCGTCGGCCCATTGTTCTATCAAATCGATGGTGGACTGGGGCAATCTGCCCGCAGGCGGCATCGCGGCCGACTCCCCGGTCTGTCGTTTAATGGCAGCCAATAAATTTCCATTTTCCGTGCTATTTCTTACCTGATCATAGGTGGTCAAGGCAAAGGGGGCTCCGTTTACGGGTGGTGCACTATGGCAGCCCAAGCAGTTATTGCCGATAATTTGTTTGATATTGGCTTCGTAGGAAATGGGTCCATCGGGATCGGGATCCATGAGGTCGGATTCACTGTCATTGCTACAGGAAACAAACAAGACGCCAATGAGAATGACCAACGGAATCGCTTTTTTCATAATTCAGTAGTGTTTTGGATCTTATTTCCCAAAACAACAAACTGGGTTTATCAATGACAACAAAAGTTAAGTAAGAGGGAATTTTACGCCTCAAAAGGGAATATAGCGGATTAAAAGAAGGGGGTTCGATAGCAGGGCATTGGAAAGGAAGCCAATACCTTTAAGTTTCGTAGCAGCGTTCAAATTAGTATATTCGAAAAAATTGCCCTGCCCATTATGCGTAAGGATAAGCTTTATTTTCTCACCTTTATTTCCGTGACGATCATTTACGTTGTTGTCGCGTTGATCGCCATCCGGTTCGCCTTACGATCAAGCAGTCTGGAGTTAGTCACTACGCAGCTTGAAATCGGAAAAAAAGAAGCCCGCTCCATGGCTATCCTCGTAGGGCACGAGTTGAGTGGAGGTGTTGTAAAGGATTCCGTCATCAGCCACTTTCAGGCCAGCATCGACCATACGGATCAGGAATCCATTTTTATCAGTATCCTCGATTGGTCAGGACGGATCGTCTGCCATCCCGACGTGAAACAGGTCGGGCAAAAGATAGGCTCAAACGAGTCTTTCGTATCATCGGTGGCCGATGACCTAAGTGCCGATGAATTCTATAATCTACTGATGCAGCGAAAGAACAACCGGCCCGAAAATACCGGTGGGCAGGCCGCTGTAAGTTCCGATGTCTTTTTTATGTTTCCGGTTCAGGGTTCGGATTGGATAGTGGCCTCAAATGCGAACTTAAAGCGCCTGATTTCGCAGTTAAATAGGCTACGAGATCGTTTCTATGTCATATTTGCTGTTTTAGGGCTTATCATCATTCCCGCCTTTGTGATTACCGTTCGGTTTATTGGCAGTAAATATGAGAATCGACTTGAACTACAAAAACAAAAGCTGGAAGATGAAGTACTCAATTTTTCAAAACTGAACCGCGCCTTGGACGAATACCAGCAAAAGGTGAACGAAGATGCCGCGGTCTCGGAAGCGAAAAAGAGAATTCTGACCCACCGCCATAACGAGTTGTTATCCATTCCTACAGAAGATATTGCCCATATTTATACTGAAAACACCGTTACCTATGTGGTTTGCTTCGATAGTTCACGGTCAACGACCAATGCAAGTCTTGATGAATTGTATTCCCAGTTGGATGAAAATTATTTTTTTAGGGCCAACCGTCAATACATCATCGCAATATCTAGTATTGAAAAAATTGTGAAGTACGGAAACAACCAGCTTAAACTCTTGACTTTCCCAGAAACCAAAACCTCCATTTTGATAAGTAAAAATCGAGCTGCTGAATTCAAAAATTGGTTGAATCTCTGAATTTCAATTAAAATCAAAAAGTAGCCCATTAGAAATCTAACCAAAAGCTCCGGAAGGATTTTGAAAGACGTTTACGTGATTTCGGTAATTCTGATGTCGAACATCCGTACGGTACGTTTTGGGCATGGTGCTAGGGCTAAGTCGCAGTATTGGGACGACAACTTTCTTGAGGTTCAACGATAGCGTAGCACATTATTGTTCCTTGCTGTCCAAGATACTCTCGATCAAGGCACCATCCTCGGCCCCGTGGTTTTTATCCCCTTCCATATCCATGATCAGGTTTGCGATCAGGGCCGTCCATCCGGTCTGGTGCGAGGCTCCCAGTCCTTTGCCAGTGTCCCCGTCAAAGAACTCATAGAAGAGATGCTCGTTTTTGAAATCTGCATCCTCTGAGAAATTTTTGCCCTTGGTATCGGCATGGTAATGGAACTTCCCTTTTTTATCCCTTTCAAAAAGCCCCATCAAACGCTTTGTCAACGCATTGGCAATTTCGCGAAGGTTCATCTTGATGCCAGATCCAGTGGGGAATTCATAGACATATTCCGGTCCGTAGTAGGTGTAATACTTGCGTAGGGACTGAACGATCATATAGTTCAGGGGCATCCAGATAGGGCCGCGCCAGTTCGAATTGCCGCCGAACATGTTCGAATGGCTTTCGCCAGGTTCGTATTGTATTTGATGGTGCCCATGGTGCCGGAACACAAAAGGATGTTTTTCGTGGTATTTGGAGAGGGAGCGAATGCCGTAATCGGATAGAAACTCCTCTTCATCCAAAAGTCTTTTGAGCACATGTTCCAGGCGAAAGGCACGCATTACCGAAAAAAGATGGTCCCCCTTGCTATTGGTTTCTTCGATCCGGGAAATCAAGGAGGCCAGCGACGGTCTGCTCTTTATAATTTCCGCTGCCCGCACCTTAAAGTCCTTTAACTCCGCATACAGGTTTTTAGGAATTATCTCCACCGCGAACAGCGGTATGATCCCCACTAGTGACCGCACTCTCAGTCTATCGGTCATCCCGTTGGACATCTCGACCACGTCGTAATAGAAATTATCAGTATGGTCCCAAAGCGATATATGCTCTTTACCGATGTGGTGCATGGCCCAGGCAATATTCAAAAAATGTCTGAAGAATTTGGCCGCAATATCTTCATAGTTTTTGTTCGTCTTCGCCAACTCCAGTGCCATCCGTAGCATATTCAGGGTGAACATGGCCATCCAACTGGTCGCATCGGCCTGCTGCATCCTAGTGATGCCCGGGGGCATGTGGTTGCGGTCGAACACCCCAATGTTATCGAGACCCAAAAAGCCGCCATCGAACAGGTGGGTGCCGTGCTTATCCTTTTGGTTGACCCACCAGGTAAAGTTGATCATCAGTTTTTGAAAGGTCTTTTCCAAAAAATCGGTATCGCCCGTTCCAGTACGTGCCTTGTCCTTTTCAAAGACCGTCCATACCGCCCAGGAATGCACAGGCGGGTTCACGTCACTAAAATTCCACTCATAGGCGGGAATCTGTCCGTTGGGGTGCATATAGCTCTCGCGAAGCACCAACAACAGCTGCTCTTTGGCAAAGCACGGGTCGATATCTACGAAAGAGACCATGTGAAAAGCCAAATCCCAAGCGGCATACCACGGGTATTCCCACTTGTCGGGCATCGAAATGACATGCCGGTTGGTGAGGTGCTGCCAGCCCGCATTTCGAGGATTTACCCGGTAGGGTTGCGCTTCCCCGGGCCCACCGAACAGCCATTTGAAGACATCATAATAATAGAACTGCTTGGTCCATAGCAGCCCCGAGAAGGCTTTTTTAGCAATTTCCTGATGTGCCGGGGGCAGATCTTTTTGGATAATATTGCCGTAGAATGCGTCACATTCCCGTATCCGCCTGTCGAAAATGGCGTCAAAATCGGCAAAGGGATGCTTCATCTTCTTTTTTCGAAGGCGTACCCGTATCGTTTTTTCTTCCCCGGCCCTTAGGCTCAGGCTGTGCCAAATGGCCAGCTTCGATCCTTTCTTATCCGGATTTACGGTGGCTTTTCCGTTTACCACATGGTCGTTGATGCCGTCCTTTACGTAATCGACCTCGTTCAGCGCGCCATAGATACGTTGGTTGTTGGTCTCGTTCTCACAAAAAAGCTGTTCGCCGTTCTCGTGGTAGAAGTAATACCTGCCGTTGCGGACACTTCGTGAACGCACACAATCGTCGGCCATGGATTTCATGTGGGGCCGTTCGTATTTTTCGTTGTGCTTCCAAAAATTACGGAACCACAGCTGGGGCAGCACGTGTAGCTTTGCCTTTCGAGCCCCCCTGTTCACCACGGTCACCTTCATCAGGATGTCTTCTACCCCGGCCTTGGCGTATTCGATAAAACAATCAAAATAAGCGTTATTCCTGAACGCATCGGTGTCCAAGAGCTCGAATTCCGGTTCTTCCCGGCTCCGTCTGTTTTTCTTGACCAATTTGGCGTACGGAAATTTTTTATGCGGATACTTATAGAGATACTTGCAGTAGGAATGTGTGGGCGTGGAGACTTGGTGAAAATAGAGCTCCTTGACGTCTTCCCCGTGGTTGCCCTGCTCATTGGTGAGTCCGAACAGACGTTCTTTTAAAATCCTGTCCTTCCCGTTCCAAAAGGCCGGTGCCAGACAGAGTATCTCGCGCGAATCACAAAATCCGCCGATACCTTCTTCTCCCCAGCGATAGGCATTGCTACGCGCTTTTTCGTGGTCGATAAAATTCCAGGCCTGTCCATGGGCACTATAATCTTCGCGAACGGTGCCCCATTGTCTTTCGGCCAGGTAAGGCCCCCATTTTTTCCAGTTTTGAAAATGGTCGGGAGCGGCCAGACGTTCGGCCTCGGTATTTTTATTGGTCATCTTTGTACTGGTTCGTTTTAGCAAGTTTGGTTGGGAACGGGCAACAAAAATTTAACGATAATGTAGCCCCGGCAAGAATCGAACTTGCATCTAAAGTTTAGGAAACTTCTATTCTATCCATTGAACTACGGGGCCGAGAATGCCGATTCCAGATCATCGCTAACGGCGGTTTTATCGGGACGGCAAAAATAAAGGTTTTTTCGTAAGTCGTAAAATCCTCATAAACTATTTGTCTTTCGTACTGAGAGGGTTAAAAATAGATCCACCATGTACGTGCTGATGGAATTAGAAAGTTGATAACCAAAAACATAATCCACTTTGCTGTCAGAAATTATTTCGCCCTCCATATTTAACATAAGTTGTATCTTAGGACCTCCTATCCAGCATCCAACACTATTGAGGGATGCGTAGCCACCAAACCTGGCCAAACCAATGTTAAACCGATTCAAGCTATATATGCTTGTCGGACTTTGTTCCGCCTTAATAACTAGCTGCGATCGGTCCGTTGCCGATGGCGGCCTCCAACTTCCAGTGGGATTTGAATCTTCGGTGGTGGTGGATAGCATTTCCGAAACGGCAAGGCATTTGGCCGTAAATACCAACGGCGATATCTACGTGAATTTCAAATCTGCCGGTCCCGAAGGGTCCTTGGCCGCTTTGCGCGACAAAGATAACGATGGTAGGGCAGATAGGATGAGGAAATTCGGGATTTCGTCCGAAGACCAAAAGAAATGGGGCTATTCCACGGCGGCCCGAATCTATAACGGGTATCTCTATTTTAGCACCGAGCTCGTAGTCTACCGTTATAAATTGAACCCTGATACCCTGGTGCCAGAAGGTAAAATGGAAACGGTACTGACCGATGATCACCCCCACGGATCTCACGAACATATTGGCAAGCCGCTAGCATTTGATGATAAGGGATATATGTATGTCCCGTTCGGTGCCCCCTCCAGTGCGTGTCAAGAGCCGAAACGTACGCCCGGCGCTCCAGGTCTTGACCCCTGTCCGCAATTGGAAGACCATGGCGGCATCTGGCGGTTCGATGCCAACAAATTAAATCAGACCCAAAAAGATGGGTTCAAATATGCCACGGGCATCAGAAGTGTCGTAGCGATGGATTGGAACTCGGTGGATGGGGAATTGTATGTGGTTATGCACGGTCGCGATGACTTGTTACGACTATGGCCCGATAAGTATTCGCCTTGGGAAAGTGCCCTTTTGCCATCGGAGGAATTTATGAGAGTAACCGAGGGTTCGGACTTCGGATGGCCGTATTGTTATTACGATCAAATAAGGGAGGAAAAAGTACTGGCACCCGAATATGGAGGGGATGGTGAAGTAATTGGCAGATGCGCTGATTTTGAGAACCCCTTCATGGGCTTTCCGGGCCACTGGGCACCCAACGACCTGGTCTTCTATACCGGCGACCAGTTTCCTAATCGTTATAAAAATGGGGCGTTTGTCGCCTTTCACGGTTCCACGAATCGTGCACCCTATCCGCAATCGGGATATTTTGTGGGTTTTGTGCCATTTGAAGACGGCGAAGCCAAAGGCGAGTGGGAAGTATTTGCGGATGGGTTTGCGGAGGTGGATCCTATCGTAAATACCAAGGATGCCCATCATAGGCCTATGGGCATAGCGGTCGGCCCCGATGGATCGCTTTATATTTCGGATTCCGTAAAGGGAAAGATTTGGAAAATAACCTACAACGGGGATACGGAAAATTTCGGGAAAGAAGAGCTCTTGGTCATGGAAAAACGGAAGCAAATGTCCCACATTCGCACTCCGGATAAGGAAAAGGACAATCTCATGCCCAAAAATTTAGTGGGCGGAGCGCAGTTATATCAAAAGTATTGCAGTGCCTGCCATCAAATGAACGGTAGGGGCGCATCGGGCAGATTCCCCCCTCTAACAAATACCGATTGGGTGGCCGGGGATAAGGAAAGACTGATAAAAATCGTACTCAACGGTATGGAGGGCAGTTTAGTTATCGATGGAGAGGTTTACAACGGGGTAATGCCCCAACACAGCTTTTTGAGCGATAGAGAAATTGCCGAGGTGTTGACGTACATCCGGTCGAGTTTTGGGAATGAGGCAAGTGAAGTGAAAATGAGCGAGGTACAGAAAGTAAAGTTGACCCAGCAGGAAAGCGGTGGGAAAATCGTTCCGATCAAAGCAGAGGCCGAAATGTAAAGCAAACTAAAAATCATCCAAATGAAAAAAACATCGGTCATCAGGTCGTTCCGATTTAGTATCGTTTTCTTTCTATTTTTAGCGGTAGCGACTCTTAGACCGATCGACCGCAACTCTTACGGCACACAGCCCGATTCGCATCTGAGAGGATTTTCGGCCTTGCCGTCCGATGGGTTCGTCTTTGAATATGGCGAAACTGCAGTGATCGATGCAGGTGGCGCCGGTTGGGACGGCTTGGCCTATCACCTAAACGGGCTCGCAGCAGCGGAATGGGTCGATTAAAATTCGAGATTCGTAGGTAATAAGAAAAAGTTTAAATGAGTTCATATAGTCATAATTTAAATAAAGCGTCATGTTAAGCAGAAGAAAAGCACTGAAAGCCTTATCTACCTTACCCGTTATAGGCGGAATGTTGGGACCAAGTGTCCTATCCGCGAAAACCGTAGAAGCGGTGGCCATCCCCGAAGCCCGAAATTTTTTTAAGGAGCTGGGAGTCCGAACATTTATTAACGCCGCAGGCACTTATACCTCCATGACGGGATCGTTGATGTCAAAGCCTGTGACCGATGCCATCAATTTCGGAACCACCGAATACGTAAATCTTGACGAACTAAATGACAAGGTCGGGGAGCGTATCGCCCAGTTATTGAAATGTGAGTATGCCACAGTATCCTCCGGTGCTTTCGGAGCCATGACGATAGGGTTGGCGGGAGTAATGTGCGGTGCGGACGAGGAAAAGGTAAAACAACTGCCCGATACGAGCGGAGTCAGAAATGA
Source organism: Pricia mediterranea (assembly GCF_032248455.1). Classification (NCBI taxonomy): domain Bacteria; kingdom Pseudomonadati; phylum Bacteroidota; class Flavobacteriia; order Flavobacteriales; family Flavobacteriaceae; genus Pricia; species Pricia mediterranea. The sequence continues at coordinate 1,972,079 of NZ_JAVTTP010000001.1, forward strand.
GGTGATCCTTCAAGAAGCCCACAATATCGGGTACACGCACGCCCTGACCAATACAGGGGCAAAATTGATACGGGTAGCGAACGCCAAGGAACTCGAAAAGGCCATTAACAAAAATACGGCCCTATTATGGTTTTTAAATGCCAATACCGATCAGGGCGCGATAACCAGGGAGGAATTTGTAGCCTTGGGAAAAAAGCACAACGTCCCGACTTTTATCGATGCTGCGGCTGACGTGCCGCCTGTCGACAATCTGTTCAAATTTACCAAAATGGGATTTGATCTGGTTGCTTTTTCCGGGGGTAAAGGACTTCGAGGGCCACAAAGCGCCGGCTTGCTTTTAGGTAGAAAAGATCTGATCAAAGCGGCTCGTATGCACACCCCACCGCGCGGAACGACCATTGCCAGAGGCATGAAAGTCAACAAAGAAGAGGTATTGGGCATGTTGGTCGCTTTGGAGCTCTATTTGGCCCGAGATCATGAAAAGGAATGGGAACTTTGGGAAAACCAGATCCAAATGATTAGCGACAGCGCGAAATCCATAAAAGGAGTGGAAACCGAAATCCACGTACCTCCCCATGCCAACCATGTTCCCAGCCTAAAAATCCGATGGGACGAAAATGTGGTCAAAATTACCAAAGATGCGATGCGAGAGCAGCTGCGCGATGGGCATCCATCCATTGAAACGGTGGGCAACAATGACGAAGTCGGTATCACTACCTGGATGATGGAACCAGGGCAAGAACGTATCGTGGCAAAACGAGTTAAAGAAGTACTCGAAAATGCTTAGTTTCACAACTCCAAAAAAATTAAATGATGAAAACCTTATTAGTTACTATTGCCTTTTTAGGTCTAATTTCGTGCAATACAGCACAGGAAAACGAGCAACAGAGCGAAGAGCCCGTACAAACGGCGGATCCGAACTATGATCCCGAAGCCAAATTGGCCGAATTGGGCATCGAGCTCAGCCCCGCATCCCCGCCGATAGCGAACTTTGTTAATGCGGTACGTACCGGAAACCTGATTTTCTTATCGGGCAAAGGCCCAAAAAAAGCGAATGGCGAAAATATTACCGGAAAATTGGGTGACGACCTGAGCATCGAACAGGGCTACGAAGCGGCACGTATCACCGGAATCAATCAGCTATCGGTATTGAAGCACGAACTCGGCAACCTCAATAAAGTTATACGTGTCGTTAAAGTGTTGGGCATGGTCAACTGCACCCCTGATTTCCCTGATCAGCCCAAGGTCGTAAACGGATATTCCGATCTGATGGTCGAGGTGTTCGGAGAGCGCGGAAAGCATGCCCGTGCCGCGGTAGGCATGGGTTCTTTGCCAGGAAACATCGCGGTAGAGGTCGAAATGATCGTGGAGGTCGAAGACTAAGAAGGGTGAATCATTTTAGGATGTTTCCGGATTTTGAGACTTAGGAGGTTTTTTGTGCCAGTAGGAGGCCAGAATGGATCCCGTGATGTTCATCAACGGCCCGAAAACGGCCGGCGCAAGACCCATGGTAGCTATCTTTCCCAGGGAATTCGCGATGCCCGAGGCAAGTCCGCCGTTCTGCATCCCTACTTCGAGGGCAATGGTGCGTGCGTCCTGTTCCGGCATGTTGAAGACCTTGGCAAAGCCATAGCCCAGACCATACCCGAACAGGTTATGCACCAGTACGAGCAGCATTAGGATGCCTCCGATATCGAGAAGGCTGTCCCTTCCGGCGGCGGTAATGATCATTATTATAATGCCGATGGCCAACATCGATACCACGGGCATCGCCCTATCGAGCCATTTGGTCTTGAAGAGCCGGTTGAACAACAGTCCCGCACCGATGGGGATAATGATCATCTTGGTAATGCTCCACATCATATCGAGAACGTCGATCTGTACGAACTCCCCCGCCAAAAGCTTCATCAACAGGGGGGTCAGGAAGGGTGCCAACAAGGTAGCTATAGAGGTTATGGTGATCGAGAGTGCCAGGTTCGCATTGGCTAGATAGGCCATCACGTTCGAGGCGACCCCGCTGGGGGAGCATCCGATCAATACGATGCCGGCCGCGATCTCGGGCGGAAAATTACTGACCTTGGCCAGCCCGTAGCCCACAAACGGCATGATCATCAACTGTGCGGCAACGCCTATCAGAACCCCCCTAGGGGTCTTGAATACCGCCGCGAAATCCTTCAGGCCCATCTGGGTGCCCATGCCGAACATGATGATCTGGATCAGCGGGATGATCAAGATCGTCAGCTTGACATTCCCTATTTCGGTAAATAGTCCCGGATAGTACAGTGCCGCCGATACCCCCGCAAAGATCATCGTGGTGAACACCATGCCGTTCAGGGATTTATAACCGCTGAACCCCAGCGCCAGGGTCGTAAAGAATAACAGCATATAGGGTCCGGCACTCCCAATATTCCCGGTAAGGACCATGCCGAGCACGACAAGTAACAATAGCAGGGCGATGCCCAGGCTTATGGAATATAGGTTGATCTTCTTCATTATATGTAGTAGTTGGTGGTTGTGCGGTCGGTTATAATTTGTACGCCTGTCTTGCCAGAAGCCGGAGTTTGCCATTCTTCTTCTGAAAGACGAGCATGATCCCGATGTGTACCTCTGCGGGTTCGCCCTCGTTCGTTCCCTTAGCAGAAAGTACGTGCCTTGCTATGGCGGTACTCCCTGAAATATGGATGCTTTCGTCGGAAGTGTCGATGGACAGAAAATCGAAGGGGCCGTTCATCAGGTCGTCGATAAACGTTTCCCCATCCTGGATGTTTCCGCTCGAATGCCCGTAGGACAGGTCATCCGCGGCCATACCTTTTAAAACGGTCCTTTCGGGATCCACCAACGCGGCGTTCAGGGCCGCAACGGCATCTTCGACTTCGCCCCTTTCCAGTGCGGGGTTTTCAACATTGGTCTCGGTCGAAGCCGGTCCGGCAGGTCTGTTCCCATCTTTGCAGGCCAGGAAAGAGAAGAGAACGAGCGCAAAGAACAAGAGACTTAAATTTTTCATGGATCTGTTGTTTTTAAATAGGACCTGTTACTGTTCTGCGGACATCTACCACGTTCGTTCGCTCAATATTCTATCGACCTGTTCCCTGGTCATCTTCCCGAGTTCGGGGTTCTTTTCGAGCCACTGGATAAAATCGTCCTTGATCTTGTCCGTCCACTTGCTGTCTATCTCGCCGGTAGTATATTGGTTGGATCTGATCATTTCAAAACCAAAGACATCCTTTAGGGATACGAACTCCGCCGTACCGACCACCTGCTCGGCCAGATGGGCGGGAATGAACAGGACGCCTTCCCTTTTGGCCAGTACCAGGTCGCCGGGCAATACCATGGCCTCCCCGATGCGGATCGGTGTATTGAGGCCCATAAGCACTTCTTCCTCAAGAAAGGAGGGGTGGAAGTCCCGTACAAAGGCATTGAAGCCCTCGATCTCGGCGATGGCCTCAAGGTCTCTTGCACTCCCGTTGAAGACCACCCCGTTCCCGGATTTGCTGAAAATCGACGTCGCCAGGGTGGCGCCCATCAGCGTGCCCGCCTTGATCTTGCCAAAGCTGTCGGCCACGTACACATCGCCGGTGGTGAGCTCTTCTATGGGCCAGGAGTTGGTGTTGCCCTTTCTCCCCTGGGAATTTATACCTCTCTCCTTGATATTTTTCTCGACATCGGGGCGGCTGGGCATGAAAAGGGCGGTAAGGGCCCGACCGACCACGGGCACATCGTCGTGCACCATTTTCCAATTGCCCTCGAACTGGTTGGTGTACCCCTGGTTCTTCAATACGGTCCATGCGTCGTCGATACCGATCTTTTTGGCACGTTCCAACAGATCGTCCGGCAGTTTGGGCCTACCGTCATCGAAGCGCTCCCCCTTCCATTCCGAGGTAAGAAATATCAGTTCTTCCTTTGGGATTGTTTGTGCCGATAGGTTTTGAAGCAGAAAAAAGATGAATATAAAAAATGCCAAAAAATTGAATCTATACCTCATTATGATCAAGAGTTGAACCGGTTAAAGAATTATACTGGGTTAGTCCAAGGAAGCTATACAATCCATTTCCACCAAGGAATCTCCCGGTACCCCCCCGTAGGTGGCAACAGTAGTCCTAACGGGAGGATTCTTGCCAAAACGTCCCCTAAACACCTCGTTCATTCCCTTGTAATCCGCCAGATCGGCCAGATATACATTGACCTTCAATACTTTTTCCATTGAGGAGCCGTGCTTTTCCAACTCTTTTTGAAGTTCTTGCAAAACGATTTCCGTATGGGCCTTAATTTCATAAGGTTCTACATGGGCGCCCTTGCCGGCGATATATAGCGTGTTCCCGTGTTTTACGCCTCCCGAGAATAATGGTATATCCTGATCGTAGGTAATCTCACCAACGACCTCTTTCTGTGCCCTGACCGGTCTCTTGCCCATGGCATTGACGGTTCCCACGCCGAAAATCGCCGCCAGGCCCATTCCCATTTTTTTAAATGATGCTCTTCTACTTGTCTTGTCCTTCATTTTTACTGATTTTAGATTAGGAATTCTATTCTTGGTCTTAAAATTTATATTGGATGTTTCAGATCGTACCATTCCCGACCTTCCCGCTGTAAACGGCCGTTGCGTCTCTTGAGTCGGAACCTGTACTTGGAAATGGGGGCAGGGATTTCACCATCGTTTTTTAACAGCTCAATTTACAGCTTTTCACCGTATAACAATGGGGTCTGCGATTCCATTAAGATCGTACACGATTTTTCCGTCACGTATGGTGACTTCACATTCCAATTTTTTATCCCCCTCCATTTTATGGCCCGTATAATCAAAAAAACCGAAATGACCTTCCCTCATCCCTAACAAGGTGACATCCGCAGGCGCACCAACGGATAAGTTCCCCAAATCTTCGCGTTTGATGGCTTTCGCGGGATTCCAGGTGCTCGCCGCGATTACCTCCTTGAGATTCATGCCCATCAACATAAACTTTGACATGACGTTCAGCATATCCTTCATGGCGTTGTTCATACTGCCCGTATGCAGATCTGTGCTGATGGTATTGGGATAAAAACCTTCTTTCACTGCGGGAATGGCCTGGGAATAGGCAAAGCTGATGCCTCCATAGCCCACGTCGAAGATAATACCCCTTTCCTGGGCCTTATAAACGAAGGGCTTTACCTTTTTGGTTTGCACATCTACAATCGCTTCCCTGCTGGCCAACTGCCCGAAAGCATGCGTAAAGATATCTCCGGGCCGAAGGTGTTCCATATACAGTTCTTCGATGGATAACGGGGGGTTACTTCCTCCAAAATCGATGACGACAGGGATATCGGCCATATTGCCCGCTTCTACCGCACGGTCTACAGGTGTCCACTCGGGTCCGTTGTAATGGGCGACCTTGAACCCAACGATATCCTGGGGATATTGTCTGGCGACCATGGCACTCATTTTTGGATCCATATCATGGGTATCCTGTTCATAGACGCCGCCCCGCATCCCTTCGCCCACGATGTTCAAAAAGGCAAGCACCCTGGTCTTGGACCTATCGACGATATTCGCCTTGAAGGTGGGGAACGTTTTCCAACCGGGACCGCCACAGTCCACTATCGTCGTTACGCCTACCCGAAAGGTAAAACCGTCCGGGGGCAGTGCGTTAAAACCGTTGCTGTAGGCATGTCGCGGCTCGGTACCCGCAAAAACATGCCCGTGAATATCGATAAGTCCGGGGGTCACAATCAATCCTTTGGCATCGACTACCTGCACGGCCTGTTCCGCACCGATGTTTTTTGCCACCTCGGCAATCTTCCCGTCATTGATGGCCACGTCCATTACGGCATCGATTTCGTTCTTGGCATCAATGACATGGCCTCCCTTGATAAGGATGTCATATTCTTGGGCGATAGCGGAATTACCGATGGAGGATAAAATCATCGCGAGCAATAAACAGTAACTTTTCATGGTCTTAGAATTAAATGAGTCCAGTTGATAAAAATAAGATTAGCGAACGACTATGGGCTCTGCAATCCCGTTAAGATCGTAAACGATTTTTCCGTCCCTTATGGTCATTTCGCATTCGAACTTTTGTTTACCCATCAACTTTTTGCCTTTTCTGTCCCAAAAACCAAAGTCGCCTTGCCTCAAATTGAAAACGGCCACATCGGCTGGGGAACCTTCCGAAAGATTACCCAGTTCTTCACGCTTTATGGCCTGTGCGGGCGCCCAGGTACTGGCCTTGATTACTTCGGGAAGAGGCATGCCCAAGGCCAAAAACGTACCCATCACATTGAGCATATCCTTCATCGCGCTGTTCATGCTTCCGGTATGGAGATCGGTACTGATCGTAGTAGGGAAAAGTCCCGCTTCCGTCGCAGGTATGGCCTGCCCGTAATCAAAACTGGCGCCGCCATATCCAACGTCGAAAATGATGCCCCTCTCCCTAGCTTTGGTAACAAAAGGCTTCAATTGTCGGGATTTTGTATCGACTATCGGATCTCTTCTGTCGAGTTCGGTGTAGGTATGAGTGTAGATGTCCCCGGGACGGAGATGGTCAAAAAATAATTCTTCTATGGACAACGGGGGATGTCTATCATCGCCCCCGAAATCAACGATGACCGGAATCCCCCCAGCCAGTTCCCCGGCTTTTACCGCTCGGTCGACGGGAATCCAGCTTGGGTCCTCAAAATGGGCCACCTTGAACCCCACGATATCGTCCTTAAAACGCTTGGCCACGTTGGCACTTAGTTTGGGGTCCATATCACTGGTGTCCTGTTCGTAGGCGCCGCCCCTCATCCCCTCGCCTACGATGTTCAGGAAGGCAAGCACCCGGGTCTTGGACCTATCGATGATATTTTCCTTAAAAACAGGAAACGTTTTCCATCCGGGATCACCACAATCTACCACTGTGGTTACGCCTACCCGAAATGTAAAACCATCGGGAGGAAGGGCACTAAAGCTATTGGCGAGATAGTGGTCGGGAAGGGTTCCCGCAAAGACGTGCGTATGGATATCGATAAGGCCGGGAGTTACATAAAAACCTTCGCCATCGACAACCTGAACGGCTTTTTCTGCATCAATATTTTTTGTCACTTTGGCGATTTTACCTTCCTTGATGGCCACATCCAGTAGGGCATCGATGTTGTTTTTGGCATCAATGACATGGCCGCCTTTGATTACAATGTCATATTCCTGGGCGGCAACGCGGTTTCCAAAGAATGACATGATCAGAACAAGTATTAGGTAGAGACTTTTCATGGTTTAATTATTTTGGCCTTAAAATGATTCTTCGTTATATAAACTCCCGCCCGCCCTTAAAAAGAGTGGGGACGCCGCCTTTCATCGGACCGCCTGCCGCAAAACCTCCTTGAGTCGTTTGGCTACAATGGATACCTGCTCCGGTCTCAGCAGCACAACTCCCACGCTCAATAACTCTTTTCCATCCTTTTGCCCTACACCGCCACAAACGATACTGGGCGTTCCTCCTTTCAATGCATCATATACTTCTTTGGGAGTGGTCTTAACTCGTTTTTGGTCCCAAGTGACATGAAGGCTGGGGACGACATTGGCCGGGCCGTCAGGCACGTGGGTCTCTCCCTTTACACTTGGTATGGTTGCAATTTCCGACCGAATGCTCTCGGCACGGGACAGCCAATCTTGCCATTCTTTCTTATGATCGCGTTCCAGGTAGGATTTGAGCGCGGCATACATGCCGAACATCTCCTCCTTGTTCACTTTCATCGGACGGCCGATAGGAGCTTCATGCGGACTATTGTTCAGTTTGGCAGCCTCAATAAGGTCTTTTCTCCCGAAAAGCAATCCCGCACTCTGGGGACCTCGGATCATCTTGCCCCCCGAGAAGGTGACGAGGTCAAAGCCCATTTTTTGATATTTGAAAAGGTTTTCCACCGGGGGGACATCGGCCGCCGCATCTATAAATGACGGAATTTTGTGTCGTTTGCAAACGGCTACAAATTCTTCATGATCTATAGAATCCTTAATGCCGTACCATGATATGGCACCGTTAAAGAACAGGGCCATTATCGTATTCTTGTTAATGGCCTTTTCCATTTCATCCGGCCCCTCTACCTCTATAATTTTTGCTCCGGTTGTGGTTATTGCCTGATCGAATACATAACGATGGCTTTTCTGCATGATGACCTCGGGGCGGTCTCCAGCAAGATTGGGCAGCTGTTTTCTTTTATCGGCATCGGTGCCGGTAATGATACCCGCCGTACCCAACACCAATGCGGCAGCGGCCCCGGAGGTAACCATGGCCGCCTCGCAATGAAGCATTTCGGCAATCTTGGCCCCGACCTTGTCCTGTAGTTCGTACATATCGGCGAAGTCATGCGCTGTGGCATTGATGGCCGCCAGGGTCTCGGGCATCATTAACGATCCGGACAAAAAGGTCATGGTCGCACCTGCATTGATCACACGGGTGACTCCCAGTTCCCTAAAATAATCATGTTTTGGGGGTAAACCTAGCGGATTTTCTTTCGATTTCTCGCTTCTTGCCATGGCCATAGGCCCAAGCCCGACCAAGGCGGTGGTAGAGGCCACTATTTTTTTAATTGCCGATCTTCTTTCGGTTTTCATCTGTTGTCGTTTCTTTGCTCGGTTCCTTAACATCAAAACCATCTATTTATTTGGCGGTCGCTTTTCTGACTTTGGCCACTTCATCCGGGTTTATTCCACTCGAACGATTACCAAAATTCTGTCTGATGTACGTTAAAATAAGGGCAATTTCTTCATTCTTTAGGTGGTCAAGTTTGGGCATCACATTGTTATACGATTTTCCACGTACCATAATTTCTCCCTCAAGACCGTTCAGGATGACGTCGATCAACTTTTCCTTGTCACCTATGACCCAATCGGAATAGTTCAAAGGTGGAAAGCGGTCGTTGCCCCGCCCGTTCTTTTGGTGGCATAGCGCGCAATGGGAATTGTATAGTCTAGCACCTTCCGCCATGTTTCCCTCCTTTGGGAAAAAACCATCCGCTTCCGTTGCCACGATGTCTTTTACCTCATCAGGAGTTTTTATATTCGGGGCCTGTTTTTTTCGTTCATCCATTTTTGCCAATTGTGCCTTGCCAAAACCTTCTTTATCGCCTTTGTACATAACGCGCCATATCTTTCCTTTTACCGAATCGGATATGTATATCGAACCATCCGGGCCCATCGCAAGACCCATTGGGCGATGTTTGGCGTCACTGGTATTGAGTATGGTATCGACCCCGGCAAAACCATCGGCAAATACTTCCCATGATCCCGAAGGCGTTCCGTTTTCCATGGGCACAAAGGCGACAAAATAGCCCGCTTGCGGATAGGGGGCTCTGCTTGTAGAGCCGTGAAAGGCCATAAAAGCTCCATTTTTATAACGCTCGGGGAATTGATCTCCCGTATAGAACAAAAGATCGTTAGGGGCAAAATGTCCCGGGAAACCCACCAAGGGTCTCTCCAGCGTATTGACCTTTTCACCCTGCTTTTTTCCGTCCCCTCCATACTCGGGACTGAGAAAATAGTCTTCCTTCATTTGATCGTAATAATAGTATGGCCAACCCGCATCGGAACCCTCCTCGAGCTTTAGAAAAACTTCGGAAGGCAGCATGGCACCCTCCCATACCGTAAATTGTTCCGGCCATGTATTGTGCATATGGTCCCTGCCATGAACAACGGTAAACAGGTTATCGGCTTGGTCGTTCCATTCCAAGGCCACGACACTTCTTAGGCCGGTTGCAAATTTTTCCCCATCTTTTTGGAGCTGCCCTTTTTTATTGGCATCGAACTTCCATATGCCCCCCCTGTGTTCGAGAATGGGACAGGGATCCATTCCAGGGGACATAAAAACTCTATCATCCACTTGACAGGCATCGGAGGGTGCCCCGAAGGGCGTATATAAATTTCCCTTTTTATCGAAAGCTATCGGTTTGGTATCGTGTTGCCGGGGAGGCTGGGTGTCTCTAACGATCAGTTCCATTTCGGAGTCCGGCACCAATTTATCGGTCAATTTCTGACGGAATATGCGGGTGACGGAACTAAAATAGAGATAGTTGTTATGAATGCGCATCGCCGTTCCATAACTGCTTTTATCGAGATAATCGCCGAAAGTCTCAATAATATCGGCCTTACCATCGTTGTCGGTATCGCGAAGGGCGGCGTTACCCCCTACGGAATCGGGAAACCTCAATTTTACGTAGATGTCGCCGTTGTCCTTTACGGCTAGATGTCTGGCACGGCCTTCAAGACTATCGACCACTACCAGTGCTTCAAAGCCCTCCGGTAAAAAAAGTCCCCCATTGTCCTCGTCGCCGATGGGCAAATTTGCGGTACATTGAGAAAAGATAATACAGATAAGAAAGGAAAAAGTAAATATGCTCCAACTTTCACCCGATATTATTTTGATATAAAAAGCACTCGAATTAAATTTCATTTGCGATAGACCTGTATTATTTAATATTCTGGACGTCTGGCGCTGTGGTTTCGGTTAATTTATCCCACCAGACTTTACGGGTGAATGAATTCCCTTCTCCTGTCTGTCCTCGGCTTCCTTAAAAAAGTTGACCGCGTTGATGGCACCTACTGAATCGGGCAGTACAAAACGGGTACCGATTTTTCGGCCGGTAAGGTCCCCGGGATATTCACCACATGACCGCCTCCGCCAATAGCAGATTCATTTCTGCATTCGTCAATATCCGCTTTGGGGAATCACAGGCCAAAATAGTCTCTGAGTGCAGCTCGGACCAGGAGGCAAAATCATCGGGCCTCCCATAAAAAAATCCTTTTGAGCATCCCTTCTATGAACTAATTAAGAATAAAATTAAATAAATCATAAATATAGGCGATATTAATATTAGAATCCAAATCAATAAATTCACCGAGAAGTAATCGTACAGAGAAAAGAATATTCATACCAACCCAAAAGATCTTAAATTCCTATCTTGTCAATGTTAAAATCCCAGAATCATGAGTCAGGAAAAAAAACCGATTACCCACCGATCCGATGTAGGCGATGACGAGAAGAATCCACATGGTCCGAAGTCGGACTCCAGGAGAAACTTTGTAAAAAAGGGCGCTATGGCTTTCATGGCCGGCGGCATCCTACCTGCTTTTAGCGCTAAAAGCTACGCGAACATCATAGGCGCTAACGAGACTATCAATGTTTCTGTGATGGGTGTCAATAGCCGGGGCAACGCCTTGGCGCAGAATTTCGCGTCCCAAAAGAATTCGAAGGTAATCCACGTTTGTGATGTTGATAGTCGCGCGATTACAAAGTGTATCGCCGCGTTAAAAGAGCGCCAGAACGGGAAAGTGGAATCCTTTACCGATTTCCGAAAATCATTGGAAAGCAAAGATGTGGATGCCCTTGTCATTGCGGCTCCGGACCATTGGCACGCCCCCGCATCGCTGATCGCGTTAGAGACCGGCAAACATGTGTACGTTGAAAAACCCGTTAGCCACAACCCGCACGAGGGCGAAATCTTGGTCGAAGCGGCCAAAAAATACGGGAAGGTCGTGCAAATGGGCAATCAGCGCCGATCGTGGCCGAACGTGATCGAAGCGATACAGGCATTAAAAGACGGGGTGATCGGCAGGGTCTATTACGGAAAGGGATGGTACACCAATAACCGCGGCCCGATAGGTGTCGGCAAGGAGGTAGCCGTTCCGGAATGGCTCGATTGGGACCTATGGCAAGGGCCGGCCCCGAGAAAAGAGTATAAAGATAATATTGTACACTACGACTGGCACTGGCGTTGGCACTGGGGCACTGGAGAGGCCCTGAATAACGGCACCCATATGGTTGACCTCTTGCGCTGGGGCATGGAGGCCGATTATCCGACCAAAGTAAGCTCCAACGGGGGCCGGTACCGTTATGACGATGATTGGGAGACGCCCGACACCCAGATTATCAACCTCGATTTTGACGGTGAAAAAACCATGTCTTGGGAAGGCCGTAGCTGCAATGGCAAACCAATCGAAGGAACTTCCGTGGGAGTCGTTTTTTACGGGGAGAACGGAAGCCTCCTAATTCCATCAGGAAACAGCTATACCCAGTTCGACCTTAAGGGCGAGGTGGTCAAGGAAGTCAAGAACACCGAAGTTATAGATGCCCTGAACAGAAGCAACCCGGCGGAAAAACTGGATGCCCTGCATATCCAAAATATGTTCGATGCCATAAAAAATGGCGGGACTTTGCATTCCGATGTCGATTCCGGACACAAAAGCACGCTTTTGGTGCAGTTGGGCAATATTTCCCAACGGGTGGGCCGTTCTTTGGATATCGACCCTAAAGACGGACACATTATAAAAGATAAGGATGCGCAAAAATTGTGGAGTAGGGAGTATGAAAAGGGATGGGAAATGAAGTTGTGAAAATTTATCGATTTTGTGCGGTCAAGACAGTCAGACCGAGCTTTTCGACTCCGTTCAAGACAGGCGCAGTCGAGACCTCATCGGCCGCCAGGAGCTTTAAGTTCTCGACTGCGCTCGAACGGACAAACTATCAAATAGAGACCACAAAAGATGAATTAATTGATTACATCCTATGAATTCCAGAAGAACATTTATAGAAAGATTGGGCAAGGGCGCCGCTTTCTCCTCCTTGGCATTGAATACACCTTTCGGGGCCAACGCGCAGTGGCTCTCCCGGAACAAAGCAAAAAAAGTGTTTAGAATCGGGATTATCGGAGCCGAGAACTCCCATACCGCCGGTTTCGGTAAGCTTTTCAATATCGAAAAAGCTTACCCCGGAATGGAGGTTAAATATGTTTGGGGGGAGACCAAGGCCTTTGCGGAGAAGGCGATGGAACAAGGTCAAATTCCCAATCGCGTCGATAATCCGAACGATATGCTCGGAAAGATCGACGGACTCATCGTGGACCACCGGCACGCTAAGTACCATCTAGATCCGGCCGTTCCCTTTATCGAGGCCGGCATACCAACTTTTATCGATAAGCCTTTCTGTTATCGCGCCAAGGAAGGCAAGGCCTTTCTGGAGCTTGCCGAAAAACTTGGCACTCCGGTGACCTCGTTCAGTTCTATCGCCAATAGCTACGACACCTTTGACATCAAAGAACAGCTTAAAACCATGGGGGAAATCAATCAGGTAGTACGCTACGGTCCAGTCGAACTGGATTCGGAATACGGCGGAATTTTCTTTTACGGGGTGCACACCCTACAGCCCCTACTCTATCTTTTTGGCGACACCGTGGAGCGCGTCCGCATCCAAAATAACGGAAAAAACAGCACGGCAAGTCTCGTATTCGAAGATGGTATGATGGCCACCATGGTCTTTACCACAACGCGCGGTTGGCGCACCTACGTAGAAAACAGCGAGGGCATAACGGAACTGAATTCCCGATTGGAGGAAAAGCCGAACCCCGGTAAAAATTACGTCGACATGGTACACATGTTCAAAACCGGCGAGACTTCGCGAAGCAAAGAAAGTATCATCCATTGCGTTGCCGTGCTCGAAGCCCTTGAAAAATCGGTAGCCAACGAACAATGGGAAGAAGTAAAGAAATACGGCGAACTTTAAAATTTCATTGTGAAATTACCGAACATCCATATTCTTTTTGTTCTCATCTTAATCTTCCCGATGCCAATTCAAGCTCAAAAAATAGAAGGAATATTGTACAGCGACGGCAAACCGGTTTCAATTACTTCGGATAACGGGAAAATAACGATAGTGTCTCCCTTGAAAAATGATGCCGCAGCTTCCAAAATCTATATCGCCCCTGGATTGATCGATATACAGATCAACGGATATGTTGGAGTGGATTTTTCCGGTCCTGATTTAACGGTCGAGGGCGTTAAAAAAGCGACCAAAGCCTTGTGGAAGGCAGGTGTAACAAGCTATTATCCTACCGTCATCACTAGTGACATCGAGCGGATAAAGTCCAATTTCGCCATCTTGGCCGAGGCACGTAAGGATCCGGAAATCGGATCCTCCATCCCCGGCTTCCATTTAGAGGGACCTTATATTTCCCCGATTGCGGGCTTCCGGGGCGCCCACTTGGAAAAATACATCAAGAAGCCTGATTGGGACGAATTTCAGGAACTGCAAAAGGCGGCCGACGGCGGTATCGAACTGATTACCCTGGCCCCCGAGCTGGATGGTGCCATCCCGTTTATCCGCAAACTTGTCCAGAGCGGCGTTACCGTATCCCTGGGCCATCACAACGGTTCGGCCAAAGATGTAGCGCTTGCCGTGGAGGCTGGCGCCAGATTATCGACCCATCTGGGTAACGGTTGTGCCAACGAAATCAACCGGCACCACAATCCACTATGGCCGCAATTGTCGAGCGACGAGCTGACCATAAGTATTATTGCCGATGGCCATCACCTGACCCGGGAGGAAGTCCGTACTTTTTACAAAACGAAAGGAGTCGATAAGACCATTTTGGTCTCCGATGCCCTTGATCTGGCAGGACTCCCCCCAGGGGAATATACCCGCGGGGAGCGCACCCTCTTATTGACCCCGGACGTAGTCAAACTCCCCAAGGAAAACGTATTGGCGGGAGCTGCATCCCCCATTAGTAAATGTGTGGGCCAGGTCATGGAATATACCGGTTGCTCTTTGAAGGATGCCATTCAAATGGCCAGCACCAACCCTGCGGAATTCTTCGACCTGAACGAACGCGGAACTATCGAAACGGGCAAACGCGCCGACTTAATCCTGTTCACTATGAAAGACAACGAAATGACCATTGAGCAGACTTATGTTAAAGGAGAATTGGTCTTTGCCCGAGAATGATTTTGCGATTAAGTTCATGTTTCATCGGTACCGATGAAATGACAGTAAACAAAATGACATAGGAACTACGATAAAAATAGGCGACCTACTATTATCAAACGTTAAAGGTCTTACGTCTTACCGTCGTAAGTCAAACACATGGCAAAGCCACGTACCGGCCAGCTTATGAAAAATAAAACAGTATCAAAAAAAATTCTCCTAGCCTTAAGTGCTGTAGGACCAGGTCTGTTCCTAATCGGCTATAACATTGGTACGGGCAGCGTGACCACCATGGCCAAAACCGGGGCGGAACATGGCATGGGACTGTTTTGGGCCCTTATTCTCTCCTGTATTTTCACCTATATTTTGATGGTAGCCTACGGAAAAGTGACCTTGGTTTCAGGTAAGACCGCCCTGTTCAATTTCAAATCGGAATTCAAATACGGTTGGGTTTTGTCCCTTTACATTATAATCGCCCTGATCATCGGCGAGCTACTGGCCCTTATTGGGGTGATGGGCATCGTCGCCGATTTGGTGCAGGAAGGTATTCGGCTTGCCTTCGACGGTCTCATCGTCAATACATTTTACATCATTCTGGCCTTTGTAACCGTCCTTGCCTTCTTTCTTTGGTACGGACGCTATCAGACCTTTGAAAAGGCACTTACCATACTCGTGATTTTAATGGGATTATCGTTTGTAGTCGTTTTCTTTATGGTAAAGCCGAGTATGTCCGTAATAGCCGAGGGGATGGTGCCCAGTATCCCCGATACGCCGGGAGCCTTGGGCCTTATTGCCGCCATAACGGGCACCACCTGCTCCGCTGCCGTATTCATCATGCGTAGTACCGTGGTGGCCGAAAAGGGATGGGGAATCAAAAATTTGAAACAGGAGAAGAAAGATGCGGGGGTATCGGCATCCATGATGCTCTTACTGAGCGGCGCCATCATGGCCGTTGCCGCGGGCACCTTGTACGTTTCGGGCCAGACCCTTGAAGATACAGTCGAAATGATATATCTTTTTGAGCCTATTGGTGGAAAGGTGGCCGCCTTTATCCTGATCATCGGGATTGCAGGCGCGGGATTGTCAACTGTATTCCCAATCGTTCTGATCGCACCATGGCTGGTATCCGATTATCGTGGCACACCGCGGAACATCCACTCGACCTTATCGCGTGTTCTTATTTTCATAGCGCTACTATTTACCTTTGGCAGTGTTTTTCTGGAAGAACGCCCGCCGGCCCTCATGGTATTTTCACAGGCTTTTCAGGCCTGTATCCTTCCAGCGGTGGCCATCCCGATATTCATACTGATCAACAAGAAAAAATTAATGCGGGAGCACACCGCCAAGACCAGATGGAACATCGGAATTATTGCCGTCATCCTCTTCTCCCTGCTCACTTCCTACTTCGCGATCGCGGAGTTCTTGTAACCAGCAGTGAGAAGAAAATGCCAGAAAGCCTTAACAATTAATTTTATTATTGATGAAAGAGTCCTTACAAATAGATAACCTGAAAGTAGAAGTCTATGAAACCTCTGATGCCATGGGCATGGCCGCGGCGGACTTTGTACAAGAAAAATTATCCGCGGCCATCGAAGAAAAAGGCAGTGCCAACATAATCTTGGCCACGGGCGCCTCACAGTTCAAGTTCCTCAAGGCCCTAAAGGAAAGGGTTATCGATTGGCACAAGATCACGGTTTTCCATTTGGATGAATATCAGGGGATTTCCGATACGCATCCCGCCAGCTTCCGTAAGTATTTAAAGGATAGGATCCTCGATGCGGTTCAGCCGAAGGAAGTCCACTTCCTTAACGGGGATGCCGATGATTTAGAGACCGAGATGGACCGGTATGCCGAGATATTGCAAAAACATCCGATAGATATAGCCTGTATCGGGATCGGCGAAAACGCACATATCGCATTCAACGACCCACCAGTAGCGGATTTCAAAGACCAAAAATTGGTCAAGTCGGTCATCTTGGACGAGGCTTGTAGAAAACAGCAATTGGGCGAGGGTTGGTTCCCCAGCCTTGACGAAGTGCCCGAGCGCGCCCTTACCTTAACTATACCCGCTATAATGGCTTGCAAAGCCATCAGTTGCGTAGTGCCCGATGAGCGCAAGGCGGAAGCCGTGTACAATACCCTCAACAACGAAATCAATACAGATGTTCCGGCCACTATCCTAAGGCGGCACGAACAGACCCGAATGTTTTTGGATACGGCCTCGGCGACGAATTTATAGATTTTCCGGCACCAGTCTGCCGACATACCTGAACGAAAGTTCCATCATACCCAGTCCTCCGCTCTTTCAGAGACCACGGGAATTTCAATGTAGAATAATCACCACCCCCTGATTTTTTTTGGCATCTCAGCGCTACGTGGGATGCCGTTTCCAGAAATGGAAGCCCCCCGTTGTGCTGACAAGTACGCTCAGCCTTTACGACGTAGATTTGGCAAATATTATGTCGGACATAATGAAAAACTTTTGATATCTTTGGGAAGATTTACCGATATATGTTAAAAGCTCGTTAACGGGCCGAGTTGCGAATACCTATAAATACACTAACTTAATTAGACTAACATGACTCAAAAAATTCAGTATGCCTTGACGTTTGTGACCTTGCTGTTCATGCAAGTGGCAACAGCTCAAGAAACCACGGTCACAGGGGTTGTTTCCGACGCAGAGGGAATACCGATACCCGCCGTAAACGTGGTTGAAAAAGGAACTACGAACGGCACCTCCACCGATTTCGACGGAAATTACACCATCGATGTCGGCGAAGGGGCCACCCTGGTCTTTTCTTCTATGGGCTTCGGCTCGCAGGAAGTAGCGGTAGCGGGTCAAGAGACCATTAACGTTACTCTTTCCGAAGATTCACAGCAATTGGACGAGGTCGTGGTCACGGCCTTGGGGATTACAAGGGAAAAGAAATCCTTGGGATATGCTATTACCGAACTCCAATCTGATGACATAAACACTATCAAGGATGCCAACGTCGCAAATTCCCTAGTAGGTAAAGTGGCCGGACTAACGGTTAGTCAATCCGGTGGGGCAGGTTCTGGTTCACGTATTGTGATCAGGGGCAACAATTCCATTACCGGCAGAAATCAGGCATTAATTGTGGTCGATGGCATTCCTATCAACGATTCGGGAAACGAATCCGGCGGTAGCGTCTACAATAGCTCTGTTTCCGGAGGCGGTATTACAGACATCAACCCAGAGGATATTGAAAGTGTTTCGGTACTCAAGGGTCCGAATGCAGCTGCATTGTATGGATCACGAGCTGCCGCAGGTGCCATCGTCATCACCACTAAAAGCGGTGCGCGATCTACAGGACTTGGAGTTTCACTAAATTCGAACATTACCACCGAGCGGCCCATGTTTCTGCCCGACTATCAGAACACTTACGGTCAAGGTACCAACGGTACGGTCTATCCCGATCTAGAAGGTTTGGGTGGTTCGTCTTGGGGTTCAGTACTGAACGGAGCGTCACAACTATACTTTGATGGTTCGCAAAAGCCATATACTGCGCAAGGTAACAACGTTTCCAACTTTTTTGAGACAGGGGTTCAAAATATCAATTCCATTGCCCTGACCGGGGGTGGAGAAACCTATAATGCCCGGCTTTCCTATACCAATAACAATACCTCTACAATTTTGCCCAATTCCGGTCTCGAAAGCCATAATTTTAATCTTAGGGCAATGACCGATCTTTCGGACAAGCTCAGTTTTGATGCAAAAGTGACCTATTTTACTCAAAACTTGAATAACAGGGTCTCCCTCGGCTCTGAAGGTGTATTGGCCTATGTATACGCCATGCCTCGAAATGTTAGAACGTCAGATCTTAAAAGGTATCAGGTGGAAAACCCTACCCTATACGACCCCGATAACAACATTAGTGATTACGACGTCATCAGTTATACCGGACAAGGCAAGAGCACGGGCAACCCCTACTGGATATTAGGGGAAGATAGCAATAAAGAAAACAGGGACCGTTTTCTTGGGTTGGCGAAACTCGACTATAAGTTCAACGATTGGTTATCTGTATTCGTTCGGATGAGTGGCGATGTTACCAACATCGGTACATCGCGGATAACAGCCGAAGGAAATCATTTCTCGAGGTTCGGCGGACTCGGTTTCTCCGAGACGAAAATTACCGAACTGAACTCCGATTTTCTTTTCAGTGCCAACCGCGATATAACCGAAAAACTGAATGTGGCGGCCAACTTGGGCGGAAATCTTTTGAAGACGGTTAAGAGGGAAATGGAAATCACCGGGTCTAGGTTCAAAATACCGAACAGACACATTCTGGCCAATACTCAGGAACAGACCACAAGACACGAACCTAATGCCATTAAAAAAGTAAATTCGCTCTATGCCACCCTTAATTTTGCTTATGACGATTTTCTTTATTTGGACTTAACGGGAAGAAACGACTGGTCGTCGACCCTGCCAGAACAAAACAGGTCTTTTTTCTATCCTTCAGTAAACGTTTCCCTTTTAACACATCGTTTCATCGATCCCGAAAGGAAGGTGCTCGACCTGCTCAAAATTCGGGGCAGTTGGGCCCAAGTGGGTAACGACACAGGTGCCTATCAGCTCTTGCAGACGTACCCAGTGAGTACCATCGGATATCTAGGACTGACCGTATTGGGCTTTCCCGATGTTAAGTTTAATCCGGACTTAAAGCCCGAAAGCGTAACCTCTTCCGAAATCGGGTTCGAGGCACGGTTGTTCCAGAATAGACTACATGCCGATTTTTCCTATTACGACATCCTTACGGAAGACATGATTTTTAGGACCCCGGTCAATCCCGCTACAGGATACAGTTTCTTTTTGGACAACTTTGGCGAGGTGCAGAACAAAGGTTTTGAATTTCAGCTCGGGGGCGCTCCCATCAGAAACGATAGCTTCACTTGGGAAGTGGATCTCAACTATTCCAAAAACGATAACACGGTCAACGAAATGATCGAGGAGTTGGAAACGGTCGTCTTGAACACCACTAATAGCGGCAATGTATCGATAAGAGCTCAAATTGATGGGGGTATCGGCGATATCTACGGTACGGTATGGGACACCGACGACCAAGGTAACTTTTTGGTCAACGCGGAAGGCCTCCCTATAGCCTCATCCGAACCTGTGTTGATCGGAAATTCTCAGCCGGATTGGCAGGGAGGAATCACTAATACTTTCAACTATAAAAATCTATCTATGCGTTTCTTGGTAGATGGCAGGTTTGGCGGAAAGGTATATTCGGCCACATCGGCTGCATTGGATGCCGCTGGGGTATCCGAGAGAAGTTTACAATATCGCGAAGAAGGCATCGTACTTGATGCGGTCAACAGCGAGACCGGGGAACAAAATACCGAAAGGATATCGGGTCAACGCTATTGGCAAGAGTTTTCATCGATTGCAGAGAACTACATCTATGACCAGACAAATATTCGCCTGAGGGAGTTTTCGTTAACCTATAGCCTGCCCAGCAAGTTCTCGGAATCCATCGGGGTCAATTCCGCCTCTCTGGGGGTAATCGGAAGAAACCTATTTTTTATCCACAAAGATGCGCCCGATATCGATCCGGAGGCCGTTTTGGGTACTGGACTAAGCGGTCAGGGCATTTCGCTGAACAATGTACCCACGATACGGAGTGTCGGTATGAATTTTATTCTTAACTTTTAAAAAAAAATCATGAAAAATATATTCAAAAAAGGAATTCCGGTCCTGTTTGTTCTTTTCGGATTCTTCGGATGCTCCGACTTCGATGAGATAAACGAGAATCCCAATCGGTTTACATCAGATGAAGTCAGTGCCAAATTCTTTATGACCGAATTGCAGATTCAATTATATGCACCTAATCGATTCCCTTACTGGCGGGCACAGCTGATCCATGCAGACCGTTACGCCGGTCATTTTACCTTCGGGTTCAATGGCAGTTGGTGGAACGATGGCTTGGGATACGATTACAATTCTGGTTACACCGACGCAGCATATGATTACATGGCCGGCTACCTCGGTAAACTAAGCGGCTTTATAAATTTCGTCCAAGATGGGGGGGACCTTGAAAACGAACAGTTCTACGCTATAGGACTTATCATGAAGGGACTTTACTATCAAATGTATGTAGACACGTTTGGGATGGCCCCCTATAGCGAAGCTTTCGATCCAGAAAACCTGACCCCGAAATACGATGAACTGGCTATCATCTACGAGGGCGTTATCTCAGAATTGGATGAGGCAATGTCGATAATCGGTGACGCAAGCGTCACTGGAGACGGCATAGAGCTTTTGACCAACAACGACCTTTTTTTTAACGGAGACATGCAAAAATGGAAAAAACTGGCGAATACCCTTAAGTTAAGGATGGCTTTGCGCGCAGAGGGGGCCGAAGGTGCCAGTTTTGCCGAAAACGCTATTGCAGAGGCTATGGCAGCTCCCCTTCTGACCACGGAGGATGAAAATGCACTGATGGAGAAAGATGTGGAGATAAGTCAGTGGGCCAATGCCGCCTATGGTGATGTTTGGTGGAATTTCGGACTGGGCTCGAACTGGACCGTGGGAAGAACGCTTATCGATTATCTAAGGGAAAACGACGATCCTAGATTGACCCGATACGCCCAACCCATCGACGGGGGCGAGGTGGTCTTGACCCAGGCCGCCGAAGGTGAGGCAAGGGACATGTTTGCCAAGCACGCCGAATTTATACTGCAGCAACTTGAAGATGCAGAAGTACCATTTACCACCACCTCGGGAAGTAAAACCGTGGATGGGGTTTCCGTGGATACCGTAGGGGTGTCCATTGCCCCTGGCGAATATTATGTCGGCCAACCTACAAGGCTGAACGGGTTTATTTATAATCAAGTTAAGGAGGAATTTTTTTCTCGACCGGCCGACATTGTAATCAACCCCAAGAACCAAGGCAAGCCTATTTTCCCAGAAATAGTGATGTCCGCTGCGGAAGGCAACTTTTTGCAAGCTGAGGCAATTGTTAAAGGTATGGGAGCCGGCGACGCACAGGCCCTGTACCAAGAAGGCATCCGCCAGGCGATGAAAATGTGGGAGGTCCCCGATGGGGAAATCGATACTTTTTTGGCTACAGAAGATATCGCTCTTTTGAACGGAACCTCAGAGGAGAATTTGGAAAAAATAGCCGTTCAACTCTGGTTGGCTTCCTACACCGATGGATTCCAAGCTTGGGCCGTTGTCCGAGACACGGGCTATCCTTCCGAATTGTATAATGGAGTTTCCGATTTTGACATCTTTGAGGTCGGTACGACCTTGAACGGTGCCTATCCCCAAAGAATGCGCTACGGGAACGGAGCTTATAACACAAATGGAGATAACACCTCGGCCGCTGTCCAGCAACAGGGACCCGATGTCCAAGGCACTACATTATGGTGGGCCAAACAGCAATAAGGTAAAAAGTTGCCGTGATAATTTAATTTTTGAGTTAGTAGTTAGTTTTTTGCGAAAAAGGTCTTGAACTCGTCATCCAAGGCCTTTTTTATTTGGTGTTGTTCTTACAAAATGTATAGTCAAAATGGGGCTCCAAATGCCGTCGCATGGCTTTTCGGAAAGTTTCGGGCGTGCCGATTTTCAGGTTTTCCCACAGATGGCGGTGGCTTACAAAACCACCTTTGGTGAAATGGTATTCGTCAAGATCGATATGCTTGGTTTCTTCTAAGTGCACATAGTTAAATACAGGCAGTAATAAATCCTGAAATTTCTGCAACGTCGTGTTGTTCGACATTTGGTACAGCTTACCGTGAAACGCAAACTCTCTGTCCAACGTGAAGCGTATCTTACCGCTATCGGCGGCTTCCTCGGCATCGACGATTTCCTCCAGCTCATCGATATCTTTTTGAGTTTTGTATTCGAAAAGGAAATCCGCCATACCCATCTCCAAAATCAATCGGAACTCGAACAACTGTCTCAAGGTTTCCTCCCCCAATAGCGTAGGATCCATGATACGTGCAAAATTATTAATAATATCGGGCCGCTTGAGCGTCATACCCTTATGTTTTTTGGAATCGATAAGTCCCAGTGTCCGTAATCGTAGGAGCGCCTCGCGCACAACAGTCCGACTAACCCCTAAAGATTCGGCAAACTCTAGCTCCTTGGGGATCGAATCACCTGGTTCCAGGCCATTGTCCTTAAAAAAAGACAGTAGTCGAACTTCCACCTTATCGACAAGGGAACCTGTATCTACCGGTTTTAGATTTTTTAGCTTCGTCTTCATGGTCTTGATCGGATATAAATTTGACTATCTTTCAACTTACGAAAATAGCAAGATTTAGCTTAAATTAGTAGCATGACTTTCATATTCCATGGATTACGTCGCACACTATAAAAACGCGCTAACTACCTTTTTTGGCAGAAAGCTCCTTGAACCTGC
Source organism: Pricia mediterranea (assembly GCF_032248455.1). NCBI lineage: Bacteria > Pseudomonadati > Bacteroidota > Flavobacteriia > Flavobacteriales > Flavobacteriaceae > Pricia > Pricia mediterranea. Next base: position 1,995,165 of record NZ_JAVTTP010000001.1, read on the forward strand.
TGATAGGAGGCTATTTTACCTGCCTCAATCGGACCCGAAAGGTTTGTGATACAGATAAGTTCGTTTGGTTGCAGACTCGGCAGGCCCGGCTCTTCTCAGGAAGAATCCCAGAAGCCGACGCAAAAAAAAATTAACGGGCCCAGCCCAACTACCAGCCGGTTCGTAAATGTAAACCTTTAGCAGCAAATTTATGTTTTTCAATCACCTCTTCGCACTCTTGATTTCTTTGACGCTGCTTATCGGGTGCAAAAACCCATTGACCAATATATACGGTCCCGTTATCGTCGGGTCGCCTCCTTCCAATGCCTTTGTTGGATTGGTGCGATTAGACAGTGGAGAGCTTCGCCATTACAATTACGGTCAGGGGAATGTAGAAGGGAATCCCTACTATATCCGGAGCGTAGATAACGGGTTTACATGGGATACGGTACCTGTTGGCAGTAGATGGGAAGGGGCAGATGTAAAAAGTCCGGTCACAGGAGAATACATTCGTTTGATCACGGGTGACGAAGGAGTCATTTGTGCCCGGTCACAAGGGGGCATTGATGGTAGTTGGAGCAAGAAAACAGTGTATCGGGCGAGCGAGGATGAGGGCAGCTATATCATGTTGAAGCCTCCTGTTTTTATCAGGGAGGGCAAACGCGTTCTCGTAGGTGCCCATAGTAGCGCCCGCTTCGGATGTGGGGTCTTCTATTCCGATGATGATGGACTAACCTGGAAACGTTCGCAGTTTGTGCAGGCACCGGACCATCGTCAGGGCGGGGTTCACAAGGGGTATCGATGGAACCATGGCGCCGTAGAACCGACCCTGATCGAACTGAAGGACGGTAGAATATGGATGATCGCCCGCACCGCACAAGATGAACATTTCGAGAGCTTCTCCGAGGATGGGGGAGAGACGTGGAGCCAATTGAAACCATCGCCTTTTTATGGAACCATTACCATGCCTACGATCAATCGCCTGCAAGATGGACGATTGCTTTTTATTTGGAACAACACAACCCCTTTGCCTGAAAAAGAGGACGCCGATGGGGAGTGGGAAGATGTTTTTACCAATCGTGATGTCTTGCATGCCGCCATTTCGAATGACGATGGAAGAACCTGGAAGGGTTTCAGGGAGTTGATCTTAAACCCAAATCGGAACGATAGCGATTACGCGGAGGCTGATCAGCGCTTGAGCCTGGACATGAGCGTCCACCAGAATCAATCGGTAGAATTGCCGGACGGAAAGGTCCTGGTTTCCCTTGGCCAGCATAAAGAACATCGTAAATTATTGATTTTCGACCCAGACTGGCTATCCGAAACCTCAAGGGAGGATGATTTTTCATCCGGGCTCGTTCACTGGAGCACCTTTCTGTATAAAAAAGGAATCGTCGGCCATTGTGCCTACAACAGGGAAAAGGGCGCTGAACTGGTTCCGAATCCAATCGCCCCTGACGAGCAGGTATTGAAGATTGCCAGGACGGACAATAAGGAGCTTGAGATAGCAAACCAGGGAGCGGTCTGGAATTTTCCAGCGCTGCAAAAAGGCCGTTTTGAAACTTCGGTCTATATTCCCGAGGACAGTAAAGGCGGAAGAATAAGTCTTACGGACCGCTGGTTCAACCCATCCGACACGACGGCATACAAGTTTGCAATGTACAATTTTCAGGTATCGCAACTGCGGAAAAGCAAATGGCATACCCTAATTTTTGAATATAACCTTACAGACCAGAACCCGAGTTGCCGGGTAACGGATAAAAGAGGCAGAGAAATAGCCACCCTGCCCTTAAATCACGGCAATCGAAATGGCATCAGCTATGTCCATTTTATTTCAACGGCCAAACATGTAGATGGAGACGGATTCTTGATCGGTAAAGTTAAGAGCGGTCGATGAGACCCATAGAATACTTCTCCGAAACAAGAAAAACCAAAAACACAGCATATTTTTAACCCCTCCCGACTTGGGAATGAAAATAATAAACCAATGAAAAGGATAAACGATTTTTCGCCATCACTGATACAAGGAGTCCTAAAGACGTTGATAATCGCCATCACTTTCTGCACGCTACCTGTTGCTGCACAAGAAAAGTACGAGCCTCCCAAACTCGACGATCCCGACTCTTGGACCATGGTAATCCTTCCCGACCCGCAAACCTATGTCAAGTTCGGCCGCAATCAACCCATACTGGAACTGATGACGGCCTGGATCAGTGAAAATATTGACGATCTTAATATCGAGATGGTCTTGTGTACCGGCGATTTGGTCGAACAGAACGAGATGATCGATCCCGACGGCGTAACCGGCAACCAGACCAGCAAGGGCCAATGGGAATCTGTTTCCAACGCGTTTTCCCGATTGGATGGTCGCGTGCCCTATATCACGGCTGCCGGAAATCACGACTATGGATATAGAAACATCAAGGACCGGAAAACGAACTTCAACCGATATTTTCCTGTGGACAAGAATCCAAAAAACCAACAGCTTTTGCGGAAAGCGGCCATGAACGCGGAAGGCGTTCCAACTCTGGAAAATGCTGCTTTTGAATTTACCTCCCCCCACGGTCGGGAGATGTTGTTTATCAATCTGGAATTCGCTCCGCGAGATACGGTGCTTGCATGGGCAAAAGCCGTGGTGGCCGCTGAAAAATACAAAGACCATACGGCCGTAATCTTGACCCATTCCTACCTCAACGCCGAAAACGAGCATATTGTCAAGGAGAACTATCCGATCGAAGAAGGAAACTACGGAAGAGCCGTTTATGAAAAATTGGTAAAACCCTCTGCCAATATTCAAATGGTCTTTTCAGGCCATATTGGCGCGCCAGATAACCCCAAGGCCCATGTCGGTTTCCGTACCGATCGCAATGCCGCGGGCAAAAAAGTACAGCAAATGGTATTCAACGCCCAGGCCATTGGCGGGGGCTGGATGGGGAACGGGGGAGACGGATGGTTGCGGATCTTGGAATTTTTGCCCGATAAGCGAACCGTGAAAGTAAAGACCTTTTCGCCATTGTTCGCCATCTCGCCCACTACGCAAAAACAGGCGTGGCGAACGGCTGACTATGATGAATTCAGCTTTGAAATCGACTGAGAACGTGAGAATAGCCTGTAGCCATAATGTAATAGACCGAGCCTAAGACCATGGGTTGAAGGCAAGGCTTATACGTGGAAATCGATAGCCCCTGTTTGTTTCGACAAGGAAACTCTACGCGGCGGCGGCAACGCAATTTTGAAAGGCAGCGAAATCCAAAAAGAGAAGACAAGAATGCTCCTTGAACGATGTTCGACCTATTGAATCACGAATCGGAATACAGCGATAACCCTCACCCATACTTTCCGCCCTTTGCATAAATTCGTACATTGCTTAACCCGACAGGAGTAAAAAGAACCTTACATTCGACCAAAAGCACTACGAAAACGAACCAAAAACAAAAAGGAACGCTAACGAACTAGACCCAGTCAATCATGAAAAAAGAAGAAAACAGTCATACCGGTGGGGCACGAAGGAAAAGTAAAACGCTATTGAGCTGGGTATTTTTGTTGTTTCTAGCCAGCTACGGCCACGCCACGACCTGGACTCCAAATGAGCAACAAGTACTATCCGGCACCGTAATGGGCGAGGACGGGATTCCTCTCCCTGGGGCAAGTATCGTTGCCAAAGGATCGACCGTGGGCACCACAACGGATTTCGACGGAAATTTCGAAATTTCACTGCCGGAAGGAAGCACGGCTATACAAGTTTCTTATATCGGCTACAAAACGAAGGAAATCGAAGTATCGGGACAAACCGCGGTATCCATAACCTTAGTGCCCGATGCAGCCGCTTTAGAAGAAGTCGTAGTGGTCGGCTACGGCACCTTGGCCAAAAAAAGAGTTACCGGGTCGGTGATTTCCATTACTCCCGAAACCATCGTAGAAGTGCCCTCCTTAAGTCCTGAAAGCGCTATCATAGGCCAGGTAGCCGGTGTACAAGTGCAAGAAACATCCGGAGAGCCGGGCGCAAGCCCCAATATTAGGGTTCGCGGTTCAGGTTCGATTTCCGCAGGGAACGATCCGCTGTTCGTAATCGATGGCATCCCCATTTCAAGAAACCTCACCTCGGTAGGTGTCAATGGTGGTGTAGCCCGAAGAAGGGCAGCCTTTCAACCGCCGCCCGTAAACCCGTTGGCCACCCTCAATCCGAACGATATCGAGTCCATTCAAGTCTTGAAAGACGCTTCCGCCGCTGCAATTTACGGTTCGAGGGGCGGAAACGGGGTGCTTTTGATTTCGACCAAGAAGGCATCCCCCACCGAAGAAGGCCGGTATTCCTTTGACACATATATCAGTTTGCAGGATGTCGCGAACAGAATCGACCTGATGAATGCTCCGGAACTCATCGATTACACTAGGGATGCCCGAAACAACAATTACCTTGCGTCGGTTCCCGGAGCATCCATAGAGGATCCTATTGGTGAAGATGACAGGGGGAATGCCAATTATGAGCTTCCCGAATCTTTTATTAATTGGGACGGCACCGATACCGATTGGCAAGATGTTATATTTAAAACAGGACTGGTGAACAATTACAATTTCTCGTACGCATCCCCTTTAAAAAACAACACCAGTTTTTTTACCTCCGTGGGATATTATAGGCAAACGGGAGTGGTCGATAAAGCCAAGTTCGAGCGATACAACATGATGCTGAACCTGAATTCACAATTGACCGAAAAACTGAATTTAGATTTTAGGGTTGCCCCTACGATTACGGAAAACCAAAGGGTACCGGCTTCCGCTCCCTATTTCGCACGGCCACCGGGGATTATTTATTCGGCACTGGTGCATTCCCCAACGGTAGCCCCGTACAATGCCGACGGAACGATCAATCAACGCAACAACCAATCTTACCTAGGGGGCGGAACGACAACCGCCAGCAACCCCTTGGCCATTATACAAGCCATAGATGACGAGCTTTTCCAGTTTCAGACCCGAGCGTCGTTGGGACTCTCTTATGAGATTTTACCGGAACTTACGTTCAAGACTTTTGCCGGCACCTACCTCAACCTTTATAATCAGGACTTTTACAGGGGCAATACGCTGCTGTATAGAGATGCCTCGGACGGGGAGTCGTATGCTCAGGGCACTTCATCCACCGAAGTCAACTGGTTGTGGGAGAACACCCTAAACTGGGAAAAGGAATACGGCGACCACTTTATAAATGCCGTTTTAGGATATACCGCACAGAAAGACAATATTGTTGTAAAGCAAGTACTCGCCGACAATTTTCCGGATGATTTAGTGACGACCATCAGCGGGGGCCAGGTATTTGCCGGGACTTCGGCAAAGGAACAATGGACATTGGCATCCTCTTTATTTAGGCTGAACTACGCATTCAAGGACAAATACCTGTTTACGGGAACCTTTCGTTCCGATCGTTCGTCGCGGTTCGGGGCGAATAACCAAACAGGATATTTCCCTTCTTTTTCAATAGGATGGCGTTTGAACGAAGAAGCGTTTTTTCAACCCGTCGAGGCGATTTCAGAATTGAAGCTTCGACTGAGCTGGGGCGAAACAGGAAACTTTGAAATTCCCAATTACGGGGCAATCGGCCTACTCTCGCCCAACAATTACAATCTCGCAGGGAACGAGGTCAACGGACTGATTCAAAGTACGATTTCCAACCCCGAACTGACTTGGGAAAAATCCCAACAAACCAACGTAGGACTCGAATTCGGTATGTTCAACAACAGGGTCTTTCTGTTGGCGGATTATTACGCCACCAAAACATCAGACCTATTATTGAACGTGAGCATCTCTTCCGTTTCGGGCTTTCAGACCACCCTGCAGAATTTGGGCGAGGTGGAGAACAGGGGATTTGAATTGGCCTTGCGTACCAAGAATTTCGTAGGTGATTTTTCATGGGATACGGACATTAATTTTTCCTTAAATAAAAATGAGGTGCTCTCGCTGAACGAAAACAACGAGCCTATATTTTCGGCAGGTAGCGCCGGCGTAAGACATGTAACCAGAGTCGGTGACCCGATCGGAAGTTATTACGGTTATGTTGTCGATGGAATCTATCAAACGGAAGCTGAAATTTCCAGCGCCCCTACCGACACCCAAGCCCCAGACCCCGGCGTAGGTGATTTCCGGTTTAAGGATGTTGATGGCGATGGGCAAATCACTCCTGATGACAGAACGGTTACCGGCAGTTATTTTCCCGATTTCACCTGGGGCATCAACAACCGGTTGAGCTATAAGAACTTCGATTTCAGCTTTTTAATTCAAGGGGTTGAAGGCAATGAGATTCTAAACCTTACCTCGCGTCACTTAAAGAACGGGGAGGCGAATTTCAATTCATACGCCGTGTTCAACGATAGATGGCGTTCAGCTTCGAGCCCTGGCAATGGCGAAATTCCCCGAGCAGATAGGGCATCCGGTAATCATGGGAACAACAATAGACCTTCTTCCTTTCAAGTCGAAGACGGCTCTTTTATCCGCCTTAGAAATGTGACATTTGGATATTCCGTACCTACTAAAAGCATCTTGGGCGATACCGGCATAGATAGACTGCGATTTTATATTACGGGAACTAACCTTTTAACGATTACCGATTATTTAGGATACAATCCGGAAGTAAGCAACATTTCTACCAACAGCTTGACCCCGGGAGAAGACTATGGTGCCTATCCATTGACAAAATCGTTTACCATGGGCCTAAACCTAACTTTTTAATTTAAAAATGCAGAAGATGAAGAAAGTAATCATAGTACTCTTAATGCTAGGGGTGACATCGGCATGCAGCGAGGACTTTACCGAACTGTCCCCCGTCTCCAACAGAAATGAGGCCGATTTCTATAACAGTCCCGATGATTTTATCGCGGCCTTGAATGCAAGCTATTCAGGACTACAAGACCTCGGCGTATTCGGAAGGGCGTATTGGGCCTTGTTCGAAATGCGTTCCGACAACACTGATCAAGGGCCTGACGCGACCGGGCTGGCCAGACAATACACAGAAATCAACCAATTTACAGAAGATGCCCTGAACGAACAAGTTGACAATGCTTGGAGCGGATCGTACAAAGTAATTGCCAATTGCAATGTCATACTTGATAGAATAGAAAGCGTAACCGATATAGAGACAGGCCTTAAGAACAGAATTGAGGGCGAGGCCATTTTTCTTCGCTCCTTGATGTATTATCACCTGGCCATTGCCTTTGGCAACATTCCATTACAATTAACCCCGTTTAGTCCGGGAGATGGACTGACCCAAGTCGATGCTACTGTGGTCTATGAACAACTGGTATCCGATCTGACCGCTGCAGAAAGCAATCTACCCGTTTCTTACCCCGAGGGAGATACAGGCAGGGCGACTAAAGGTGCAGCGGCGGCGCTTTTGGCAAAAGTACAGTTGACCTTGGGAAATACCTCAGCGGCCGAAACGACCTTACGCCGAATTGTGGATAATTACAACTACAGCTTAGTGCCAGACTATGCCGAGCTATGGGGCCCGGATAACGAAAACAATGAAGAGTCGATTTTCGAAGTACAGTATATAAGCGGGGGTATCGGCCAAGGAAGCGCGTTGACGAACGAATTTTCCCCAAGCAGTGATTTGCAGACCGGACAGGGGTTTGGCAGAAACAGACCGACCGAGGCCATGGAAAATGCGTACGAACCCGGAGATCTGCGGTTCGAACCTTCCATGGGCACCACGTGGATCAACAACGAGGGCGAGGTAATCGAACAGAACTATGTAAGAAAGTACGAGAGCAACCCCCCTACCGAAAATGATTCCGATAACAACTTTATTGTACTTAGATATGCGGACGTTCTTTTAATGCTTGCAGAAGCTATCGGGGAGTCCCCGGAGAGCTATGATTTAATCAATCAGGTCAGGGCACGGGCCGGATTAGTGGATATAGATACGTCCACCCCAGGTTCTTTTGAAGAGAAATTGCTACAGGAAAGACAGGTAGAACTTGCCTTTGAAAACCATCGTTGGCCCGATCTCAGAAGATTCGGGGCTACCGTCGAAAAAGTAACGGCGGCCGAACCGGAGGTCACCGATGCGGGAGACATTAGGGAATTGTTTTTTATACCACAACGGGAAATGGATATAAACCCCAGTTTCGTTCAGAATTAAGAGACAAGAAAGTACCGGTACATTTACGATTAAACCATCCAACTGACCACCCATGGAGAATAACAAATCCACCCCCAAGCGATATTACCACATCATAGCCCTGGTAATGCTGGTGTTTTTTGTGATATCGTTTATCACGAACATCCTGAACTCGATTATTGTTGATGTCAAGGATAGTTTTGATCTCAGCCTCACATTGACGGGCCTCTTACCCTTCACTTTTTTTATTGCCTACGGAATTATGTCGATACCGGCAGGGTTTCTTTCCGAGAAATATAGCGAACGGGCATTACTATCGATATCGTTCCTGGTCATGGCGGTTGCCTCAGTCACTTTTGCGCTCTTCCCTGGGTATGGAATGTTCAGCATTACCCTGTTCACTTTAGGCTGCTGTATGGCCGTTTTGCAGGTTATCATCAACCCGATGCTTCGGGTAGCCGGTGGCGAAGAGCACTTTGCGTTCAACTCGGTTCTTGCGCAGTTAGTTTTTGGGGGGGCATCTTTCCTAAGCCCGTATCTCTACAAATATTTGGTGAACAGAGAGACTTCTTCGGAAGGATCTCTTTCCGAAACATTACGTGGGTTGGTACCGGAGAACCTCCCTTGGGCATCCCTCTATTTCGTGTTTGCAATGATAGCTTTTGTCTTATTTTTCTATGTCTTTCTGACCAAGTATCCCAAATTCGAAAAAACCGAAGAGGAAAAAGCCGGCGATCGTAGTTCATATCGTGACCTTTTGAGGAACAAATGGACCATTCTATACTTTTTAGGGATTTTTTGCTACGTAGGTACCGAGCAGGGTGTCGGGAATTGGATTTCTCAATTCCTGTACCAGTACCACGGCCTGCAACCGCAGACCGTGGGGGCGGATACGGTCTCGTATTTTTGGGCCATGTTGACCGTAGGCTGCCTTCTAGGTTTGCTGCTATTGAAATTCATGGACAGCCGTAAGCTATTGATCCTGGCAACCTCCATCACTATTCTAAGCCTTATACTGGCCCTGACCGGTTCGGCACAGATGGCCTTGATCGGATTTCCCATGGTGGGGTTCTTTATCTCGGTAATGTATTCCATTATTTTTTCATTGGCGCTCAATTCGGTAAAGGAACACCACGGCTCATTGTCCGGAATTTTGTGTACAGGCATCGCAGGAGGAGCGGTGATTCCCTTCATCGTTGGCGGCCTGGGCGAAATGATGACCTTAAGATCAGGGATGTTCTTTTTATTGGTGCCCTTGGCCTTTATCCTAAGCATAGGCTTCTGGGCCAAACCTTTGGTAAACAATAAAACGATAAGCTTGAAAAAGGACTGAACGGTCATATTAAAAATGCCATTTGGTTCGTTCGGCTATGCTACAATGACCCGATAACAACCTAGGTCCGTTTACGTTAGGACTGCCCGCTTGCGCTGGCATTAAAAGAAATTACCTTGAGCATTGGGCGGCCCGTTCAACTTTTACAAAAAAGATGATTCCAAAGACTGTATTGGATGGAAAAAGAAAATAGCGAATAGAACCTAGAAGGATGTAAATTCATAAATCGGATTCATTGTATTATCTTAGGTTCTCTTAAGAAAACAAGATCTCATCTTTTAAAGATACATCCTCATGAAAAATTCCTTGTCCTTCGTAACTTATGATCATATGAGCTCTTTAATGACCAAAGTGCTATTTCTGCTAATGTTAATCCCAGTCGTAGCGGTACACGCCCAGATTCAATTTCCGGTGAACGTGGGCGAAAAACCCGAAAGCATCACCAAAGGATTCAACGGCAATTACTTTGTTACCGTAATGAACGGTAATGAAGAAGGTGACGGGGAGGTGGTCGAAATCTCGGAGAACGGGGTACGGGTTTTTGCCACCGGCTTTGACGAACCTAAAGGAATTGCCTTTTTAAACGGACATCTATATTTCTCGGATGTGACCCGCATCTGGAAAGTAGATAAGAACGGTAATGCTAGCCTATTTGTGAAAAAAGAAAACTTTCCGGAAAAGGTTCTATATCTGAACGACGTATCATCGGATGCCGATGACAATGGGATTTATGTGGCGGATATGGGGGACACCCAGTACATGCGGGACGAAAACGGCAACTTGTGGCCTTTAGGTAGTGAACAGGCCCAACAGATACCCCAAGTCGGTCGCATTTACCATATTGACCTGGACGGCACCGTTACTATTGCACAGGATGCTTCCCCGCTGATGACCAATCCGAACGGCGTGGGGGTTGATAACGACGGCCATATTATGGTCGGGGCTTTTTTTCAAGGTAATTTTTTGGTGACCCGCAATGGCCAACTGACTCCTTTAAAGGGCAGATTCAGAGGTGCGGACGCCGTGGAGCAAGACGGCACAGGCGATTATTATGTCAGCAGCTGGATTCAGGGCAAGGTATGGAAGATAGATGGCAAGACCGAAGAAGCTACCGTGCTCATCGACGACCTAAAATCTGCCGCGGATTTTTACTTGGAGGAGGAAAAAGACCGTCTGCTTCTCCCCGATATGATGGAAGGGATGATTTATGCCGTGGATATAAAAAAGTCAAATTAGTACGATTCGGTATTTTATTTAAGTCGCTCCATCCGTCCAAAATAGATCAGTTACAGTGGGCTTGGGACTCAAAATTTTATGGGCTTAGTTCGCTGCGAATCCTCCTATCTGGTTGTCATCAATGAAATTTTCGACTGAAATCGGACTGTAATCATCCGTAAGAATCAGGTTCCGTGCCAGGTCGAACCCATGGGCCTGGGTCTCAAAGAAATGCATCATATAGCCCGCTGTGTTTACGAAAACGACCTTATCGTCGATTTCGGGCAATTTGGGCAGGGTTATTTTTCGTTTTAGAAGCACATCCCTTTCTAGACAATAGGCACCGGTAAAGTAAACCTCGATTTCATCGTCCTCGCCGGGTGGCGTTTCGAAGATTAGATAGGGATCTAATAGAAAATCGGCGCTTGAGCTCATCATTTGGCTCATGTTCATTTCCAAACCCACTAGCCATTGCCCGTTGACATCTTTTTTTCTATGGATTACCCTCGCAATTGTTATCCCCGTTTGGTCAAGCAAAGACCGCCCAGGCTCAATGCGTATTTCGATACCTTCGTTGCGAAGTTGTTCTGCGATAGATTGTATACTATCGTCCCCGTAATTCAGTATTTTCTTCAGGAACTCCCTTCCGTTGGTTTCGTTATAGTAAGGATAGGTGGCGAGTTTTCCCGAGACATTGCCGTCAGTGAGTTCGTAACCAAGTCCGTTGTTTCCAAAAGTAATTGGCTCTGATTCCCCTTTAACACTTTGTCTTAATCGGGCATCGAAATTTTGCCATTCCGTTTTATGGGCGAGATAATTGATCAAGATACCGCCCCCGATGTCGATAAAGCGAAGGGGATAGCCCTTAGCCCTCAATTTTTTGACGATGGATATACAATCCAATAGCGCTACGCTCCGTTGAAGAACGGAATAACCGTCAAGATGAAAGTGAAGGCCTACCGTCCGTAAATTTTCGAAGGGTTTGCCCTCACCGACCGTAGATTCAATATAGGAGGCTACCTGTTCGACATCAAAACCGAAGCGGCTGTAGCGTTTTTTCCCTTCGACCGTAAAACCGCTTACCCGGAAACCCACGAGGGCTTCCCGACCCATCGCGGAGGCGAGGTGGCTTACCAGTTGACATTCGTCCGTGTTATCCAATATTATGGGTACACCGTTTTCTATGGCCAATCTGATCTGCGGCTCGGTCTTTATGGCAGCGGTCAAGACCAAATCTTTTCCCGTCGCTCCCATGGCGATGGATTGAGAGAGTTCTCGTTCGCTGGCCGTATCGACCCCGATGCCGGACCTTAGGGCCTGGGCAACAAAAGCTTTGCACTTATTAGCTTTCCGGGCATAGAAAATTTGGGAGGTCAATCCCAGATTTTTGAACAGCTCCCCGAAATCGGAGATATTATTGGCAAAACTGTCCCGATGTATGATATTGATGGGAGATCCATACTTTGCAAGAAGACCGTCGATCAAATCCGGATCGTTCATGATGCTTCTCATCCAGTCGGAAATAATTGGGGTCAGGCCGTTTTCCCTGTTACCTTTTACAAAATGTATCTTTTTCATTAATGGCTCTTTTCCGCTATTTTAAAATGATTCTTGATTGCGTCTGTTGTTTCTTTGGCCCAACCGGAAGCAAAATCGTTCCGCCGTCGCGATAGCGTATCGTTGTCGTAAACGATACCCTCGGTGGGCGTGCCGTACACCGTGATGTTCTGCGTGGGGCTTCCGTCCTTACCGATAGGATGACCGTTTTTATCCAAAGCCAAACAGCCCGGTAGATAGGTGTCAGTGCCGCTTTTGTTTTGAAAGGGACGTATAAGCCCCTGCTTCGACAAATTTCGATACAGTACCGTACTCTTGGAATTCAGGGACGTTTTTGGAATTCTGGCATCGATCAAGTAATCGATTGAAACACGTTTGTCCCCGTCCGGACCTTTGCCAAGCAGTTCGAAACCCTTTCCATCTTTTCGAATATTCAGCTCTGGCGATTTTCCGAAGGAAAAATCAATGATTCCGGCCTTGATCAACGCCAACACCTTCTTCATATTTTGCAATGGAGGCCCATAGCATAATCGGTTGAACAGACCGGCGTACCCAAAATCGAAAATTTCGTGCGAATGTGGGTCCAAGCCACCGAAACTATATATGGAATTGAAAAGGGGACTTATATCGTGCCATGCGCTTATGGCCGCTAACAAGGGGCTTTTTTCTGCCCTGCTTACTTCGTGGACCAGTTTGTTCAGATAACCCTGTACCGTGCGATGGCCATATTCCTCAAGCGGGTCGAAGGGGTTACATAGCCCTTTAAAAGTAAATCGGTGGGCATGGGGATGGGCGCTATGGAACCTATCGATCTGGGCTTGGACCCGATTGTAATCAGGATCAAAATTTAAGTTGCGGCGGTAATTGCGAAATGCCGTCCGATAGTATCGAAATGTGAATTCCCGTACGATTTCGGGCAACAGGTCTTCCCTGAAATTAAATTTTCCACTTTCCGGATTTTTCAGGATTTTCAATTTCTCAGGGGTAAAATACCGTAAATCTTCTGTATCGGGCATCCGTCCGGTCCTAGGTATCATAGGCAGTCCCGATCTGGAAAAGGGAAAGATGGTCTTAGGTTCCTTTCCCGATGCAATATAGGACAGGTCATCATCTTCACATCGAAAGGTACCGCCCCTGCCCTCTGTCATGGCCAAAGCCACATCGATAAAAGTAAGTCCGATTCCCTTACAACCCACCTGGGCCGAAGAGGGAATTTCGCCCAGCTTTTCATCAACCGGATATACAAAATCAATGGAATTTTTGTTGTTATCCTTTTTATACCCAGAGCTGGACTTGCCGTTTGCAAATCTCAAATTCCCATCTTTGGCGCCGTACCTATTACCTGGGGTACGGTTGCCTTGCCCCGAGTCCGATCGGTTTCCCGCATGCCCCGTGGTCAGTAGCACATTTTGAAAGGTAGGGTGCAGTACAGCCATACCATTTTTATCCTTTAAGCGTAATTGGTAGCCGGGACCGGTCGGAAGAAGTTCCGTAACCTCTCCGACATGTCGTATTATGCTGATATAATCGGGAGCAGCTTTCACCAAAGCATCAAAACCTTGCGACAGGTATGCACCTACCGTTGCCCGGGACGAGAATTGCATTCCCAGGTCACTGTCGTAATTACTGGTTTTTTCTGCCAGCCAGTGCCGAAAATCCTTTAGGTCGGGTACAATGTATGCTGGTGCTTTATCGGGCCGAATATCTATTTTGGCATTGGCAAAATTCATTATTAGGTAGGGAGGCTGGTCGGGCCTATAGATATCCCCGGCCCCGAAATATTCGTTCTTGTTGAACAAATGAATTTCCACCGGTTCCGAAATGCCGGTTTCGGAAATCTGGGCCAGCAATCGCTCCAGTCCGTATAGCCCCTTTGGCCCGAGGCCGACGATGGCGATATGGAACGCGGATTTCCCATCCGCTTTCCATCCACCTATCGGGCTTAGGCTGTCCCGTACTTTCGGGATGTTTTTCAAAAGCCACTCCTGGCTATAGATCGTATCCAGATAACGGTCGCCCCTATCGCTCATCAAGAAAACGCTGCGCGCACCATCCGGAATCCGTTCTTGGTACTTCTTAAAGGCCGATAGTATGGCTCCAGAGGAGCCTCCACACAAAATACTTTCCGATTTCAGTAATTCCCAACACCCGGTAACGCAATCCAGATCACTAACCTTGATATGGTCATGTATAAAGGATGCATTCATAAATTGGCTGTCGACCCCCGCCCCATGGCCCGGAATCATCCGTTTTCCCGGTTTGCCTCCGAACAGTTTGCTGCCCAGGGCATCTACGGCGATTACTTTAGTGGAATATCCGTGGCTGGAAACGAAATTGGCGCATCCCATCAGGGTGCCGCAGGTACTGGTAGCAACGAATAAATAATCGAGCTTACCCTCGAGGGCCCCAAAGATTTCTTCCATGGTCGTGTGATGGGTCAACGGATTGTTCCAGTTGCCGTATTGATTGCTCCAATAAGCGTTTTCGGTTTCTATCAACAGTTCCTTTACTCGTGCCAGACGCGCGGCCAAAAATCCACCGGTTTCAAAAGGCTCCGACACGCGTTCTATCTTGGCCCCGTAGGCCCGAAGTAATTGGGCCGTATGTTCGTTCAATTTTGGGTCGACTACTACAATCAGTTTCAATCCGAAATAAAGACAGGCCTGTGCCAGGCCGATGGCCATATTCCCCGAGCTGGATTCGACTACCGTATGGCCCCGTTTCAGTTCTCCCGAATCAAGGGCTTTTTTCAGGATATTAAAAGAAGTTCTGTCCTTTACGCTGCCGCTGGGGTTAAAACCCTCAAGCTTGGCAAAAACCTCCAAATTTCGTTCGGTAGAAATCCGATGAAGTCGCACTAATGGCGTTTTCCCAATGGTTTGGAGTATGGAATCGGAGACCGATTCTTTACGTTTCAGTATATCCATAAAATATTTAAAAATGGAAGCTCGGGAAGCCTCTACCCTAGCTCCACAAAATAATACTATTCAACCCAAATCAAATGTCTTGAAAAAGTAAAATAATTGCTGCATTGCAACCCACAATCCCCGTATTAGGTATTTAGAGACTGTTTAGAAATGACCCTTATAACACCAATTCGACGTACATGGGGAAATGGTCGGATCCTATTTTGGGCAAACGTTCCAATTTATTCAAACGGAATTCTTCCGTTACGAAGATATGATCCAATGGCCACCTCATCAGAAAATTATAGGCGTCATAGCTGCTATAGATACCCCGCCCGACCCTAACATCAAAAAGAATATTGTTTGTTCCCGTCAATTCGTCCACATACGACCAAACTACATCGTTAAGGTCTCCGGCAACCAGGGTCGGGTATTTTCTATCTGTTATTTGCTGACCTAATTTTTCTAGGGCATTTTCTTGCTGACCGGCATTGTCGGGCAAGTCTTCAAAGCGGGTAGGCGGTACTGGATGAATCGAATGGAAATTGAACTGCTTACCGCTAGCGAGGGTAATCGTAGTCTCAAATGAAGGCACTTTTTTATTGTTCAAATAGTCCACTTCTACCTCTTTTAACGGATACTTACTATATAGAACCATCCCATAGGTAACTTCATTAATGGTCTCTTGGGCATAGGTATATTCGCTCTCCAAAATTTCCAGTTCTTCCTCCCACCATGAATCCACTTCCATGGCCAAAATCAAATCGGGTTTTTTTGAATCGATTAACTGTAGTAAGGGCTGAACTTTTCTGTTGGACATTTTCACATTAGCCAGCAACAGGCTAAATTGAACATCGGAAGTTTTTCCATTTTTCGCTGCAGGCACTTCTACTGAAACGAGTCTTGTGTAATTGACCAAGTAAGAGCCATTAATGACCAATCCGGTCAGCAACACTATAATTATAAAAAATTCATACCATTTCCACCGTTTATAAATTAAGACTAGTAGTGCTATTAGGGATATTGCTGAAGCAATGAGTAACTGAATACGTGGAAAATCCAGCATCTTCAAATAGCGAATTTCCGCATTTCTAAATATAGAGAGGATGGAACATAGGAACAAAATCACTGCCATCGCATAAAATATTTTTTGCAGGATTTTTCTTGTTTTTTCCATCCTTTGTTAAAATTGTTTCGGTTTTAAAATTTAGACTTTTTTTAAATCAAATACAAGGGGTAGCGGCAATCCCTATAGGCTGCAATCAATGTGCGTTCAAAGCGATCCAGCACCCACTGTCTATGTTGCGCGGAATCCAAAGTTCCTATTTTTGTGTGAATGCAGCCTTACGGAGTGAAGGGAAGTGCCGGGGATGGGAAGGTGGGCAATGTAATCCCATAAGGTGCGTCATCTCCCATTTCTTAGTAAAGCCCTGATGCAGTTATTAAAGAAACAATCCATTCTATTTCAGGGCATTGAATTGCCTTTCAAAAAAGGTTATTCCTTTCTAATCTGAATGGCATATGCCCTTCTCGGATTTCGCCTAAGCACTAAATCGATGTCCTTTTGTGTAAAGCCGTTTTGTTCGAGTTGCGGGATCAGCTTTGTAAATAGGTCGGTGTACCCCCTATAGTTTCCGCCGTTCTCTTCTCCTACGGTGTACCATCCGGCGTCATGGGAAATCAAGATATGGTCTAATATTTCAAGGGCCTTCATCTTCAAGAGCGTTTCGACGAACCAGGTAATATTTCCAGCACTATCGGGTTCAGTGGGAGTGCCTCCGTTGATATTATCCAGTGATATCCACGCTCCCTGATCGGCCGCTTGAATGTAACCGGACATGGTCCCGTTCTGGGCGTGTGTCCATACGAATGCGCTAGGGGACACCCCCAATTCTTTTAGTACCTTGATCTGTGCCATGGCGGGCGAATCACCTCCCGTATGGGAAACAATGGTCATGCCGGTCTCCAAATGTGTAAGCCCCGCGGCCATTATCAGTTTTCTATGTGTTTCGGAAAGATTTCTCTCGTTTTCCACGGATATCTTTATGAAGCCCGGTCGGATACCGGAACCGTCTATCCCGTGCTCGAACTCCTTTATCCAATGTGACGCCATTTCTACGGCAGATGCGTTCATGGTCTCTTTGGGAATGTATTTATTGTTTCCCGAGCCATAATAACCCGTATTGGTGAGTATCTGGATGCCGGACCGGTCCGCCAGTTTCTTTAGAACATAAGGGTCGCGGCCGAGATATATTGGGGTACAATCTAAAAAGGTGGTAACGCCATATTCCTTGACTTCCTCCAAATAGGGCAGCGCACGCCCTACAATTTCGTTTCTGTCCCAACGGTGTTGCCCCGTGCTGTCCGCTCCGATCCAATTTACCATGACATGTTCATGGATAAGCGCCAGGCCCATCTCCTCGGGTTGGATCGGTCCGTTTACGGTAATAATCTGTGCCGTAGCATCGGACGGCACGATTGCAAACAGAATGATCAATACATATTCAAAAAGGTTTTTCATCTCTGCTATCAAATCGGATAAGATTAGTAATGTACGGTTAAGAAATGAATTCCAAGCAATTTAATGATGACCAAACTAATAGGAAAATATGAATTAACTACATTTGGCCCTGACCTTGTTCGGATTGGCCTTTTCCGTTAGGTCCCAAAATCCAGACGTCGAAAAATCCATATTTAGAGTACAGACAGGAGTTTTGGGAGTGTGGCTTCATAATAAAAGTAAATTGCGCGGTCAGGTCACATTACGGAACGACCTACTCTTACGGATTGGCTATAGATTTTAAACCGAAAAAGATCTTTTCGCAACGACCTTAACGCTTTAAACGCGACATCGGTAATTCGGCCAGTATATTCAAAAGTTCAAATAAACGATTGATTGCATATTGAAAAAGAATAATTCGTAGCCGTTTTTACTTATTGGCAGTAACGTTTTTAAACTCGAAAATTTTGTTTTGGACAGTATCAGGAAATGTTTTGAACAGTTGATCGATATCGAAAGCGAAGATTGGTCACTATTCTCCTCTAAACTGGAAAAATCCGAACATCCGAAGAAGGATACTTGTTGGAAGTGGGCCAAACGGAGAAAAGATTATCGTTCATAGAAAGGGACTCAGTCAGGCTTTTTGTTCCTGTTCCTATTTACATAATCTTAGAAATATCCCATTCTTCGGTGGATGGCTCCTTAACAATCGATTCTGCTTCCGGAAGTCCATTGACTTTCATATTTTTGACATCCCACTGTATCCGAGCACCATTCAGGCGAAGAGACATTACCCCCAGCAGGGTTAGTTCGGTAAGCCGACTTCCATAATCAAGATTGGCACTGGATTGCCCACCGTTTTTGATGGCATCTACCCAGTCGCGATGATGACCTTCCGATCGCGGAATCCGCTCTACGGGAGGTTTATAGGATTGTCTCAAGGTTTCGGGGTATATCTGAGGAAAACGATCACCGCCATCGGTGATAATAACCCCTTTATCGCCGACGTACATGGCGCTCCTCCCCCCGAATTTATAATCCGGTGGTAAATGGGGATTCCAATCCGGTTTTAAACCTCCGGAATACCAGTGTAATTTGAGTGCAACTTGGCCCTTCCTTTCAGGAAAATGATAAGTGCCGGCCTCTCCATAAGGAGTAATTTCACTATTACTTTGTCCGGCAGGGTAAATCTGAACCTCGGACGGGCTCGATAGATCGAAGGCCCAAAATGGTGCATCCATATCATGACATCCAAAGTCTCCCAATGCACCGCAACCATATATCCAAAAATCCCGCCAGGTGACAGGCGAAAAAAGATCGTTATAGGGCCGAAATGGTGACGGTCCCAACCATTCCTTCCAATCAAAATCATAAGGAAGTGGACTGGTATTTTGAGGAAGACCTGTAATGCCCGGGGTCCAACGACCTGCAGGAACCCACGCATGTATTTCACGTACTGTTCCGATAGCACCATCCTGCAGATATTCTACCAATGAACGCATGCCGTCCCGACTATGTCCCACGTTGCCCATCTGAGTGGCGAGTCCCGTTTCCTGTACTACCTTACGTACCATTCTTGTTTCCCATATATTGTGGGCCATGGGTTTTTCGCAAAAAACATGCAGTCCTGCTTTAAGAGCAGCGATGGTGATGAAGGCATGGGTATGGTCTGGGGTAGCGCAAAGAATGGCATCGATATCTTTTTCCCTATCCATCATTTCACTGAATCGTTTGTATTGACGAACCAATTTGTTCCCACCTTTTTTCCTATAATGACTTTCGATCATTTCACTGACCGGTTCCCGACCGGCAATGGACTTGTAATAGAATTGATTCAAATCCCAGTAACGACCCGGGTCTGTGACCGAGGTAATCTGTACGTCGTCCAACTGAAGTAAATTACGGACATTACTCTGCCCTTGACCCCCTGCTCCGACAATGCCGATGTTTACTTTGTCACTGGGTGCGGTATATCCTTTACCTCCAAGGACATACCTGGGAAGTATCACAAAACCTCCTACTGCGGCTGTTGTGTTTCGGATAAATTGTCGTCGGCCGGCAGAAGGCGTACTTGGATTCTTCATTATGCTGAGATTTTAATTTGAAATTCAAGGTACGGATTTATTTTGGAAACGTGGATATTTGACGTTTAACACATTGGGGCAGGATTAGCTCGGGGGAAATCGTGTTTCGGGCCGGGTATAAATGCAACTATTTTGATTTCTATGGTATCTTTGTCTGTAGCCTTCCCTGCCTTGGCAAAATCCGATAAGGGATTATGCGAGAGACCGTCTCACATATTTGTCCCGTAAAGCGAAAAGCCATCGACTATGTAGATAGATCCATTTGAAAAAATGAATAGGAGAAATCTAAGGAAGATGCAACCAATCACCCGGACAATTGCGATATTTCCAGTAAATTTTTCGATAGATAATGGGAAAGTTACCAACAGTCGGCTCTAAAAAAAGCACGCTGCCAAATTGAAAAAGGCAGTTACAAATTTTGTAACTGCCTTTTAATCAAGCTCCTCCAGCTGGACTCGAACCAGCGACACCCTGATTAACAGTCAGGTGCTCTAACCAACTGAGCTATGGAGGAATATATTTTTGTTCTCCGGCCTTTCGATGGCAGCATCAATTTTAAGAATCGATGCGCCCCTAACGTGGCCTAAGAGGGTGCAAATATAACCGTTTTTTTAATTGTCCCAAATAATTTTTGACTACTATTTACCGGTCGACCACAACTATTTCCTGGCCTTTCACGACCTTCTCCGATACCGGCAGGCCGTAACCCACTACTATTTTCCTGTCAGCCATCGATACAGATCATTCCCGTTAGCGAAGAGGACCAAGGCCAACAATAAAAAGAAACCGATCATTTGGGCGTATTCCAAAAATCTATCGCTCGGGGTTCTTCCAGTAATCATTTCATATAGCAAAAACATGACGTGTCCGCCGTCCAGCGCGGGAATGGGCAAGAGGTTCAAGACGGCCAGCATGATGGACAGAAAGGCTGTAGTGGCCCAGAATACCTGCCAGTTCCAGGCATCGGGGAAAAGACCGCCAATGGCCGCGAAACCACCAACACCCTTGTAGGCGCCCGTATCGGGATTGAATATTTTCTTGAGCTGCTTTAAATAGCCCGTCAACGTGCTCACCCCCTTGTTGACGCCAGCGGGAATGGATTCCAAAAAGGTATAGTTCACGGTTTCCACCCGAAGCAATCCCTTGTTCTCCATCTCCTCGAAGGTCAATCCGCCGATCCGGACCCCGATTTGGGCGGAATCATTAATCATCACCGGAATTTCTTTTCTGACCCCCTCGTCGCGCAGCACGTCAAGGATAATTTGTTCGCCGCGATGTCGGTCTAAAATCTCCTTGGCCTGATCGAAATAGGTAATGCTTTGACCAGCAATCGCCACGACCTCGTCTTTCGGTTGCAGGCCCGAGTCCTTGTTCTGGGAATCAGGGGCGACCTCTCCGATCACGAAAGGAGTTCTATAAAAAATGAAACGGGCCTTATCCGTGTCTTCGATGAGCGTCTCGATGAAATCCACCGGGATTTGTTGCTCGATAATCTGGCCATCCCGTTCAATCGTAATGGTGTTCCCATTAATGATTTCCATTAGGATATCGTTGAACTTTTTGACCTTTTCCCCGTCCACCGCCAAAATTTTGTCCCCGGTCTGTATCCCGATTTCGTCCCCGATACTTTTTTCGGTAACCGCGACCCCATCCTTCAGGCTATCCGCCGGTATATATTTATCCCCATAGGCATAGGCCAATCCGACATAAATGATAAAAGCCAAAATAAAATTGACCGTGACGCCCCCGATCATGATGATCAATCGCTGCCAGGCCGGTTTGCTGCGAAACTCCCATGACTTGGGCTCCTCCTTCATCGCATCGGTGTCCATACTCTCATCGATCATGCCGGCAATCTTGACGTAACCGCCCAAGGGCAGCCATCCGATACCATAGACAGTTTCCCCGATTTTCTTTTTGAACAGGGAGAATTTGACATCGAAGAAGAGATAGAACTTCTCGACCCGGGTCTTGAACAGTTTGGCGGGGATAAAATGTCCGAGCTCATGGAGCACGATCAATAGGGAAAGACTCAAAAAAAACTGTATCGTCTTTATCAGAATAGGACTCATCGAATAGGTTATCTTGGTTGAAACCGGAAACCGCACGAACTCATATCATTGCATTTTTCCGATTCAGCGCACAAAAGTACGCTTTTAACAGCGTTTGGAAAAAGAAACCGCATTGCCGTCCCAAGTTTTTAAGAAATTTTTGGCAGCGCCATGCGTGCTGCCACTTGAAAGCGACCCTCCACTACCTTATCTTTGCCAAAAACCCTATGCGTTCTTTTTTTGCCAAATACCGGCTGTTCTTCATTTTTTTCTTCTGTCTTTGCGCGGTCATCGTTTATCTTTTCTACAACGCCTTACAGCCCCAAGAAAGGCTGACCGTGTACCAACCTTCCATGGTCAATCCCGAGTTGGTCGATAGTACCATGCAATACAAAAGAAAATACCACACCGTTGCCGACTTTTCCCTAACGAACCAGAACGGGGAGACGGTGACCCAAGAGGATTACAGGGATAAGATCTACGTCGCCGATTTCTTCTTCACCACCTGCCCGACCATCTGTCCCATCATGACCATGAACATGGTAGATATCCAGGAACGTGTGAAAAATGACCCCGATGTGCTGCTATTATCTCATTCTGTAACTCCCAAAATCGATTCCGTCGCCCAGCTTAAGAAGTATGCTTTGGAAAAAGGGGTCGACGACAGCAAATGGAACCTGGTCACGGGAGACAAAAAACAGATTTATGAGCTGGCCCGGAAATCGTATCTGGCGGTCAAGGAGGATGGCGATGGCGGCCCCTTCGATATGATCCACACCGAAAATTTTATTTTGGTGGACAAACAGCGCCGTATTCGCGGGTTCTACGATGGTACAAAGCGAGAGGATGTCAATGAGTTGATGAAGGATCTCGAAATATTGAAAGCGTCATACCGGAAAGGGGAAGAGCATTAGCGGTTTTTTAAAGGCCGATAGATACCTTGATGCCCGCCCGTATTGATTGCTCACGACACTTCCAAACAGTACGCGAGTTGAACCTAGCCCCCGCAAATCCCCACGTTTCAATGGTCTCCCCGTATTTTTCTTTTTCCCTTAAACATTACGCCGGTCCGGAATTTTTCCTTTAAATTTGTCCTTCCTTATAATCAATCTAAATAAAGATTGCGAAACGATTTCCATGACGGTAGCACAGCTGAAAAGAGGACAAAAGGGTATTATCAGGGAATTTGCCGAAATCAACCTGCCCATAAAACTACTTGAACTGGGCTGCCTACCCGGCAATATGGTCGAACTCGTACAGATTGCACCCTTTAACGACCCTATCTACGTCAATGTCAACGGATGTCATATCGCGATCCGTAGGGAAACCGCCCGGCTTATCGAGCTCGATATCTTCGATGACCTCAGCGCGCTATGAGCAAGCAGATCAACGTAGCCCTTATTGGTAACCCGAATACCGGAAAAACTTCCGTGTTTAACGCATTGACGGGCCTTAAACAAAAGGTCGGTAATTATCCGGGTATTACCGTTGAAAAAAAGGAGGGCATCTGCAAACTGCCCCGAGGCGTAAAGGCCCATATTCTGGATCTTCCGGGCACCTACAGTTTGAATACGACTTCGTTGGACGAAAGTGTTGCCGTAGAACTCTTGCTGAACAAAAACGATAAAGACCATCCCGATGTGGCCGTGGTCATCTCGGATGTCGAGAACCTGAAACGCAATCTCCTACTATTTACCCAGGTGAAAGACCTTAACATTCCCGCCATTCTAGTCATTAACATGGCCGACCGGATGTCCCGGAAGGGTATCTCGCTTGACGTGCCCCTGCTCGAGGAGAAACTCGACACCAAAATCGCGTTGGTCAGTACGCGAAAGGGCACTGGCATCGAAAGACTAAGGGAACTGATTGGGGATTACAGGTCGCTCTCCGCGGAAAAGAACGTGGATATTGCCCCCATCGCACCGGAATATTTTAGAAACCTAAAGCAAACTTTTCCCAAGCAGGACATTTACAAACTGTGGTTGGTCATTACCCAAGACGTTAATTTTATGCCGATCGAGAAAAAGCTGATCGAAGAGCGTCCGCCGGTAGGCATCAAATCCAAATCGGAGCTAAAGCGCCTCCAACAGAAAGAAACTATTCTCCGGTACCAGTTTATCAACGGCATTCTAAAAGAGACCTACAAGGTCGACCCTGCCGCGGCAAAAGGACTTAGGGCATCTATTGACAAGATACTGATGCACAGGATTTTCGGCTATCTTATATTTTTAATGATCTTGCTGCTCATTTTCCAGGCCATCTATTCGTGGAGCGAATATCCGATGGATATGATCGATGTATTCTTCGCCTCGGCCAGTCAATGGGTAAAAACCAACTTCCCCGGGGGCGTATTTACCGACCTTATTGCCGAAGGCATCCTGGCCGGTATCGGAGGCGTCGTCATTTTTATCCCCCAAATCGCCTTTTTATTCCTCTTTATATCGCTGTTGGAAGAAACCGGGTATATGAGCCGGGTAGTCTTCTTGATGGACCGGTTGATGCGGCCGTTCGGACTCAGTGGTAAAAGTGTAGTGCCCTTGATGTCGGGCACTGCCTGTGCCATTCCCGCCATTATGGCGACCCGTACCATAGAAAATTGGAAGGAACGTTTGATCACCATCCTAGTCATTCCGTTTACGACCTGTTCGGCCCGCTTGCCGATATACCTAATTATCATCGCCCTGGTCATCCCCGAAGGTAGCTTGCTCGGGCTCAGCTACAAGGCGCTGACCCTCTTATCGCTCTACCTGATCGGATTTGCGGCCTCGGTGCTCTCCGCGATGCTGTTGGACAAAATCATGAACCTAAAGGGACGCTCTTTCTTTGTGGTCGAAATGCCGAACTACAAGTTTCCCCTGCTCAAGAACGTAGCTTACACCGTATGGGAAAAGACCAAGAGCTTCGTGCTGGGTGCCGGAAAGATTATCTTGGCCATCTCGATCATTCTATGGTTTCTGGGCTCGAACGGCTATTCGGACGAGTTTCGGAATGCGGACAAAATTGTTGCCGAGCGGGTTCAAGAGGATGGATTTTCGGAATTCAACACAGCGAACATAGCCAACGAGCTCTCCGATTATCGTAGCGCCTTGCGAGACAGCCTAAAAAGCAATACGTATGCCATCAAACCAGCCGCTATCGAAGATTCCGTTCGCTCGAAAGAGGATGCATTACAGCAGCAGGCTCTAGGTCAGGAAATATCAAGCTATAAACTCGAAAACTCGTACATCGGTTATATGGGGAAGGCCATAGAACCCGTCGTACAGCCCTTGGGGTATGATTGGAAGATCGGTATCGCCGTGCTGACCTCCTTCGCCGCACGTGAGGTGTTCGTAGGCACCTTGGCCACCATCTACAGCGTTGGTAGCGATGTGGAAGAGACCATCCAAAACCGGATGGCGGCCGAAACGAATCCTAAGACCGGGGAGCCGTTGTTCAATCTGGCCTCGGGTATTTCCCTATTATTGTTCTACGCCTTTGCCATGCAATGTATGAGCACCCTAGCCATTGTCAAACGAGAAACCAACAGCTGGAAATGGCCTATGTATCAATTGGTTTTTATGAGCGCTTTTGCTTATATTGTTGCTTTGGTGGCATATCAGATGTTGAAATGAGATGTTAGACCGCTGCGCTGCTAAAGTCATGAAAAAGAAGAAAGAGCAGAGAACAAAGAGAATAGACTAAAAAAATGGATATACTTCAGCACATCTTGGTTTACGTGGTCTTGGCGCTTGCCGTGGGGTACTTGGTCAAGAAGTTTTTACTTCCGAGGTCGTTGTTCGCTTCCGCGAAAAAAGGCAGCAATGCCTGTGGGGAAGATGATTGTGGATGTCATTGAACGTTGTTTCAGAATTCTTCCCTAAATGTTGCGGCCCATTGCCAAGATTTTAACGGATATCTGCGTTACAAACTTGAGGTAGGTGCCTAGAAAACTTTCGCGAAGTTGTATCTCCCTACACTGCCTTCTCCGTTAAAAAATCAATAATTCCGTATTAACGAAAACAAAAAGAGAGTGGTTTGTCCGGTTGGTATTGCTTTTTTTGGAAACCCAATACGATTATACCATGCCCCATTACTTTAAACTACTCATATCTTTCATTTTCGTTACCACTACGCTACAGTCCCAAAGCCTTAGTTCGGTCATCATCGACTCTACCACCCGTCGACCGGTTCCCTACGTTACGGTTCAGCTGAACAACAGAGGCATGATTACCAATGAAGAGGGTAGGTTCACATTTTCCTATGATGACGATAGTAGTAAAAACGATACCCTTTTCATTTCAAGCATCGGTTATGAATCAATTGCCCGACCGATCAGTAAATTTACCGACAGTATCATTGTTTTGCGCCCCAAGACCATCGAACTGAAAGAGGTTATTGTATCCAACAAGAACTACACCCCTGGTGAAATTATCGAAAAGGTAGAAGAGCGTATCGAGAAAAACTACTATACCGATTTCACCAAAAAGCGGGTGTTTCTACGGGAGACCTACCAAAGCGAAATCCTAAAGACGGACTACACCCTCCGAAAATCGACCATCCCTGCCTTCAACGAAAATTTTTTGGACAGTGTCATCAGTACCTTTCCCAAGAAGAACACCTATTACACCGAAATGCTGGGCGACCTCTATGGCAACGCCGATGCCGACAATCAAAAACTGGACCTCATCAAGGCCTCGGAAATGTACGACAAGGATAAGAGCCTTGATGTGGAAATACTGGAGGAAAAGTTTAACCAAATCGTAAAGGCTAACGTTAAGTCCGATTCTTACTTTAAGATTAAGTCCGGCTGGTTTTTCGGTACGAAGATCGACAATGACGCATTGGGCGACCTTTTAAAGGAAGATATCGACTCGACCGACACGGCCGCCCTGAACAAAAGATCGCAAGATGAAAGGAAGCAGAAGGAAGAGCGCCGCAAGTTCTTCTCAAAGTACAAGCGGGAGACTTTGGGCAACCTGTTCGAGAACCTTCCCATTTTTAAGGATTCGGACTACAATGTACTCTTCAAACCCCGGCGATACGACCTCAGCCTTGAAAATTTTACCTATCTCGGAGACCAAGCCGTCTATGTTATCACTTTCGTCCCCGACGGATCCCCGGAATTCAAGGGGAAACTCTTTATCAATGCCGATGATTTTGCCCTGATCCGAATGGATTTTGAAAACACCGAACCGCTGCGGGATTTTAAATTATTGGGAGTTTCGATCAAGGAGTATCTGGCCAAGGGTAGCGTACTGTTCGCGAAGGGCAACGACAAGAAATACCATCTACGGTACTACGATGTCATCAAGGGAATCCGGGCAGGGGTCAAAAGGCCTTTGAAGATTATCGAAAAGAACAAGCACGTAAAGGGCCGGAGAAAACAGAACGAACTATCCTTGAAAGTAGATGCCGCATTCGGCAACTTGAACCATTACGAACTGGTCGTCTTCGGCGAAGAACCCATCAATGAAGCCCAGTTCGAACATTTTGAGGAGAGCAACAAGGTGCTACCCACTTATATGCCCCAGTACGATCCCGAATTTTGGAAAGGCCACAACATCATCGAGCCCAACCGTGCCATCAAGGAATTCACTTCGGAAGCGGAGCTGCCGAAATAATCTTGGTGTTGCTACGTATTTTGTGGAAATCCCAAGGCCTCATCGTTTATTAAAAAGAATAACTGATGGAAAAAGGACGGAAAGCGCAAGGAGGAAAGATGAGTACTTTTCTCCCATAAATGTACTTTTCGGGCTCGGTGCGAACCGGAAGGAATCTTTGGGAGCTGCGTCTAGGCGGAAAACAAAATCGCTTGTAACATGTTTTTCGTGCAGTCCAGCTAGAGTCAAAAATACTGTCCGGCAAACTGGTACAGCAACAATCCCCATCCCATGACCAAAAGTAGTCCGCCCAACGGCGTGATGGGGCCGAGGAATTTCCATTTCTTTCCTTTACGGCCGCTTAGGGTCAGGCCATAGATGCTGAACGAGAATAAAAAAGTACCGGCCAGAAAGCAATACACCATCCACTCCTGCGAAGGGGTGTTCAAATTGAAATTAAAGCCAAGCATGACCAGTACGATGGCATGGTACATCTGGTATCGAACTCCGGTCTCGAAGCCTTTCAGCTGTTCTTCGGTAAAGGATTTTTTAAGGGCATGGGCGCCAAAAGCCCCAAATACCACGGCCAAAAGACCGTAAAGAGCGCCAAACACATGGGCAATAAGAACCATATTCGTACTAATTATAGAGTGCGAGCGTAGCGAGGCAATCTGTTCAACGGTCCGAAAAGGCTAAACCAATTGCCACTTCCCTCGTCTTTAACGCCATCATTCACATTTGAGACAATTTCCCTGAAGTCTGTCACTCATCTTCATCATAAAAGAACTGTTCCTTCACAATTTTACCGTCCTGAACCTCGTAGACGGCGATTTCCTGCATCTCTGAACGCTGCCCCGAGGGTTTGTGGGTGGTATCCATCGTGATAGTACATGCAAAGCGGTTGTCTGCAATGATCGGTTCGGAGACATGACTACTGTGCACCTCGAAATTTTCTTGCCACCACTCTCCCTTCTTCTTGATGGCCTCGAAGCCTTCAGAGTAGGCGCCTTCGCCCTTCCCGTCGTTTTCGATGCTGACGACTTTCGGACTGTAGAGTTCTTCATATGGCTTCTGAAAATCCCCTTGATTGCACCAGTCCACCAGTTTTCTGGCAATTTCCTTGGTTTCCATTGTACGTGTGTTTTTAGGGCAATTCAAATAGATACATTCAAGTTGCCTTCTACTGATTAGGGGTATAAAGTACGACACATCCCTTTGTTAAACAACATCATACGAAAAATTATTACCAGAAGTACAGGATGGCACCGCTTTGCTCCAAGAGAAATCGACACGGTCTAATTTCAAACCCCGGTAAGGGAACACGAGTGAAAAATTCGTTCAATCCAAGTTCCGCCACTAGAGGAGGTGGTTTTTAAGTCAAACTTAACCAAGCGTACCGGGACTTTAGGGGCATGGACCTGTTTGGACTATCTATTTAATGGGAACGGATATGGTCTGATCGGAGGTTAGCTCAAAAGTGCATTCCTCGAAACTTGGGGGGCCGAAGGTTTTCATCTTCCCTTTCGAAAATCCAAGTGGTTCCTTAGGGATGCCTAACATATTCTTATCCAACTTGTCATTATCGTTCTCGTCGTGAAAAACGGCCAAGGCATATCTGCCTTCGGGTAAATCCCTGATTACGACCTCGGTGGTTCCCTTCTGACTGGGGGCGCTGTCCGCTTTGAATACCTGATCGAATTGTAGAAATCCTTCGGCATTGTCATAAACGGCTACACTGATTTTTCCATCGTTCGAAGTAACGTTCTTGACATTGACCGTAAGATGGAACTGTGACATGGCAAATAGGGGAAATAGTAAAAGTACTGATTTTATTACGAACATATTTTTAGGGTTACACTCTTTTAGAATCTATCAATGGCTCAATCCGAAGCTTGAGCCATTTTATCCGTTAGTTGCCGATACATGTTCTGAGTTTCGGCGGAGTCAACCAAATTAATATATAATTTAAGGGAATCTTGATACGTTACGGCGATTTTTTGATGCGAAAAGTCGTCGACGAATACATATGCCTTTTTATCGGAAAGCGAATCCTTGTATTCCCTATATATTCCCTTGCCCTTTTCCTGTACCGAAAATCCGGTCAGACGTTCCATGGGCGGTATTCTATCCACAAGCTTGACGCTGTCCAATTCCGAATATTTCAATTTTTTATAATAAAATCCGGAAAGGATCTTCATTTCGTCGGGACTAGTCGAAGTCCAGTTCTTATAATGCATGACGAAGGCCAACAGACAGACGATGACGGTCGTCACCGCCACAAGATTCCACAGCCACAATCGTTTCTTCAATTTGCTCATTTTTGTTTTGCCCGAAAAAGTGCGTCTTACCTATGAAACTGATCAGAACAGATTATATTGTTTTGATAGCATGGTTTTTGAAGAATAAAATGGTAGCCATAGAATCTACCACGGTCCTTTTTATGAGTGTTCAAGCTACACATCCACGCCCAACAAATACCTACCGGGTTCCATTACCACGTAAATGTGTGCGCCTTCTATCTAGCCACATGCTGTACAATTCTTTTTCTTCCATCTCAAAATAATGCGGTTCGGCGTCTCCTATGAACAATAAGCCATCCCATTCTGTCGTTTAAAAGCAATAAAAGCAGGACGAAATGCCTTGTTTAAATGTAAATATTACAAAACAATTAGTAGCTGCTGGTACAGTGTAACTTTTTTTGCCTCCACCAAAAGATTCGAGGAAGCTTTTTTTTAGGTCATTGCTTACATCCTATATTATACTTTGTATTAACCTGCCAAACCAAAGCCTATTTTGCAAACTCTATCGATTGATTTTATTATTCGGGATTCTCCAACGGCGGTGGCCGTTCTGGATTCAAATTTGTGCTTTATCAAGCATTCCGCCATCTGGCATCGTGATTTTGCTTCAGATTTTGACGCTATTATCGGCAGATATTATTACGATATCTTACCGGATACACCTGATTTCCTCCGTGAACTATATTCCAATTGCCTCCGCGGAGCCTCGAACAGCAACCCCGGAAAGAAATTTGTTTCCGTCAACGGAACCGTTACTTGGCTTAGTTGGAAAATCAAACCTTGGAGAGACGATGATGACACAATTAAAGGGCTAATCATCGTACTCGAGGATGTTACGGAAATAAAGCGCAAGGAAGAGCTGTTGCTCACTTCCCAAAAAGTAGCAAAAACAGGGGCCTGGGAGGTAGATTTATTATCCGACCGGGTCTATTGGACTCCCATTACCAAGGAAATCCACCAAGTGCCCGAAAGT
Source organism: Pricia mediterranea (assembly GCF_032248455.1). Taxonomy (NCBI): domain Bacteria; kingdom Pseudomonadati; phylum Bacteroidota; class Flavobacteriia; order Flavobacteriales; family Flavobacteriaceae; genus Pricia; species Pricia mediterranea. Next base: position 2,025,749 of record NZ_JAVTTP010000001.1, read on the forward strand.
TACGAGCCAACCTTGGAAACTGGAATCAATTTCTATAAAAAAGGCCTACATAGGAACACTATAACCCGATTTGTGACTGACGCCATGAACGACGGCACTCCATGGGACGCAGAATTTATCTTAGTGACGGCCAGGGGAAACGAGGTCTGGGTACGGGCCAAAGGCGAGGTCGAAATTGTCGATGGTAGGCCGACCAGGCTTTACGGCACCTTTCAGGATATCGACGAAAAGAAAAAAGCAGAGCTAAAATTCATCGAAACTTCCGAAAGATTGGCCATCGCTACAAAAGGAGCCAAAATCGGCATCTGGGACTATGACTTTGCCACCCGCAAGCTAATATGTGATGAGAATATGTTCAAGCTATACGGGGTAGATGAATCAAGCTGTAATGACCGATATGCGGAATTGTTTTCGGTGTTGCATCCAGAGGACCGGGAATCGGCGTACAGGGCTTGGAAAATAGCCGTTTCAGGGCTAAAAGAATTCGATACGGAATTTCGAATTGTCAGGCCCGACGGAAAAATAAGGCATCTCAAGGCCTTGGGCGTGGTACAAATGGACGCCGAAGGGCGCGCCCTTAAAATTACCGGCACCAACTGGGACATTACCGCTCTCAAGAAGACCCAGATGTTGCTCAAAAATAGCGAAGAGTCGTTCACGGGAGCTTTTGAAAGCTCCAGTATCGGTATGGCTTTGGTCGGGCTTAAAGGGCAGTGGATGAAAGTAAACCAAAGTCTCTGCAACAGCCTTGGGTACGAAGAAAAAAAACTGATGCAGATGACCTTTCAGCAAATTACCCATAAGGAAGATTTGGAAAAAGACCTGCACCTGCTACAGGAGCTGCTCGATGGCAAAAGAGATTCCTATCAAATCGATAAACGCTACTATCACAAGTCCGGAAAGATCGTTCACGTAATCTTGTCGGTAACGGGAGTTCGAAAGATCAATGGCGAACTATCGCATTTTATTTCGCAGATCATGGATATTTCCCCACGGATAATAGCGGAAAAAGAACTTACCCGACTGGTCGAGGTTACCTCAGAACAAAACGAAAGCCTTTTGAATTTTGCCCACATCGTGTCCCACAACCTACGCTCGCATTCCAGCAACCTATCGATGCTTTCGGGATTTCTGAACACTGAGACGGACGAAGGCGAGCGAACAAATTTGGTGGAGATGCTCCACGATGCATCTGAAAGCCTTAGCGAGACCGTTGTGCACCTGAACGAGGTAGTGCAGGTCAAAATAAATGTCCACGACAAAATGAAGCCTGTCAATTTATATAGAACCATTAAGGGTGTTAAAAAAAACCTCGGCCTACTGTTGCAGGAAGAAAATGCAAAATTGCATATAGAAATCGATAAAAATCTTGTAGTCAACGGGATATCGGCTTATCTGGACAGTATTTTTTTAAATCTGATCACCAACAGTATCAAATATAGTTCGTCGGACCGCCCCCCGGTCATTACTATCGGTTCGCAAAAAACTAACGGGAAAATCATTATATCTTTTTCCGACAATGGTCTCGGTATCGATTTGAAGCGTCATGGTGACAAACTCTTTGGAATGTACAAGACCTTTCACCGCAATAGCGAAGCAAAAGGGATTGGTCTCTTCATCACCAAGAACCAGATCGAGGCCATGAACGGCAAGATTGAGGTGGAGAGCACCGTCGACGTTGGAACAACTTTCAAACTTTATTTCGAAACTGAACATTCTAAGGTATGACAACGACTAAATTCAGAACGAACAAGATTGATAAAGCCTGTATCATAGATGATGATCCCATCTTCATTTACGGCACCAAACGCCTGATGGCAGAGGTTGGCTTTTGTAAGACGGTCTTGGTCTTCGAGAATGGACAAGACGGTATTGACGGACTTAATAAAATTACCGTACAAGGAGAAAGACTTCCTGCGGTGATCTTTTTAGACCTGAATATGCCCATCATGAACGGATGGGAATTTTTAGAGGATTTCACGCGAATTCCAAATCACAACAGGGAAAAGGTAATCGTTTATATCGTTAGTTCCTCGATCGACCCCAGGGAACTGGGACGAATAAAAAATTACAAGGTAGTTAACAACTACATTCTCAAGCCTATAACTAAAGAAGACCTGGTCAACATACTCGAAAGAGCTTCCTAGTAGGCTACTTGTAGCACCATATCTATGATGAAAGTCCGTAATCAAACCTGTATCATCGACGACGATGCCATTGCCGTTTTTGGCTTAAAACGAGCCATGGCCGCTGTCGATTTTACTTCCGAGCTATCGACTTTCGGGCACGGACTCGACGCGCTGGAACATTTCGGGCAATTGTTGGAGGATGGCTCGGAATTACCTTCCTTGATCTTTATAGATCTGAATATGCCCGTAATGGGTGGCTGGTATTTTATGGAGGAGTTCATAAAACTCATTCCCAGCAAAAAGGATAGACCCGAAGTCTTCATCATGACCTCCTCTTTAGATATCAGAGATGTTGAAAAAGCCAAATATCTCGGTCTGGAAGACCATTATATCATCAAACCTATAACTTCGGATGTTTTATTGGGGATTCTGGGTTGATTTCAATGGACAGTTTCCATCCCTAATCCCGTTTTCCCGGAGTAAAGTCCCCAGGAGCATTTTGGGGTGACTTTACCGTGCCTGCATCCCCTGAATCGTTATAGATAGTCCACTCGGCAATGTTGTAGCTAGGGTTTCCTTGAGCTACATCCGAATTTCGTAAGGCCCGTCCGTCCTCAAACTCGTGATCGGTACCTGTGCCATCTTCCCCGACCCTACCGAACACATCGATGACCTTCCCGAACGGGTCGACCAGTTCGAGGTTATCGTCCCCGTTGGAATCAGCGGGACTGTTCTTGCCAATGCCCAGATCTGGGGCGAATCCATAAACGGTCTCGAACTCGGTCGGGTTGGGCGAGACGACGAAGGTAGCCTTGCCGTCAATGGTAAAATCTGACAGATCGACCGAAGCGCTTATTTCGGTATTGGCATTGGTATACCGCCGCAAGGTCCATCCCTTCAAAGGCAAGGGCTCCTCGGCCGCGTTGTATAGTTCGACGAACCGGGCCGCTAGATTGTTATCGGGATCCGCCAATTCGGAAATAAAAATTCGGTTTGAGCTAAATTCATCGACCAAGTCCGCACAGCGGTCCTTTTCAAAGCTGATATCCTCCAAGCTGCGGATTGCCAATCGATACTCGTCCTTCTCGCGGAGCAGTACGCCAGTAATGCTTCCCCTGCCTTCAGGTAACAGCTCCGCCTGAAAATCGGAATATCCGCTGTTGAGCAAAACAACTTCATTGTCATTGCAGTCCGTCAAATGCCGTTCGGTCTCCTCGCGCTCGACGGCAAAGCTTTGTCCCAGCTCTTCCTCGGCTATTTCGACATCCTCAAACCGCACCAAGGTATTCGTTAGGTTTTTTGGGAGGTCTGGCAGGGAGACCGGCGTCGGCTCAACAGCCGTTTTCCCATCGCAGGCCACGAAGATATGGCTTTCGACGACGGGGGATGGCAATCTACCCACGGAGGCATTTCCAAAAGAAGTGAAAACCCCGCCAATCTTGAACACCTCTTTACTCTTTCCGAGGTACAGACCTTTCAGTTTGATAAAAATCTTGGTGCCGATGGGATAGAACAAATGCGAATCACGCAGATCGATCTCGATCTGGAAGCCCTCCGCGGGGTCGGTCGGGCTATCTTGAAAATGGAGCGCACTGAAAAAGTTGCCCGCTTCATCCGATGAGACCACATAGCCTTCGATAACCAGGTCTTGTTGAATCTGCATCGTTTCATCGACGTATAAATTTTTGACTTCGGCGTAGGTGGTGTTGGCGACCAGCTCCATAGCGCAATCCGCGGATGGCGGGTCGAAGCTGCGGTCTTTGACGCACGACAATAGCATCGACCCGGTCAGAACAAAAATGCAGGTCCTTGAAAATGTTCGAAATGCTGTTGTTTCCTTCATTTGTTCGATTTATTCTGTAAAACCTTTTGATCGCCCGGCAAAGTACAGGTTTGGGGCGGTTGTTTTTTCCCTTCGCATGCATGTTAAAAAACTGCGCGAATTGAAGAGGAAATCTCTTGTGCGACTTCATCTTCAGTTCAAAAACTATAGGCCAGGTTCAAAAAATAGGTCCGTCCGTATCCGTACCAATATTTCGGGGCAAAAGACGGCGTGCCGCTCAGATTATCCTCTTTTAACTGTCCGAAATTCCCGTTTCTGCTCTGCTCATAGCCACCGGTCCGAAATCCGGTATCGAACAGGTTGTTGACGCTCGCAAAAACGCTGATGTACTTCCCGTTCTTGAGCCATGATTTTCCCCCGACGAGATTCAACAAGTAGAAATTGTCCAAGGGCTTTTGTGCCAATAATTTGTTTACATTCTCATCGGTCGCATCGGGAAAGGTCGCTCCCGTTTCCGGGTTGAGATAAAAGCTTCGGGTTCGGGTAATGGCCGATATATTGGCATAGTTGTCGGCCAGATAATTGGCGGTCGTGCTTATCCACCAATATTTCGGGTCGCGGTATTCGACCCCGACCGCATATGCCTGTTGCGGACCTTGCGCCAACCGATAGTTTTTAATGATGGCTTGTCCAAGGTCGATCCGGCCCTCTAAATTGATCAGATCTTCTTCCCGTCCCGCGGTATCGAAATTTATAGTGAGATCCGGATGACTGGCGTACAGATATTTTCCAACTGCAGCTACTCCGGTCAATTTTACCGCCGAAGACAGTTGGTATTCCAGTCCCAATTCAGTACCCATGTGCAGTTTGTCAAGATCGGTAAGCACTTCTTGAACAAAATCGGAGCCTACCCCCGTATCAACGAAAAAGAAATTGACATCGGTCGTGTTTTGAAAACGGGTGTAAAAGCCAGTGAGCCTGCCGGTCAGTTTGGGGAGCCGAAGATGATAGTTCAAATCTACGGTGGATACCGTCTCGCTTTGTATGCCGGGAACAGTTCCATTATTCTCCCTGGGATTGATAAATACGTTCTGCAAGACCGGAGGCCGTGTCAGATAAGCACCTTGCACCGTGATTCCGTGCCTACCGGTCAAATTGTAGGTGAATCCCGATTTGATGCCATAATCCGCGAAACTGACCTTTTCGCTTTCCCCCAGCGAAGCATCGGGGAACCTTTCGTTTTGAAACAGGCCCTCTCGCTGATAGTTTGAGGTCGTATAATTTCCTGCGAGGAAGGCATTCCACTTGGTATGGGTGTACCTAAATTGGGCGAAACCATCGAATTTGGCGGCATGCATCCTATAGTTGTAATTGAAAATGGCCGCTTCCCCTTTTTGGACTTCGCCGGTAACATCATTTCGAGTGTCGGAAAACGGGTCGATGTCCTCATAAAAATCCGCCCCCAACAAATCATCGATTTCCGCATAGTTTTCGGAGGTCAATTTTTTAAAGGTCAGTCCGAAATCCGCCTGGAGCCGATCATTGATAGTCCAATTGGCCAAGGCATTTCCCGTCAGTTGGGTATCATCGGCCACATCGTCGTACAGCACATAGGCCGCTTTTTCACGGGCGTTGGCGGTATAGGTTTTCTGCCAGTCGAGCTGCGGGTTGTTCAAAAACCTCTCTTTGACGCTGTTAGCGCTGGCGAAATTGGCGCCAATGGGACTGTTGATGTAGAAACTGGGTAGGTAGCGGTAATAGGTCGGATCGGGATTCGGCGCGTTGTAGTAGCCCAATCGACTCCGGGCGTTGGTGCCAAATTGATAGGAAATTCCCGTGTTCAGGTTAAAATTATCCGAGGTATAAAAATGGTTCAACATCAAGATCGGTTCGGCAATCTTACGTTCCCTAGAATTCCGGATCTTCGCGTCTTGTTCGCCCCAATAGGGATTGTAGCGCTTCCCGGCCAGTTCAAAGACCTCTTCTGTAATCGCCGACGAGCGGCCGCGACGGTTTGACGCCCAGAGTCCCGTAAGATTTAAGCTGTTCGCTTCGTCGAACCGATATTCCACAGCTCCGAAAGCCGAATAGGCATCATAGAGCGTGCCATCGATATAACCTTGTTTGGCCCATCTTCGTGAAGCTGAAACGCTATAGGCAAGCCCGTTTTTCTGTAATCCGGAATTATAGGTAGCCATGAGCCGCCCGGCATAGGTACGGTTCGATGCGGAGGCGGAAAGCCGTGTGCCGGGCCGCATTCCGGAGGGTCGGGTGTCGATGTTAGTGTTGCCCAGTATTCCCCCGAAAGTATAATCGGAAGCGGTCAGGCCGTTACTGAACTGTTGGTTTCGAGTCACATCGTTCAGGCCTCCCCAGTTGTTCCACTGCGGTCGGCCGTCGTAAAATTTATTCATGGGAATGCCGTTAATGAGCACCTTTCCGTTCTCGGAATCGTAGCCGCGTACCCTGAAAAAAGCCTGTCCGAAATCGAAGGCGGCCCGGTTCAAAAAGACATCGCGGGTGGCTTGCAGCAAAGCGGAGGAATTTGAATTGATCTCATCGTCCAAAAGCTCCGATTCGGTAAGGCTGATCAGGTTGTCGGTCTGTTCTACGGATATATCCTTTTCTAGATAGAGGATGCCCAAGTCGAGGTTTTGACCTTCGATACTAATAGGAATACGTTTGCTGACAAAGTCGGATGCCGTCAGGCTCAAGATATAATCCCCATTGGATGGACTAATGATCTTGAACTGCCCGTTACCATCCGTTGTACTTGTTGTTCGGTGTGTTTCGATAGCGACCGTGATCCCGACAATTGGAACTTTGGTACGTGCGTTCACAATAGTTCCCGATACTGTTGGGGTTTCTTGGGCAAACGAACCGAAGGTTAAAGTAAAGATTATCAGTGAGAACAAATATCGCATCGGAGAGGGTTTAGTTGTCTTCGCCCCGCGTTGACAAAACGACGAATTCCGTCAAGTTATCGAGTAAGCTATCCCTTGGACAAACAAATCCCTTAAAACGGGTTTTTATTCGTTAATTGGCATTTCAACCCTCTCATTTTATGAAAATCAGGCTCTTGTTGGCTCTATCGTTACTTAGTCTATCTGGTCTCGCACAAGAGGAAAAACAATTTCAAATACGGACCGTCGCCTTCTATAACCTTGAGAACCTGTTCGATACCGAAAACGATACCCTCATCTTTGACGATGACCGAACGCCTGAAGGCAAGGATAACTGGACCCTTGAACGCTATAACCAAAAACTGGACAACCTTTCGAGGGTATTGTCAGAAATCGGTTCGGATGTCACAAAAACCTCCCCGGATATCCTCGGAATCTGTGAGGTGGAGAATTTAAAGGTCATCGAAGATTTGGTCAACCACCCGAGTCTGGTGGACAAAAATTACGGTATCGTTCATTTTGACTCCCCGGATGAACGCGGCATCGATGTGGCTTTGCTCTATAAGAAGGCCGTTTTTATGCCTACTTCGTTCGCCAGCCGTCGGTTGTTGTTGATGGACGACGAGGGAGAACGCAACTACACCCGGGATCAGTTGGTGGTCGGAGGATTATTGGACGATGAACATTACTATTTTTTGGTCAACCATTGGCCTTCCCGAAGCGGGGGAGAGGCGCGGAGTAGGCCCAACCGGATGGCAGCGGCAAAACTGAGCCGACGTATCGTTGACTCCCTCCAAAAGCTGGATGTCGCTTCCAAAATTGTCGGAATGGGCGATTTTAATGACGATCCGATCAATGACAGCTTTAAAAAGATATTGAGAACGAATTCCAGCCCGGATGAAGCGCATAAAGCCGAAGTTGAAATAAAGCGCAAATGGTTATGGAAATGGAGAAGGAAAAAGAATGGAGATGCTAAAGAAAAGGAGGCCGACTCAAACAGCGCCAGGGAACCAGGTGAAAGAGTTTCGGCACTAATGGAACTGCCCAAGCCGCCGCGCCTCTTCAATCCTATGGAAGACCTGTATCGAAAAGGTATCGGTTCGCTAGCCTATCGGGACAAATGGAATCTTTTTGACCAGATCTACTTTACCGAGAATCTCATCTCTAGCAATGTGTTCAAGGATTCCGACGACCGACAATATCGTTTCTGGAAAGCAGGTGTGTTTAATGCCCCTTACCTCGTCTCAAAAAAGGGCCGTTATAAGGGGTATCCGTTCCGAACCTACGCGGGAGGGAGTTATACCGGCGGGTATTCTGATCATTTTCCGGTGTATATGTACTTAATTCGTAAGGCTTCGTACGACGAGGGAAGAAAGTAGCAGTTATTGCGAGCCATTACCTGCCAAAGGCAATATCGGTGTGGCAATCTTTTGCCTGCGCATCGCTCCTCGCAATTATTTTTTGCTACAAGGATTTAAGCTCGATATTGCGCCACTTCACCTTAATTCCCCCACCATCGTGGATTTGCAGGGCGATGGAGCCTTCCCCCTCCCCGATCTTTTCGTCGGTCAGGGTAACCATTTCGGTTCCATTGAGCCATGTGGTCACTGTATCGCCGTCAACTCGGATTTTCATTTTGTTCCATTCGCCCATCTTAAGGGCCTTATCTTTTTCAGGATCGGGCTTGATGATCCAACCACGCCCGTAAGATTCATAGATTCCGCCGGTGTCATGGCCCGGAGGCGCGACCTCGACTTGCCAGCCGCTAATTTTAGTGCCATCGATGGTAGAGCGGATAAAGACCCCGCTATTGCCGTCGGCTTCCTGTTTAAACTCCAAGGTCAACTCAAAGTCCTTGTAGTGATCGTCGGTGGCGAGATAGCCATATGCCTCATCGGGACCGCTCTCGCAGATTAGCAGTCCATCTTCGACGTACCATTTTTCGGTACCGTAGATGGTCCACCCGTCAAGGTTTTTACCGTTAAAAAGTTCCTTTGTTTGGGCGAAAGTCAGCGTGGTAAGGACCAATGCCCCTAGTGTTATTATGTTTTTCATGTGAGTGATTTGTTTAATCGATTTGTTTTTAATTGGATTCAGAGGTATTCAAGCGGGAGTTTTAGGTCGACCGCAACCGAAGCGCCAGAATGATAAGATCCGGTGTTTCTAGTTGAACCACTGGTTCCAAGGGATACGGCTTAAAATCAAAATCAGGCCGAGCCCGTAAAAGATGCTGATAGTCTTGAATTTTTTCCGCCCCTCCATAAACTTCTTATGCCGTGACCAACCTATCGTAATCAAAACGATGGCAATGATGTTGATAAACGGATGTTCAACGGCCAATAACCTCGCCGGGGCGTTCAACCCTCCCATGCCCAAGGTCTGGATTGCCTTTAGGCCGCTTGGCGAGACAAAAAATAGTAAAAGCCCTATCAAGAGCTGGATATGGGAAAATATCAAAGCAAAAAGACTGAGCCGTAAATCCTTTTCCATGGTAAACATCTTGTTGTTTACCCAGCCGATAATGGCATTGGCCACGGCAAAAAACAGAATGGCCAATACGATGTATGCCAAATAGGAGTGAACGACTTGTATAGTTTCGTACATAGGATTCGATTTAAGGGCTAAAGTACTGAATTTTGGGGGACAAAAAAACCCTGATGATGAAGTCAGGGTTTAGAACTTATCCTGTCTGATTACTAGAAGCGGTACATGACGCTTGCATTCCAGGTACGGCCTAAACCATAGTACACCCCAAAAGCATCCGTTTGGTTAATATAGGCATTGTTGAATAGGTTATAAATATTGGTTCTGAGGATGATATCCTGCTCGCCCATTTCAAAAGTGTAACCAGCGGTAAAATCCATTACTCCGTAAGGATCCAATTTACTAGTCTCATATGAACTTCCTTCGGCGACAACATCGGCCACATCGACAAACTCGTACAGGTTGTTGAAATGGTTGTAAAATAGTCCGACTTCAAAACCACCTTGTGTTTTATAGTTTACATTGGCCCCGAAGGTTAGTTGTGCGGCATTGCTGACCTCGACTCCGTCAAGGTTGACATCCCCGTTAAAAAAATTGGCCGATAGGGGGTTGCCGTTCTGATCGACATAATCACCAATATCTTCATTTACAAAATAGGTGTTGTCCCTAAAGTCCCTAGTCCGATAGGGTGTACTGCCATCGAACTTCCAGTCGCCTATAGAGGTGTAGGCCCCGAAGGTCAATCCTTGCATCACACGATATTGCGCATCGATTTCCAGACCTTGATGCAATTCGGTCACATCGGTCTGTTCCCTGTTTATATCAATTTCTTCGCTGGTAGCCACATTGACAATAGAATTACCGTTTGCAATAAAACGGTTGGCCCATTCCGTGCGATACAGGTTAACGTTCAACCGAAAATCGTAGGTATCGTATTTGTAGCCCAGTTCGATTCCGGTAATCTCTTCGTTATCCACTTCCGGCTCGGCCAGTTCTGCGGTACCTGAAAAAACATTGTCTAAATAGGGCTGTCTGGAATAGAAGCCGGCATTTATAAAGGCAGAATTCTTATCATTAAAATTATAGGCCCCTCCACTCTTTATATTGTAGCCGAATTTGTTGGCTTTATCAGAGGTTTCTGTAGTTTGGTTTCCGGAAGTGTCCGTGGCAAATCTATCCTCTCTTTGATAGGATTGATTGGAGGCCGCACCTTGAAAGAATACCGAATACGCATCCCTTGTGTATTCAAACTGACCGAAAATCCCTTGGTAGTTAATATCTTCGGAATAATCATAATCGATTCTTTCGTTCTCCTCGGCAAAATCAAACACGGTTTTCCAAGGGTTAAAACTATAGGATTCGGTAACAATCCGGTCATCGGGACGGTCGTTCGACCAGCCTTGAAGACCGTAAAAGTCGATTACTTGCCGAAAATGATCTCCGGTATAAAATCTAAAATCGGCCCCGACGTTCATAGTAAGGTATTCGTTGAACTCATGACCGAAATTCGAAACCAACCCGAACCATCTATGGTTGTTCATCGATCCTCTTCTGATATAACCCGCCCCGTTGGGCGCATCGAAATCACCACCAACTCCGACAATAGCGTTTCTCTCGCGATTTGCGGCGTAATCGATTTGTCCGCTAACACTCTCCCCTGCAACTTGATAGTCAGGCAGTCTCAATGCGCTGTTACCTCTGGGACCCGTGCCTCCACCTCGTCCGAACGATGCATATGCCACGGTAGAAAGATCCGATTTGTCGGAAATATCCCAATCCCAGTTGAGGTTGATCACCGGTTTATGATAAAAATTGGTTCGCTCTGATTCCAGCTCGCCTTCATCAATACCCCAATGCTGGTTGTACAGGCGATATTCTTCTATGACTTCTCTTGGCTGTGACCATCTTTGCATGTGCCATTGCGGCGCCCCGAACACTAAAAAGTTGAAGTTATGGTCGCCTAAAAGCTTTCCGACGGAAAAGAAATAGTTCTGACCTTGACCTTTTGTTCCCTCCGCATACTTTCGCTGTGCCTGCCAATGGTCGAGCATCACTGAAAAACCCCATCCATTATCATTTAAGCCGGAGTCATAAGAAGCGGTAATTTTCGCATAACTATCGTTACCTGTCATTATCCTGCCAAAACCACCTTCTTTTCTATCCGTAGCCTTCGTTACAATATTCACTGTACCACCTACCGAAGAGATGGCCAATTTTGAAGAACCAAGACCTCGCTGTACCTGAACCGCATTAGCTATATCCATTACACCCTGCCAATTCGACCAGTACATATTACCATCTTCCATTCCGTTGATGGGTTGACCGTTCAGTAGAAATGCCGTATTGGTCTGATCAAATCCTCTGAGATACATTTGCGAATCTCCAAAGCCTTGTTGATTGGAGACGTAGACCGAGGGCACATTCTTCATGACTTCGGGAAACTCAACGTTACCTGTAGAAGTGGCTTGTATTACATCTTTCGTAATTGTTGTCACAGCTATAGGCGTGCTTCGATCTTCTTCCAAATCGATGACGCCAGCACCTATAACCACAACTTCAGCCAATTGCTCCGCGTCGGGCTGAAGCGTAATGCTGCCTATATTCCCTGATGAGCTGAAATTAGCGGATTGTCTCACGTAACCGATGTAGGAAATCATCAGAGTTCCCGAATCCGTAGAAACATCAATACTAAAATTACCGTCAAAATCGGTGGTGGTTCCATTTGTAGTTCCTTTTTCAACGACGTTGGCCCCCGGAAGAACATCACCGGTTTCTCCATCTACCACTGTTCCCGTAACCGTTCCCTGTGAGAAAGTGACCGCCGTCATGAAAAGCGCAGCCATTGCGAAATAGAATTTTTTCATTTTCTTGAGTATTTGTTAGAGTTAGTTTTGCGTTGCACTACGAAAAATGCGGCTGTGATCAGCATACGAGCTTAGATCGTCCGTTTCATATACATCACAAAATTAACAGAAATTTGGGATTGCCGGCAGCTGCAGGGCAAGAAGTTATACCCATGTTATCAAGAAATATGAAATTCTCGCTCCGACTCTTAATAAATAGAATAGACCTCAAGGTTATAGCTGCAAATGCACCTATTTCGAAAATAACTGGGAAACACTCGGCCCGATTCAAGGTTTTTTCAATCCAACGAGGCCAAGTCTTCCGATAATACCTCTTCTTCAGCCGGCTTTTCGGGATACTCCATACAATCCAATTGATCTTTGATCGGGGTAATATAGGTGAAGTAGTCGGGCTGCAGGGTCTCTGCCAAAGGTTCGGCCTTAGGGAGCTCTTCTTTCAATGGATCGACTTGCCGGCCGTGGCGCCAAAATCGATAACAGACATGGGGGCCGCTCGTATTTCCGGTCATTCCGACCCAGCCGATGACATCGCCCTGTTTCACGTGATCGCCGCGTTTGACATTCTGTTTTTTCATATGCAGGTATTGGGTCGAATACTTGCCATTGTGACGAATCTTGACGTACCGGCCGTTGCCGCCCTTTCGGGTCGATTCGGTTACGGTGCCATCGGCCGTCGCCATAATCGGGGTGCCCACGGGCGCGGCGTAATCGGTGCCCCTGTGCGGACGTATCCGGTTGCCGTAATACCGAATTCTACGTTTAAGATTGTAACGGGATGAAAGTCTCCCGAACTCGACGGGCATCCGTAGAAACGTTCTTCTCAAATTGTTCGCCTCATCATCAAAATAATCCACAATACTCTTGAGCGAGTCATTTTCGTAGGCAAAGGCATAAATCGGCTTGCCGTTGTGTTCAAAATAAGCGGCTTCGATGGGTTCGGAGCCGGCGTAGATCGAATCGTTTATAAACTTTTCTTTATAGATGACCTTAAACTTATCTCCTTTTTGAAGCATCGAAAAATCGATGGTCCAAGCGTACACATTAGCCAGATTGTGGGTCACCATATAATCGATTCCCTGTTCTACGAGTGCATTGGAAAGATTGGTCTCAATAATTCCGGATACTTCCTTTTCTTTATAAGTTACGTTCTTTCTCTCTTTGTAGGCGTTGACGCTATCCCTTAAATCTACCACGGTATAGTTGATTACGTCGTTTTCATAGATGAACACTTGGGCCGCGGCTGTAGTATCTTTTGATTTTAAAATCATATACGGCTGCCCCACCCTGATCTTACGGACATCGAAAGTGTCTCTATATTCTTGGGTAATCTTGGCGATCTTGGGGTAGTCCACTTTGTTTTCCAACATAAGCTCCCCAAAACTGTCACCTCGTCTAACCGTATCCAACTGTACATTGAATTCGTCCAGATTAAAACCAAAATGCTTGATAATGGGCTTTTCAAGGACCTCTAGAGAGGCGATATCAGCAGTGGATTGCTCGGTATTTTGTAGATTTTTATCTTCCTTACACGAGAAAGATAGTACCAAGATGAATAAGATGCCCCAGTATTTATGCATTATAAATTATTGTTTTTTAATCGGGGTTAAAGATACGGCCCAGCCGCCGTCTCCCCAGTTCAATTTGCTCTTTTTTAAAACTATTTTTCGGAAAATACGATTTTTTTACAAAAACAAGTTCCAAAGCACGGTTAAGATGGCCATTAGGCGTATCGCAAGTGCCAAAATTGCTTAATCCATGATGATCTTGAACTGGTTCTTGAGTCCGTTGTACGCCTCGAGATCCACCTTTATCGAACCAACGGCCAGATCGGCCTGTATCCGTATTGGAATACGGTTATCATCGGCCGAAACCCATAATGTGAGGCTTTCTTTTTCCTTGAATACCCTTCCGGACTGCACCAGGGGCCTGAATTTGTAACATTTGACCTTACCAAACTTGGTCTTCAATATCTCGGTGCCCAAATATTTAAGCTTAAAATCGAAAATACCGTCGTCGTCGTAAAGCATCTTCAACTTGACCGCCTCTCCTTGTACCAAATCTTTGGGGTCGTAGTTATTTCTGAGATAATAAAAGGCGGACAATAAGTCTTGAATACTATCCTGCAGGTCGAACTTGTAGGTTTTCTTGTTTTTTTTGTCGTTTAAGATTGCCTTATCCCTTTCATGGTCAAAATCAATTACGTAATCCTTCGTATACCCGCCTTCATTGATATTACGGACGAACTTATAGGGTTTCATATCCTCATCCATCCCAAAATAGCTCTCGTAGGTGTCATCGACTTTAAAGAACAGACTTGCAAACCCGGTAGTTTGTCCTTTTCCAACTACATGATATACGGGCTTCCCGTTAATCGAATTCGATTTTACGTGCAAGGTGGCATAGCTGGCATTCAGAAATCCGTAGTGCATCCGAAATTTGAGCCATTCGCCCGGTCGGAAGGCAGATTCATTTTTCGTGTACTTTTTACTTTCGTTAGGGGATGGATTCTGCCCGGAATTCAACGCGACGTCCTGCGAGTCGATTTGCTGTGCATTGACAAGCATACCAACCGATAGCAAGAAAAAGACTAGGGCGTTCTTCATGGCGTTTTTCAGTTAAAATTACAAAATGCTTTTAAAACGGGTGCTTAACAGCAGCGCAGTATTAGGATGCCATATTAATTAAACAAAATTTATTCCAAAGTATTGTATCGAATTATTTCAATATTTACAAAACCCCGGGCATTTACCATCTCCGGTTGTCGGTCGGACCCGTAATAAATCAAAAAAAGCCCTGACAAGACTGCCAGGGCTTTTCCTAAATAACCAACCAAACTTTAAATTATGAAAAACCAATACTTAAAGTTGCAAGGGAACCACCCCCTGCATTGACAAATATAAGGCGCATTTTCAGATGTGAAACCCTTTTAACGTACTTTAACTCGGGCCTTAACAAATATTTAGGCCACAAAGCGAAAAGGTCCTAGGAGAGCGTTTCAAATCTGGCACCCAAACCGGAAACTACAAGCTTAAAATGGCATTCTGATGTTTACATCCCGCAAAAAATACGGATGTGATTTTAGGGTATGATCATCTCAGAAAACCGATAAAGGGTCCAGTGCTATGCTTGAACCTCGATATCGTTGTAAGCGGCCTCGATGGGTTGACTCCCGTACTGCCGCTCTAGTCGTCTAATAGCAAAGTGCGCGTGGGCCATGCTCTGAAAATGCCGTATAAACGCCAAATTGATCGCCCCGCCCCCTACAGCACCGATTACAGGAACCGCTTGAGCTACAAATTTCTCGGAAACCTGAATGCTAAATCGTGAGGCCACAACGGCGAGCAAACGGAGCATTGGCTGGGAAGCCCCGACCAAGAATCCCTCTACTAATTTACTTGTTGAGCCCTTTACGGCAGCGTTCAGGGCGAGACGGGTTGCAAAATAACCCGTGTCAAGGCTATCGTCGTGTTTGGATTTTCCACCAAGGGCAAATACCTGTAAACACGCAAGCTGGGTGTCGAGTGCCTCTAGATCTTCCCCTTCGCTACGGGCGATATCCATTATGGAACGCATCATCATTTTGGTTGTCAGGCCAAGGTCCACCGCAAAAGCGGTAGCCCCAAAAGCCCCACCAAGAACTCCCGACGAGGTTACGATCGCCTTGTATTGGCTATTCAGGGGGGCAACGCCGACCTTGTCGGATTTCATGGAGAAGAGATTGCTCTGTACCACTTTTTCCAAGACCCCAAAACTGATCTGCCGCAACCACTGCTGCTGTTTTTCAGGTAATAACTGCACCCGACTATCGAGAAAGCTTCCCATTCGGTTTAGGCCCTCCATAGCCCACCCTATATTTTCCATTTTGAGCTTTGCGGCTCGAAGCGTTCGCAGGTCTTCGACAGTAAGCGATTTTGTTCCGATCATAGCATCCCTTTTAATAGTACAAGACAGAATTCCTAGACTTGTGCTGGTCTTTATTTAGTTCTAATGTAAGTATTTCCGAACGTTATATAATTATCCCATGTAAGTTTTTCACCCGAAAATCAATTTTAAGTACTTTTACCCGAATTATTAAAAATTTCCCGGATAGAAAAATCTAATATCCCGCTGCCACAATATTCAATCCAATCCATGCCAAAATTACCCCTTTCCATATTCTTCATTTTATCCCTACTTCAACTTACAGCCCAAAGCAAGTTAGACAGCACCCTGCGGGTTGGTTACGCGGGGTCGGAGCCTTTCGTCATGGCGGGTGATCAAGCGGAAGGAATTGCTCTCAATATCTGGAAAGAAATAGCGTTCAATGCAGAATTGGATTATACGTTCAAGCCCTACAGTTCGATTAACGAAGGGATTGTGGCCGTACAATCGGGGGAACTCGATGCCCTTGTCGGACCGATAACAATCAATTCGCAACGGGCCGTAAACATCGCATTTTCGCAACCTTTCTTTGATACCGAGATGGGCATCTTGGCGCCTGTCATGGAACTCACCTTGTGGGACCGCATAAAGCCCTTGTTCAGTCCCAATTTTCTGTATGCCGTGTTCGGTTTCCTGATGTTGTTGACTTTTGTGGGCTTTCTTTTTTGGTTGGTAGAGGGAAGAAAATATCCCGATGAATACGGCGGTAAAGCCGCTCAGGGCATCGGATCGGGCATTTGGTTGGCCTTGGTGACCATGACCACAGTGGGTTATGGCGATATGGCACCTAGAACTCCTTTGGGCAGGTTCGTAATCGGATCTTGGATGATCATTTCGCTGATTATGGCCACCTCGTTCGTGGCAGGTATTGCGACGACCCTGACCCTGACCGGGAAAAGCGAGAAAACGATCACCCAATTGAACCAGCTCGAAAACAAAAAAATCGCCGTGCCCAATTATAAAAAGGTAATAGATAATTTCAAGTCCATCGGGGGCATACCTGTGACCGTGGACAATGTGAAAGAGGGATATCAACTATTATTCGAAGGCGAGGTAGATGCCTTGGTCTATGACATCGTGCCCTTGGAGTACATCGCCAATCGGACCTCAAAAACTGATTTTAGGTTGAGTAAAAAAAATATCAACCCGCAACATTACGGCTTTGTATTTCCGCTGAACACTGATCTTCGACATATTACGAACATTGAAATATTAAAACTGAAGGAGTCCGGCGATATCGACCAGATCATTTCAAATTTCATCAAGTAAAGGGATATTGGTTCCGTCATTGATTTTACGAAACAATTTGAAAAACACTTAACGTTCCAAAAAAACCAAGGGCAGGAGGTGCAGAAAGGTCAATTGAAGGCATAGGGACGCCCTTGAGCATTGGATTTCGTTATTCGGATGTTGCAAAAAGTGCCGTGGTCTTTCCTTCTTGCTCTTTTCGTCCTTTTTCGAGTGGCGAAGCTTTCCAATCACAGATAGATATCAGGGTTGTCCACAAAATTCAGGCTAGAACCGGGATATTAATTAACTTTGAGCTCCGCAATCAAAACCTGTTCATCCCTTGTACGACTACATCAAAGCCCTGCACCTCATTTTTGTGATTACCTGGTTCGCGGGTCTCTTCTACATTCCCAGATTGTTCATCTACCAAATCGAGGCGTCGGATAAGCCATCCCCCGAAAGGGAAATCATTACCCGGCAATTACAGCTGATGAGCAAACGCCTGTGGTACATTATTACGTGGCCCTCGGCCGTTTTGGCCACCATCTTTGCCATTTGGCTGTTACTACTGATGCCGGGTTGGCTGCAACAATCCTGGATGCATGTCAAAATCGGGTTTGTCGTATTACTTTTTGCCTATCACCTTAAAAACCATCACATTTTCCGGCAACTGCAGCGCAACGAAATTCGATATACCTCGCACTTTATGCGTATTTGGAACGAAGGTGCTACCCTTATTCTTTTTGCCGTTGTTTTTCTGGCCATCCTAAAAAATGCCTTTAATTGGATTTACGGGGTCGTCGGTATTTTAGTTCTGGGGATTCTTTTAATGTTGGGAATAAAGCTTTACAAAAGAATAAGGAACAGCAATCCCGAGGCCTGACAAGGAATTACCTAGTGCCAATCCGATTAGGTATCAAATTCCAAAAAACAAATCCCAAATTCAAAAAAAAGGAAATTTATGACGCAAGCATTGGGAAGTCCATCGCTCAGAGATTGTAAATTAACAATGATCCAATCCGTATTTTGAACTTGTACTTGTCTCTTGAGCTTGAACTTAAACCTGCCCTTATCTTGGTTCGATATTTGCTACATTAACGTTAAAATCCGACCTCTTGTTTAAAAAACTATCCTTAAGATCGCGCATATTCGTATCCATGATTCTGTTGGTGGTCCTCGCTTCGATACTTATTGCAGGGGTTACCATTTACCAATACAAGGAACAAGCACGGGATTACCACGATAATCGATTAGAACGTAAGGAAACCCAAGTGCGGCAGAGCGTCGAATACACCTTGAAAAGCACGACATATCCCGTCACCACTGAAAATCTGGGCCTAATCTTCAATCTCCAGATCTACCAGATCGCGAACGTACAGAACCAACGGCTGAACATTTACGACCTCGAGGGCCAATTGATCAAGAGTTCGCGGGCCAAATTTGAGATCGATTCCATTTCCAATTGTCTGGATTACCATATATTAAAGCGATTGGAGGCGAGCCCTGATAAACGCTACGTCGAGGAAAAGACCGTGGCAGGGGACAATTACCGCGCATCGTACACGTATATAAAGGACAGCAAACTAAAACCGATCGGGATTTTAAACCTGCCCTATTACGAAGACGACTCCTTTAACAACATGGAGCTCAGAGAGTTTTTGATGCGTCTCGGAGCCGTTTATTTCTTGATGTTGCTAATCGCTATTGGTCTGGCCTATTTTATCTCGACCTATATTACCCGCTCGTTACAGACCATCTCCGAAAGGCTCGACAAAACCGACCTGACCAAGAGCAATCAAAAGATAGTGATTGAAAATCCCAGTGAAGAAATCAAAAAACTGGTGGATTCGTACAATGCGATGATCGATGAGCTCGAACACAGTGCGGCCAAGCTCGCCCGCAGCGAGCGCGAGCAAGCTTGGCGCGAAATGGCCAAGCAGGTAGCCCATGAAATCAAGAACCCCCTGACCCCGATGCGGTTGAGCGTGCAGAGCTTCGAAAATAAATTCGATCCCAAAGACCCCGACATTAAAAAAAAGGTGGCCGAGTATTCCAAGACCCTGATCCAACAGATCGATACCATGAGCAGTATTGCTTCGGCTTTTTCCAGTTTTGCCGAAATGCCCGCTCAACAGAACGAAACCCTAAATGTGGTACATATCGTCAAACTGGCATTGGATATCTTTAACGAAGAATATATTCATTTTATCAGCGAGGAAGAAGAACTGATTGCCAAACTCGACCGCACCCAGCTGATCCGGGTGGTTACCAACCTGGTCAAAAACGCCATTCAAGCCGTGCCCGAAGTAGATGCACCCCGGATTTTAGTCTCTGTGGTCGCCGATGGCGATTTTATCAAAATAGGTGTAGCGGATAACGGAATCGGCATTGAGGACAACTACACCGAAAAAGTTTTCGAACCCAAATTCACCACCAAATCCAGCGGGATGGGCCTGGGTCTCGGAATGGTCAAAACTATCGTGGAAACCTATAAAGGCAGTATCGATTTCACCTCGAAGCCGGGAAAAGGAACGGTCTTTACAGTGCGGTTTCCCAGGGAAAACAGTGAATGACGCATGCTGCGGTTTGTTGAGCCCTACAACCAGTGCCTTATGGGTTTATCTAATATTTTGTGATTCTCCTATTTTGATCTAAGTTTACCGTGGATACCTTGAGAACACTAACTCAATTCAGTCTTAAAATATAAAATGCTTGTCCGTTTTAAAACCTAAACCTGACGCAGACTCTAAGATAGGGGACTAAAAAATCTCGAAAAATCGACCTATTTTGTGTGAAAATCAACGGTCTTATGTCCTAGGTCCAACAGTCTCATCTATCAACACGATGATTACCGGTCAATTATTTTTTACATAAACTTACTAACCAATAAACCCATAAACTGGCCAATTATTAGTCAAAGTTCGAAATCCCGCGACTCGGGCCGGGTAAGGGACTTACGTCTTTTAAGATGTTTTAAGCGGACAGGTATTAAACAAAAAAACATGAAATACAACAATCTTCTTGTCGAAACAAAGAATCCAATCGGTATAATCACCGTGAGTCGCCCCAGTAAGCTCAATGCCTTAAACCGGGAGACCATCGCGGAACTGCACAATGCTTTTAAGGCGCTCGAGTCGGACCGGGAGATCAAGGTCATCATCTTGACCGGTAGCGGGGAAAAGGCCTTCGTGGCGGGCGCGGATATTTCAGAATTTGCCGACTTCTCGGAAGAGGAAGGCGTCCGACTGGCCGCCGAGGGACAAAAAAAGTTGTTCGATTTTGTAGAAAACTTGTCCAAACCGGTGGTCGCCGCAGTGAACGGCTTCGCTTTGGGCGGGGGACTCGAACTGGCCATGGCCTGCCATTTTCGCGTGGCCAGTGACAATGCCCGAATGGGACTTCCGGAGGTGTCGCTAGGCCTGATTCCCGGATACGGCGGAACCCAGCGCCTACCTCAGCTTATCGGAAAGGGAAGGGCGATGGAAATGATTTTGACCGCCGGCATGATCGATGCGAAAAAAGCCCTAACCTACGGTTTAGTGAACCACGTGGTCTCTCCCGAAAGTCTGCTTTCCTTTTGCGAGGATTTGGCCGGCAACATATCGAAAAACTCCCCAGTGGCGATAGACCATGCAATAAAATCAATAAATATTGGTTTTAAGAATACCGAAGGCTACGCTGCTGAAATCGAAGCATTTGGTACATGTTTCGGAACCGCCGATTTTAAAGAAGGTACTACGGCGTTCTTGAACAAGCGCAAAGCCGATTTCCCGGGGGAATAAACAGATCTCGCCAACGTACCGGCTATCCTAAACCGCTTGCGTTTGGCATGCTTTTTATGGAACAGACCGCCGGTGACGGCGAACGGGCGTTGGCATTTGATAACCCATCCCAATACAACCTACTTATGAACATTTCACAGGGCATGGCCGCCCTACTCTTTTTGACCGCGCTACAGCTTTGCCGAGCACAGGACATCCCCGTATCCTATGAGCTTGGCGAGAATTATTCCGATAGGTACAAGTACTCTACCCTGCTCACCAGTGACCGTACGTCCGCAGACGAGACCGTATTCGTGCGTACGTACTATAGTGGATATCCTCTTCGTCCCAAGGGTCATTTTATCGAAATCTACGATGCGGAAATGAACTTGGCACGGGACTACAATTACAAATATGCCGGGAACCATATGATCGATGGTTTTGTAAAAAACGGACAGCTCTACCTGTTGGAACTGACCTATAGTACCAACCAAGAAGCGTATCAATATGTAGTACATCAAAGTCCACTGCACGAGTTTAGGTTTACCGAACGCCTGCTACTTTCCGTTCCCTCGAAAGAAGTCGCCAATCCGTTGGCCGTGAGCAAGTACAACCGAAGTTTTGGCAACGGCTTCTCGACCGCGGTCCATTTCGACAAGGGCCGGTCGGCTTTTGCCATTACGGTCCAGCACCGAGAACGACGGAACGACAAATACCATGTCTATCTCTTCGGAACGGATTTAAAACAGCAGTTTGCCTATGACTTTACGACTGAAATTGCCGATAAGAATTATGCCTTCGAGAGTATCGAGGTATCGAAAGACCTAAAGACACTCTACCTGACGGGAAAAGTTTTCTTCAAAAAACGTCGGTTCGAAGCCAATGAAAGAAGATTCCGATACGAACTTGTCAAAATAGATAATGGAGGGCATCGTACCCAGCAATTCGACGATTCCGGTAGATTTCCTGAATCCTTAAAGCCCGTGCTTTCGGATCGGGAGCTTAAAATTGTCGGTTTTTATGCAGACCGAAAATCCAAGCGGTACAACGGACTGGCCTATTTTAGGATGGATACCAATTCGCTGGACATCACGGACCGAAAGTACAATCCGTTTTCAGATCGGTTTATGATGGATAAGTTCGGCCGTGAAGTCGACACCGAACTCAAGAATCTGGTTTTCAAGGATGTGCATATTACGGCCGACAACGGAATACTGTTCAGTGCCGAAGAGTATTATATGACCCAAGGAAGGGATATCTCCGGAGGGGGCACCCAGATTACCGACCGGTATCATTATAACGACATCGTAATCGCCAAGTTGAATGCGTCCGGGGCAATGGAATGGGCACGGAACATCAATAAGGCCGAGGTGACGCAAGGCGATGCATCCTACGCATCGTACGCCGCCTATGGCGTCGCCGACCAGATGTACTTCTTTATTAATTCCGGGGAAAACCCACAGACGATGAGCAAAGAACGTATCCTATTCAAACAAGGCTACAGCCGCAACCCGAACATGTTTGTCATCAAGGTCGACGGCGAGGGTAACTTATCCCACAAAAAATTGATAGACGACAAAGAGATACGCCTGCCTATCATGGTCTCGCGGCCGTTGATCGACACATCCTCCGACAACCTCCTTTTTTATGCAAAGCGCGGTAAGAGAAAACAGCTGGTGCGGGTCTTGGTCAATTAACTGTCGTTTGGCGCCAGCAAAGTAGAATCGGAAATATTTCATTGCCCATATTTCTCCATTGTCCGCCTTAATTCCCAACGATTGTGTGGTATGCCGTACTGATTTTTTGAGCTAATGGAAATTCAATCTTCGAAGGCAAGAACTTTTTTTAAATGGAATAATTCCGTATTTTTGGAAAAAATCCATTTTATTGAGTTTGAAGCGCCATTTTAAGGGCCGCGGCGCCCAGCAGAACACTCCAAATCGATTCCTTGAGAACAGCCATGAGATCCGGGACGATTTTTTGGAATTTTGCCGTCTCGAAGGAGAGGAAGCGGACAGCAATAGAACCCAATATATCCCTATTTTTCCGAAGACCATCGTCAATACCGTCACGAGTCCCGATGTGGGAATGGAGTATTCCATGAATCCCTACCAGGGCTGCGAGCACGGCTGTATTTACTGTTACGCGCGTAACACCCACGAATACTGGGGGTACAGTCCCGGTCTGGATTTCGAAAGGAAGATATTGGTCAAAAAAGCGGCGGCGGACTTGCTACAGGCCAAACTCAGGTCGAAGCGCTGGAAGGCCAAAACCATCGTACTATCCGGTAACACCGACTGCTACCAACCAGTGGAAAGAAAATTCGGGATTACCCGCGCCTGTCTAGAAGTTTTCCTGAAATACAGACATCCCGTGGGCATGATTACCAAAAATTCGTTGATCCTAAGGGACCTCGATATCCTAAAAGAGCTGGCAAAGGACCGGCTGGTCGGGGTCAACATATCGGTCACCTCGTTATCGGAAGAAACAAGACGTATTCTTGAACCGCGTACAGCCAGCATCAAAAAACGGCTGGAAACCATCCGGATATTATCCGAGAACAATATTCCTGTCAATGCGATGTTGGCCCCTATCATTCCGGGCATCAACAGCCATGAGATTATGGACTTGGCAAAGGCCGTTTCCGATAACGGAGCCCGTTCCTTTGCCTTTACCGTGGTTCGTTTAAATGGGGCGCTCGGCGGTATTTTCACCGATTGGATAAAGAAGACGCTGCCAGATAGGGCCGATAAAGTACTGCATCAGATACAGGAATGCCACGGCGGCAGTCTCAACGATAGCAGATTCGGGATCCGTAGTCGTGGGGAAGGCCAAATTGCCGCACAAATACATGATCTGGTGCGCTTGGCCAAAAGTACTTATTTTAAGGACAAAAAGTTTCCGGTCCTAAACCATGAACAAACGTATAAAGACGGACAGTTAAGGTTGTTCTAAAGGATGTGCTGCTATCCCGATGACATCGATTGGAGATGTATGGCGCGGGATACCAAGTCCGTTTCCGGCGTTCGGCCAAAAAAAATATGCAATCGATATGATGCTACTCTTTTCGGGTATCGGTAGGTAGGGCCAAGGGGTTCCATTCCTTAAAGAACTGTTGCAGGAAATCCATCATATACCAATGACGATGTTCGGCCAGCTTTTTTCCGGTTTCGGTATTCATTTGATCTTTTAGGAGCAGTAGTTTTTCGTAGAAATGATTGATGGTCGGGGCAGTACTGTTCTTATATTCTTCCTTGGTCATTTTCAGGTTGGGGGCGATTTCAGGGTTGTATATTTCTCGATTCTTAAAACCCCCGTAGTTGAAGGCACGGGCGATACCGATGGCTCCCATGGCGTCTAAACGATCGGCGTCTTGCACCACGAAAAGCTCCTTCGACCGCAACTTGCGTCCCCGCTTCTTTTGTAGACTGTTTTTGAACGACATATTCTTGATAATCTTCACAACATGTGTGATGGTCTTTTTCTTGACCCTCAGTTCCTTCAAAAAGTTTTCCGCCAAGGCGGGCCCGATGGCTTCATCGCCGTTATTGAACTTGGCATCCGCAATATCGTGGAGCAAGGCGGCCAGGCTCACGGTCAGCACATCTACTTTTTCATCCTTGGCGATAAACAACGTATTCTTGAATACCCGTTGCACGTGGAACCAATCGTGCCCGCCTTCGGCCCCTGCCAAGGTTTCCTTAACGAAGGCAATGGTCCGCTCCACAATCTCGCTGTCGCTCATTTTAGGCATGGGTCCCGTTTTTTATCGTTGATGTTGTTTTAAAAGATGTTACGCAAGAAACTACCGCTTTTTCGGTGGATGCGATGACCTCATCAAGGTTATCCGTGATTTCGATGGGCCGGTGTACTGTAAAGTTGATATGGTTCCCGATACCCTTGGGAAATTTACCGTAGCGCAGCATCTTCCAAGAGTTATCGATACTTATCGGCACCACGAGGGCCGTCGGCGCGTTCTTCATCAATATCTTAAGTCCCGTCGCCTTAAACGGTTTAGGATGCCCGGTCCGGCTACGTGTGCCTTCGGGAAATATGACGGCGCTGCGACCGTGCTTTTCGATATATCGTCCCAATTTTGCAATTTCCACTAGGGCCTGCCGGCTATCCTTGCGGTCTATTAGAACCGAGCCCCCGTGTCTCAGGTTATACGAAACGCTGGGTATTCCCCGGCCCAATTCGGTCTTACTTACAAATTTGGGATGCCAATTACGCATGAACCAGATTATGGGCGGAATATCGTGCATGCTCTGATGGTTGGGCACGATGATCAAGGCGCGGTTCACAGGAATACCGTGGGGATTATCAAAAGTGTAAGTGGTGCCTAGGATGTGGGTACACCGCATAAGGCATAGATTCAGCACCGCGACACTTTTACGATGTGCCTCGTAGCCAAAAAAGTTGTAGCACACCCATTGCACTGGATGAAACACCAACAAGGTAAGACCGAAAGCGATCAGGTAAAGTAGGGTCAAGGGATATGCCAATAACTTCTGCATGCTACAAAAATAAGGTACTGAAAATGTTTATGGAAGGAAAAAAGGGGGATTAGCCCCTTGAGACGGCCTTTAACCGATACCAAATTCCGGGGCAATCGGGTCAGCCGCGCCAATACAGGATGCGAAACACCGAATTGCCCGAAGGGATGTTGTCAATAAACTAATACGCCAACATATTTGTGGTATAAGGTCTTTTCCTGAGCGGCAAGGAGAATGTAAGGCAAAAAAAAAGACCGTCTGCTTGAGAAACGGTCTTTCAATATGCCTATTCGCCTCCCCTACATAGGTTTCGACGTAAGTCAGGGGAAAGGTGAAAATGGTTTGAGCTTAGCAAAACTCGTTATACGCACCGGTCAGGTTTTCGGCGATCATTTCTGCCGGCCGGCCCTCGATGTGATGGCGTTCGATCATATGCACCAACTCCCCATCCTTGAACAAGGCGATGCTGGGTGAAGACGGGGGAAAGGGAACCATCAGGTCCCGTGCCGCTTTGACCGCCTCGACATCGACCCCGGCAAAAACCGTTACGGTATGGTCCGGCCTTTTAGCGTTATGTAGGCTTAATTTTGCGGCAGGACGTGCATTGGCGGCAGCGCAGCCACAGACCGAATTGACAACGACCAAAGTCGTGCCTGGTTTATTTATCGCATTTTCGACCGCTGCGGCCGTATATAACTCCTCAAACCCGGCTGAAGCCAAGTCCTCTCTCATAGGTTGTACTAATTCTGCGGGATACATAGTTCTGTAATTTTAAATTTGGAAAGCAAAGATACGGAATTAGTCGTGTTTTACGGGGAGACTTAACGTTTCGTTGCGAAAACGAATGAGAACAGTGTCCTTTTTCTTCCGACAGGGATACCCCCCCCCTAAAATCGATGAACCTACGAAGCATTCCCTTTGACCCCTTAAGCGAAGTTGTGCACTCGATTCGCGACCGACAGCCTGCCGCAACGGTTTAGTTGCGCTCCTCGGACAGCGTTTCGAGTAGACCGCAATCGTTGCAGCGCCGATATCATCGGTACTGCCGCCACCGTAGTTCGAGATTATTGGATTACCGGAAATGCCCCCTGTTTTTCTCTGCCTTACTTTTACTTCTCTTTCAGTACCTTTGCCCAAATTTTGGAACAACATGATTAAATGGTTCGCGGCCATCGTAGGATATTACTTTTTTCGGTTTCCCGGAGCGATTCTCGGGTTTTTAGTGGGGAGCTTCATCGATAATTTAAGTCGTAAGGGCGGCGGGGCACAGACCATGTTCGACGACATGACCAGACAGAGTGTCTCCCCCGCGGATTTCGAATTGAACCTACTTTCGCTCTGTTCGCTTGTCATCAAGGCAGACGGACAGGTAAGTCAGCGTGAAATGGACTACGTGCGCCAATACTTTCTCAGCACATATGGCAAGGACAAGGCCAACGCCATTTTCAGAACATTTAACGAGGTTGTCAAAAAACGGGAAATTTCGGCCCGACGGATCTGTTCTTTCCTCAATCAACGGACCCGCTATGAGGTCCGCCTCCAATTATTACACTTTCTTTTCGGAATCGCACAGGCTGACGGGGCGGTCAGTAATGCCGAAATCGGGAAAATAAAGGAGATTGCAGGGTACCTACGGGTCGGGGCGCGCGATTTCGAGAGTATTATGGCGATGTTCGTCAAATCGGCCGACAATGCTTACAAAATCCTTGAAATCGAAAAAACGGCTTCCGATGAGGAGGTAAAAAAAGCCTATCGCAACATGGCCAAAAAATACCATCCCGACCGGGTCAATACCCAAAATGAAGCCATCAAACAAGGTGCAGAAGAAAAATTCAAGGAAGTGCAAAAGGCCTACGAGGAAATTCAAGCTGAACGTGGCATCGGATAAGCAAACAATATAAACAAGCCACATGAATGATTTGCCGTTCTATGTAAAGCTGGGCCTGGAACACGTTCTAGATCTAAGCGCTTACGACCACATTCTGTTCCTAACCGCCCTATCCTTGCCATTTACCTTTAAAAGTTGGAAAAAGGTGGTCGTGCTCGCCACGGTCTTTACCATAACCCATTGTATTTCATTGGCCTTAAGCTCCTATAACCTGATCGTTATGGATGTAGGGCTTATCGAGTTTTCGATACCCGTTACCATCTTGATGACCGCCGTACTAAACCTTTTATACGTAAAATCGGGCAAAAAAAGCAGCAATATTTGGCTTCATGCGCTCGCCACGGCCTTTTTCGGATTAATTCATGGGTTTGGGTTCAGTAATTATTTCAAAATGCTTGTGGCCGAAGTAGAAGATAAGGCACCCCCCTTATTGGGTTTTGCCGCTGGCATTGAAATTTCCCAGATAATCATTGTTCTCTCCGTATTGTTTATCTCACAGCTCATAACTTCGTTTATTAAAATAAGGCACAATGCTTTTATATCGGTGTTTTCTATCCTGATTATTCTTTTGACCCTACCCATGATGATGGAAACATTTCCATTTGTCTAATTCTCACGTCGATTTTCACGTAAAATTAACCCCATATTATTGTGAGCTAGAACCAAAGCAACTACCTTAGTACTCTTTCCCGTAACGGAATGAGAGAAAGTAAACAAGAAAAATACGATAAGGCTTACTTGCGCATGGCCAAGGAATGGGGCAAGCTTTCTTATTGTGAACGTCGACAAGTAGGTGCCATTATCGTAAAGGATAGGATGATCATTTCCGATGGATACAATGGCACTCCCACCGGATTCGAAAATTTTTGTGAGGACGACTTGGGATATACCAAATGGTACGTTTTGCACGCTGAGGCCAATGCAATCAGCAAAGTAGCCGCCTCCACCCAGTCTTGCCAAAGCGCCACGCTTTACATCACATTATCGCCATGTCGGGAATGTAGCAAACTGATTCATCAATCCGGAATAAACCGAGTGGTATATCAAACAGCTTATAAGGATGGGTCAGGACTAACCTTTCTTAAGCGGGCAGGAGTCGAATTGGTGCACCTGCCGGAAATCGAGTCTTCCGCATTGCGGTAAGTCAAGGGATAATCGAAAGTCGTGATCAACTACGCCTAAAACCTATGAAACGAAAATATAGCTATTTGTGGCCTACGATTATTGCCGCTGCGATGGCATTGGGCATTTTTGTAGGAGGCAAATTACATTTCAACGACGCCCCAGAAAGGTTTTTTACCTCAAACTCAAAGAAAGATAAACTCAATCGTTTAATCGATTTTATCGACTATGAATATGTAGATGATGTGGACACCGACAGCATCGTAGACCTCACGGTCAACCAGATATTGGAAAAATTAGATCCGCATTCCGTATATATTCCCAAAGAAGAACTGGAAAGAGTCAGCGAGAACATGAAAGGGGATTTTGTAGGAATCGGCATCAATTTTTACCCTTACAAAGACACCATTGCAGTGATACGTGCCATCCCCAAAGGTCCCAGTTCCCGCAACGGGATCAAGGCCGGAGATCGTATTCTCATGGCCGATAAGGACACCCTTTTTGGCAAAAATTTTGCTAGTCAGGCCATTGTGAACAAACTAAAAGGCAAGAAAGGCAGTTCGGTAAAACTCAAAGTTTATCGTAAGAATGACGATAGAACCTTTAACGTCAACATCAAGCGCGAGGTTATACCCATTAAAAGTGTGGAATCCTATTATATGATGACCGATGATATGGGCTACATCAAAATCAATCGATTTGCGGAATCTACTTATAAAGAATTTAAGTCCGCCCTACGCTCCCTGCAGAAACGCGGTGCAGAAAAGCTTACTTTAGACCTTCGCGACAATCCGGGAGGTTATCTTGGGGTAGCCGAAAAATTGGCCGATGAATTTTTGCAGGATGACAAACTCATTCTTTACACCAAAAACAAGAGGGGGAAAATTGATAAAATTCACGCTACGGAAAAGGGAAGTTTTGAAAATAAACCGGTCTACGTTCTGATTAACGAGCGTTCGGCCTCGGCAAGCGAAATTATTGCGGGTGCCCTGCAGGACAACGATATTGGCACAATTGTGGGGCGTCGTTCTTTCGGAAAGGGACTCGTGCAGCGAGAAATGGAGCTGGGCGATGGTTCCGCAGTACGACTGACCGTGTCCAGATACTATACGCCGACCGGCCGTAGTATTCAAAAACCTTATAGCAATGGGACTAAAGATTATTATAGGGCCTTCACCGACCGGTATCACAACGGGGAAATGCTTTCCGTCGATAGCATCAAGGTCGCGGACTCCTTAAAGTTTACGACTCCAAAGGGGAAGGTGGTCTATGGCGGGGGCGGTATTATTCCAGACGTTTTTGTACCGATTGGTTCAAATGAAGAGGAAGCCGTAGAAAGTATGGACAGCTACGGATGGCTCTCCTATTTCATCTTTGAACATTTGGACGGGAATAGAGATCAATATGCGGACTATTCTGAGCAGAGATTTGTTACGGATTTCTCCGTTGACGACATTCTCTTCCAGAATTTTGTTGATTACTCCCTACAACGGAACCTGAAAATGGATTTCTATGATTATGAGAAATCTTTGAAAGTGTACCTAAAGGCGGCTTTGGCCGAGCAACTTTTTAACGCCAACGTCCACGCCAAGATTAAAGGTTCGGAAGACGCCATGCTCAAGAAAGTACTAGACTTGGACAAGCCCGTCGTCAGACAACGCGATGCCGAAGCTATCGGGGCACACAATTAGCAAGCTACTTCCCATCGACTCTTCGCTGAATTTTTTTGCTCACCCTAAAGATGAGCAGTAGGGCGATAGCACAGAGCGGAGCAACGATGCCGATTAACGCAATAACGCTATCCCCCTGAAACGGATTTTGAAAATCTACCATCGTAACGTTGAAAGCAATCAGCGCCAAAGCCAAAACTATTAGAATTATGTTGAGCGTTCTGTTCATCTTTTGATTCTTGATTTTGTAATTATGGCTTAGAAAGCTGTTTTAAATTATATCATTTGTTTTTTTAAACTTATCCATTTTGAAACCTAAACCCGATGTAAAACGCTGTTAATTAAGTCAAAGGACTAAATATTTTGAAAAGCGCCGCATTTGATGGGAAAGCCAAAGGTCTTAATTCCTAACGCCCTATGTCACATTCATCGATTAGGTAATTGGCGGACAACCACTGATTTTTTGCAACCCCTTCTGCGCATTTCAAAACAGTTTCTAATTTTAATTTCTCCCCGCATGGAAAAATCCAGTGCTAGAACAACTGATTAATATTCGTCGCAAACAATTTTACCGCTATGGCCAACAAAATGACCCCAAAAACCTTACGGATAACACTTAGCCCGTTTTTACCCAACACCTTCTCGATTTTTTTAGAGGACTTCAGTACTAAATATACAAAGATAGTATTTGCGACAATGGCTATGATAATATTCTCTACTTGGAACTCCGCACGAAGCGATAAAATGGCTGTCAAGGTACCCGCACCGGCTATTAAGGGAAAGGCGATTGGTACTATCGAGGCGCTCTCCGCCTCTTCATCACGGTAGAGAGTTACCCCTAAGATCATCTCAATGGCCAAGAAAAAGATTACGAAAGCCCCTGCCACTGCAAAGGAGTTCACGTCTATCCCA
This sequence comes from Pricia mediterranea, assembly GCF_032248455.1. Lineage (NCBI taxonomy): Bacteria > Pseudomonadati > Bacteroidota > Flavobacteriia > Flavobacteriales > Flavobacteriaceae > Pricia > Pricia mediterranea. The sequence continues at coordinate 2,056,912 of NZ_JAVTTP010000001.1, forward strand.
ATCAAATTTAGGATTTCCTCGCCAACAAATAAAAATGCCACCATGATAACGGCAGATACCACCGAAGCTTTTTCCGATTCGATATGTCCGACCTTCTGCCGCAGCCCTATTATGATCGGGATGCTTCCCAGTATATCGATGACCGCAAACAGAACCATGGTCGCCGTAGCTATTTCCCGAAAATCAAAATTAAATTTCATATCCATCATTGATAACTATAAGTATTAAACCTCAGGGGAAAACTAGGTACAGTTTTTCCAGGGCAACGCTCTTGGGAGGTATTAAACCCATTAAAATAAAAGCGGACGGCACCCGTTGCACTAGAAAGTTAAAAATCGTGCAAAACTAAGATTATTTCTATGGATTTCCGATTATCCACCAGAAATATCTCTCCGTACAATGCATTAATCAATCTTCTTAAAACGTATTTTTGTATCCTCTAAAAAGCCTACGATGTTCCAGCTTGGAAAAAGTATAGTATCCGAAGATATTATCCAAAAAGATTTCGTCTGCAACCTTAGTGCATGTAAGGGGGCATGTTGTATCGATGGTAGCGCGGGAGCTCCTGTCGAGGACAGTGAGACGGATATTCTAGTGGATATTTACTCCGAGGTCAAACCGTTTTTAAGGCAAGAGGGCATCGATGCTATCGAAGAACAAGGTGCCTTTGTCAAGGGGGAGGATGGGGAATGGGAAACCCCGTTGGTCAACGGTAGTGAATGCGCCTACGTGACTTTTTCCGATAACGGGACTGCGAAGTGCGGAATCGAGGAGGCCTATGAGCAAGGGGCCATTGCATGGAAAAAGCCGGTCTCTTGCCATCTCTATCCGGTTCGAGTAAAGGAATACTCCGAGCTAACGGCAGTAAACTACCACAAGTGGCATATCTGTGACCCGGCATGTGCCTTGGGGACTGAGCTGCAAGTGCCGATTTACAAGTTCGTGAAAGAAGCGCTAATCCGTAAGTTCGGCACCGATTGGTATGAAGAATTGGAACAGGTCGCAGAAGAACTTGTATGATGCAGCATGCTCATTAATAGCCAAAATAACATTCCAATATTAAGCTTCAAGGGCCGGGCCGCAAAAGCGGCGCGAACAAAATTGGGATTAACCCATGATGGTTAGTGCGTAAGGGTGCCACGACCTTTCCAGCCATTCGACCAACCCTTTCCTCAATTTTTTTGCGAATTGTTCCATGACATTGGGAGTGTTTCAAGTTGTAGGCAGATGTATCACGACCTTGGTGCCACTAGCCTCGCCTCGATCGTCGTAGAGATCTACAATTTCAAGATAAAACGGATTTTGATACTCCTTGGCGAAATTGGCCAAGCGCTCCCGCGTGATGTCGATGCCCACGGAGTTGCGTTTAAGCACCTTGTTGCGTTTCAATTTTTCGGCCGCTGTCCTACCGATTCCATTATCAATAATGGCAATGTTTATATATCCTTTTCTGTCGCTTGAGAGATGCACATTAATATTCTTTTCACCCTGCTTACTCGACAATCCGTGCCACAGGGCGTTTTCTAGAAAAGGCTGTAAAATCAGGGACGGAATCCGGACGGTATGGGTATCAATATGCTCATCGACATGAATGTTGAAATTGATTTCATTCGAAAAACGAATGTTCTCTATAATCATATAAAGTTCCACGGTTTCCAGCTCCTCGGCCAAGGGTATCTCGCGCACCGAAGATGCCTCTAGGATCTTACGCACGAGTTTTGAAAATTTGTTGAGATAGTGCACCGCGTTTTTCTGCTCGTTATTAATAATATACAGTTTGATGGAGTTGAGCGAATTGAACAGAAAATGCGGATTCATTTGGCTACGGAGCATGCTCTGTTCCAAGGTCAGTACTTTCTTTTCGTTCTTAAGTTGATACTGCCGGTATAGAATGTAGAAAATACCGGCTAACAAGGCTAAGGCGATACCGCTGATCAGCAAGGTGGTACGAGTGGTACGCAGTTCCATTTGGTACATCTTGTTCTCTTGCGCCAGCAATTCCATTTCGTTCTGGGCTTTCTGGGTGTTGTATCGAAAGAGTACGTCGTTTACATAGCGTACCGTTCCCTCGCTCAGGATTTCTTCTTCGATACTGTCTGCTTCCACTTTGAAACCAAGTGCCTTTTTAAAGTCCCCCTTTTTTTCGAACAGTTGGGACAAGAGATGTTTAGCCCGGGCCGAACTGGCCCGCAAATCCGAATTTTGAGCTAATTCAAGGCCCTGAAGCATGTTTTTTTCAGCTTTATCGTATTGGCCCAGTTGCATCTGGCCCCATCCTAAGTCTATATACACGGGGGCTACCAAAAATCCATCACCCAGATGATCTGCCACCGGAAGGGTCTGATCCAGTAATGTAATAGCTTGCTCTGTCCTGTTCTGTTTCAAGTAAATGCGTGCGATGCTGGTATTGCAGATTACCCGGCCCATGTCATTATCGATTTCATCATTATAGGCATATGAAATTTGGTATCGCTCTAAAGCCTGATCGAGTTCACCTTGGTCTTCAAGGCTCTTCCCGATATTTTGCTGGTTGACCGCTAGCCCGAGTGTATTTCCAAGTTCCGCTTCGAGCTGCAGTGATCTTTCGAAGTAGTCGATCGCCTCATCGTGCTGTTCGAGCATGGCATATAGGTTGCCGATGCCGTTCAATGATACATTGATGCTCCGCTTTAAGCTGCTGGAAGGATTTTTAACGGATTGTGCCAATTCAAGTGCTCTTTGGTGGAAGTCCATGGCCATGCGAATGGAGGATATTCTGCGGTAGACCACCCCAAGGTTGTTCAGACTATACACCCTAAGCTCAAGGTTGTCGGCCTTTTCGGCAACGGCCTGAGCCTCTCGGTGGAGGGTAACAGCATCAATATATCTTGAGATGTTGCGATAGGCCCTACCGAGTTCGTTAAGCGCATAAGATTGTCCGGCCGCGTATTGGTTGATGGCTGAGGTATTGGCCATATGGCGCATCATCAGGGTGTCCGCTCTATTCGGACCTAATATTCGATGGATGTCGGAAAAGCCGGTCGGTTTGGCCTGGACCAAACTATCCACCGTTTCCAGAAACGCATCAGGCAAGGATTGGGAATAACTTCCGATAGAAACAAATAAAAAACCAAGACAAGCACCAAGTTGCGCGATAGGCAGAAACGAAGTACGGGGGAAGGCTACGTTAATAAATAGGTGGAATCGCATGTAATCAAGGCTACAACATATCTAAAAATCCTGATTTCTTTTGTCGGGACACGGGAATTTTGTGGTTGGACTGTAAAACGACATAACCATCGGTCTTTAGAAACTCCTTAATTTTGCCAAGATTGATTATATAGGAATTGTGTATTCTGAAAAAAGAATCTTCCGGCAAAATTTCATTAACCTCCTTCAACTTTTTGGTCAGCACCATTTTACTGCCATCCGCCAAAAAAATGGTACTATAATTACCGTCAGACTCAGCATAGAGTACGTCATCGCTCTCTAAAAAGACCAGCTTTCCGTCAGTATTGAAGGTTATCTTCTTGTGCTTGGCGTTGGCATTAAAGTTCATTAAAATTTTTTCGAGCCTTTCCGCCGTAAAGTTCTTGGCATTGTATTTCCTTATCTTGACAATGGTCTCCCTAAGATCATCGGCGTCTATAGGCTTTAAAAGATAGTCGATGGCTTCGTTCTTCAAGGCCTTAATGGCATATTGATTATAAGCGGTGGTGATGACTACCGGGAAATTCTTGTTCGTCAACTTTTTAATAAACTGGAACCCGTCCATTGTCGGCATTTCAATATCCAGGAAAAGGCAGTCCGGGGTATTCTTTTCCAAATATTCCAAAGCTGCAAAGGGATCCGTAAAGGAGGCCTTGACTTCTATTTCATCGCTGAAGTTAGTCAATTCCCAGGTCAAGCTCTGTAGGGCCTTTTTCTCATCGTCAACGATTACGGCTTCTAACATCTTCTCATGTTTTAGATTAAGATTCTCCAGCTCATGGTTCGAAAACCCATTCAAAATTATGTTTATAAACGACTATAAGACTGTCTTGAGTGGTGTGATTAGAATTTTTTAAGGTCATTTATAAAGCGGTTTTAGGCAAAATCCTATAACATAGCCATAGCATCGGTCTAAGATTTTAATGGGACCGGTAGCAGAAGGTCAACGAATTGGCCTTGGGCAGAGAAGCTAGCGAATGCATGAGCCTGTAAAAAGGGACATAAATAATTGAAATACTTCAAAACAGCTTCCAAGCAATAGGTTCTAAGTTACTCAAATATAACTCGATATTCTCGAAGCTAAACGGCAAATGTGCAAATGGTAGTATTCAACGTACCGTCGGCGTAAAATACCGTCTTTTTGGATAGAAAATGAATTTAACAGTTTTCACAACAGCTATTGGCCTTTTCACAACAAATATTTACCGTTCGTCGAATACTGGCTTACTTTCACTTTGTATTTGAAAATTAGTGCTTTGCCGATGGCAAGGCACTGGAAGTAAAGTTTGACTTATAACTGACTGTGTAACCAAACTTGACCAACCATTCTTTAAAGGAAAAGCCCTCCTGACCGGAGGGCTTTTCAATTTCGCAACTTTCCAAATAGAATGCTTGTCCATTTCGAAACCTAAATCGAAGTGGGAGTGTATGATTTAGGACAAACAACTAAAATTTCTTGAAAAGGCCGTCCATTTTATAGAAAAGTCGCCAGTCTAAAGTCTTACGTTCTACCGTCTAGTAACGTATTAAAGGTTTAGGTGAATAGGCAGGCGGACACGCTTTTCAAATAGGCACGTTTTAGCCGCGCTAAAACTAAAAGGCATAATTCAGTCCGAATAGCCAATAGGTCTGAAGATCATTGTCGGTGTTTTCGAAAGTTGGTTCCGGTATCGGTAGCGGCTCTTGGGCCAAGGCATTGGCCAATGATTCTTGATGGTTGCCTCTTAGACCGAATTCGAAACCGAGTCCGATTCCTTTCCAAATGGTATAGCCCAAGGAATTTACCCAGGTGAAGTTAGAATAGTTCGAACTTTTATAACTTTGGAAGGTCGAGAAGTTGGACTTAACGTTCAGCTTACCGAACTTTCTGGTATAATCGGCCACGATTTTGGCACCTGCCGAGGACTCATAGATATTTTCAGTATCCGTAAACACAAAGTTGTAGTTCAGGGGATGCATGACGACGACCAAATTTTCGATAGGTGTCCAAGTTGCACCTACACCTAAATCGAGGTAGCCCGGATCGTTGAAATTGTTGATGATCGAAGTGCGGTATTCCCCCAGGGCGGAGATGGCGAAATTTTCGCTCAGTTTGTATCCGTAGAGCGAGGTGAGGGTAAAGACGTCCGTGGTGCCCTCGAAGTCTTCGCTGTCGGTTTCGATATCCTTATTGTCCAATTTCACCCACTGCAGGTTGACATTTCCAGAATTCTTCCAAAAAAACTTCTCGCGATCGAGGTTGGCAAATCCGTTTACGGTGACCCCGATGTTACCCGATGAATTATTGGGCACCCCTTGGGAATACCAATTGTTAAAACTCGAAATATTGGCACCAATGGTACCGAAGGCCCCTATTTTCCATCCCGGAAAGGTGTCAATTTGATTTTGCAGTTCATCTACCCTACCCTGAATGGCGTTAATAGAATCTTTTTTTGCCGCTTTTTCAGCCTTTAGGTCTTCCAGGGTCTGTGCCGAACCTACAACCATTGTAAAAAAGGCTAAAGAAGTAAGTAAAACTTTTTCCATTTATAAGTGTTTTGAATTTAAGCGCACAAAACTACGACATTACCATTAACAAACCAATAAAACCTAAAGTAATTAAGGGTATAAATATCTGATTATCAGGCTTTACTTTCTTTTAAAGAGAGGAACTGAAGAGCAAGCTTCGCCGTACATAAGCGATTTGACGTTCGATTGTAATTTCTGGGCTATCATCAAATAGGCGTTGGACGGCACGGGTTTATTCGTACAACCCTTTATAATCACTAAACGGTCTTCAAATTCGGATATATCAAGACGTTCAATGACCGATTGGTATAGCGAGGTCTCGAGCTGTTCGAGGTTGCCTTGAACGATTTTTGAGGCATAGGGCTGCAACTTCGTGGCCACGAGCATATAGGCCCATCCGGGTACGATGGCGTCCGAAGAGCAATGCAGCGCTACAAAGGCGTCTTGGTACTGTGACCAATCGTGTTTCTCCATTTCTTTTCTGAACTCCTTTTCCCTAAGGATAAATCCCTCGTACAGCCAATCCTTGATGTCCAAGAGGATTCGTTGTCCTTCGGGATAGTAATCCTCCAGATTGAAGGTAACAAGTTTGCTTTGGGCAACTCTGTTCAATATAGGTTCGGACATTTCGTTTTAGTTTGAATTTTGAAAAAACTTTTGGCTTCCGGAAATCCGACAAGAGTCCCCAGAGCAAGATCACAAGGCATTTAAAGGGAAGTACGTTCCCCAGATTCACCGCACGCGACAAGGGGAATTTGATACAATTGAGGCAAATGGGATACTTAGAGCATTCCCAATTCCAATTTGGCTTCCTCACTCATCAAATCTTGGCTCCAAGGTGGATCGAAAGTCATTTCTACTTCGGCGTCCTTGACCACATCCAAGGATTTTACCCGCTCTTCCACCTCGGCAGGCAGCGATTCGGCCACCGGGCAGTTGGGGGAGGTCAGGGTCATAAGAATCTTCACCTCGTTGTCTTCGTTTACAAAAACATCATAAATCAATCCCAGTTCATAAATATCCACTGGAATTTCAGGATCGTATATGGTTTTTAGAACTGTGACAATTTTTTCGCCAAGTTCTTGTGTCTCGATTGTTGTTTCTTCGCTCATTTTGAAAAAGTTTATATAGTTAACAAGGGTGCGGAGTTTACGAGAGACATATCAACTCATAAATTAGGCCATAAGGCCGAAATAAACCCACAAACTAATTTAGCTGTGTCTGATAGGCCACCGCGTATAATTTTAACTGTTTGATCATACTGACCAGACCATTTGCCCTATTGGGAGACAAATGCTCCTTCAGCCCGATATCGTCAATGAACTGGGTGTCTGCCTCGATAATATCCTGGGGCTTTTGATCGCTGAAAGCCCGCACCAGAATCGCAATAATACCTTTTGTTATAATAGCATCACTATCCGCTGTAAACACAAGCTTATCATCTTCCAGTTCGGCGTGTACCCAAACCTTGCTCTGACACCCCTTTATAATATTATCTTCGGTCTTATATTTCTCTTCGATCAACGGTAGGGATTTGCCCAGATCGATCATGTATTCGTACCGCTGCATCCAATCATCGAACATGGAAAACTCATCGACGATTTGCTGCTGTATTTCCTTGATTTCCATTCCGTTCATTTATGCAAAAATACGATAAGTCGGGCTGCATGTCAAAGGTTTATGAAAGCTTTGCGATAACAGAACATAGATTTGAATAAGTATGTCAAAAATTGTCGATTACCCGTCAGCCTTCAACAAGTAAGACGGAAAAATACCTGCGGCCGGAATTTCAGGAATCCAATTTTCCAAGTATTTCCTTAATGGTTTTGCCTTTGTATCGGGCCGGAAACTATTTGAGCATCGCTACGGCCCTTTTTAGTCCTTTTACCAATACATCGACCTCTTCCTTTGTATTATAAAAACAAAAGCTGGCCCGTACCGTTCCGGGAACCTTGTAGAAATCCATTACCGGTTGAGCGCAATGATGGCCGGTACGGACAGCAATTCCCAATTTATCGAGAATGCTCCCGATGTCGTAGGGGTGGATTCCCTCCACATTGAAGGATATCACGGACGTCTTATTCTTAGCGGTACCGTAAATCTTGAGATTATCAATTTCCAACAACTTTTGGGTGGCGTATTCCAAAATTTCATGTTCATACGCTGCGATGGCCTCAAAACCAATGGCGTTCATATAATCCAACGCAGCACCGAAAGCGATTCCGCCACAGATGTTGGGCGTACCGGCTTCGAATTTATGGGGCAGGCCCGCGTAGGTGGTTTTTTCAAAAGTAACCTCGGCGATCATTTCACCTCCGCCCTGATATGGGGGCAATTTATTGAGCCAATCCTCTTTTCCATAAAGCACGCCGACCCCGGTAGGTCCACACATTTTATGGGCGGATACCGTATAGAAATCAACATCAAGCTCCTGAACATCGGCCTTGACGTGTGGGGCAGCCTGGGCACCATCAATCAGTACTGCAGCTCCTACCTTGTGCGCCTTGCGGATGATTTGCTCAATGGGATTTATAGTGCCCAAAGCATTTGAAATATGGTTGCAAAATACCAGTTTGGTGTTTTTGGAAAGCAAGGCATCGTATTGATCCATCAGCAATTCCCCCTCTATATTCATCGGAATTACCTTTAGAAGCGCCCCGGTCCGTTCGGACAGCATTTGTAAGGGCACGATATTGGAGTGGTGCTCCATGGCGGAAACCAATATCTCGTCTCCTTCTTCCAGGAATTCGGTAAACCCGTTTGCGACAAGGTTGATGGCATCGGTCGTACCGGATGTGAAAATTATTTCTTGGGCCTTTTCCGCGTTGAAATGCTGTTGAATCGTATGCCGTGCCTCCTCATATTTGTCCGTAGCCTCTTGCGAAAGCGCATGAACGCCCCTATGGATGTTGGCGTTGTAGTTGGAGTAGTAATCCACTATCGCATCGATGACCTGTTTCGGGGTCTGCGAAGTGGCGGCGTTATCGAGATAGACCAAGGGCTCTCCATTAACCTTTCGGTTAAGGATGGGGAAGTCTTTTCGGATTTTTTGGATGTTTAATCTAGTAGTCTTCATAGTACGCAAAGATATTGAGTAAACTTTTAATCGCAGAGAGGATGTCAGTTGTTTTCTTTAAGGGAAAAAGTATCCCAAAGATAGTTGAAGGACTCGATGGAAATTTTGCAATTTTGCGATTTCTCCCTTATAAATATCCCGGAGGCTGTGATAGTAGTCAAGTCGAAAGGAGATTCGTTCATCTAGATTGTAGCCCACTCCCAATAACGCCCCGTAATCAAGTCTAAAATCTCCGGAATACGAGTTTCTTGGTTCGACCGCTACAGGAGAGTGCTTAAGTTTACTTACCGAATTGATTAAGAAAGAAATTTACGGACCTATCTGCAAGTTCAAATTCCGGTCGAAATGAAAGCTGAACCCTAGGGGTATTGCCAGATAGTTGAACCGTTGAGTTGATTTCAAATACATATCACTCATGCCGGGATTTTCAAGGTTAGGTCGGGCATTCTCTGAATACTCGAAAACGAACCCTATTGAGCTATACAACAGTTCGGGATTGATAGACAGCCTATTTCCTATCGGGATTTCCGCAAAACCTCCAAAATGATATCCGAACCTTGGAGAATTGGTTTCGGTCAAATACCCCTTCTCTTGAAAATTTTTTAAAGCTCAAACCCCAAATTAACTCCCAATTTCTCGGCGATCAACTTATTGATCCGGACCTTCAGTTCCGGAATGCGGACGCTGGCGAGTACGTTATTTGCAAAGGCATACATCATGAGGGCCCGTGCTTCCTTTTTAGGGATACCCCGGGTCTGGAGGTAGAAAAGCGCCTCCTTGTCCAACTGGCCAATGGTACAACCGTGGGAACATTTTACGTCGTCGGCAAAAATCTCAAGTTGGGGCTTGGAGTTGATGGTAGCCTTGTCGCTCATCAGCACATTGTTGTTCTGTTGAAAGGCATCGGTCTTTTGGGCAATTTTATCGACCACGATCTTCCCATTGAAAACTCCGGTGGAATTCTCTCCGTAGATGCCCTTATAATCTTGATGGCTTTCACAATTGGGCTGTTTGTGGTGTACTAAGGTATGGTGATCCACGTGCTGCTTCTCTCCCAAGATGGTCACCCCTTTCATGGTAGAATCGATGTATTCCCCGTTTTGATAGAAATTCAAGTTGTTCCGGGTCAGTTTTCCGCCGAAACAGAAACTGTGGATTTTCACAACACTCTTGTCCTTTTGATCGATATAGGTGTTGTCGATCAGATTAGCGTTAGCGGTATCATTTTGGATTTTATAATAATCGACAATGGCGCTTTTATCCGCGAAAATCTCCGTTACCGAGTTGGTCAAGACCTCATTGGATGTCAGGCTCTGGTGTCTTTCGATAACCTGAAGCTCGGCGTTCTCTTCGACGACGATCAGGTTCCTGGGCTGTAGCATCAGGGAAGCCTCGTTTCCGGTGGCGAAATGTATGATTTCCACCGGTTTTTTTTGGCATTTTGTTCTTGGGGATGTAAATATAGGCCCCTTCCCTACTGAACGCCGTGTTCAAACTGGTAAGGGACTCGTCTTTTGAAGCGACCTTGTTGAAATAGACATCGATGACCGGTTTATACATCGGCTTGGTCAAGGCTGCACTCATCAGGCAGATATCAACGCCGTCATGCGTAGTTTCGGACAGGTAGGAACTGTAGATACCATCGACAAAAACAATCTTATAGGTATCTATCTCATGAATGAAATACTGCTTCACGTCTTTGTACTCCAAGGTGTTCTCTTCCCTCGGGAAAATACTGAAATCGATTTTTTGAAGACTGTTCAAGGAGGTGTACTTCCACTCTTCCTGTTTTTTGGAAGGAAAGCCTTTCGCTTCGAAATTTTTCATAGCCTGGGTACGTACGTCGTGCACCGAATGCTCGACGTCGACATTGCCCTCAAAGGCCATAAACGATGATATTAACTTGTCTCTTAAATCCATACTTTGATTAGTATTGAGTAATGAGTATTAAGTTGTCAGTACTAGGTAGTGTTGCCAAAATTGCATTGGACCGCAAACCGACAGTCCGTTAATACTATATTGCGATTTCTTCTTTAAGCCAGTCGTAACCCCTCTCTTCAAGTTTCAAGGCCAGGTCTTTCCCGCCGGATTTCACAATTTTGCCGTCTAGGATGACATGCACGAAATCGGGAACGATATATTCCAATAACCGTTGGTAATGGGTAATGACAATGGTCGCCCTGTCGTCGCTTCGCAGCTTGTTCACCCCGTTGGCCACAATCCGCAGTGCATCGATATCGAGTCCGGAGTCGGTTTCGTCTAAGATAGAGAGCGTGGGCTCCATCATGGCCATCTGAAAAATTTCGTTCCGTTTTTTCTCTCCTCCAGAAAAGCCATCGTTGATAGATCGGGAAAGAAACTTTCTGTCGATATCCAACAGTTCCGATTTTTCACGGATAAGCTTTAGCATCTCACTGGCCGGCATGTCTTCTTGGCCCCTGGCCTTTCGGGATTCGTTGATGGCGGTCTTCATAAAATTGGTGACCGATACCCCGGGTATTTCCACCGGATACTGAAAGGAAAGGAAAATGCCTTTATGGGCCCGCTCTTCGGGCGACATATCGTCTAATTCCTCGCCCTTGTATTCAATCGTACCTTGGTTCACCTCAAAGTCTTCCTTACCGGCGATTACCGAGGCCAAGGTGCTTTTCCCAGATCCATTGGGACCCATGACGGCGTGTACTTCGCCCGCATTGATTTCAAGGTTGACTCCCTTTAATATCTTTTTCCCTTCTACGCTTGCGTGTAGGTTCTTTATCTTTAACATGTTATTTATTTACGTGATTTTTAAAATTGAATCAAACCTGCTACTCTAGTCCCGTTTCCGAACATCCGTCATCCGTCATCCGTCATCCGTCAAATGCAAACCTATCCTACGGAACCTTCCAAACTGATTTCGAGCAACTTTTGCGCTTCCACGGCAAATTCCATGGGCAGCTTGTTCAATACCTCTTTACTAAAGCCATTGACAATGAGAGCAATCGCTTTTTCAGTGTCGATTCCCCGCTGGTTGCAGTAGAAAATTTGGTCCTCCCCGATCTTACTGGTCGTGGCCTCGTGTTCAATCATCGCGGTCCGGTTCTTGGCCTCGATATACGGGAAGGTATGCGCCCCACAATCATTGCCCATTAGAAGAGAATCACACTGCGAGAAGTTTCGTGCGTTTTCGGCTCGGCTGTTGACCTGCACCAGTCCACGGTAACTGTTTTGGGATTTTCCTGCGGATATCCCTTTGGATATAATGGTACTTCGGGTGTTTTTGCCCAAATGCACCATCTTGGTGCCCGTATCGGCCTGCTGGAAATTATTGGTCACGGCGATGGAATAAAATTCCCCGATGGAGTTGTCCCCTTTCAGAATACAGGATGGATACTTCCAGGTCACCGCAGAACCTGTCTCGACTTGCGTCCAGGAAATTTTAGCGTTTTTTTCGCACATCCCCCTTTTGGTTACGAAGTTATAGACCCCGCCCTTGCCTTCCTTATTACCGGGGAACCAGTTCTGTACCGTTGAGTATTTAATTTCGGCATCGTCCAACGCGATCAGCTCGACCACTGCGGCATGCAGTTGGTTCTCATCGCGAGAGGGCGCCGTACATCCTTCCAAGTAACTGACATAACTTCCGGGCTCCGCGATGACCAATGTTCTTTCGAACTGGCCCGTTCCAGCTTGATTGATCCGGAAATAGGTGGAAAGCTCCATAGGGCAGCGTACCCCTTTCGGAATGTAGCAAAAGCTGCCGTCGGAAAAGACGGCGGAATTCAAGGCTGCATAAAAGTTGTCCCTTTTCGGGACTACCGACCCGATATATTTCTTGACCAGTTCCGGATGTTCCCTGATGGCCTCCGAAATGGAGCAGAAGATGATTCCTTTTTCCGCCAAGGTCTTTTTGAAGCTCGTGGCAACGGATACGGAATCCATAACGACATCGACTGCCACCCCGGCCAATTTCTTTTGTTCATCTATCGAAATACCCAGACGTTTGAAAGTATCGAGCAACTCAGGATCTACGTCATCCAGGCTGTCGTACTTGGGTTTGCTATTCGGTGCGGAGTAGTACGAAATCGCCTGAAAATCGGGTTTCTCATAATGCACATTGGCCCACTCGGGCTCCTCCATCTCCTTCCAATATTTGAAAGCCTCCAAACGCCAAAGTGTCATCCACTCCGGCTCTTCCTTCTTTTTAGAGATGGCTATAACGACCTCTTCGGTTAGCCCTGGAGGAAAGGTGTCGGACTCGATATCCGTATAAAACCCGTATTCGTACTCTTGGGTTTCCAGTTCTTTTTTAAGTTCTTCTTCTGTGTATGCCATGGTTTAGTCTGTCAAATTTTTGAAGTGCAAATGAAACAATGGTTATATCGATCCATTGTTACATTACTGCATTGTTAAAGGGAAAAACTCTCCCCGCATCCGCAAGTTCGTTGAGCATTAGGATTGTTGAAGACAAAGCCCTTACCGTTCAGCCCGCCTGAATATTCCAAGGTGGTGCCAACCAAGTATAAAAAGCTTTTTTTGTCTATCAGGATACGAACGTCGTTATCCTCGAAAAGCTTGTCAGAGCCCTCGACCTTGTTATCAAATCTGAGCTCATAACTCAATCCGCTGCAACCCCCGCTCTTGACCCCGACGCGTACGTAATCTTTTGTAGCGTCGTAACCTTCTTCCGTCATCAGGCTCACCACCCGCTTTTTTGCTGTTTCGGAAACTTGAATCATAGTTCTTTCATATTACTTATAATACGGGACAAATATAAGCTATTACGAAGGCATGACCATGCCCGCTAACAATATTATAACGAATAGTCATATTAAGGAATTCTATAGTCGACGCATGGCGGATTGTCCGCACTATGGCGTAGGGTACAGCAATTATTTTGTTGGGATTTAAAAATATTTCATTTAACTTGTCCCCTACTTCAGTACTTCACAAACCAAATATCATTATGTCAAAAAAGAAAATGAGCAAGGAGACTGCTGGCCGGTCCCGTAGAAATTTCGTAAAAAACTCTGGTCTTGCAGCCGCCGGATTTATGATCGTACCCCGCCACGTACTTGGCGGTCCGGGATTTGTGGCCCCCAGCGACACGTTAAACATTGCGGGCATTGGCGTCGGCGGAAAGGGCAGAAGTGATTTGTCATCCTTTGCCGAAAGTCCGAATGTCAACATTGTTGCGTTATGTGATGTAGATGACCGTCAGGCCGCCGAAGCTAGGGAGGCATACCCCAAAGCCAAGTATTATCACGATTTCAGGGAAATGCTGGATAAGGAGAAAAACAACATAGACGCCGTTTCCGTATCGACCCCGGATCACAACCATGCCCCGGCAGCCTATAAGGCTATGGAAATGGGGAAGCACGTTTACGTTCAAAAACCGCTTACGCATGATATCTGGGAGGCCCGGATGCTTACCGAGGCGGCCAAAAAATTCAAGGTGGTCACCCAAATGGGAAATCAGGGCGGATCCGGGGACGGGGTGCGCAAAATGAAGGAAATTTATGAGGCAGGATTGATCGGGGACGTACATACCGTACACTGCTGGACCAATCGGCCCATCTGGCCCCAAGCTTTGGAAACCCCGACTAAAAAAGATAAAATACCGAAAGGTTTAAACTGGGATTTGTGGTTGGGAACTGCTGAGCAGCGGGATTACAACGATGCCTACCTACCCTTCGATTGGCGTGGCTGGTCCGACTTCGGCACAGGGGCCCTTGGCGATATGGCCTGTCATATTATGGACCCGGTATATAGAATTCTCCCGATTCTATACCCCACTACGGTAGAATGCAGTGTATCCGATGCCTTTAAGGGAAAATTCGAGACCGCCGACTACCCGAAGAGTTTTCCGAACTCAAGTACGATATACCTGAAATATCCGAGGACGGATGGGCAGGGCAGTGTCGATGTGAGCTGGATGGACGGGGGATTGCGTCCCGCTAGACCCGACGAACTGGGCGACGACGAGGCCTTCGGAAACTGGGATGGCGGCGTATTATTTATCGGTACCAATGGAAAATTGCTGGCGGACTGCTACGGTGAGAACCCACGCTTACTACCTTTGACCCTTAACGAACAGATCAACGTAAAAGAGACCATCCCGCGGGTACCTGAAGGCCACTATTTGCAGTGGGTCAACGCCTGTATGGCAGGCTACGGCAATGCGGAGACCAGTTCTTCCTTTGATTATGCCGGTCCATTTACCGAAAGCATACTGATCGGTAACCTGGCATTGAAATCCTACTTCGAAGTCGATCCCAGCGCTGAAAACAAAAGCTTCTGGGGCGGTGGCAAGCAGTTCTGGGGCAGAAAGCGCCTTCAGTGGGATGCCGACAACATGAAAATCACCAATTTCGAACCCGCCAATAAATACGTGAAGCGTACGTACAGAGACGGATATTCGGTAGGATAATAATTTCTTTCGCTTTTCCCCACTAAGGAAAACCAGTTTTTATTGTCTAAACTACTTAAAACTGGAGCATGCCCGCTCCAGTTTTTTTTGTCCAATACCCGAAACGAAATTATATAGGAAGCACACCGTGTGCTCCTTTTTATGGTATCGTCGTCCTTTGCCGAAACCAATAGGGATGCGGGCGCCGATCAGCGAAAAATATGGGAAAATAGCCTTACTTTTGCACCATGTTAGAAGACAAGAACCAAGAACGTACCGCGCTCGAGGAAATGGGTGAATTCGCATTGATCGACCACTTGACCCAAAATTTCCCGGTTTCGCGCGAATCCACGTTAAAAGCTATCGGCGATGATGCCGCCGTACTTGATTTCAAGGATAAAAAAACAATCGTTACTACTGATATGCTCGTTGAGGGCGTGCACTTCGACCTGAGTTATATGCCGCTGAAGCATTTGGGCTACAAGGCAGTCATGGCCAACCTTTCCGATGTCTATGCCATGAACGCCACCGCCACCCAGATCGCGGTTTCGGTTGCGGTTTCGAACCGATTTCCCCTAGAAGCCCTAGAGGAATTTTATGCGGGAATCGCCTTGGCCTGCCAAATTTTCAAGGTAGACCTCATCGGGGGAGATACGACCTCATCGACTACTGGAATGCTGATTAGCATCACCGCCCTTGGGGAGGCCCAAGAAGACGATATCGTGTACCGCAGCGGCGCCAAGCCCAACGACCTTTTGGTCGTCAGCGGCGATCTGGGAGGTGCCTACATGGGATTACAGGTGCTAGAACGTGAAAAGGAAGTCTTTAAGGTGAACCCCAACTCCCAACCCGACCTCTCGCCCTATTCCTATATCGTAGAACGACAATTGAAGCCAGAGGCCCGAAAGGATATCGTCGAACTGTTTAAAAAACTGGAAGTGAGGCCCACGGCGATGATCGATATCAGCGACGGCCTGTCCTCCGAAATCCTGCATCTCTGTAAAAACAGTGAGGTGGGCTGTAACCTTTTCGAGGAAAAGATTCCTTTGGACCCAACCGTAATAACTGCGTGCGAGGAATTTAAAATCGATAGTACCTTGGTCGCTTTGAGTGGCGGGGAAGATTATGAACTCTTGTGCACCATCGATCAAAAGGATTTCGATAAGATAAAAGGTAATCCTAATTTGAGCATTATAGGTCATATGACCGATAATGCCGAAGGAGCGCATATGGTTACCCGTGCGAATGCCAAGATACCCCTGAAGGCGCAGGGGTGGACTTCTTTTGACGCCTCGTCACAATGAGACGAATTGTTGCGTTACGGAGAATTGCCTCCGTCGGGTCAGTGGTGCTGCTCGGCGTCGCGCTTTTCGCCTGTGTTTCGGTTCCGAAAATAGATAAGGAATCAAAAAACACCATCAAGAGGGTCATGAAGCAGCCTCCACCCCAGCTTGTTTCCGGCCAGATCGGGTTTGCCAACTCGCAAGGCTGGGAGGTTTGGTACGAAAGCATCAACCCCAAAGATACCGATAAAGGCACAGTAGTTCTGATAATGGGTGCTGCCAACGATGCATTAAGCTGGCCCTTGGATTTTATCTCCGTATTTACGCATGCCGGGTATCGGGTAGTTCGTTATGATCACCGTGGTACCGGCCTTACCACCTCGAAGAAGGGATGGGACCGAAAAGACCCGTACACCCTTTCGGACATGGCCCGAGACCCGCTCGTTATTTTGGACACCCTCGGAATAGAAAAAGCACATTTCGTGGGTGCTTCTATGGGAGGAATGATTGCACAGTTGGTAGCCATTGAACATCCGGAGCGGACCCTGAGTCTGACTTCCATTATGTCATCGGCCAACATTTTCGATGATACCCTGTCTCAAACGGATCCGGAAATCCTTCCCAAGATGATCAGCGCCGTGGTAAAGCATGGGATTCTAAGTGGCAAAAAGGGAAAAATCAAGCTGCAGCTCGTCCACAAGAAAATCTTGATGGGAGATGCAACTGGCAATATTGCGGTAGAACCCCTTGCCGAAGCGGCATTTTACAACCTAACCGAACGAAATGGGTATCGTTTTAAGACCGGCAGGCACCATCAAAAGGCGATAGCGCAGTCCGGTTCAAGATATGATGCGCTGGCCCAACTGCGTATTCCCGTCTTGGTAGTCCATGGAAAACAAGATCCTGTCATCCCCATCGCACACGGCGAAAAAATGGCCGAGACCGTTCCCGATGCCGACAGCCTTTGGTTGAACAACATGGGTCACGACCTGCCGGAAACGCTATTGGATACCATCGCGAAAAGGATTATCAAGAATTTTTAAGCGCTTCAATAGCCTCCGGTGTTTTTGCTAGGGCTTTACCAAGTAGTTTGCTTCCGGATGCCGTGATAGCAAAATCTTCTTCGATTCGTATTCCCCCAAAATCCTTCATTTTCTCCACGGCATCGTAGTTTACAAAATCGTCAAACCTGCCTTCCGCCCGCCAGGCGTCGATCAAAAAGGGATTAAAATAGAGTCCGGGTTCCACGGTGACCACAAAGCCTTCTTGCAGGGCCTTGCCCAAACGCAAAGATTGGAGGCCGAATTCGGTACTTTTCGTTAGTTCCGGTGTATATCCCACGTACTGTTCCCCCAGATTTTCCATGTCGTGGATATCCAAGCCCATCATATGTCCTAGGCCGCACTGAAAGAACAGGGTATGCGCTCCGGCAGCGACGGCGTCGTCGGCATTGCCTTTCATCAGGCCGATCTGCGTCAAGCCCTCCACCAATTTTGTGGAGGCCAATAGGTGTAGGTCTTTGAACATCACCCCCGGTTCGAGGCCGGAAACGGCCGTGTTATGGGCATCCAGAACGATATCATATACGTTTCTTTGCAGGTCGCTGAACCGTTCGCCGGCGGGAAAAGTACGGGTCATGTCACCCGTGTAGCCCATCGTATTTTCAGCCCCACAATCGCAGAGCACCAGATCACCTTTTTCGAGTCTATTTTGCGTGGGGTGGTTGTGCAGATACTGCCCGTTTATGGTCAAAATGATGGGGAAGGCGATATTTCCGCCCGCACCGATGGCTATGGATTGCAGCTCGCCGGCAATTTCCAGTTCGGTTCTTCCGGGCCGGGAGTTTTTAATGGCATGCGTATGCATGGCAACCGTAGTGTCCACCGCCTTGCCGATTTCACGGAGCTCTTCATCGGACTTGATCTCCCGTTGGGCGACGACGGCCTTGATCAGATCTACGGATGCGCTCGTCGCTATTTCAGAGTGTCGCATGCCAAGAAGTTCGGCCAGTTGCAAGGTAAGAGCTGCGCGATACGGGGGCAAAAAGTGTATCTTTTGCCCTTGTTGTCTTCGTTTTGTCACATAGGTTTCAAGTTCCCTCAAAGGTCTGACCATTGTAATCCCCGATTTTTCCGCTAGCTCGACCATAGGCTCCGCTGCCCCGGTCCACACCATCTCCTCGGGGGTGGCATCGTCGCCGAAAAGGATGTCGCGATCCTTGTCGATATCGATCAGAACCCACAAATCGGAAACGCAATTGATACCCGTGTAGTACAGAAACGTACTATCCTGCATAAAGGGATACCAGTTGTCCGCATAGTTCATCGGACTTTCGCTGTTGCCCGGCATAAGCACCAATCCCGTTTTTAGGGTCCTTTTGAGGTGCATGCGTCTGTTCAGATAAGTTTTTGAAGAAAACATAAAATAATTTTATTGATATGTTGTTTTTGTCGACCTATGGCGTTCCGTGTACCAAATAATGCGATTTAGCCCTGAAGTCTGAAAACGACTGGTAAACTTTTAGATGGCTATCAGGTTTTACATTATGCTTTTGCGTGGCCATTACAGCAACCTTCTTGGCATTATACGATCTGATAATCATTTCGGTCAATCAAGTGGAAGTGGCATTCCCTGCATTTTGGCATCACCTCGTGTTAGCGAAAGCGTTTCTAAAACAGTAGGGGCAATCTGGAGAGTGTACAACTGCTCTTCTTTCGAAACCTCACCTTTTGGGGCAACGTCTTTTCCGAAGAGTATCATCCAGACACTTCCGGCGCCCTTTACGTCGCTCCCATGGCCCGTCCATGTTCTCAAGGGCTCCGTGCCCCGGCCGTGATCGGTGGTGATGATAAAAAGGGTGTTATCTTTATAAAAAGGATCGTTTTGGGTAAAGTCCCACAACTGCTTGATCATGGCGTCGGTGGTCTTTGCCGATTGTAGATAGGCACTGTAATCCCCATCGTGGGCGAAATCGTCGGTTTCCCCGTAAGCGATGTAAATAAGTGCCGGATGATCCTTTTTCATCTTCTCCAATGCGTAATAATGGGTAAAGGCATCTAGCCGTACGGAACCCCAGGGACTCGGAACCTTCGGTTGCAGTTCGTTCAGGAACTTTTCCCGCTCGCTTAGATTATCGCCTTGGGCCAGTTCAAAGCCGGCATTGACCGGCACGCCCGAACGCTCTTCATTGACGATGTAGGGAAACACGTCCCAACTTCCGAAAGCGGCTACCTTTCCCTTGTATTTTGGATCGTTGTTGGCGATTTCAAGAATGGTCGTATTCGGATTGGGTATTTTATCGTTGCTGTCGATGCGGGCATCATCCGCTTTCCCGGTCAAAATCTCATTGTATCCCGGGTAGGAAAACCACATTGTATTGGTCAGGTCGACCTTGCTACCCAGCGTCCGATTGCCATGGATTTGCCCCATTTCGGCGACATTCGTCCAAATAAAAGGCATTAACGCTTCCCGACGTTCACTGACACCTTCTTTCCAGAATTCATCCTTGAGCCCCGTCGTGTCGTTGACGTATTCTTTGTTCGCCACCAATAGCGGGTCGGCTCCCGTAAAGAGCTCTTGCCAGCGTAGACCATCTAAAGTAATCAATACGACCTTGGGATTATCGTTCTCCTGCGCCTTGGCCGAAAATCCGGATATTAGGGCACAGTTTATTAAAATCATTAGTGTTTTTTTCATTTGCTTTTTTTATTGCCTGTCAGTCACAGGCTTCATTTTTCTTAGGTAAGCCCTTTCCAAAATGCGTTCAGGCGGGTGTAGTTCGGAGATTTAAGCGGTTTTATTGGGATACAATCGCTGTCAGGAAAGAAAGATATTCAATTGGCGACGAAAAATCATCTGATTTCATCGAAAAAGGCCTTTTTCTGGAAAATATCGCTTCCTGACGGTGCAGGCGCCATTACTCTCTACAGGATCAAATCACCTATCAGGGCGTGACGCATCTGTCGAGATCCAACGACATCTTTGGGCGGTCATCCCATAAAAAAAACCACCATTATAACGGTGGTTTTCTGTGGAGAATACCGGAGTCGAACCGGTGACCTCTTGCATGCCATGCAAGCGCTCTAGCCAGCTGAGCTAATCCCCCGTGCAATCGTTATATGTTAAAGACCGGGCAGGGAAGACGACCTTCCCGAAGCCTTTCGGGACGCTCTAGCCAGCTGAGCTAATCCCCAAAAATCGGACTGCAAAGAAACTACTTTTTATGAAAGTATCAAAATACTTCTTTAAGTTATTGTAGCAACTCTAAAATATCTTTACTGGAGCTCAAGAATCAAAAGTTGGGCAATGTCATCTCTCCAGTGCCGTGATCCCCCTTTTCATAGCTACAAGTTGGTGCTTCGATAGATTCCGTATATCTTGCCGCCCTTGAAAACACCGATAAACTTCAAGGCCATTAACCGATTGGCGATTCCCGCGACCATTGCGGGCATTGCCGAGCCGCTATTGTCCATCACCGATACGGCCATTGTCGGCAATATTCCCGTTGACGGGGTAGAATCCCTGGCCGCGGCGGGTATCGTCGGGTCGTTTCTTTCCATGCTGATCTGGGTCTTGGGGCAGACCCGTAGTGCCATATCCGCCATTATTTCACAGTATCTAGGAGCCGGACGGATCGAGGAGGTTAAGACGCTACCCGCACAGGCCATTTTTTTGAATATTTCGCTGGCCGTACTGGTTTTGCTGTCCACCATTTATATTGTCGAAGATATTTTCAGGCTGTTCAACGCTTCCGGAAAGATTTTGGAGTATTGCGTCTCCTACTATTCCATTCGGGTCTGGGGCTTCCCGTTGACCCTGTTCGTATTCGCCGTAATGGGTATTTTCAGGGGATTACAGAACACCTACTATCCCATGCTCATTGCCATAACCGGGGCAGTGCTCAATATCGGTCTCGACTTTCTGTTGGTCTATGGAGTCGAAGGATGGATTCCCGCTCTCTACCTCGACGGCGCCGCATGGGCCAGCCTGATCGCCCAGGGCAGCATGGCCGTTATGGCGTTCTTACTCCTCTACCTGAAGACGGATATCAGCTTGAAGCTGCGCCTCCCCATCAACCCCGAACTGAGGCGGCTGATCGGTATGAGCCTTAACCTTTTCGTCAGGACCATTGCCTTGAATGTCGCCATGCTGCTGGCGGTGCGGGAGGCTACGGATATGGGTCCGAAGTATATCGGTGCCCATACGATTGCGATCAATCTGTGGCTGTTTTCGTCCTTTTTTATCGATGGATACGGCGCGGCGGCCAATATCATGGGAGGACGGCTTTTGGGCGCGAGGGCCTATGACGATTTATGGATGCTGGCCAAAAGAATCTCCGGCTATGGGGTCGTGGTCAGTCTTGTATTGATGGGGAGCGCGTTCTTGTTCTACTATCCGATTGGAAATATTTTCTCTAACGAGACGGTCGTGCTCGAGACCTTCTATGCCGTATTCTTTATCTTGATATTGGGATTGCCCATCAACACTGTGGCATTTGTACTGGATGGACTTTTCAAGGGATTGGGAGAAATGAAATATTTAAGGAATACTTTGCTCGCGGCCACTTTTTTGGGCTTTATTCCGACGCTCTATCTCGGAAAGTATCTGGACTGGAAGCTTTACGGTATTTGGATGGCCTTTACCGTTTGGATGCTCATCCGGGGTGGTGCCTTGGTCTGGAAATTCAGGAAGAAGTTTCGGCCGTTGCTGCAAAACGCTTAAATTTGGATGGTATAGTAGGAGGTCTCGACTGCGCCTGTCTTGTATACTTTGACTGCGCTCGGCATAAACTTAATTCGTAAGACTCGACCTGACAGCAAGTTATAACTCGATCCAATGCAAGCAGACAGACAGAACGGAAGCCTTTATACCAGTATCAACGGCAAGGTCGCGACGGTGGAATTCGGACATCCTGCCGGGAATTCTTTCACGCTGGAAATGCTGAACAGGTTCGCCGACAAAATCCACAAGCTGTCCGAAAATGATGCCATCACGATCATCGTACTCAAATCGGAAGGCGACCGGGCCTTTTGCGGCGGGGCGTCTTTCGACGAACTGACGGCAATTTCAAACCTCGAAGAAGGCAAGGTCTTTTTTAGCGGCTTTGCAAATGTCATCAACGCCATGCGAAAATGTACCAAACCCATTGTGGCAAGGGTGCAGGGCAAGACCGTCGGCGGGGGTGTAGGGCTGGCCGCCGCCTGCGACTATGTTTTCGCAGCCGAGGCGGCATCCATCCGCTTATCGGAGCTTTCCATCGGCATTGCGCCCTTGGTCATCGCACCCGCCGTTGCCCGAAAAATCGGTGCGGCTGCACTGTCCGAGATGTCCCTCTCCCCCAAAGAGTGGAAAAGTGCCTACTGGGCACAGGATAAGGGACTCTTTTCCAAGGTTTTCGACGACCTCAAGGAACTGGAGAAGGAACTGGATTTCTTTGCGGACCAGTTATCCAAATACAACCCAGATGCCTTGGCCCAATGGAAAAATGTGCTTTGGGAAGGCACTTCAGATTGGGATAGTCTACTGACAGAACGTGCCGCCGTTACGGGAAAGCTGGTCCTCTCCGAATTCACGAAAAACGCCTTGACAAAATTCAAAAAGTAGCGTCTCCCGTTAGAAAAGGAGGCAAAACCAGCTAACACGAGACGCAGTACTAAATACAATGCATACTGGAGAGCAAGTATGTCTTAAGTCCGACGTTCTTCAGTCGTAAGTCAAAATCGTCGAACCTCATAAAAATAATCACAAAGCCCCCTAATTATGGATGGGAATATCATTTTTCTACTGCTTGCGGTCATCGTGATCGCTATTTACATTTTCAACCGCTGGCGCGGGAACAAAATGCACGGCAAGTAGAAGCGAAATCTTGCTAAAGCCCTTGCCATGCGGGAGAGAAATAGGTCGTACGCCCCCCTACCTTTATTTTCTGTATTTCATCTCCAGTATGATAGCAGGTCGCGCCCTCTTTCCTAAAATGCATCAAAAAATTCTCCGGAAAATCGCTGTAATGGGCGTCGTGCTCTATGGCGGTCTCGATGACTTTTTTCATGGCGTCGAATACGGCCTCGATATCCTCGTCGGACATGTCCCCCACCTTTTTCTCAGGATGGATTTTAGCCTGGTACAGGATTTCGTCGGCCATCCAATTCCCTACTCCGGCGGCCACGCCCTGATCCATCAAGATTTTCTTGACGTGCGTTTTACGGTTGCTTAAGGATGCTTTAAAATCCTCCAACGACAGGTCGCGAGCGTCATCGCTCAACCCACGGTCGTTTTTGAAAGATTCGATGGAATCGGCAAGGTCCCACCATCCGAACTTTCGTTTGTTTTCGAAGGCCAGATGGAACCCGTTTTCGAACGTGATTTCGATATGCCCGAATTTCGACCGGTCCGCTTTATCTTTGTAGTAGTTGGGGCGACCGGTCATCCCGAAATGCATGACGAGCGCTTTGGGCCCGGTGGTGCGAAGAAACAGATATTTACCGATACGCCTCGTTTCGGTAAACGCTTCGCCCAACAGGTATTTCTCAAAATCCGACTTAGGCATTTTAAGCAATTTTGTGTCGCGACAGTCGAAAGCCGTAATGTTTTTGTGCAGCGACGTGCTGTCGATATAGACTTTATACCCGTGTACTTCGGGAAGTTCTGGCATTGTGTATTTGTTAAGAGATTTGTTCTGGCAATGTTGTTGATGCTGTATGCGCGGGATTTTACCTCACCGAACTTTACGAAAATAATATAATTTTTCAAGGATTCATTTGGAATAATCGTCGCTAAGCGCCTTTCAAATTATCGGTATTGAACATTTATCAGCGCATCCTAAAATCAAGTAGAAGCTAAAACGTTTTAACTTACACCTTGGGAAGAAAGCCTTGTAAAAAATCGCAACGATGAAAATAAACAGATTATTAACAAACATCTGCTCGGATGACCTATCCACCAGCAAAAACTTCTACACCAAGTTGTTCGACTTGGAGGTGGATTACGACAGCGATTGGTTCGTTCATTTGACCTCGAAAGAAAAACGACTCGAACCCGGTATCATCGACCGTGCCCCTGATAAAATCGAAACATACCCTATTCCAATACATCCCAAAACAATGACCCGCGAAACCAACTCCTACTATCTCCACCAAGAAGAACCCAACAAAAGTTGTCTGCTGGCCCTGCGTAAAATCATTCTGGAAATGGACGAGAAGGTTACCGAGACCCGTAAATATGGCATGCCCTGCTTCTGTTACCGAAAAAAGATGTTCTGCTATCTGTGGACGGATAAAAAAACGAAAGAACCTTACATTCTATTTGTGGAAGGCAACCATCTAGACCATTCCGATCTGGAACGGGGAAACCGTTCGCGGATGAAGATTTTTCGGGTCGACCCGAAAAAAGATCTACCGCTGGAAGCTATTGAGCTGTTGTTAAACAAGGCCTTGAATCTATATAGAAACGGGACGATTAAAATTAAATAGGAGATTAATGCGACATTGCCCGACAATCGGCTCCGGACGGATGAACCGCAATCTCGATACTTTGGATTACGGTGCTACGTAAAGAATGACCCTAGCCTACGAGGTATAAAGGCAATTGTAAGTTTCGTAATAATGGACTTTAACCTTATCCATATCTCAATGTTGCCATCGATGGATTAGCGCCCGGATCGTTGCAAATCGAGACGTTTTTCGTCGTTATACTACAGGACATACAAATCTTGTTAGAGGTTTGGCAACAATCGCCCACTGCCCATCCCATGAAAGCTATTATCTGCCCGAAATACGGCCCTCCCGAAGAATTGCAGCTCGCTGAGGTTCCTAAACCCGTTCCAAAGCCTCGTGAGGTTTTGGTCAAAATCTATGCCACCGCCATCAGCGATTACGACTGGAGTATGGTTCGGGGTAGGCCCTACCTCTATCGCCTGCTTTTCGGTATTACCAAGCCAAAAAAACCCATTTCTGGCATGGAACTGGCCGGAACCGTCGAAGCCGTGGGCAAAAATGTTTCCGCTTTCCAAACAGGCGATGCAGTATACGGCGATACATCGGAAACCGGTTTTGGAACTTTCGCCGAATATGCCTGTGTTGACGCCAAATCCCTTGCCCATAAGCCGAACGGGATGACTTTCGCGGCCGCCGCCGCCATTCCGCACGCGGCCATGTTGGCCGTTCGAGGGCTTATCGACGTGGGCGAGATCCAACCCAACCAGTAGATTCTGATCAATGGTGCGGGCGGTGGCGTGGGCACTCTTGCGCTTCAAATCGCCAAACACTACGATATCTACAAATTCTTTCCGTAATCCACTTCGATTTTCAAAATCGTTACCTTTGCCCTACAAAAATGCAGTATGGGCAAAATTCGTATCACCAAACAGTTTAATTTCGAGACCGGGCACGCGCTGTACGGTTATGACGGCAAGTGTCGCAACGTGCACGGACACAGTTACAAACTTTCCGTGACAGTCATCGGTACGCCGATTACGGATAACTCGCACGTAAAATTGGGCATGGTCATCGACTTCGGCGACCTGAAAAAAATCGTGAAGGAAGAAATTGTCGATAAGCTCGATCACGCCACGGTCTTTAACAAGAACACGCCGCATGTCGAACTGGCAAAAGAACTGATGCAGCGAGAACATCAGGTCATCTTGGCCGATTATCAGCCGACCAGCGAAAACATGGTCATCGATTTTGCGGCAAAGATCAAGAAGAGATTGCCGAAAAATATTCAACTCTATTCCCTAAAGTTGCAGGAGACCGAAACGTCGTACGCGGAGTGGTTTGCGGCCGACAACTAGGCGATTTAAGAAACACGTCCTCCGAACGCCCAAGTTAAAACTTCCTTGTGATTTTTAGTAGCCTTTATTATATCGATTGCGCTTAATCCTGTGTTTATTCACCGAAATTGACTCCTTTACGCATCCATGACATAGAATGGTAGTAGCCCTGTCGGATTTTCCTATCTTTACCCTTAATGACGACCATCAGCATTCCCGAAGGAAAAAAAGTATATTTTGCCAGTGACAACCACTTGGGAGCCCCCACGCCCGCGCAAAGCCTGCCCCGGGAAAAAAAGTTCGTGGCATGGCTGGATACTATAAAGAAAGATGCTGCGGCCCTGTTTTTACTGGGCGATCTTTTCGATTTTTGGTTCGAGTATTCAACAGTCGTACCAAAAGGTTTTACCCGGACCTTGGGCAAGCTGGCGGAAATCTCCGATTCGGGTATCCCTATCTACTACTTCGTGGGCAACCATGACCTCTGGATGCACGGCTATTTTGAGGATGAACTCAACATCCCGGTGTTCCACGGACCCCAAGAGTTCGAGATGAACGGGATATCTTTTTTTGTAGGTCATGGCGACGGACTCGGACCGCACGATAAGGGCTACAAACGGATGAAGAAACTGTTTACCAATCCCGTTGCCAAATGGTTCTTCAGATGGCTGCATCCCGATATTGGGGTTCGCTTGGCACAGTACTTTTCCGTCAAGAACAAACTGATTTCGGGTGACGATGATGCCAAATTCCTGGGAGAGGAGAAGGAATGGTTGGTACAATACGCGAAACGTAAATTGGAAACCCGACACTACGACTATTTTGTTTTCGGCCATCGCCACCTTCCCCTGAATATCGCTCTTAACGAAAAATCGAAATACCTCAACCTTGGGGATTGGATTCACTATTTTACCTATGCCGTCTTTGACGGGGAAGCATTAAGCCTCAAGGAATACAAAGATTGATTCGAGAACCTACCCCGTCTTCTCTTAAAACAAAAATGGCGAATGGCTCAAAACCTTCCTTTCATTGGATGGGATTGAATGGGTTTTGAGAACAACTCCGTAGGCATAAGGGGAACTTCAATCTTCCGCTTCGTGCGCTTTCACGTCATCCTGTAAGTCCAGATTCCTAAAAGTCGGGGAGACCCAGGCCGTAATTCCCACGGTCAACAAGGTCATGGTGCCTCCGAAAACCACTGCGGCTACCGTTCCCAGTAGCTTGGCGGCCACTCCACTTTCGAAAGCGCCCAACTCGTTTGAGGACCCTACGAACATCGAATTGACGGAGGCCACTCGCCCCCTCATGTTGTCCGGCGTTTTTAATTGTAAAATAGTTTGGCGGATGATCATGGAGATACCATCGACCCCTCCGCTCAAGAACAGAGCGGCCACCGACAGCCAAAACGAGGTCGATAGCCCGAATACAATGATACAGATCCCGAAACCAAAGACGGCCAGCAATAATTTCTTGCCCGCGTTCTTGTGTAACGGAAATCGGGTGGAACCGAACATCATCAAAGCAGCACCCACCGCCGGAGCGGCCCGCAATACGCCGAATCCCTCCGCACCGACGTGCAATATGTCTTGGGCGTAGATCGGTAGGAGCGCCACGGCCCCTCCGAAAAGTACGGCAATCATATCCAAGGTCAACGCCCCAAAAATGGCTTTTGTACCAAAAACGAACTTGAGGCCCTCGCGCAAACTCTGAAAAACCGGCTCCCCAATCTTTGGGTTGAGAATCGGCTTTCTCGAGATCTGGGAGAGAAAAATCAGGGCGAACACCGAAAATCCGAAGATTACGCACATGGACCAGTGTACCCCGATCCAGCTAATGGAAAAACCTGCCAAGGCGGGTCCCAGCACTCCTGCCAATTGCCAGGTAGTACTGCTCCAGGTTGCCGCGTTCGGATATATTCTTTTGGGAACGATCAAGGCGATCAGCGAGAAGATGGTCGGCCCGAGAAAGGCACGCACAATTCCCCCTAAAAACACCAAAAAGTAGATTCCATAGAGTACCTGCTGCGTTTCCCATTCCGCCAATACGGAGGGGAGGCTCAGGGCAAAAAGTCCGAAACTGATTATCGAAAAACCGAGGATGCACTTGATCAACAGGTTACGTTTTTCCTTTTGATCGACGATATGCCCGGCAAACAGCGCCGTAGATACTGCGGGTATAACTTCCATCAACCCTATAATCCCCAGTGACAGAGGGTCTTTGGTCATCGAATAGACCTGCCATTCTATAACGATAAACTGCATGGACCATGCAAAGACCATGGAAAAACGAACGATAAGAAATATATTGAACTCCTTAAAACGGAGCGCGGCGTACGGATCCATATTAGCGTATGTCTTTCAGCTTTAATTGAAGGCTGACGTGGCCCTGCCATTCGTTTTCTTCCAACGAAAAAACGGCGTCGAACGGCTTTCTTCCCGTAACTGTCGCTAATTTGTGCCCCAGGTTAAAACCGATGGCCCCTACAGGACCTCTACCTTTTTGCACGATGGACAGCTTGAGATGCTTGCCCCCATCCCCGACATTTTTTGCGTATCCCGTATCCTGAAGGCGTTCGGCCATAAATACCGGCATTCGGTTTTTAGGTCCGAACGGGGCGAACTGTTTCATGATCCGAAACAGTTTTGGGGTGATTTGACGGAATTGGATTTGCGCATCCACCGAAATTTCGGGAGTGAGCAAATGCGGGTCGATGCTCTCGGATACTACTTCCTCGAACTTATTCTTGAAGGCCTCGAACTGTTCTTCGAGCAAGGTCAGACCCGCTGCATACTTGTGGCCCCCGAACTGTTCGATGCTCTCGGCGCATCCCTCTAGGGCATTATAGACATCGAACCCTTTGACCGAACGGGCTGACGCGGCCAATTTATCTCCGCTTTTGGTAAAGACCAAGGTAGGCCTGTAGTAGGTTTCCGTCAAGCGGGAGGCCACGATGCCGATGACCCCTTTATGCCATGATTCATGGTAAACGACGGAAGTAAAGCGCTCCTCTTCCTTGTTTTCCCGTATCTGTAATAAGGCTTGCTCGGTAATGTCCCGGTCCAGTCCTCTACGATCGAAATTAAACTTTTCGATTTTGGCGGCTAAGTCCCTGGCCTTGACCAGATCCGTTTCCGTCAGCAAGTTTACGGCGTGCTGCCCGTGCTCCATCCGCCCGGCGGCGTTAATCCGGGGGGCTATGATAAAGACAACATCGGTCAGGGTGAACTGCTGTTTTTTTTTGGTCTGCTCGATGATGGCCCTTAAGCCTTTGCGGGGAGCTGTATTGATAACTTGAAGTCCGAAATAGGCCAACACCCGGTTTTCTCCGCTTATCGGAACGATATCCGCCCCTATCGCGGTTGCCACCAGATCGAGATAGGGAACTAGGTCGTCAATAGTCTGCCCGCGGTGTGATGCCAAGGCCTGTACTAGTTTGAACCCGACCCCACAACCACACAACTCCTCGTACGGATATTGACAATCCTTTCGCTTCGGATTCAAAACAGCGACGGCTTCGGGCAAACGCGCCCCCGGTCGGTGGTGATCGCAGACAATAAAGTCAATCTCTTTTTTTCTGGCATAATCTATTTGATCAAGAGCCTTGGTTCCGCAGTCCAACGCAACAATAACCGTGAAACCATTGTCTTCCGCGAAATCGACACCTTTAAAAGAAACTCCGTACCCTTCAGTATATCTATCGGGGATATAGGTCGCAACATTCGGATAATAAGATAAAAGGTAAGATGATAGCAGGGCTACGGAAGTCGTACCATCGACATCATAATCGCCATACACCAATATATTCTCGTGGTTTGCAATCGCCGTTCTTACGCGCTCGACGGCCACGTCCATATCCCTCATCAAAAACGGATCGTGCAAGTCTGATAATTGGGGCCGGAAGAATTTTTTGGCATGTTCATAAGTCTTTACACCGCGTTGTATCAACAACTGAGCGATGAGCCCGTCAACGTTCAGGGCTTTAGAAAGCTGGTCGATTTGGTATTGTTCGGGTTTGGCCTTGATGGTCCAGCGCATTTTCTATAGAGTTCGATATCGGTGAGTAATCATTGCGGCCAGTGTAGTCCGCAAGTTGACAAGATGCAGCGGCACTGGCCAAATGGAGGTGCAACGAGTTCTTTTTTCGCATAAGCTAAGGCGGTAATTGAAGCCTGCCAAAATCTTTATTTGTCGTGAAACACCGTTTTGATTTCCATTTCGGCAAACCGCCGGAACATTTCCATCACGCCACAGTATTTTTCCACCGAAAGGTCCACCGCCCGTTGCAATTTTTTTTCATCAAGATCGCTGCCGTGAAAATGGTACTCGACCACTACTTTATCATAGAATTTCGGATGTACATCGGTGAGATCGGCAATGGTCTCGATGTGGAAATCATCGACGTCCAATTTCATCTTTTTAATAAGTCCCGCGATATCCAGGGCGGAACAACCTGCCAACCCGGATAGCATGAGTGCTTTGGGGCGAAACCCCTTGCCTTCGCCACCGTCATCGGGACCCGCATCGATCTTTAGGTCCAATCCCGAGGGATTAGTGCTCTCAAAGACCATATTACCAAGCCATTTGGTAGTAACGTGATTTTTTTCGGACATAGTTTTTAGTTCTTGTGAAGGATAAATGTACAACAAATAGATGCCCTAAAAAACTTGGGGCGGGAATGCCCGAAATTTGCGTAGAATAGCTATTTCTTCCCTCCGACCACCACCACAATCTCTCCTTTCGGGGGTTTATCGGAATAGTGCCGCAATACCTCTTCGGCACTACCCCGGACCGTTTCTTCGTACAGTTTGCTCAGCTCACGGGAAACCGAAACGGGCCGATCGGCACCAAAATAGCTCACAAAGTCGATAAGGGTCTTGAGCAGTTTGTAGGGAGATTCGTAAAAGACCATCGTACGGTTTTCCTCGGCCAAAATCTTCAAGCGCGTTTGTCGCCCTTTTTTAGGAGGAAGAAATCCCTCGAAGACGAACCTGTCGTTGGGAAGTGCGCTATTGACCAAGGCGGGAACGAAAGCCGTAGCCCCCGGAAGGCAATCTACCTCGATCCCTCGGTCCACACAGGCGCGGGTCAAAAGAAACCCTGGATCTGAAATTGCCGGGGTACCGGCATCGGAAATTAGGGCCATGGTCTCCCCGGCCTGTATGCGTTTGACGACAGCATCTACTGTCTTATGCTCGTTGTGCATGTGATGGGGCTGCATCGGGGTGACAATCTCATAATGTTGTAACAGCTTTCCGCTGGTGCGAGTATCCTCGGCCAAAATAACATCCACTTCCTTTAATATCCGCAGGGATCGAAAGGTCATATCCTCCAAATTGCCGATTGGGGTCGGAATCAAATACAATTTTCCCATTCGTAAAGGCAAGAGACCGGAAATCGTTCACACGAATTCCGGCCATTTTTTAAATTCCGTGCGTCTACGAGAACCTACGCTCTATCAGAAGCATAAAACGCTCCGCGTACTCCTCTTTGCCCGCCCAATGATTGTAGTCGGGTTTGACCATGTTTTCGATGAAAGATACCGAGCGCTCATGACTATCGATGGTATTCAATTGCGAAAGCACTCTGTTATAATCTTCCATACTGCCGCCGAAAAGATGTTTCACGAAAGCCAAACGGTTGTTCAAATCGACTTTTAGTCGCTTGCCCGAGATGTTCTTACCTGACGGCCCGGTCAGGACCTCCCTTTTGACAGGAGCCTCTTTTTGGGGCATAAATAGTTCCTTGTCGTTCTTCATATAGTCCGGCTTGGACAGAAATTCTGCCAACATCTCATCGACCTGGGGATCCGCGGGCATCTCGGAAACCATGTCTTTGATCGTATCTATTCCGGGTATCATAATATCCTCATCATGCGGATTGCTTTCCGGCACGGATGAATTTTCATTTAACACCGCATTCGCTATTTTCTCGAACTTGGCGGCAACGACGCTTTTGGATACATCGATTTCCATATGGTTCAGCTTGTCCTCTATAAATCGTAAAACAGCTAATTTTTCGTAAAGTTCTTTGGCCGCCTCGTAAAGCTCCCCTATATCGTTCTTGTCGTGGGACGTAATGATATCGGCGGATAACTTCCTCAATTCTTCTTTTAACTTTTTCTTCATCGCTCTTTTTTTTTGGTATCCGTAAATCGGTATGTCTATCTTTGTTGGCCTTAACCCTATATATCAATAACGGAAAACCCCGCATTTTCGTCTAAAATTACAAAATGTTTCTCGAAAACACGGTCAACCCCAAAGAACAATTCGGTTGGATCGAAGTCATCTCCGGTTCTATGTTCTCCGGGAAGACCGAAGAGCTTATCCGCAGATTGAAGCGCGCCCAATTCGCCAAACAAAAGGTCGAGATCTTCACGCCAATGGTCGATACCCGGTATGAAAGGGACAGAGTAATCTCGCACGATGCCAATGAGATACGTTCCACTGCTGTCCCCAGCGCCACCAAAATCCGCACATTGGGCGCTACTTGTGACGTTGTCGGCATCGACGAGGCCCAGTTTTTCGATACTGAAATCGTCACCGTCTGCAACGACTTGGCCAACAAAGGTATTCGGGTGGTAGTCGCCGGTCTTGATATGGATTACAAGGGAAATCCATTTGGCCCCATGCCGGCCCTGATGGCAACCGCAGAATATGTAACCAAAGTGCACGCCGTCTGTACCCGAACCGGTAACCTGGCTCATTATAGCTATAGAAAATCGAACATCGACGATCTGGTACTGCTGGGCGAGACCGAAGCTTACGAACCCTTGAGCCGGGGAGCGTTCTATAAGGCCATGCTTGAGGAAAGACTTGGAAAAATGACCGTGGATATAGAGGATGTCAGCGCCAACATAAAGAAACCCGATGCCTAAAGCGACCGAGACCGTTCTTGAAATCGACCTGCGGGCCTTAGAACACAATTACCGGTATTTAAAAGGAAGGCTAAGACCGGAAACCCGATTTTTAGGGGTAGTAAAGGCCTTTGCCTATGGAAGTGACTCGGTCGCGATCGCCAAAAAACTGGAAGCCCTAGGGGCGGACTACCTTGCCGTTGCCTACGCCAAAGAAGGAATGGTACTTCGGGATGCCGGTATCCGAACTCGGATTTTAGTACTGCATCCTTTACCGATCAGCTTCGATGCCATTATCGAGCACGGTATGGAGCCAAGCCTGTATTCCCGTAAAATTTTAAGGGAATTTCTGGAAGCCGCGAAAAGGAAATCCCAAACGGACTATCCCATACATCTCAAGTTCAATACAGGGCTCAATCGAATAGGGTTTACAGGTCATGACGTAGATTTTATTGTCCAACACCTAAATGCCAGGGAGGAGGTTGGGGTAGTTTCCTATTTTTCGCATTTGGCGGCCTCCGAAGACCTGAACCAACGCGATTTTACACAAAAACAGATCGCCATCTTTGAAGGAATATCCCTGGAAATCAATAAAAAGTTGGATGCCCGGCCTTTCCGACATTTGTTGAACACCTCGGGTATTATCAATTACCATGAATACCAGTACGATATGGTCCGTAGCGGAATCGGCCTTTACGGATTCGGCAACAGTCCCAAAATCGATGTCCAGCTCCGGCCCGTGGCCACCCTGAAAACCGTGATTTCCCAGATACACCGAATTGAATCCGGGGAAAGCGTTAGCTATAATCGGGGGTATATCGCCACTTCGCCCCGGTTGATCGCGACCCTACCCATCGGCCATGCGGACGGAATCGGCAGGCAATACGGCAAGGGGAAAGCCCATGTTACCATCCAAGGGAAAAAAGCGCCCATTGTAGGAAATGTGTGCATGGACATGATTATGGTAGATGTAACCGGCATCGATTGCAGAGAGGGCGACCAGGTCATCGTTTTCGGAGGCCATCATACCGCGCAATCATTCGCAAAGGATGCCGCTACTATCTCCTACGAGATTTTAACTGCAATCTCCCAACGGGTAAAACGGGTCGTTCTCACGTAACAAATGTCTGCCGAGATCTCGCATTACTTCCTTTTATTCACTACTTTGCGGCAGTTTAAACAATCAATCCTTTAAAAAATCAAAAACCATGTGGAAAGAATTTAAGAATTTTATCATGACCGGCAACGTCATTGATCTGGCAGTCGCCGTAATCCTGGCAGGTGCCGTGGGACTTGTTGTCAACGGATTCGTAAATGACATCATGATGCCCGTTGTCGGCTATTTTGCAGGGGGAATGGATTTCTCGGAGATGAAAGTAGTTTTGTCCGAAGCCATCGTCGCCGCCGACGGAACCGTGGAAAAACCAGAAAGTGCCGTTCGTTATGGAGCTTGGGTCAATTCGATCATCAATCTGATTATCGTCGGGTTCGTGCTATTCATGATCGTGAGGTCGTACAATAAGGTGCGCGAGCCGGAGCCAGAGCCCAAAGCCGCGCCTAAAGGTCCGACCACCGAAGAATTGCTTATTGAAATCCGCGATGAATTGAAAAAGCAAAATTAACCGCATACGTGTTCCGCGTTTTACCGGGACAACACCGCTACATCATGCACTAATATTTAATCGCCTGTAGGACTTCGCAAGTTCTTTGGGCGATTTTTTTATAGGAACCTGTTGTTGAAAATAGGCCATTTGCCTTAACATTCAGAGCGGTAGGTGCCAGCGATTAATGGGGGCAAATTGTGAACTTTTGGAGATATAACTGACTGAATGATAAGCTAATGGAGTCCTCCACCATAAGCTAGGCTATTTCACCCTTACAGGGCCTCAATGGCTTTCGCATGGAAAGTTTGGCCACCTGAGTCCTGACTCCTCGAACAATGAAGTGTAATCCCGTCCCTTTGTTGTAAAAACAACATTTTGTTATATTCCTCTGCTTTTAAACCTAATTGCTTGCCCAATAGTAAGCATTGAATTACATTTGTTCCTTAAAATTCGATTCAGATGAAAGTAGCTGTTGTTGGGGCCACCGGAATGGTTGGTGAAGTGATGCTAAGGGTATTGGCCGAGCGTAAATTTCCGATTACAGACCTGCTCTTGGTCGCCTCGGAACGTTCTGTGGGCAAAAAACTATCGTATAGAGACAAAGATTACATCATAATAGGTTTGTCGGATGCCGTAGCGGCACGCCCCGATATTGCCATTTTTTCTGCCGGTGGGGACACGTCTTTGGAATGGGCACCCAAATTCGCGGACGCGGGTACTACGGTCATCGATAACAGTTCCGCTTGGCGGATGGATCCGGACAAAAAATTGGTGGTTCCCGAAATCAACGCATCCACCTTGACCAAAATGGATAAAATTATCGCCAACCCCAATTGCTCTACCATTCAATTGGTCATGGCCTTGGCTCCCCTACATTACAAATACAAGATGAAGCGGGCCATCGTCTCAACATACCAATCGGTATCAGGAACAGGGGTGAAAGCCGTTATTCAGCTGGATAACGAGACGGCCGGCGTACAGGGAGAAATGGCCTATCCGTACCCAATCAACCGCAATGCGCTGCCGCATTGCGATGTTTTTATGGAAAACGGATATACCAAGGAAGAAATGAAACTCGCCCGCGAACCCCAAAAGATATTGGACGACCGCAGCTTTTCTATCAGTGCTACCGCCGTACGCATTCCAACCTCCGGGGGTCACTCGGAGTCGGTCAACGTAGAGTTCCATCATGATTTTGACCTCAATGAGGTCCGTCAAATACTGAACGACACCCCCGGGGTAACGGTTCAGGACAATCCCGATACCAACACTTACCCCATGCCCATCTACGCGCATGACAAAGATGAGGTATTCGTAGGCCGCATCCGCCGCGATGAATCCAATCGCAACACCCTGAACATGTGGATCGTATCTGACAACCTTCGCAAAGGAGCGGCTACCAATGCGGTTCAGATAGCGGAATACTTGGTAAAAAACAAGTTGGTTTAAGGCACAGTTTCCCATTGAAATTTTTTAGTCCACACCAGTACGGACACGGCGTGAAGCAACTTCGCACCACCGTACCCATGTGTCCGTAATACGACATAGTCCGACCTAGAAAGTGCGTCACTACTCTATTTTCTAAATATTCGGTTAAAATCTTCCTGCCTCCGTGGGGTATTGCTAATTTTAGCGCTTTAATTCATCGAAATGAAAAAATTAATTGTTGTGGCTGCCATGGCCAACCTGCTTATGGCCTGTCAATCCGAATCCCAAAAACAGAACATCGCAGTGAACTATCCCGATACCAAAAGAGTCGATTCCACGGATACTTATTTCGATACCGAAGTAAAAGACCCCTACCGCTGGCTCGAAGACGACCGAAGTGCGCAAACCGAAGCCTGGGTCAAGGCCGAAAACGAAGTGACTTTCGGTTATCTGGAAGAGATTCCCTTTCGCGATGCCCTGAGAAATCGGTTGGAAAAGCTCTGGAATTATGAGAAACTGGGCTCCCCCTTCAAGGAGGGGGATTACACCTACTTTTACAAAAACGACGGCCTGCAGGATCAATACGTCGTGTACAGACAAAAGAACGACGCGGCCCCGGAAGTGTTTTTAGATCCGAACACCTTTTCCGATGACGGAACCACCTCCCTTGCAGGCCTGAGCTTTACCAAAGACGGATCCTTGGCCGGATACTTAATTTCCGAGGGCGGCAGCGATTGGCGCAAGGCCATCGTTATTGACACCGAAACCAAGGAGATTGTCGAAGATACCCTGACCGACATCAAATTCAGCGGGTTGGCATGGAAAGGCAACGAGGGTTTTTACTATTCCAGCTACGACAAGCCCGAAGGCAGCGAACTCTCGACGAAGACAGACCGGCACAAGTTATATTTTCACAAGCTGGGCACCTCACAACAAGAAGACCGATTGGTATATGGGGGTGGTCCCGACGAGAAGCACCGGTATATTGGGGCTTCCGTGAGCGAAGACCAACGTTATCTGACCCTTTCCGCGGCCACCTCGACCTCGGGGAATAAATTGTTCATTCAAGACCTGCAAGACCCGAACGGACAACTCGTTCCCATTGTTGGGGATACGGATTCGGACAACTACCTCATCGATAACGTCGGTTCGAAACTTTATATCGTCACAAACCGCGACGCGCCGAACAAAAAAATAGTTACGGTCGATGCCGCGGAGCCCTCACCTGACAACTGGAAGGATTTTATCCCGGAAACCGAAAACGTGCTTGCCCCGAGTACCGGGGGCGGCTACTTTTTTACGGAATATATGGTCGATGCCGTATCCAAGGTGATGCAATATGATTATGAGGGCAAGATGATCCGGGAAATAAAGCTTCCTGGGGTCGGTAGCGCATCCGGATTTGGGGGCAAGAAAGAGGATACGGAGTTCTATTTCTATTTCACCAATTATATCACTCCGGGATCATCCTACAAATACAATGTGAAGAGCGGCGAATACGAGCTTTACTGGAAACCGGATATCGATTTTAATCCTGATGAATACGAGTCGAAGCAGGTATTTTATACCTCGAAGGACGGAACGAAAATCCCCATGATCATCACCCACAAAAAGGGATTGGAGCTGAACGGTAAAAACCCCACCCTCTTGTACGCCTATGGAGGATTTAACATCAGCATCACTCCCTCTTTCAGTATAGCCAACACCGTTTGGATGGAGCAGGGCGGTATCTATGCCGTACCCAACATCCGTGGCGGAGGCGAATACGGTAAAAAATGGCATGAGGAGGGCATCAAAATGAAGAAACAAAACGTTTTTGATGACTTTATCGCCGCAGCCGAATACCTGATAGAAAACAACTATACGACATCGGATTATTTAGCGATTCGCGGTGGAAGTAACGGCGGGCTCTTAGTGGGGGCAACGATGACGCAACGACCCGATTTGATGCAAGTAGCGCTCCCCGCGGTCGGGGTGATGGACATGCTGCGCTATCACACCTTTACGGCCGGGGCTGGCTGGGCCTACGACTACGGTACAGTGGAAGATAGCCAGGAAATGTTCCACTACCTCAAAGGCTATTCCCCCGTGCACAATATTGAGGCAGGTACCGAGTACCCCGCCACGCTTATCACCACCGGCGACCACGACGACCGGGTCGTACCCGCCCACAGTTTTAAGTTTGCGGCCGAGCTGCAGCACAAACAGACAGGCGACAACCCTGTTTTGATTCGTATCGAGACGAACGCCGGTCACGGGGCCGGGACCCCGGTAAGCAAGACCATCGAGCAGTATGCTGACATCTTCGGGTTTACTTTTTACAATATGGGATTCGGGGAATTGCCGAACCAGTCGATATTGAAAAAGTTCAAAGATTAATTTTTTGAACATCGATATTTTGGCG
This sequence comes from Pricia mediterranea, assembly GCF_032248455.1. Lineage (NCBI taxonomy): Bacteria > Pseudomonadati > Bacteroidota > Flavobacteriia > Flavobacteriales > Flavobacteriaceae > Pricia > Pricia mediterranea. Next base: position 2,095,411 of record NZ_JAVTTP010000001.1, read on the forward strand.
GAAAATACGTTTCTTACGGGATGGATTTTTTATAGTCCCAAAAACGTGCAGCTGTAAATGTTACACCTAGACCATGTTTCGTTTTCCTATGCCGACGGTGTACCCGTATTGGAGAACATCGATTTCAAGGTGGCCAAAGGGGAACATGTTTCGATTATCGGAGAAAGCGGCTGTGGTAAAAGTACGCTCTTAAAAATTGTGTATGGTCTGTTGCACATCGAAATCGGCGAGGTACATTGGAACAACGTCCAGGTCATGGGGCCTTCCTACAATCTGGTGCCCGGGGAGCCCAACATGAAGTACCTCTCCCAAGAGTTTGATCTGATGCCCTACACCACGGTCAAGGAGAACGTCGGCGAGTTTCTCTCCGTTTTTGAACCCGAAGAAATGCAGTTTCGTATCCAAGAGCTCTTGGACATGTTGCAGATGACCGACTTCGCCGACACCAAGGTTAGACATCTCAGCGGAGGGCAGCAACAAAGGGTGGCCCTTGCCCGGGTGCTGGCCCAAGAGCCCGAGGTCTTGTTATTGGATGAACCTTTCAGCCACATCGACAACTTTCGAAAGAACCAATTGCGCAGAAATCTGTTCGGTTATTTAAAGCGTAAAAATATTACCATACTAACCGCCACCCACGACCCCTTGGACATCTTGCCCTTTGCTGACCGGATCATGGTGTTAAGGGACAGGAATATCATTGCAACGGATACTCCCAAAAAACTTTACGAACACCCCAAAGACCTGTATATCGCCTCCATGTTCGGGGAAGCAAACAAAATACCCGTCAACATCGTAAAATCATATGCCGACACCAAACGCAGAATTATCGTATACGCCCATGAATTCAAGGTTTCAGATCAATCGGGACTCGAGGTAATTGTGAAAGAGGCCTTTTATATGGGACATCACTACATGATTGTCGCGGCCTATGAGGGACAGGATGTTTATTTTCACCACCATAGTCCCTTCGACAGCGGGAAGGTCGTTTTTCTGAACGTTTCCATCGAGACCCTTAACCAAAGAATCCCGGATATTTTATCATGAAACGAGCATGAACAAATTTGAAAAATTTGTTCACCAAAGGTGATGTTTAAAATTTTTCATGCGAGAGCGCAGCGGTTACATACGTTCTCAATTTTTTAATTAGCTTATCTCTAAATAATTAAAAACATTTAAATGTATGAAAAAGAAGACAGCCCTTCAGGAACTGGAGTTTAAGGCGGTCAGGAGCGGTGGGGCCGGTGGACAGCACGTGA